>NZ_JCAFTP010000002.1:0-982091 GCF_059370395.1 Stenotrophomonas sp. YJH_SMC_101-4 | reverse complement strand
GAAGCGGGTTTCCTGTGGGATGGCGGGGTGGGTCCGGTTGCGGGGGCCGCTGCAAGTACGTCCATGTAAGCTCGGTCGCCGCATCCATGCGGCTCACGCCCCCGCAACCGGACCCACCCCGCCTTCGACAGTTTCCTGCGATCTGTCGTAGATCCACGCCATGCGTGGATGAATCTTCATCGAAATCGAATATTTCGAGAATTGAACGAAGAGCATCCACGCATGGCGTGGATCTACCGTGTCGACCAAGGTCGACACCTACCCACAGCAGCGGGAATCTGTCGGAGGTGGGGCGGTGTCGGAGTGCGGGGTGTCAGCCGCATGGATGCGGCTGCCAAGCCTACACGGACGTACTTGCGGCGTCCCCGCACTCCGACACCGCCCCGCCAAACCACGGAATCAGCTTTTGCTCTCGCTGTTGACCTGGCCTCTGCAGGTGCAGGGCGCAGCCCTGCCGAAACCCACCCTCAGGAACTGCAGGACAGCATCGAGCAGCCGGCGCGATTGTCGGCCCACGCCGGGCGCTTGCTGGCGAAGTGTTCCAGACCGGAACGCTCGGTGTATGGATTGCGCAGCACGTCCTGCAACGCATGAACACCGCCGAGGTCGCCCTGCTCCGCGCGATCGATGGCTTCCTGGGCCAGCCAGTTGCGCAGCACGTACAGCGGGTTGGCCGCTGTCATCTTCGCCAGGCGTTCGCTGGCCGACAGCGGATCGGCCTGCAACCGCACCGCATAGTCCTGCAGCCACTGCTGCAACGGCGCCTGCACCGCCTGCTGGCGCGCCTCGTCGTAGTACACCGCATCCAGCAGCGCCACATCCGGTGCCGCCGGATCGATACGCATCAGCGCACGCCAGGCCAGGGTCATGTCCATACCCCCATCCTGCATCAACTGCTGCCAGCGCAGGTAGAGCTGCAGGTCGTCATCGTCGGCCGCAGCCAGGCCGAGTTTGGCTGCGGCATCGCGGCGCGTGCAGGCCACGAAGGTGGACTGGTATGCAGCCAATCCAGCCTGCAACGGTTCGACATCGGCAAACAACGGTGACAATGCCTGTGCCAATCGGCTCAGGTTCCAGTACGCCACCTGCGGCTGGGTGCCGAAACGATAGCGCCGGCCTTGGGCATCGGTGGTGTTCGGCGTCCAGTCCGGATCGAAATCCTCGACCCAGCCATATGGACCGTAGTCGAGCGTAAGACCAAGAACGGACAGGTTGTCGGTGTTCATCACGCCATGCACGAAGCCGACGCGCATCCAGTGCGCGATCATCTCGGCGGTGCGCACCGCGATCTGCGCGAACCAGTCGCCATACAGCGCCTCACCCTGCCCTTGCAGTTCGGGGAAGTCGCGGGCGATGCAGGCACCCACCAGCTGCTGCAGCAGTGCGGTTTCCCCGCGCGATGCCGGAAGCTCGAAGGAACCAAAGCGCAGGAACGACGGCGACACGCGGCATACGATGGCGCCGGGCTCTGCACGCGGATGACCGTCGTAGAACATGTCGCGCACCACGTCGTCGCCGGTACCAACCAGCGACAGCGCACGCGTGGTCGGCACGCCAAGGTGGTGCATCGCTTCACTGCACAGGAACTCGCGGATCGACGAGCGCAGTACCGCGCGACCATCGGCGCCGCGCGAGTACGGCGTGGGCCCCGCCCCCTTCAGCTGCAGCTCCCAATGAAGGCCATCGGGCGCGACCAGTTCACCCAGCGAGATCGCGCGACCGTCGCCGAGCTGGCCGGCCCAGTGACCAAACTGATGGCCGCCGTAGTTGGCCGCCCAAGGCTGCATGCCGGCGTACAGTGCGTTTCCGCCAAACACCTGCGCGAAGCTTTCGCTTTCGACTTCAGCGGTATCGAAACCAAGCATGGCGGCGACGTCCGTTGCCCAGGCCAACAGCGTGGGCGCCGTCACCGGGGTCGGCATCACCGGCGACCAGGCCGCACCCAGCACTTCGCGCCGGCGCGGGCCGGATTCGGGATCGCCCGGCAGGGTCTGCAGCAGGCGGTTGTCGAAACGGGGGCTGTCGGTATCCATGGTGCTGAAGATGGGGGCGACGGCCGCCCTCCTCAATTGCCGCTGAGCGCCTGCAGGTGGCCGCCGTGGGCCTCGGCACGCTGGTAGGCGGGTCGCTCACCGATACGCTTGAGGAAGTCACGCAGTGCCGGCTTGTCGTCGAGACCACCGCCGCGCGCGGCCGCAGCCTGGATCGGGAAGCTCATCTGGATGTCGGCCGCGCTGAAGCGTTCACCGGCAAACCACGGGCTTTCGGCCAGGCGGCGCTCCATCCAGTCCAGGTGCAGGCGCCGCTGTGGGCCGATGAAGCCACGTTCGGCCTTGTCGGCGATACTGCGCGCGATCGGACGGGCGAAGAACGGCATCGGCGCGTTGCGGATGCGGCCCATCACCAGGGTCAGCAGCAGCGGCGGCATCGCCGAGCCTTCGGCGTAGTGCAGCCAATAACGGTAGGCGATGCGCTCGGCGCCATCGGCCGGCATCGGTGACGGCGACAGCTGGCGTTGGGTGTCATAGCGATCCGCGAGGTAGTCGAGGATGGCACCGGACTCGGCCAGTACCAGCTCGCCATCCTGCAGTACCGGCGACTTGCCCAGCGGATGCACGTTGCGCAGCTTCGGCGGCGCCAGCAGCGTCTTCGGATCGCGCGGATAGCGGCGCAGTTCGTAGTCCAGCCCCAGCTCCTCCAGCATCCACAGCACACGCAGGGAACGGGAGTTTTCCAGGTGATGGACGATGCGCATGGGGATGATCCTTAGGGAGGCCCCCATCGTACCGCGATGGCTGCATGCCCCATGTAGCGTCGAGCCATGCTCGACTGCTTTCCAAAGACAGTCGAGCATGGCTCGACGCTACAGAACAGCAGGCAACAAAAAACGCCGGAAGCTTTCGCTTCCGGCGTTCTGGCTACCAAACGGTAGCAGACGGATTAGACCGCCTGCACCTGGTCAGCCTGCATACCCTTCTGGCCCTGGACGGCGATGAAGGTAACCTTCTGGCCTTCCTGCAGGGTCTTGAAGCCGGTGCCCTGGATGGCACGGAAGTGCACGAACAGGTCCGGGCCGCTTTCCGGGGTGATGAAGCCGAAGCCCTTGGCGTCGTTGAACCACTTGACGGTGCCGGTCTGACGATCAGACATTTGACTAACTCCTGAAACACATGTTGAAAAAAATCGCAGCCACCGGGTATCGGGGCCGAGACTGAGTTGCAGGCGTTGGTAAAGCGGATCGATGAGCGGATCGTGAGATCAACTGCACCAGGCCACGATTCACGGTGACCCTAGCAAACACAGTGGGTCGAACGATACGCGTGTTTTCTGCAAAAAGCGATAGCCCGGACGTTCATGGGCAAACCCTGCCCGCTAGGCGTGACAAGGCTTGGCAGCCGATCAAGCCTAACTCCGAGTCCCCATTCAGGTTTTTCCTACCCTACACTGGGTAAATGACTGAAGCTGAAACCCAAGCTGAACCCGCCCTGCCCCGCATCTGGGTGGACGCGGATGCCTGCCCCACCGTCATTCGCGACATCCTGTTCCGTGCCGCTGAACGCGTTGGGATCGAGCTGACCCTGGTCGCCAATCAGTGGATCCGCACCCCGCCATCGCGCTGGCTGCGCTCGATCCAGGTGCCGCAGGGCCTGGACGTGGCCGACAGCGCCATCGTCGAGCGAGTCGCCGCCGGAGACCTGGTGGTCACCCAGGACATCCCGTTGGCCGCCCTGGTGCTGGAGAAGAAGGCCGTGGCGCTGAACCCGCGCGGCCAGCTGTACACCCCGAACAACATGGCCGAGCGGCTGTCGATGCGCAATTTCATGGAGGAGCTGCGCGGCGCCGGGGTGCAGACCGGCGGCCCGCCGCCGCTGGGCCCGCGCGACCGGCAGCTGTTCGCTGCCGAGCTGGACCGCTGGTTGGCCCGACGCCCGGTTCGCTGAACGGCCCTACCCGCCCTGGCCGGGCAGGCACAGGCGGCGCCGGCTGCTGAACCGCCGGGGCTCCCCGCTCAATGGGTCATCGAAGGCCAGCCCCTGCGCCAGCAGCTGCAGGGGCGACTCGACCGTTTCATCCGGGCGCGGCCTCAGCAGCGGATACAGGTCATCGCCCTCGATCGGCGCGCCCAGCGCCGCCATGTGCACGCGCAGCTGGTGCTTGCGGCCGGTTTCCGGCAGCAGCCGGTAGCGCCAGACCGGCCCTTCGGCCTCGATCAGCTCGATCCGGCTGCGCGCATTGGGCTCGCCCGGCACTTCGGCCATGCGGAAGAACGGTTCGCCCGGCACCAGGCGGCTGTCCCGCTGCAACGGAAACGCCAGCCCGGGCAGCGCCGGTGCCAGCGCCTCATAGGTCTTCTCGATGCGCCGTTCGCGGAACAGCCGTTGATAGGCATCACGCGTGGCTGCCTGGGTCGAGAACAGCACCAGGCCGGCGGTCAGCCGGTCCAAGCGGTGCAACGGCGCCAGTTCGGTGTTGCCGGTGCGTGCGACCAGGCGCGCCAGCAGGGTTTCGCGCACATGGCCACCGGCCGGCGTCACCGGCAGGAAGTGCGGCTTGTCCGCCACCAGCAGGTGCGCATCCAGATGCAGGATGGTCTCGGCGAAGGGAACCACCGGCTCGTCGGCCACCTCGCGGAAGTACTGGATTTCCAGCCCCACCTGCCAGGGCATGTCCGGCGCCAGTGCCCTGCCCTGCGGATCCTGCACACGGCCTCGGGCGAAGCGGTCCTGCCACTGCGCACGGTCGATGCGAGGGAAACGTGCACACAGGCCATCAAGCAGGCTGCGCCAGTGGCCGGGCGGCAGCTGCAGGCGGCTGGGCAGGGTCATCGGTGGCACTCCTGCGGCAGGAAAGAGTGAAAGGGTGCCACGTTGACGCGCCACAGACAGCCCGGCCACGGACACCCCTGGAGCAAACCTCTATCATTGTCGTCTTTAGTCCACGGACCCCCCATGGCTCTCACCGCCACCATCCGCAAGGCCGAACTGCAGATCAGCGACATGGATCGCGGCTACTACGTGACCCACAACCTGACCCTGGCCCAGCACCCGTCCGAGACCGACGATCGCCTGATGGTGCGCCTGCTCGCCTTCGCGCTGAACGCCGGCGACCGCCTGGAATTCGGCCGCGGCCTGAGTACCGATGACGAGCCGGACCTGTGGGAGCACGACTACACCGGCGACATCCTGCAATGGATCGACCTGGGCCATCCAGACGAATCGCGCATCCGCAAGGCCAGCAACCGCAGCCGCCAGGTGCAGGTGGTGAACTACGGCGGCAACGCTTCGGACATCTGGTGGAGCAAGCAGAGCAAGGGCCTGGCGCGCTTCGACAACCTGTCGGTGGTCGACCTCGATGGTGCCTTCGTCGAACTGTGGGGCCAGCAGATCCAGCGCGCCATGCGCTGGAGCGTGCTGATCCAGGACGGCGAAGTGCAGCTGCTCAACGACCAGATCCAGCTCGACGTGATCCCGAACTGGCGCAAGCGCGCCAAGGCATGAGCACCATCCGTTGCGATGTGGTGGTCATCGGCGCCGGCGCGGCCGGGCTGATGACCGCAATCACGGCTGGCCAGCGCGGCCGCCAGGTGCAGGTGATCGACCATGCCAACAAGGTCGGCAAGAAGATCCTGATGTCCGGCGGTGGTCGCTGCAACTTCACCAACACCGGTACCACTCCGGCCAACTTCCTGTCGGCCAACCCGCACTTCTGCAAATCGGCGCTGGCGCGCTACACGCCCTGGCACTTCATCGAGCTGGTGCACAAGCACGGTATCGCGTATCACGAAAAAGAGCTGGGCCAGCTGTTCTGCGATGTCTCGTCCAAGCAGATCGTGAAGATGCTGGTGGACGAATGCCAGGCGGCAGGCGTGCAGGTGCGTACCGAGTGCAGCGTGCAGCGCATCGAGCACGGCAGCGATGGCTTCCGCGTGCATACCACCCATGGCCTGTTCCATTGCGCCTCGCTGGTGGTTGCCACCGGCGGCCTGTCCATTCCCAGCATGGGTGCCACCGGCTTTGGTTATGAAGTGGCCCGACAGTTCGGCCACCAGGTGCTGCCGACCCGCGCAGGGCTGGTACCGCTGACGCTCAGCGGCAAGCACCAGGAACGGCTGGCCGATCTGAGTGGTGTCGCCCTGCCGATCGAGGCGCGCTGCAACGGAAAGAGCTTCCAGAACTTCATGCTGCTGACCCATCGCGGCGTGAGTGGCCCGGCGATCCTGCAGATCTCCTCGTTCTGGCAACCCGGCGATGCGCTGGAGCTGGACCTGCTGCCCGGCCAGGATGCCGGCGAGTGGTTGCGCCAGATGAAGCGCGAACGACCCGCCGCCGAACTGCGCACGGTGCTGGGCGAAGTACTGCCGAAGCGGCTGGCACAGCGGCTGTGCGAACACTGGCTGCCCGACCGGCCCGTGCGCCAGTTGGACGAGCCGGTGCTGCGCCAGGCCGCGCAGCTGCTGGGCGCGTTCCCGCTGGTGGCCAGTGGCACCGAGGGCTACCGTACCGCTGAGGTCACGCTCGGCGGCGTGGACACCGCCGAGGTTTCGTCTTCGACGATGGAATCCAAGCGCGTACCCGGCCTGCATTTCGTCGGCGAGGTGCTGGATGTGACCGGCTGGCTGGGCGGCTACAACTTCCAGTGGGCCTGGGCCAGCGGCCACGCGGCCGGTGGCGTGGTGTGAACCACATCGCCGTTCGATGCGTGCAAGGGGTGCGCGCATGGACGGTTCGGCGCGCATCGTGTATCTAGATTTGCAGATTGGGGAGCAGTGCATGCAGAACGCGAACGACATCACCATCCGCCTGCTGATCGTCGATGACAGCGGCGAGAACGCCGAGGCCATCGTCAGCACCCTGCGCAACAGCGGCATCGCGGTGCGTCCGTGGCGCCCGCAGGATGCTGCCGAGCTGTCCCAGGTGCTGGTCAGCCAGGCCATCGACCTGGTGCTGGCTTCGCCCTCGCAGGGCATCCCACTGCCACTGGTGGCCCAGCATATTGCTGCCAGCGGCAAGGACATTCCGCTGGTGCTGCTGGCCGAACGCATCGACGAGGACGAGCTGGTACAAGCCAGCAGCCACGGCATCCGTGCCCTCGCCCTGCGCCAGCGTTCCGAGCACCTGCTCGCCGTGGTCCGTGATCAGTGGGTGGACCTGCAGGCGCGTCGTGGCCTGCGCCGCATCGAGGCGCAGATGCGCGAGACCGAGCGCCGCTGCGATGCCCTGATCGCTTCCTCGCGCGACCCCATCGCCTACGTGCATGAAGGCATGCACATCCGCGCCAACGACGCCTATCTGGAGATGTTCGGCTACGAGCATTTCGACGATATCGAAGGCATCTCGCTGCTGGACATGGTCGCCGCCCAGCATGTGGAAGGCTTCAAGCAGCTGCTGAAGGGCCTCAGCCGTGGCGAGGCGCCGCCGCCGCAGTACCAGCTTGACGCGCGCCACGAGGATGGCAGCGCGTTCCCGGCAACGATGGAATTCACCCCCGCCACCTACGAGGGCGAATCCTGCCTGCAGGTGGTACTCCGCCGCCGCATGGAATTCGACCCGGAACTGGCGCGCGAGGTCGAGGACCTGCGCCAGCGCGACCAGGTCACCGGCCTGCTCAACCGACCGACCTTCATGCTGCAGCTGGAAAGCGCGGTGGCCCAGGCCGGGCGCAGCGAAGGCCAGTTCGGCCTGCTGCTGATCGAGCCGGACCACTACGCGCGCCTGCTGCCGGATATCGGCCTGGCCTCGGCCGACATCCTGATCGGCGCCCTCGCCGCCCTGCTGGCCGAGGTGGTTGGCGAGGACGCGCAGCTGGCCCGCTTCGGCGAACACAATTTCGCCGTGCTGCAGGCCGGGCCCTACGCGCAGACCGTGGCACTGGCCGAGCGCATCCGCGAAGCCTACGCCGCACACGTCTTCAGCATCGGCGCGCGTTCGGCCACGGTAACGGTCAGCATCGGTGGCGTGCAGGTGGGCGAGAAGATCGCCAGCATCGGCCAGGTGCTGGCACGCGCCAGCGAATGCACGCAGGCCGCCGCCGAACTGGGCAACACCTGCCGCATCTTCGACCCGGCCGCTGCCGACCGCGTGGAGGAAGAACGCGTGCTGCGCTGGGTCACCCGAATCCGTGAAGCACTGGCCGGTGATGGCTTCCAGCTGCACTACCAGCCGGTGCTGAACCTGCAGGGGGAGTCGCTGGAGCTGTATGAGGCCTACCTGCGCCTTGAGCACAATGGTGAACTGCTGAGCCCGACTGCGTTCCTGGGCATCGCGGAGGAACACGGCCTGCTGGCCGACATCAACCGCTGGGTGGTGTCACGGGCGATCGCTGTGCTGGGCCAACGTGCACGCGAAGGCCATGCCACGCAGATGCTGGTGAAGGTGACGCCAGAGTCGTTCGACGACCCGCAGATGATCGCCACCCTGCGTCGGGAACTGCAGGCACAGGGCGTGCCCGGCGAACGGCTGTGGCTGCATGCGCCGGAAGCAAAGGTGTTCACCCATCTGCGCAGTGCGCAGCAGTTCCTTGCCGAAGTGGCGCCGCTGGGCTGCCGCATCGGCCTGGAGCAGTTTGGTTCGGGATTGGACTCGTTCCAGCTGCTGGCCCACTTCCAGCCGCAGTTCCTCAAGCTGGACCGCGGCTTCACCAGCGATCTGGCCGCCACCCGGGAAAACATCGACCGCATCAGCCAGATCACCGCGCGCGCGCAGGAAGCCGGCATCCGCACCATCGCCGAGTTCGTCAGCGATGCCAACTCGATGACCCTGCTGTTCAGTGCCGGCGTGGATTACGTGCAGGGCGACTTCGTCGGTCCGGCGTTGCCGGAGATGGGGTTCGAGTTTGGTTGACGCCTCTCTGTAGAGCCGAGCGATGCGCGGCTGCGAGACTCAAGCGAAGAGCAGCCGAGCATGGCTCGGCTCTACACAAAGAGAAGGCCGGCTTTCGCCGGCCTTTTCATGGATCAGGTCATGTCGACCAGATTGTCGATCTTCACGTCCGGGTTGACGTCGGCCTCGTAGTCGACGCCCTCCACGCCAAAGCCGAACAGGCGCAGGAAGTCGGCCTTGTAACCGGCCAGATCGCTGATCTCGTACAGGTTCTCGTTGGTCACCTGCGGCCACAGCGCAACCACCTTGCCCTGCACGTCTGCCGCCATTTCCTTGTAGTCGGCACGCAGGCGGCCTTCCTCATCGACCAGCGCAACGGTATGGCCCTCGCCATCGACCAGGTCGTGGCGCAGGCGATCGATCGCCACGCCGTCGGCCTTGCCGCCGTAGAGGATGTCGTACAGCACATCCAACTGCTCGATGCAGCCTTCGTGGGTGCCCTTTTCCTTCATCACCTTGAACAGCAGCGACAGGTACAGCGGCATGGTCGGAATCGCCGAGCTGGCCTGGGTCACCACCGCCTTCAGCACCGATACGCGTGCATCACCACCAATCTTGGCCAACTTCTCGCGCAGGCCCAGCACCTTGGTGTCCAGGTCCTTCTTGGCGGCACCGATCGAGCCGTTCCAGTAAATCGCCTGGGTGATCTCTTCGCCCACATAGGTGAAGGCGGTCGTGGTGCAGCCGTTGGCCAGCACGCCGGCATCGGCCAGCGCGTCGATCCACATCTGCCAGTCCTCACCGCCCATCACCGCGACGGTACCGGCGACTTCTTCCGGGGTGGCCGGCTGCAGATGGGTCTCGGTCAGCACTTCCTTGTCGGTATCCAGGCCACGCAGCGTGATCGGCTCGCCGATCGGCTTCAGCGTAGAGTTGATGATTTCACCGGTCTTCGGGTGCTTGCGGCGCGGCGCAGCCAGGCTGTAGACGACCTGATCGACCTGGCCGAGATCGGCCTTGATCATTTCGATGGTCTTCGCCTTCACTTCATCGGAGAAGGCATCGCCGTTGATGCTCTTGGCGTACAGGCCGGCTTCGTCGGCGTACTTGTGGAACGCGGCCGAGTTGTACCAGCCCGCGGTACCCGGCTTGGTCTCGCTGCCCGGGCGTTCGAAGAAGATGCCGAGGGTCGCGGCGCCACTGCCGAAGGCAGCGGTGATGCGCGCAGCGAGGCCGTAGCCGGTGGAGGCGCCGATCACCAGCACGCGCTTGGGGCCGTTCTGGATCGGCGGGCGCGCGCGGATGTAGTCGATCTGCTGCTTGACCGCGGCCTCGCAGCCGGTCGGGTGGGTGGTGACGCAGATGAAGCCGCGGACGCGCGGTTTGATGACCATGGATACCTCGGGTTGGCAGATGCGGCGCGCGGGGCGCTCAGCAGGAATATGGGTGCGCGCATGCGCGCGCGAACCGCAGGATCGTAGTGCGCGGGGGCCGAATGCACAACCGACGCTGCCGTAGGGTGGTGTTTCTTTTGCAGGGTTGCACCCTGCACCCGCAGAGGCCTGAGCAACGGCCAGAGCCAGAGCAACGTCAAAAGCTGGGTTCCTGAGGGTGGGCGGGGGTGGGTCCGGTTGAGGGGGACGCTGCAAGTACGTCCATGTAAGCTCGGTCGCCGCATCCATGCGGCTCACGCCCCCTCAACCGGACCCACCCCGCCTTCAACAGACTTCCGCGATCTGTCAGGACGGCATTCTGCTCTGGTGGGTGTCGACCTTGGTCGACACGGTAGATCCACGCCATGCGTGGATGACTCATTCGATATCTGACAGGTGTGTCGACCAAGGTAGACACCTACCAACAGCCGCAGGAAACGATCTGGGGCAGAGCCCCCTGAGTCAGGGGGCGGCCGCGAAGCGGCGGGGGTCTGGGAGCTGGTAAGTGGGGCCCACGGTTCGCGCAGCGAAGCGTGGGAGCGACAGCGCGCATGCGATGACGCGTACCAGCCCTGCCAACAAAAAACCCCGCTTGCGCGGGGTTCTCTGCGTGTTGCGTGCAGCGGAACGCTTACGGGCGACGGGCCAGGGCCTCGACGTCCTTCGCCTTCGGCAGCAGGTCCTGCTTGCTCACGCGCAGGAAACCGATCGTCAGCATCGGCACCGCCACCAGGATCGAGGACAGCACCACGATCACCGCACCGATCATGTGCGTCTCGGCCAGGCCTTCCATCGAGCTGCCGCCGTACATGTACAGGGCCAGTGCCGACAGGAAGAACATCACCGCGGTGATCACCGTACGCGACAGCGTCTGGTTGATCGAACGGTTCAGCACTTCCATCGAGTCCACGCGCAGGCTGCGGAAGTTCTCGCGGACGCGGTCGAAGACCACGATGATGTCGTTGATCGCAAAGCCCATCACCGACAGCAGGCCGGCCAGCACGGTCAGGTCGAACTCACGGCCCAGCAGGGACACATAAGCCACCGTCACGATCAGGTCGAACATGGCCACGATGCTGGCGGTGACCGCGAACTTCCATTCGAAGCGCACGGCGATGTAGATCAGGAAGCCGGCCAGCATGAAGATGGTGGCGTACAGGCCATTCATCGCCAGGTCCTTGCCGATCTGCGGGCCGACGAACTCGTTGCGCAGTACGGTTGCCTGATTATCAGCCGTGGACAGTGCCTTCACTACAGCGGCAGCGGTAGCCTTGTCTTCGGTGGCGGCAGCACCCGTGCCCGGAGCATGCTCGCCGTGTGGCGCCAGGCGGATCAGCAGGTCGGTGTTGCCACCGACGCTCTGTACCTGAGCGCCGTCGAAGCCATTCTGCTCGAGCTTGGTGCGGACCTGCTCGACGTCCACCGCCTTGTCGAAGCGGGCTTCGATCAGGGTGCCGCCGGTGAAGTCCAACGCGTAGTTGAAGCCCTTGAACGCGATGATGCTGATCGACGCCAGGAACACCACGATGGTGACTGCCATGGCGACATGGCGCCAGCGCATGAAGTCGATCTTGGTGTCGTTCGGGAGGATGTGCAGCGGAAACAGTTTCATTGTGCGTGTCGTCCCGTCAGATGGCCACGTTCTGGAGCTTCTTGCGACGGCCGTAGATCAGCGTCGCCAGCGCACGCGACACGGTGATCGCGGTGAACATGGAGGCGAAAATACCGATGATCATGGTCAGCGCGAAGCCCTTCAGCGGACCGGTACCGAATGCAAACAGCGCCACACCGACGATCAGGCCGGTCAGGTTGGCGTCGAGGATGGTGCCCGAAGCACGCTCGTAACCGGTCACGATCGCGGTTTTGCCCGGCACGCCGGCACGCAGTTCTTCACGGATACGCTCGTTGATCAGCACGTTGGCGTCCACTGACAGGCCGACCGACAACGCCAGGCCGGCAAAGCCCGGCAGGGTCATGGTCGCGCCGAACAGCGACATCACCGCCACCACGATCAGCAGGTTGAACAGCATCGCGATCGAGGTGATCACGCCGAACATGCGGTAGTAGACGCTGAAGAACACCAGGGTGAACAGGAATGCGAACACCACCGCGCGCATACCGTTCTTGACGTTCTCGGCACCCAGGCTCGGGCCGACCACGCGCTCTTCGACGAAGTCCATCGGCGCGGCCAGCGAGCCGGACTTCAGCAGCTTGGCCAGGTCCTCGGCTTCCTTCTTCTGAAGGCCGGTGGTCTGGAAGTTCTTGCCGAACACGCCGTTGATGTTGGCCACCGAGATCACTTCCTCGTTGACCTTGAAGCCACGCACTTCCTGGCCGTCGACAACGGTCACGGTCGGCACGCGCTCGGTGTAGACCACCGCCATCGGCTTGTTCACGTTGGCGCTGGTGAAGTCGAACATGCGCTGGCCGCCGACATTGTTCAGCGTCACGCTGACCGCCGGAGAGCCGCTGTTCGAATCGGTCACCGCCTGCGCGCCGACCATCTGGTCACCGGTGACGATCACGCGCTTGTTCAGCAGGACCGGACCACCGCCATCACGACGCTGGTAGACCTTCGCTTCCGGCGGAATGCGGCCGGAGTTGATGGCGTCCTGTGCATTGCCGTCAACCACCGCGCGGTACTCGAGGGTAGCGGTGGCGCCGATCATGCGCTTGGCTTCGGCCGTGTCCTGCACGCCCGGCAGCTGCACGACCACGCGGTCGGCACCCTGGCGCTGGATGATCGGCTCGGCCACGCCCAGCTGGTTCACGCGGTTGCGCAGGGTGTTGATGTTCTGCTCGATGGCGCCGTTGGCGATCTGGGTGATCTCGGTTTCCGGCACGGTCACCGTGATGCGATTGCCACTGACGTCGTAGCCGAGGGTCGGCTGCGCCTTGACCAGGGCAGTGCGGGCACGCTGCGCGGCGTCGTCACCGGCGGACGGGCTCAGGTTGGCCACGATACTGTTGTCAGCACGGCGTTCCACCGACTGGTACGGAATGCGGGCGTCGCGCAGGGTGCTGCGCACGTCTTCGGTGTAGGCATCCAGGCGCTTGTCGAGCGCGGCCTTCTGGTCGACCTGCAGCACGAAGTGCACGCCGCCCTGCAGGTCCAGGCCCAGCACCATCGGGCGACCGCCGAGGTTGGCCAGCCAGTCCGGCACGGTCGAGGCCAGGTTCAGGGCCACGGTGTACTTCTCGCCGACGGTGTCACGCAGGGCGTCGCTGGCAGCGGACTGCGCCTTCAGGTCCGGCAGGCGGACGATCAGGCTCTCCCCTTCCTTCTCGGCACCGAGGGCGTCCACACCGGCCTTTTTCAGGTCGGCCAGCACACGGTCGCGCAGCGCGTCGTCGACCTGTCCGCCACGGTTGGCGGTGATCTGGACGGCCGGGTCCTTCTGGTAGATGTTGGGCAGCGCGTACAGCGCGCTGAGCGCCAGTACGATCAGGATGACGACGTACTTCCAGCGTGGAAATTCGAGCATTGCTTGGGTCCCGCGCGGCGCCATCCCCGGCGCCGCGGTTGTGCATCGGAAAGGGAGTGGCTTACTGGGCCGACTTCAGGGTACCGGCCGGCAGCACGTTGCCGACAGCGCCCTTCTGCACGCGGATGCGCACGTTGTCAGCCACTTCGATGGTGATGAAGTTGTCGCCGATGTCGGTGACGATGCCGGCGATGCCGCCATTGGTCAGCACTTCATCGCCACGCTTGATCTTCTCCAGCATGGCCTTGTGCTCCTTCTGCCGCTTCATCTGCGGGCGGATCATCAGGAAGTACATGATGGCGATCAGGATGACCGGGAACAGCAGCGTGGTCAGGCCCATGCCCTGCGGTTGGCCGCCGGCGGCCTGGGCGTGGGCGGCGGGAATCAGGAAAGCAAGCAGGTTCATCGTTGGTCCTTTGGTTGGGCGGCGCTCCGGCCCTTTCACGGGCACGGGGTGTCGACCGCGGATCTGGGTCAGCCTTGAAGTATGCCACGGCCCCGGGCGTTCGTCCTTGGGCCGTTTGGCAGGGGGTACTCGGTTTACAGGGGCGGCGCGACCGCCCCGCGTGCCGCGTAGAAAGACTCACGGAAGGCCAGGAAGGTTCCCGCTTCGATGGCCGCACGGATGTCGGCCATCAGCTTTTCGTAATAGAACAGGTTGTGCAGGGTACCCAGCATCGGCGCCAGCATCTCGTTGCAGCGGTCCAGGTGGCGCAGGTAGGAACGGGTGTAGCCACCGGTGCAGGCCACGCAGCCGCAGCCGGGCTCGATCGGATCCATGTCGCGCGCGTACTGCGAGTTGCGGATGCGGACGGTGCCGAACGAGGTGAAATAGTGACCGTTGCGCGCGTTGCGGGTGGGCATCACGCAATCGAACATGTCCACGCCACGTGCGACACCCTCGACCAGGTCTTCCGGCCGGCCCACGCCCATCAGGTAGCGCGGGCGGTCACCCGGCAGCTCCGGGTCCAGGTGGTCGAGCATGGCATTGCGCTCGTGCTCCGGCTCGCCCACGGCGAGGCCGCCGATGGCGTAACCGTCGAAGCCGATCGCCTGCAGGGCCTCGGCCGAGCGGCTGCGCAGGTCGGTGTGCACGCCACCCTGGACGATGCCGAACAGGGCCGCGTCGTTGCCCAGCTCGTCATGCGCGTTGCGGCTGCGCTGCGCCCAGCGCAGGCTCAGTTCCATGGAACGGCGGGCGACGTCTTCGGTGGCCGGGTACGGGGTGCACTCGTCGAAGATCATCACCACGTCCGAATCGAGCACCTTCTGGATCTTCATGCTCTCCTCCGGGCCCAGGAACACGCGAGCGCCGTCGGCGGGCGAGGCGAAGGTCACGCCCTGCTCGGTGATCTTGCGCCGGTGGGCCAGCGAGAACACCTGGAAGCCACCGGAGTCGGTCAGGATCGGGCCATCCCAGCGGCAGAAGCCGTGCAGGCCGCCGTGGTCGGCGATGATGTCCAGGCCCGGGCGCAGGTACAGGTGGAAGGTGTTGCCGAGGATGATCTCGGCGCCCAGCGCGCGCACCTGGTCCGGCAGGATGCCCTTGACCGAGCCATAGGTCCCCACCGGCATGAACGCCGGCGTTTCCACCGTGCCACGCGGGAAGGTCAGGCGGCCACGGCGGGCACGGCCGTCGCGGGTCTGGAGCTGGAACTGCAATCGGGACATGGAGCGGTCGTTCAGGCAAATAGTCGCTCATTGTCTCCCAAAACCGGCTCGACCGCCCATTCAGGCCTGAACGGCACGGCAGTATAGCCACGCCATGCGTGGCTTTCCTGGTCTCCAGGCACCTGCAAGTGCGCACCAACGGTGCGCACCCACCACAAGCAGGCAGAGGTCAGCGCCCTACCCCGCTTGCGGGAACAGCAGCATGGCGTCGCCGTAGCTGAAGAAGCGGTAGCGCTTCTCGATCGCGTGCTGGTACGCCTCGAATACCCTTTCCTTGCCGGCGAACGCGGAGATCATCATCAGCAGCGTGCTTTCCGGCAGGTGGAAGTTGGTCACCATCGCGTCGACGCTGCGGATGCGGTAGCCCGGGGTGATGAAGATCTGCGTTTCACCGGCGAACGGCAGCAGCTCGCCATCGCGCATCGCGCTTTCCAGCGCGCGTACCACGGTGGTGCCGACGCCGATCACCCGGCCGCCGGCCGCGCGCGTGCGCCGTACCTGCTGCACCAGCTCCGCGCCCACGTTCAGCCACTCGCGGTGCATCACGTGATCCTTCAGGTCATCGGCGCGCACCGGCTGGAAGGTGCCCGCGCCGACGTGCAGAGTGACATGGCCGAAGTCCACACCCTTGTCCTTCAGCGCGGCCAGCAGCGGTTCGTCGAAATGCAGGCCGGCGGTCGGCGCCGCCACCGCGCCCACTTCGCGCGCGAACACGGTCTGGTAGCGCTCGCGGTCGTCCACGCCCGGCTCGCGCTGGATGTACGGCGGCAGCGGCAGCCGGCCGGCATGCAGCAGCCACTGTTCCAGCGATTCCGGCACATGGAACTGCAGGACGTAGAACTCGCCATCGCGGCCCAGCACCTCGGCTTCGCCACCGGCATCCAGCGCGATGCGGCTGCCGGCCTTTGGCGACTTGCTGGCGCCGACCTGGGCACGGGCCTGCTGGCCGCCGAGCAGGCGTTCGATCAGGATCTCCACGCGGCCACCGCTGGCCTTCTGCCCGAACAGGCGCGCCGGGATCACCCGGGTGTCGTTGAACACCAGCAGATCGCCCGGCTGCAGCAGGGATGGCAGATCACGCACCTGCAGATCGGTGAAGCCATCGGGCGCCGGCGGGACCAGCAGCAGGCGGCTGGCGGAACGTTCGGCCAAGGGTGCCTGCGCGATCAGTTCAGCCGGCAGGTCGTAGTGGAAATTGGACTTCTTCAAGGCAGTGGGCGGCAACAGGTCGACAATGGCGCGCATTGTACGTCCAGCGTCTGCGAGCCGGCGCGCTTCGCGGCGAACGTCGCGCAAAATGCTGCTATGCAGCAGGTTTCTGCGGGGTTATCGCGCAAAAAAACAAGTGCTAGCATCGAGCCGGAAGTCCGCTGCACGAGCCTGCCCCCAAGCGCGCGTGATGACGCGCGTTTTGCTTTTGAAGACCCGTGCGACCCTTTGTTTCAGGAGATCTGCAATGAGCTTCATCGAACGCCTCGCCCCCCTGCGCAACCAGCCCGGCACCCGCCTCACCTCCGGTCTGGACGATGCCACCCTGACCACCCTGTCCGCCAACCACCCGCAGCTGATCGCTGCGGTGGATGCCGCCGCCGAGGAATTCGCGCGCGTGCAGGCCGACCTGGGGCCGCTGCTGGCGCAGGACGAACAGGCGCAGATCGACGCGATGCAGGACGGTTTCGTCAATTTCTATGCCGATGACGCGGTGACCCCGTACGTGGCACTGGCCGCGCGCGGCCCGTGGGTGGTCACCCTGAAGGGCGCCGTGCTGTACGACGCCGGCGGCTACGGCATGCTCGGCTTCGGGCACACCCCGGATGCCGTGCTGGAGGCGATGGCCCGCCCGCAGGTGATGGCCAACATCATGACCCCCAGCCTGTCGCAGCAGCGCTTCATCACCGCCCTGCGCGCCGAGATCGGCCACCGCCGTGGCGGCTGCCCGTTCGCCCGTTTCATGTGCCTGAATTCCGGTTCCGAGGCCGTCGGCCTGGCCGCCCGCATCGCCGACGTCAACGCCAAGCTGCAGACCGACCCCGGCGCGCGCCACGCCGGCGCCGCGATCAAGCGCGTGGTGGTCAAGGGCAGCTTCCACGGCCGTACCGACCGCCCGGCGCTGTATTCCGATTCCAGCCGCAAGAGCTACATGCAGCACCTGGCCAGCTATCGCGGCGAGGACTCGGTGATCACCGTGGCGCCGTACGACGAGGCCGGCCTGCGCAAGGTGTTCGAGGATGCCGCACGCAACCAGTGGTTCATCGAAGCGGTGTTCCTGGAGCCGGTGATGGGCGAAGGCGACCCCGGCCGCTCGGTGCCGCCGTCGTTCTATGCCGTGGCCCGTGAACTGACCCGTGCCCATGGCAGCCTGCTGCTGCTCGACTCGATCCAGGCCGGCCTGCGCGCGCATGGCGTGCTCTCGGTGGTGGACTACCCGGGCTTCGAAGGCCTGGACCCGCCGGACATGGAGACCTATTCCAAGGCGCTCAACGCCGCGCAGTACCCGCTGTCCGTGCTGGCGGTAACCGAGCATGCCGCGCAGCTGTACCGCAAGGGCATCTACGGCAACACCATGACCAGCAACCCGCGTGCGCTGGACGTGGCCTGCGCCACCCTGGCCCAGCTGACCCCGCAGGTGCGTGCCAACATTGCCGAACGCGGTGCCGAGGCCGTGCGTAAGCTGGAACAGCTGAAGAACGAGCTGGGCGGGCTGATCACCAAGGTGCAGGGCACCGGCCTGCTGTTCTCCTGCGAGCTGGCCCCGCAGTTCAAGTGCTACGGCGCCAATTCCACCGAGGAATGGCTGCGCCAGCACGGCATCAACGTGATCCACGGTGGCGAGAACTCGCTGCGCTTCACCCCGCACTTCGGCATGGACAGCGAAGAGCTGGACCTGCTGGTGGGCATGGTCGGCCGCGCCCTGCGTGAAGGCCCGCGCCGCGAGCAGGCGGCAGCGGCGTAAACCCCCGCTTCGGTAGAGCCGAAGGCAGCGGCAGGAGCCGCTGCCAACGTCGCTGGCGACGGCCCGAAGGGTGCCGGTCAGGACGACCGGCATAGCCCATGCTCGGCTGGCGCCTTTGCCGCGATCTGAACGAAGAGCAGCCGAGCGCGGCTCGGCTCTACAGAAGGCCTCTCAAGGCCTCATAATCCTTGGGCACCCCGTCCCTGACCGCCCTGCGGTCGGCGACGGGGCGTTTTCGTTTCCGGCCAAGAGACAGGAAGATCCATGAAATCGATCTGTGTGTACTGTGGTTCCAACGCTGGCAGCAAGCCGGCCTATACCGAACGCGCCATTGCACTGGGCGACCGCATCGCCCGCGACGGCCTGCGCCTGGTGTATGGCGGGGGCAACGTCGGCCTGATGGGAACCGTGGCCAATGCCGTGCTTGCCGCTGGCGGCGAAGTGACCGGCGTGATCCCGCGTCAGCTGGCCGACTGGGAAGTGGCCCACCGCGGCCTGACCGAACTGGAGATCGTCGGTTCGATGCATGAGCGCAAGTCGCGCATGTTCGACCTCGCCGATGGCTTCGTCACCCTGCCCGGCGGCTTCGGCACCATGGAAGAGATCTTCGAGATGCTGACCTGGCGCCAGCTGGGCATCGGCAACAAGCCGTGCGCCTTCCTCGATGTGGAAGGTTTCTACGCCCCGCTGATCGGCATGATCGATCGCATGGTGGAAGAGCGCTTCCTGCACCCGGACCAGCGCCAGGACCTGTGGTACGGCTCGGACATCGAAGCGATGCTGGAGTGGATGAAGAACTACCAGCCGGCCCAGGCCTCGAAGTGGATCGACGAGAAGCGCCGGGCCGCCCTGCGTTGATGCAGCCGCACGCGGTGGCTCAGGCCGCCGCGTGCGACCACGGGGCAGGCCGCCCCAGCAGATAGCCTTGGCCGTAATCGCAGCCCAGTTCGCGCAGGGTCTGCCGCTGCGCCTCGGTCTCGATGCCTTCACCGATGGTCTCGATGCCCAGCGTGCGCGCCAGCGACAGTACGCCTTCGACCAGCGCGCGCGTGCTCTGCACTTCCGGTCCATGCAGGCCGGCGATGAAGCTCTGGTCGATCTTCAGCGTACTGATCGGGAAGCGGTGCAGGTAGGACAGCGCGGAGAAGCCGGTACCGAAATCGTCCAGCTGCACCTGGATGCCGCGCTCGCGCAGCCCCTGCAGGATGCGCAGCGTGTGCGGGCCATCGTCCAGCAGCGCCACCTCGGTGATCTCCAGGCGCAGCCGGCGCGGATCGGCACCGCAGCTGTCGAGCAGGCCGAACAGGCGGTCACTGAATTCGGCGGAGCGGAAATGCCGGGGTGAGACGTTCACCGAGACGTAGCCTTCGCCCCCCTGCGCCAACCCTGCGATGACCTGCTCGTAGATCAGCCAGTCGACCTGTTCGATCAGGCCACTCTCTTCACCCAGCTCCAGGAACGCGCCCGGCAGCAGCAGGCCGCGGCGCTCATGCTGCCAGCGCAGCAGCGCCTCGTGGCCCACCACCTCGCCATCGGACAGGCGCACGATCGGCTGGTAGAACGGCACGAAATCGCGGTTGTTGATCGCACGACGCAGGTCGGCCTCCAGGTCGAGGCTGCGCATGGCCTGCTCGCGCATGTCTTCGTCGAAGATCGCGCAGCGGTCATGACCCTGCGCCTTGGCCCGGTACATGGCCGCGTCAGCGTCGCGCAGCAGCTCTTCGCCGGTGCGGTAGCGCGGGTTCCACAGGGCGATGCCCAGGCTGCCGGACGGGAACAGTTCGCGCCCGGCGATCCACATCGATTCCTGCAGCGCCAGCAGCAGGCGCTGGCCAAAGTCCAGCGCCTGTGCCAGGCCCTGCGGGCATTGCAGCAGCACCGCGAATTCATCACCGCCCAGCCGCGCCACGACGTCCTCGGCGCCAGCCATCGATACGATGCGCTTGGCCACTTCCACCAGCATGCGGTCACCAGCAGCGTGGCCGATACTGTCGTTGACCAGCTTGAAGCGGTCCAGGTCGAGGAACAGCACAGCGAACACCGGCCCACCATCACGCTTGGCCAGCGCCAGCGAATCCTGCAGGCGATCAAGCAAATGCAGGCGGTTGGGCAGGCCGGTCAGCGCATCGTGCATGGCCTGGTGGGTCAGGCGTTGCTCGGCCCGCAGGCGTTCACCAATCTGCCCGAGCAACTTCTCGTTGACCTCGGCCAGCTCGCGGGTACGTTCTTCCACGCGCTTTTCCAGTTCGGCATGCGCCGAGCGCAGCCGTTGCTGGTCGCGCTGACGGGCCAGGCCGGTACCGATGTTCTGCGCAACGAAGGTCAGCAGGCGCTGGTCATGCACGCTGAAAATGCTGTTCTCGCTGTAGCTCTGCACCACGATCGCGCCGACCACTTCGTCGTCGCGCAGCAGTGGTACGCCCAGCCAGCAGTGCGAACGCGCACCGGATTCACGCACCTCGCCACTGGCCAGCAGTGCATCGATCTGCGCGCGCGAGGCCAGCAGCGGGCGCCGGTTGCGCACCACGTATTCGGTCAGGCCCCGGCTGAAGGGCCGTGGAGCGCGACTGGCATTGTGCTCGTCCACCGAATACACGAAATCCAGGCCGTTGCCGGCCGGGTTGACCAGGGCGATGTAGAAATTGCGTGCGTCGAGCAGGCGCCCAACCACGCCATGCACCTGTCCGTAGAACTGGGCCAGGCTGTCGGCCGACATCGCCATCTCGGCAATGTTGTAGAGCGCGGTCTGCAGCTGTTCGGCGCGACGCCGCTCGGTTACTTCGTCCTGCAGGCTGTGGTTGGCGCGCTGCAGTTCCTGGGTACGCCGCTCTACCTGCTGCTCCAGCCGCACCTGCGCCTGGCGCCGGTCCATCGCGGTCTGCACATGCTGCGCAACGAAACCCAGCAATGCGCGCTCGGCCTCGCCATAGCGGGCCGCCTGTTCATAGCTCTGAACCACGATGGCACCGCATACACGGCCATCGCGCAGCATCGGCACGCCCAGCCAGTCCAGGCTTTCCGGCCCACGCTGCGGGTCGTGCTCCTGTTCCATCACCTGCGCCAGCAGTTTGCGCGAGGGACCACTGAGCGGTTTGCCATGGCGCAGCAGCGCCACGGTAAGGCTGCGCGGCATCTCGCTGGCGTCATGGCTCTGCGTGGGGTCGGCGACGAAGTCATCGACCTGATCGGCGAAGTACAGGAACCGGATCTGGTCGCGCACATCGTCGTATTCGACGATGTAGCAGTTCTCGGCATACATCAGCGTGCCCAGCACACCATGCACGTGGCGCAGCATCTCGGGCATTTCAAGGTCGGCACCGGCCAGGTCTGCAATCTGGAACAGGGCCTGCTGCAACCGCTCGGCCTCTTCCAGTGCCTTGATCTGGCCGGCCTGGCGGCCGCGCTGCAGCGCCAGCTCCATCGCCTGCCGGGCAACGCCCCACCATGCCGGCGAAGGCACTGCGCCTTTGACCGACAACAGCAGGCGCGCACCATCATGTTCCCAGCCGTGCTGGCCATCGCCCGCGCCGGGTGCCGCCGCATCACCTCCGGCAGCCGCTGTCGGCCAGCCCCCCTGGCCACGACCGAGCTGCGGGTCGTCCCAGCCGACGCGGACCACGGCCGTTTCCGGCAAAAGCGCATGCAACGCGCGCACCAGCGCCGTGCTCAGCACGGCCTCGTGTGGTGGCTCTTCCGCCGGTTCAGCATGCGTGGACAAATGACAATCTCTTGGCGCCGTCGGTGCGTCGCCTCCCCTGAGCCGCCGAGCATAGCGCGCCACCCGGGGGGCAATGGAAGCCCGTAAACCCCGAATCGTGCGCCCGTACGTTTTTCCTGCTGTCCGTAGCCCCTTCCGAGCCATGACCCTCGCCCTGCCCGCCCCCGCCACCGGCTATGCGCCATCGCCTGCAGGCCTTACCCTGTACGCCGTGGAAGCCAGCGCACTGCCAACCGATGAAGCCTTGATGCTGGCCTGGGCCGGTGGCGACCTGCGCGCATTCGAAAGCCTGTATGCGCGCCATCGCAAGCGCCTGTTCGGCTTCCTGCTGCGGCAACTGCGCGACAACGCGCTGGCCGAGGAGATCTTCCAGGACGTCTGGCAGCGGGTGATCAGCGCCCGCGCCGGCTGGCAGCCCGAGGCGGCGTTCAGCACCTGGTTGTTCCGCATTGCGCACAACCGCCTGAATGACCATTGGCGTGCCGCCCGTCATCGCCCCGCCGCGCCGGCCGACGCCGATCTGCGCCTGGCCGCGATCGAGGATGGGCAGACCCCGGAAGGTGAGCTTTCCGAATTCGAACAACGTCGCCGCATCCAGCTGGCGATGGAACAACTGCCGCCGGAGCAGCGCGAGGTGCTGCAACTGCGGCTGGATCAGGAACTGAGCCTGGAGGAGATCGGCCAGATCACCGGCGTAGGCCGGGAAACCGTGAAATCGCGGCTGCGCTATGCGATGGACAAGCTGCGTGCGGGATTGAACGCATGAACCGAGACGAACCGCTGACGCCGGAAGAACGCGAGCTGGCCCGGCTGCTCGGCCGTCGCGCCGAGCAGGCACCGACCGCCGCACTGGACGCCGCCATCCTGGCCGCGGCCCGCGCTGCCGTGGACGCTCCGGCTGCCGATGCGGTCGCCTCTCCCGAGGCGCCGCGCACGCAGCGCACACGCCCGCGTTGGCCGGCGGTGTTCGGCATCGCCGCCTCGATGGTGTTCGCCATTGGCATCGCCTGGCAGCTGCGTCCGGAACCGCCGCCGGTTCCGGCCGGTGAGGCCGCTGTTGCTGCGGCACCGGCTGCGGCAGAAGACGTTGCGGCTGCCGATCAGGCCGGTGACAGCAGTGCAGCCGACAGCGCGGTGGCGGCTGCGGAACCGGCTGCTGCGCCCGCAGCGCCCGAGGCAGGCCCTGTTGCCGCTGCCCCGGCACCGGCACCGGTCATCGCGCGCACGCGCAAGCCTGCGCCGGCCGAGTCCGCTGACGCGCCGGCCCAGGCTACACGATCGATGGCTGCAGATGCCGCCGCCGATACCTCCTTTGCGGCCCTTCCGCCCGCTCCGGCCGCAGCGCCGGCAGCGGCGCCGCCTGCGCCACCGGCACCCGCCGCCTACTCGGCACCGGCACCGGCATTCGCGCCGGTAGCGTCCGGGGCGCTGAAAGCACGCACGGCCGCAGCACCGGCAGCGAATGCCGCCGAAGTCGAGCGGGCGCAGGCGCTGGACCGGGTAGAAATCACCTCGATGAAGCGTGAGGCTCCCAGCCGTTCCGCACCAGGCATCATGCGCCGCAGCACCGATGCGGGCCTGAGCGCGGACGCCGTGCAGGCCGAGGTGGACGCCGACGCACGACTGCCGCGTCGGCAGTGGCTGCAGAAAATCCGTACACGACGCGACGACGGCCAGCGCGATCTGGCCCGTGCCAGCCTGGAGCGTTACATGCAGCAGTACCCGGAAGCGCGCCTGCCACGCGACCTGCGCCCACTGCTGGACGACTGAAGCGGACGGGAATACCTGGCAACCCCGTAGAATGGCGGGAATGCTCGATACTCTCGCCCAGCCGGTCAGCCACACGCTGGAAGTCAAACACAGCCGTTTCATCGCCCATGCCGCGCCGATCGAAGGCGCCGCAGCGGCCATGGCGTTCCTGCAGCAGGTCGCGGTGGCCGATGCCACCCACAACTGCTGGGCCTACCGGCACGGGCAGGACTATCGCTCCAGCGACGATGGCGAGCCGGCCGGCACGGCTGGACGTCCGATCCTGGCGGCGATCGACGGCCAGGGTTTCGACCGGGTGATGGTGGTGGTGACCCGCTGGTTCGGCGGTATCAAGCTCGGCGCCGGTGGCCTTGTACGCGCCTACGGTGGCGCCGCCGCCGAGTGCCTGCGTACCGCGCCGCGCCTACCGCTGCTAGTGATGGCCCGGCTGCAGCTGCTGGCCGGCTTCGAGGATCTGGGTACCCTGCACGCCACCCTGCCCGCCTTCGGTGCCGAAAAGCGCGATGAACAGTTCGATGCCCATGGCGTGTGCCTGCGGATCGAATTGCCTGCCGATCAGGTCGACGCATTGAAAATCCGCCTGCGCGACGCCACCCGTGACCGTATCCGCATAGAAGACGACGACCAGGATGACTGACAAGGACGACGCCCCCGCTTCGACCCCGCCGCTGCGGCGCCTCGGCAGCCTGCGCACGCTGTGGCCATTCGTGCGCCGCCATAGCGGGCTGTTCACCGCCTGGCTGCTGGCCCTGGCGGTGTCTTCGGCCGCCACGCTGAGCCTGCCGCCGGCGGTGAAGCAGATGATCGATCATGGTTTCAGCAGTGGCGGCCAGATCAACCGCGCCTTCGCCCTGCTGATGCTGGTGGCGGTCGTGATGGCGTTGGGCACGGCCGCGCGTTTCTACTTCGTGTCGCTGCTCGGCGAAAAAGTCGTGGCCGACCTGCGCAGCCAGCTGTATGCCCACCTGATCCAGCTGGGCGCCGGCTTCCACGACCGCAGCCGCAGCGGCGAACTGGTCTCGCGCCTGACCGCGGACACCGAACTGCTGCGCAGCGTGGTCGGCTCGACCATGTCCGTAGCATTGCGCAGCACGGTCACTGTCATCGGCAGCCTGGCGATGCTGTTCGTCACCAGCCCGCGGCTGGCCGCATGGTCGCTGCTCGGCATTCCACTGGCGGTGCTGCCGATCATCATCGGTGCGCGCAAGCTGCGCACGGTCGCGCGCAACAGCCAGGACCGCATCGCCGATGCCAACAGCCTGGCCAGCGAGACGCTGGGCGCGGTGCGCACGGTGCAGGCACATGCACGCGAACCATACGAACGCGGTCGCTTCGACAAGGCGCTCGGTGACGCCATCGGCGCCGCCCGCCGCCGCATCGGTGCACAGTCGCTGGTCACCGCCAGCGCCATCCTGCTGGTGTTCGGCGCCATCGTCGGTGTGCTGTGGCTGGGCGCGCACGACGTCATCGACGGCCGCCTCAGCGCCGGCACGCTGGGTCAGTTCGTGCTGTATGCATTGATCGGCGGCGGTTCGGTGGGCGCGCTGGCCGAAGTATGGAACGAGCTGCAGCGCGCGGCCGGCGGCATGGGCCGCATCGGCGAACTGTTGCAGGAAGACATCGAGATCCGCGCGCCGGCCCAGCCGCATGCACTGCCGCAACCGCTGCGTGGCGAGATCCGGTTCGACGACGTGGTGTTCCACTACCCGCAGCGACCGGACCAGGCCGCACTGGACCACTTCAACCTGCATGTACGCCCCGGCGAGACCGTAGCGCTGGTGGGTCCGTCAGGGGCGGGCAAGAGCACGGTGCTTTCGATGCTGCTGCGCTTCCATGACCCGGCCAGCGGCCGCATCGACGTGGACGGCATCGACGTGCGCCAGGTCGACCCGGCCGAGCTGCGTGCGCAGCTGGCGCTGGTGCCACAGCAGCCTACGCTGTTCGCTGCCAGTGCCCGCGACAACATCCGCTATGGCCGCCTGCAGGCCAGCGACGCCGAGGTCGAGGATGCCGCACGAGCGGCCGAGGCCGACGGTTTCCTGCGCGCGTTGCCGCAGGGCTATGACAGCGAGCTGGGCGAGCGCGGTGCCCGCCTGTCCGGTGGGCAGCAGCAGCGTGTGGCGATTGCCCGTGCGCTGCTGAAGGATGCGCCGATCCTGTTGCTGGATGAAGCCACCAGCGCGCTGGATGCACAGAGCGAACACAGCGTGCAGCAGGCATTGGAACGGTTGATGGCGGGTCGCACCACGCTGGTCATCGCCCACCGCCTGGCCACCGTGCTCAAGGCCGACCGCATCGTGGTGATGGACCAGGGCCGCATCGTCGCCGAGGGCACGCACGCACAGCTGCTGGCCGAAGACGGACTGTACGCTGAACTGGCACGCCTGCAGTTCATCGATTGATGACGTCCGGCTAACATCGGCGCGGCCAAGCTGGCCGCGCAACTGCAGCATCCGCTGAAGGAGGTGCACGATGTCGTTCCGTCAGTTCCCCGCCGTCGACAGCAACGGCGAAAGCCACATCATCATCGAGTTCAAGCCCGAGGCGAATGGCAGCGGGCACCATTCCGAAGCCACGCCGCGCTACGAGCTGGATGATGGGCGGCCGCTGGTGCGCGATGGCCGCGAGTTCACCACCAGTGGCGGCGAGTTGAGGTTGACGATCTGAGGTTCGCCGGGCATGGCCCGGCGCTACCGGATTTCATTCCGCCCCGCTCTGGTGGGTGTCGACCTTGGTCGACATGCTTTTTGCCAAAGGCGGTCGAGCATGGCTCGACGCTACAAAAAAGCATGGTCAATTTTTCACCAAGCATCTTGACAGCCTTGGCTGCCAAGGGCTGTGCGAGGTTATCCACACCTTTGCTCAGAAACCATCCACATCGCCTGTGGATGAATTCAGCCCAGCACCCGTCCGATGCCGCTGGCGTCCACCTCGGCCGCCGCCCGGGTGATCGCCGCCGGATCGCTGCCGGCCACGAATCCGATACGGAAATGCACTTCGCCGCCAGGCGTTCGCGAAGAATGGATCGACGCCAGGCTGATGCGGTGCTGCTCGAACACGTTCAGCAGTTCACGCAACGACCCCGGCCGGTCTTCCGGCAGGTGCACTGACAACGCATTGCGCTCGGTCAGGTCAGCCAGCAGATAGCCCACGCGTTCGAATGTGTAATTGCCGTCCGCCAGCGCCTGCTCGCCGAAGGCAGTGCGATTGGCCGACAGCAGCTGCTCCCGGAATGCAGCACGTGCACCGTCGTCACCCTGCCCGACCTGCGCCTGCAGGGACTGCAGCTGGCCGACCAGCCGCTCCAGCATCGGCGCTACGTATGGGTTGCCGAACTGGATGTCTTCGTAGATCGCCGGGTTGAGCGACAGGATGCGCGAGATGATCGCCGTATCCAGCTCGAACGATGCCGACCGGTACGGCATCATCGCGGCCAGATTGCCCAGCTGCGGCTGGTACTGGCGCAGCACGCCGGCCTGGGCCAGGTGAGTGGCATGCACCATCGCCTGTACCAGCGCCATCATCTGGTCGTGGTGCTGTGGCGTGGCGCGCACGCACTCAGCCTGCAACGCCGTGCACAGCGTATTGGCCCACGGCTGCCAGTGCTGCAGCCGCGCTTCGCAGACCACCATCACCCGGCCCTTCAGGGTCGGCGCCTTGGGCGGAGCGGTCATCGGGTGCAGGCCGACCACTTCGGCTTGAGAGGCCAACATCGCCTGGACCGGCGCTTCCTTCACCGAGGTCACGTCCAGCCACAGTCGGTCGCGTTCACGGCCTGCGGACTGCCGCACGTACTCGGCGATCAACGCGGGCGTGTGCCGGATCGGCGCCGAGAACACCAGCACGTCGGCCTGCGCCAGCAGCTCTTCCGGCGTATGCGAGTCCGGATCGGCCGGATCGTGGCCGATCACCTTCAGCTGCATGTGCTGCTGGAAGAAGCGGGTCAGCCAGCGCCCGTAGGCGCCGGCACTGCCGATGATGCCGACCGTGCGCGGCGTACGTTCGAGCAGGCCGCTCATGCCACGCGTTCGGCGCGGAAGCGCGACCCTTCGGCCAGCGCGGCAGGCGCTGCAGCAATCACGTCGAACTCTTCGAAGCCGTTGTCCAGGGTCGCCTCCAGCGCCGCGTGGGTGCCGGCAATCGCACGCGAGATCGCCTGCTGCATCGATTCGCCGCGCAGCAGGAACGACACCACCAGCGACATCAGCACATCGCCGGTACCGGCCACGTCCACCGGCAGCAGCGGCGAGGTCCAGCGCCAGGTCTCCTCGCGGCCAACGGCCAGGGTCACCAGTTCACCCGGGGTGCCGCCTACGCTGTGCGCGATCACCCAGTGCGGGCCACGATCCAGCAGCGTGCGTGCGGCGGTGATGGCATCGGCCTCGGCGAGCGCCGGCATGCCGGTCAGGCGATTCAGTTCAAAGGCGTTCGGGGTCACCAGCCAGGCATGCGGCAACAACCGCTCGGCGAAGATCGCTTCCAGGCCCGGTTCCACGTAGGGGCCGGTGTGAGTATCACCGATCACCGGATCCAGGCAGTAACGCAGCTGCGGGCAGGCCGGCAGGATGTCGTCCAGCCAATCGGCGAAGGCGGCACCATTGGCCGTGCTGCCAAAGTAGCCGGAGACGAGCATCCTCGCCCGCTGCGGCAGGCCACGCTCGTGGGTGCCCCGCAACAGATCGGCGAACCAGTCGGCGGGCAGCACGCGACCGCGGGTGGTGTCGTAGAACGGCGCGTTGCTGAGCAGCACGGTCGGAATTTCGGCTACGCGCACGCCGAGCGCGCGCATCGGCGGTACGGCGGCGCTGTTGCCGGCATGGCCGTAGACAAGTTGCGACTGGACCGAGATGACATCGATCGGCGACGGGCCGTCGGGCCGCTGGCGGCGGCCGTGGACCAGGTGGTTATCAAGGGATTCGCTCATGGCCGCATTCTACGCCCAAGGGGGTTTTCGGCAGGGCTTGCAGCCCTGCACCTGCTCTATACAACGGCAACGGCAACGGCAACGGCAAAAGCCAGAGCGGCATTCCGTGAGTTGGCGGGGCGGTGTGGGTGGTCAGGACACGCCGTAAACCCATCCATGAGGGCTCGATGGCGCCATCCATGGCGCCAACGGTCCTGCCCACCCACACCGCCCCGCCTTCGACAGATTCATGCGGCTGTTGGTAACTGCGGCTGTTGGTGGGTGTCGACCTTGGTCGACACGGTAGATCCATGCCATGCGTGGATGAATTCATTCGATATCTGACAGATGTGTCGACCAAGGTCGACACCCACCAGAGCAGAGTGCTGCTCCAACAGATCGCGGCCAACTGTCGAAGGCGGGGTGGGTCCGGTTGAGGGGGCGTAAGCCGCATGGATGCGGCGACCGAGCTTACATGGACGTACTTGCAGCGTCCCCCTCAACCGGACCCACCCCGCCAACCCACGGATAGCCAGCTTCTGCTGTTGACGTTGACGTTGCTTCGGCGGGTGCAGGGCTGCAAGCCCTGCAAACCAAACCCCCTCAGTGAGCAGCAGGCCGAGATGGCGGCAGCCACGCCGCCACGATGCCGAGTAGCGGCAGGAACGCGGTCAGCTGGTAGACGTACTCAATGCTGGTCTTGTCCGCCAGCAGGCCGAGCACGGCAGCACCCAGTCCGCCCATGCCGAAGGCGAAGCCGAAGAACAGGCCGGACACCATGCCGATGCGGTGCGGCATCATCTCCTGCGCATACACCACGATCGCCGAGAACGCTGACGACAACACGAAACCGATCAGCACGGCCAGTACCGTGGTCCAGAACAGATCCGCATGCGGCAGCATCAACGCGAACGGGGCCACGCCGAAGATCGAGGTCCAGATGATCGGCTTGCGGCCGATGCGATCACCCAGCGGGCCGCCGAGGAAGCCACCGGCGGCGGATGCCACCAGGAACGCGAACAGATGCAGCTGCGCCTGTGCCACCGGAATGCCGAAGTGGTGGATCAGGTAGAAGGTGAAGTAGCTGCCGATGCTGGCCATGTAGAAGTATTTGCTGAAGATCAGCACCAGCAGGATCGCCAGCACCTTGGCCACGGTGCGCGACGGATGCCGCGGGGCCATCGACGCGGTACTGGCCGGACGCGGTGTGCCCAGGTGCAGTGCATACCAGCGGCCCACATAGGTCAGCAATGCGATGCCGATCAGGGCGGCGCCGGCAAACCACGATGCGGCATGCTGGCCATACGGCACGATCACCGCCGCGGCAATCAGCGGGCCCAGCGCGGTACCGAAGTTGCCGCCGACCTGGAACACCGACTGTGCAAAACCATGGCGACCGCCCGAGGCCAGCCGCGCGATGCGCGAGGCTTCCGGATGGAAGATGGCCGAACCAATGCCGACCATCGCCGCCGCCATCAGCACCACCGCATAGTTCGGTGCGAAACCGAGCAGCAGCATGCCGCACAGGGTCGAGGCCATGCCGATCGGCAGCGAGTACGGCGCCGGGCGGCGGTCGGTGGCCATGCCGATCAAGGGCTGGAAGATCGAGGCGGTGAGCTGGTAGGTCAGCGTGATCAGGCCGATCTGGGTGAAGCTCAGGTTGAAGCCGCCCTTGATCACCGGATAGATGGCCAGGATCAGCGACTGCATCATGTCGTTGACGACATGCGAGGTGGAAATGGCGGCCAGCACGCCGGGGGCCACCGGGCGTGAGGTCGTTGCGGGAGAAGCCAGGGTCGACATGGACACAGTCAGTTTGGGGGCGAGCCACGCATGCTACGGTGACCTCCCCCTCCCTTCTGCCGCGTTCGGGTCATGGCATATCGCAAAAAGGACACCCCCTGCCCGGTCCGCGAGACTGCGCCGTGGAACGAGGTTCCGGTGCACCGCCCAGTGACCTGCCGCGCCCGCCACTACAAGCCCGGCACCCACATCGCGCCCCACCGGCACCGCCGTCACCAGCTGGTGTTCGCCATGTCCGGACTGATGGTGGTGCGTGCGGACGGCGGCCGCTGGGTGGTGCCCTCGACCCGCGCGATCTGGGTCCCGGCCGGCATGGCCCATGCGGTGGACTGCGTCGCCGAAGTACACATGCGCAGCCTGTACGTGGAGCCGGACTTCGCGCCGCAGCTGCCGGACGAGGCGTTCGCAGTACAGGTAGCACCGCTGCTGCGCGAGCTGCTGCTGGCCGCCAGCCTGATCGAGACCGCGCATGTGGACGACAGCCGCGACGGCCGCCTGGTGCGCCTGCTGCTGGACGAGCTGCACCGCATGGACGTGCTGCCGCTGCACCTGCCCTCCCCCACCGACCCGCGCCTGCAGCGGATCTGCCAGCACATCCAGAAGCATCCCGGCGACGACGCCACGCTGCAGGATTGGGCGCAGGCGCTGCAGGTGGACGTGAAAACCATCCAGCGCCATTTCGCCAGCGAACTGGGCATGACGTTCGGCCAGTGGCGACAACAGGCGCGGCTGCTGGCCGCGATGGAACGGCTGGCGGTCGGCGACAAGGTCATCGATGTCGCGCTGGCGATGGGTTACGACAGCCCAAGCGCGTTCACCAGCATGTTCAAGCGGCAGCTGGGGCAGACACCCGCGGCGTTTTTCCGCTGACCGCAAACGAAAACGCCGGGCATGGCCCGGCGCTAGCGTTCAACGCTTGTGTTGAAAACTCAGGACGTCATCCGGTCCCAGAAGCCCTTCACGCCATCGATGAAGGTGGCCGACTTCGGCGAATGCTTGCGCGCTTCCTCGCCGACGAAGGTGGCTTCGAACTGCTCCAGCAGCTTGCGCTGCTCGTTGGTGAGGTTGACCGGGGTCTCCACCACCACACGGCAGTACAGGTCGCCCTCGCTGCGGCTGCGCACCGAACGTACGCCCTTGCCACGCAGGCGGAACAGCTTGCCGGTCTGGGTCTCGGCCGGGATGCGGATCTCCGCCTCGCCGCCCAGCGTGGCCACGCGCACGGTGTCGCCCAGTGCGGCCTGCGAGATGCGGATCGGCACTTCGCAGTGCAGGTCGTCGCCATCGCGCTGGAAGATCGCATGCTCGCGCACGCGCACTTCCACGTACAGATCACCCGGCGGCGTACCGGCCGGACCGGCTTCGCCCTCGCCCTGCAGGCGGATGCGGTCGCCGGTGTCGGCGCCGGCCGGCACCTTCACCGACAGCACCTTGTCTTCCTCGACACGGCCGTTGCCATGGCAGGTCTTGCAGGGCTTGGCGATGATCTGGCCACGGCCGCCGCAGTTGTGGCAGGCCTGCTGCATGGCGAAGATGCCGCGCTGGATGCGCACCTGGCCACGGCCATGGCAGACGTTGCAGGTCTCGACCTTGCCGTCTTCGGAGCCACTGCCATCGCAGTCGCCGCACTCGGCCAGGGTCGGAATCTCGATGCGGCGCTCGACGCCGCGCACGGCTTCTTCCAGGTCCAGCTCCATCACGTAGCCGATGTCGGCGCCGCGACGGGCCTGGCGCGGACCACCGCCGCCACCAAAGATGTTGCCGAAGATATCACCGAAGATATCGTTCATGTCCGGGCCGCCCGGACCACCGCCGCCCATGCCGTGCTCGAACGCCGCGTGGCCGTGGCTGTCATACATGCGGCGCTTGTTGCCGTCGGACAGTACTTCGTAGGCTTCCTTGCACTCCTTGAAGGAGGCTTCGGCCGCCGTATCGCCCGGGTTGCGGTCCGGGTGGAACTTCATCGCGCAGCGGCGGTAAGCCTTCTTCAGCTCGTCGTCGGTGGCGGTGCGGGCAACGCCCAGCACTTCGTAGTAATCGCGCTTGCTCATATCGTGAATCGGGTTCCGGAAAGTCGGGATTCGTCAAAGCGGAAGAGCGGAACCAGGTCCGCTCTTGCGTCGGGCGCCCCGACACGCCGGTGGGCGGTCAGGACCCTGATGCGACAACGGGACGCTGATGGCCAGCGTCCCGTGTCGGTCCGGATCAGGACTTCTTGTCGTCCTTGACTTCGGTGAACTCGGCGTCGACCACGTCATCCTGCGCCTTGCCTGCGTTGCCGGCGTCGGCACCCGGCGCAGCACCGCCCTGGTCGGCCGAAGCGGCAGCGAACAGCGACTGGCCAGCTTCTTCCAGCGCCTTCGACTTGGCTTCGATCTGTGCCTTGTCGTCACCCTTCATCGCGGTTTCCAGATCGGCCAGGGCCGCCTCGACCTTGCCGATCACTTCGCCACCGACCTTGCTGCCGTGCTCGGTGATCGCGCTGCGGGTGCCGTGGATCAGGGCGTCGGCCTGGTTGCGGGCCTGCACCAGTTCCTGGAACTTCTTGTCTTCTTCGCGGTTGGCTTCCGCGTCGGCGACCATGCGTGCGATCTCTTCCTCGGACAGGCCCGAACCGGCCTTGATCTCGACCTTCTGTTCCTTGTTGGTCTTCTTGTCCTTGGCCGACACGTGCAGGATGCCGTTGGCGTCGATGTCGAAGGACACTTCCACCTGCGGCAGGCCGCGCGGGGCCGGCTCGATGCCGGACAGGTCGAACTTGGCCAGCGACTTGTTGAAGCGGGCCTGTTCGCGCTCACCCTGCAGCACGTGCACGGTCACGGCCGACTGGTTGTCCTCGGCGGTGGAGAACACCTGCGAGGCCTTGGTCGGGATGGTGGTGTTCTTCTCGATGATCTTGGTGAACACGCCACCCATGGTTTCGATGCCCAGCGACAGCGGGGTCACGTCCAGCAGCAGCACGTCCTTGACGTCGCCACCCAGCACGCCGCCCTGGATCGCCGCACCCAGTGCCACGGCCTCGTCGGGGTTGACGTCCTTGCGCGGTTCCTTGCCGAAGAACTCGGTCACCGCCTGCTGCACCTTCGGCATGCGGGTCTGGCCGCCGACCAGGATCACTTCGCTGATGTCGCTCGAACGCAGGCCGGCATCGTTCAGGGCGACGCGGCACGGCTCGATCGACTTCTTGATCAGGTCGTCCACCAGCGCTTCCAGCTTGGCGCGGGTCAGCTTGATGTTCAGGTGCTTCGGACCCGACGCGTCAGCGGTGACGTACGGCAGGTTCACTTCGGTCTGCTGGGCGCTGGACAGCTCGATCTTGGCGCGCTCGGCAGCGTCCTTCAGGCGCTGCAGGGCCAGCGGATCCTTGCGCAGGTCGATGCCCTGGTCCTTGTTGAACTCTTCAACCAGGTACTCGATGACGCGGTTGTCGAAGTCTTCGCCGCCCAGGAAGGTGTCGCCGTTGGTGGCCAGCACTTCGAACTGCTTTTCGCCGTCGACGTTGGCGATCTCGATCACCGAGACGTCGAAGGTGCCGCCGCCCAGGTCGTACACCACGATCTTGCGATCCTTGTTGTCGCCCTTGTCCAGGCCATAGGCCAGCGCGGCCGCGGTCGGCTCGTTGATGATGCGCTTGACGTCCAGACCGGCGATGCGGCCGGCGTCCTTGGTCGCCTGGCGCTGGCTGTCGTTGAAGTAGGCCGGCACGGTGATGACCGCTTCGGTGACCTTCTCACCGAGGAAGTCCTCGGCGGTCTTCTTCATCTTTTCCAGCACCTTGGCCGAGATTTCCTGCGGCGCCATCTTCTTGCCGTCGCTGGTGGCCACCCAGGCATCGCCATTGTCATGGGCGAGGATGCTGTAGGGGACGTGCGCGATGTCCTTCTGCACTTCGGCGTCGGTGAACTTGCGGCCGATCAGGCGCTTCACCGCGTAGAAGGTGTTCTTCGGGTTGGTCACGGCCTGGCGCTTGGCCGAGGCGCCGACCAGGACTTCGCCGTCCTTGGTGTAGGCGACGATCGACGGGGTGGTGCGATCGCCTTCCGAATTCTCGATGACGCGGGCCTTGCCGCCGTCCATGATCGCCACGCACGAGTTGGTGGTGCCGAGGTCGATACCAATGATCTTGCCCATGGGGGAGACTCCTGAGGATGCTTGTTGGGGTCAGTCCGGCCGTTCGGCCGGTGGATGAATACGATGTGGGGGAGGCTCGTGGAACATTCAAGCCATCTCCCGAACGCTGTGTTCAGCGCCTGGAAAACCTTGCCAGGCATGGCCTGGCTCGACCGGGGCCGGGCATCACCCGGCCCAGTCAATCAATCGGCGGCCACCACCACCAGCGCCGGCCGCAGCAGGCGCTCGTTCAGCAGGTAGCCCTTCTGGAACACGGTCACCACGCTGCCCGGGGCGGCGCCCGGGGCCGGCACCTGGCTGATGGCCTGGTGGTGTTCCGGGTTGAACGGCTGGCCAGTCGGGTCCAGCAGGACCAGACCGTTGTCGGCGGCAACCTTCAGCAGCTGCTTGTAGGTCAGCTCCAGGCCTTCGCGCAGCGGGTGCGGGTCGTCGCCGGCGGCCTTCAGGCCGGCATCCAGGCTGTCGAACACCGGCAGCAGCTCGCCGAGCAGCTTCTCGTTGGCGAACTTGCGGGCCTGCTCGATGTCACGGGCCACGCGCTTGCGCTGGTTCTCCAGGTCGGCGCGCTCACGCAGCGCATCGGCCTTGATCTGCTCGACTTCGGCGCGCAGGCGCTCCACTTCGTCGTTGACGCCGGCGGCGGCAGCCGCATCAGCGGCACTCTGCTGGGATTCGATATCTGGCTGTTCGTGGTTCATGTCTGGGTCCCTGGCGGTCACTCTCCGCCTCCACCCACCCTAGTGTGGGCGGGATGCTGCGTTTCAAGCGTCGGATGTTCCGGGAGTGCGCCCGGCGGGTGAAAAGGCCGCGCCGAGCACATCGGCGGTGGCCTGCACCAGCGGGATCATGCGGTCGTAGGCCATCCGCTTGGGGCCGATCACCCCCAGCACGCCCAGCACCTGGCCGTTGGCGGTGTACGGGGCGGTGACCAGCGAGACGCCCTGCAGCGGCATCATCCCCGTCTCCTCGCCGATGAAGATGCGCACGCCCGGCGCCTGGATGGTCCGCTCCAGCAGCTGCAGGATCTCGCGCTTGCTGGAGAACAGCTCGAACAGTTCACGCAGGCGCTCCAGGTCGGACAGGTCCTGCACCCCCATCAGGCGGGTCTGGCCGGCCACCAGCATGTCGTCGGCCGCTGGCTGCAGGGCCTGCTCGGCCAGCTCGATGCTGTGCGCCAGCAGCTGTTCCAGCTCGGAGCGGGCGTCGCGCAACTCCAGCAGCAGGCGGGTGCGGATCTCGGCCATCGGCAGGCCGGCGAAATGGGCGTTGAGGTAGTTGGCGACCTGCTCCAGCTGGCCTGGCGCGAACTCCTGCCGGGTCTCGATGACCCGGTTCTGCACCTCGTTGTCGGCGAACACCAGGATCGCCAGTACGCGGCGCCCGTCCAGCGCCACGAAATCGATCTGGCGGAAGGCGAACTGCTCGCGCCGCGGCGCGCTGACCACGCCGACGAAGTGGCTCATGGCCGACAGCAGCTCCGAGGCGCTGCCGAGCAGGGCCTGGGTGCTGCCGCCGCCAGCCAGTTCCTGACGCAACCGGGCCAGCTCGCCCTCGCCCGGCGGCTGCATCTGCAGCAGGCTGTCGACGAACACCCGGTAGCCGTGTGCGGTCGGGACGCGCCCGGCCGAGGTGTGCGGCGAGGCCAGCAGCCCCAGGTCCTCCAGGTCGCCGAGGATGTTGCGGATGGTGGCCGGGCTGACCTCCAGGCCGGCCACGCGCGCCAACGTCTGCGAGCCGACCGGCTCACCGTCCTGGATGTAACGCGCGATCAGCGTGCGCAGCAGATGGCGCGCACGCGGGGCAAGCTGGTCGGGAGAACCGTGCATGGAATCAACCTGTGAGACACGGACACTAGATAATGGCGGCGCATCACCTTGGCAAGTCATTGGACCTCCCTCGCCCACGTGCTAGCGTTGCGCGGCTGCTGATACCCCCTTACCCATGCTCAGACATCTTTCGATCAAGGATTTTGCCGTCGTCCGCGCCACCGAACTGGAGTTCGGGCCAGGCATGACCGTCGTTTCAGGCGAGACCGGCGCCGGCAAGTCGCTGATGGTCGACGCGCTGGGCTTCCTGTCCGGCCTGCGCGCCGACAGCGGCGTGGTCCGCCACGGCGCCGCGCGCGCCGAGCTTTCGGCCGAGTTCGCGCTGGACCAGCTGCAGGCCGCGCGCCAGTGGCTGGCCGACAACGAGCTGGACGACGAAGAACAATGCCAGCTGCGCCGCGTGATCCGTGCCGACGGCGGTTCGCGGGCGTGGATCAATGGCCGCCCGGTGACCCTGGCCCAGCTGGGCGACCTGGCCTCGTTGCTGGTGGAGATCCACGGCCAGCACGAACAGCAGGCCCTGCTGGCGCGCCCGTCGCAGCTGGCCCTGCTGGATGCCTATGCCGGCAACGAGAACGAGCGCCGCCAGGTGCGCCGCGCCGCGGCCGCATGGCAGGCACTGGTCGATGAATCGCTGGCGCTGTCGCAACAGGGCGACGTGAGTGACCGGATCGGCTTCCTGGAGCACCAGCTGCGCGAACTGGACCGCGAAGACCTGGAGCCGGAGTCGATCGTGGCGCTCGGTGCCAGCCATCGCCGCCAGGCCCACGCCAGCGCCCTGCTGAGCGCCTGCCAGGCCGCCAGCAACCAGCTCAACGGCGATGACGGCAGCTCCGCGCTGGACCTGCTGCAGCAGGTGCGCCACGAGCTGTCGCGCCTGATCGAACACGACCCGCGCCTGGGCGAGGTGGACGGCCTGATCGAGAACGCCTCGATCCAGCTGCACGAAGCCCTGTCGCTGCTGGACCGGGTGCACGATGACCTCGATGCCGACCCGGAGCAGTTCGAAGAGAACGAGCGCCGTCTCGGCCGCCTGCACGACCTGGCCCGCAAGCACCGCGTGCCGATGGACGAGCTGGGCGCGCAGCGCGAGCGCATGCACGCCGAAGTGGAGCAGCTGCGCGGCGCCGACGAACGCCTGCAGCGCCTGGCCGGCGAGATCGACAAGGCCGCCGCCGACTGGCGTGTGCAGGCTGAAGTGCTGACCGCCAGCCGTCGCAGCGCTGCTGCCGAACTGTCGGCCACCACCACCGGCATCATCGCCGAGCTCGGCATGGGCGGTGGCCAGTTCCTGATCGAGCTGGAGCCGCAGGATGCCGGCAAGCCCGATCCGCAGGGTGCCGAGCGCGTGGAGTTCCTGGTCGCGGCCAATGCCGGCCAACCGCCGCGCGCCCTGCGCAAGGTCGCCTCGGGCGGTGAACTGTCGCGTATCTCGCTGGCCATCGAAGTCGCCGCGCTGGACCTGGATGCGGTGCCGACCATGGTGTTCGACGAGGTCGACTCCGGCATCGGCGGCGCCGTGGCCGACATTGTCGGCCAGAAGCTGCGTGCCCTCGGCGAGAAGCGCCAGGTGCTGTGCGTGACCCACCTGCCACAGGTCGCCTCCAAGGGCCACGCGCATTACCGGGTCAGCAAGGCGCCAGTGGAAGGCATGACCCAGAGCGCAGTGGAAAAGCTGGACAGCAAGGCGCGCGAGGAAGAGCTGGCACGCATGCTCGGCGGCGTGGAAGTGAGCAAGGAAGCGCGCGCCGCCGCACGCAAGCTGCTGCAGGTGTAACGCCGACCGGGCCGAGCATGGGCTCGGCTCTACAGGAACGTCCCGAACGAAACCGACATGTAGAGCCGAGCCCATGCTCGGCTTCTGTCCGCCGGCGCTCTCACCCCAAGGGCCGTGCCAGGTCCACCGTTTCCACCAGGTAATCCAGGAACGCGCGCACCCGCAGCGGCAGGTAGCCGCCCTGCCCCAGGAACACCGCGTGCACCTCTTCCAGGTCACCGGGATTGGCTTCCTCCAGCACCGGCAGCAGGCGTCCGGCAGCGATGTCGGCCTGCACCTGGAACGCTGCCAGCCGTGCCATGCCCAGACCACCCAGCACCAGCTGCCGCAGTGCATCACCGTTGCTGGCGCGGGCATTGCCACTGGGCAGCACCATCCGCTCGCGTCCGTCCTGCAGCAATGGCCAGCCCTGCATCGCCCGAGCATGGCCGATGTCCAGCCGATTGTGCGACTGCAGCTCCTCAGCGTCGCGCGGCAGCCCATGCCGCTGCGCGTAGGCCGGCGCGGCCACGATCATCATCCGCGTCGCGCCCAGCCGCCGCGCCACCAGGCTGGAGCTCTTCAGCGGCCCGGCCCGCACCGCCACATCGGTGCGCTGCTCCAGCAGGTCGATCACCTCGTCGTTGAGGGTCAGGTCCACGCCCACCTGCGGGTTGCGCTCCAGGAACGCCGGCAGCAGCGGCAACAGGAAGTGCTGGCCAAACGGCACGTTGGAATTGACCCGCAGCCGTCCGCGCGGCTCGGCATGTGCGCTGGCGCAGCGTTCGGCCTCCTCCAGGTCGGCCAGCACGCGCAGGCCACGTTCATAGAACGCGCAGCCTTCCGGGGTCAGCTGTAGCTGGCGGGTGGAGCGTTGCAGCAGGCGCGTGCCCAGCCGCTGTTCCAGCCGGGCCACCAGCTTGCTCACCGCCGAGGGCGTCATGTCCAGGGTGCGGGCGGCGGCGGAGAAGCCACCGGTCTCGATCACCCGCACGAACACTTCCAGCTCGCCGGATCGGTTGATGTCTGGTCGCGCCATGGCAATGAATCCAGTTCACAGATGATTATCCATGCGCAGTCTAGTTCACAGATAACCACGGAATCACCATGGTGTTCCCTCCACCCGGGACCGCCCGATGAACCGCCTGAGCCACCTTACCGCCACCACCCTGCTCGCCCTGTCCGGCGTCGCCAGTGCCGCATCCGCCCCGCACTGGGTTGCCAGCTGGCAGGCCAGCCCGCAACCGGTCTGGGGCGCGGATTTTCTGTTCCCGACCCTGGTCCCGGCCACGTTGCATGACCAGACCTTCCGCCAGACCGCGCGCATCAGCCTGGGCGGGCCCCGGCTGCGGGTGCGGCTGAGCAATGCCTACGGCACCCAGCCGCTGCGGATCGGGGCGGCCAGCGTGGCCGCACGTGCGGGAGCCACCCCGCAGCCGCTCAGTTTCGACGGCCAGCCCGGGGTGCTGATCGGCCCCGGACAGGAACGGCTGAGCGATCCGCTGTCACTGGCCACGGATGACCGGCAGGCGCTGCAGGTCAGTATCTTCGTGCCCGGGCCGACGCCGGTGCAGACGTTCCATTGGGAAGGCCGCCAGACCAGTTGGACTGCGCCCGGCGACCAGAGCCGGGCCCAGGCTCTGAGCGCGGCCAGCAGCACCACTGCCCGCCTGTTCCTGGCCGGCATCGAGGTCGAGGCCGCCGCCCGCGCACGTAGCGTGGTGGTGATCGGCGACTCGATCACCGACGGCGCCACCGCCAGCCTCGACCAGGACCAGCGCTGGACCGACCACCTGGCCGCGCGTCTGGCACCGCGGGGCATCGCCGTGGTCAACGCCGGTATATCCGGGGGGCGGCTGCTGCGCGACGGCATGGGTGAGTCGGTTCTGGCCCGCTTGCAGCGCGATGCACTGGATCAGCCCGGCGTGGCCAGTGTGATCGTGCTGATCGGCATCAACGACATCAGCTGGCCTGGCACCGCGTTCGCCCGCAACCAGGCCCGGCCCGCGCTGGCGGAACTACAGGCGGGGTATCGCGCCCTGGCCGAGCAGGCCCGAGGCCGAGGTATCCGGATCGTAGGCGCCACCCTGGCACCGTTCGCCGGCGCCCTGCCCGACACGCCGCTGGATGACTACTACCACCCGGACAAGGATGTCCTGCGCCGGCAGCTCAATGCGTGGCTGCGCACGGACAGCCCTTTTGACGCGGTGATCGACCTGGACGCCGCGCTGCGGGACCCAGCCGATCCGTCACAGATGGCGGCCGCCTACGACTCCGGTGACCACCTGCACCCGGGCGATGCGGGCAACCGGGCCATGGCCGAGGCGGTCGATCTTGAGGTGCTCATGGGGCCATCCACGCATCGCGTGGATCTACCGTAAGCAACGAAAAACCCCGGGCAAGCCCGGGGTTTGGTCGCATCCAGCTGGCAGGAACGGCTTACTTGCGCTTTTTGCGCACGTACAGCACCAGCGAGTGCTCTTCCAGCTCGTAGCCGTGGTCGGCAGCGATCTTGCGCTGCAGTTCCTCGATCTCGTGGCTCTCGAACTCGATGATCTTGCCGCTGTCCACGTCGACCATATGGTCATGGTGGCCGCCACGGTCCAGCTCGTAGACGGCCTGGCCGCCTTCGAAATTGTGCTTGAGCACGAGGCCGGCGGCCTCGAACTGGGTCAACACCCGGTAGACCGTCGCCAAGCCGATCTCGTCGCCATGCTCGAGCAGCTGGCGGTAGATATCTTCGGCGGTCATGTGGTGCTGGGCATTGCGCTGTTCAAGCAGCGCCAGGATCCGCATCCGTGGATGGGTCACCTTCAGGCCGACTTTTCGCAGGTCGTGGGTTTCCATAGGTCTCCGTTCATTGGCGATTTAGCGCCAGCTGCCTCGGATTGGGTCGCGGTGGCACGCCGGGAGTGTATCATCGGTTTGATTTCCCCAACCGCCAGTCCCGATGCGCAATCTCCTGTTGGTCGCCGCCGTCGCCCTGTCCACCACCGGGTGCGGCATCATCTACAAGCAACCCATCTATCAGGGCAACCTGATCCGGGAAGATGCCGTGGCCAAGCTGCAGGTCGGGCAGAGCAAGCAGCAGGTCACTGCGCTGCTGGGCACCCCGTCCATTCCGGACCCGTTCCACGCCCAGCGCTGGGACTACACCTCCAGCCAGCGCGTGAACCGCCTGGGCCGCACCGAGGTGAAGAACTTCACCGTGTTCTTCGACAATGACAACGTGACCCGCTGGGAAGGCGATTACTTCCCGGGTAACGACAAGGCCCTGGCCCAGCAGACCGTGCGCCAGTTCGGCCGCAATCTGCCGAAGGACAAGAAGAAGAAGGGTCGCTGACGCCCCCTGCCCGTCCGCACGGACGGGCGGCAGGAATCAACCGCCGAGCGCGCGACGCCGGCGGTTGTCCTTGGGGTCGGCCTGCAACGGGCGTAGCAGCTCGATGCGGTCGCCATCCAGCAGTACCTGCTGCGGGCGCGCCAGTACCCCATGCACGGCCGCCGCCGGGCAGCCTGCACTGCCTTCCAGCGCAGCAGCGGCAATGGCCTCGGCCACGGTCGCGCCCTCGTCCAGCTGCAACCGGCGCGAGAGCACCCGCTGCGGCCAGGCCAGCACCACCTCGACCTCGATCATTGCTCAGGCCTCGTCGGCAACGCGGATGAAGTCGTTGACCATGCGGTCGGCCAGGCTCTGGAAGCCCAACGCCAGCGCCGGCCCCAGCAGGCGCGAACTGGGCTCGAAGTCCAGGGTCAGGGTGACTTTGCAGGCATCTTCGGCCAGCGCATGGAACTCCCAGCGGCCATGCAGCTGCTTGAACGGACCATCGCGCAGCTGCATGTCGATGCTGTGCGGGCGCTGCAGGGTGTTTTCAGTCTGGAACCAGGTGCTGAACGAGCCCAGGCCCAGATCCAGGCGCGCTACCAGTCGGTCCTCGCCCTGCTCCAGGATCTGGGCAGCCGAACACCAGCGGAAACGGCGCGGATAGGCCTGGACATCATTGACCAGGTCGAACATGCGCGCGGCCGAATGTTCGACCAGGGCGCTGCGGCGGATAGTAGGCATGAATACAGGACGTTTCGGCAATCGACCGGGCGGGCCCGAATCGGAGACAATACGGAAATGAGCAAGAACAGCGGCAAGGATAAAGCAAAGAGCGCGACGGCCAACAAAACCATCGCGTTGAACAAGCGTGCCCGCCACGAGTACCACATCGAAGATCGCTTCGAAGCCGGCCTGGCCCTCCAGGGCTGGGAGGTGAAATCGATCCGTGCTGGCCGCGGCAACATCGTCGACGCCTACGCCTACGTGAAGGATGGTGAGATCTTCCTGATCGGCGCGCAGATCACGCCGTTGATCCAGGCCTCGACCCATGTCGTGGCCAACGACCGGCGCGATCGCAAGCTGCTGCTGCACCGGAGCGAGATCGACAAGCTGGTTGGCAAGGTCGAGCGCGATGGCTACACGATCGTGCCCACCGCGATGTACTGGAGCAAGAACAAGATCAAGCTCGAAGTCGCGCTGGCCAAGGGCAAGCAGACCCACGACAAGCGCGATGCCGCCAAGGACCGCGACTGGGCGATCGAGAAGCAGCGTGTCATGCGTCGCGGCAACCGCGACGCGTAAGGCGGTTGCGCATCACCCTGTAGAGTCGAGCCATGCTCGACTGCTTTGGCTGTCTGTAAAGCCGAGCCACGCTCGGCTTCGGCAAGAAGAGCAGCCGAGCGCAGGCTCGGCTCTACAAGACGCTGGTCACCCCGCCAGCATGCCCTGCCTGCGCACCCGCGGCGCCAGTGCCGCGTGCATCACCGCCAGATGCATCACCACTGCCAGCTCCGGCGCGTAACGATCATCGCCCGAGCGCCACTGCTGGGCCAGCTGTGCGGCATCAGCCGGCAGCAGCGCCAGCAGCTGCGCATCGTCCAGCGCGTCGGCCGCACCCTGCAGCCGGCGGGCCATCTGTCGCGACTGCCACACGTGCACACCAATGCTCAGGCTGGCCAGCGACATCAGCACCACGGCCAACCCGTGCTCGAACCACTGCGACAGCACTTCCGGCCCCCACAACAAGGCCGCCAGCACCGCCAGGCCAGGCAGGCGCCACCCCAGCCAATGGATGCGACCACGCTGCGACCAGTGCACCACCACCGCGCTGGCGACCAGTGCCGCAGCGGCCGTGGCCGGCAACTCGGTCACCCAGGTGGCCGCCAGCAGCACCGCCAGCACCGCCCATACCCAGCCCGGCGGCAACGCGCGTCGCTGGTAATCGGCACCGACCGGTCCGATCAGCTGCCGCAGGCTGCGTTGTTGGCTTGCATCGGTCACCCACCGTCTCCGTGTCTGTCCTGGCCTGGATGGTCGTCGCCAGTGTGTCGCAAATTCGTGCCCACGAAGTTAGCAATCCGCTATGACAGACGCTCTACAACAAGTTGCGGATTGACAGGACGCGCGACTCGCCCGCAGCACTCACCCCGCCGACAGATCCTTGCTGAGGAACACCCTGCATGTGCCGACCGGATCGCATGGCACCCGGCCGAACACGACCCATCCATGCTTCACATAGAAGTCGGGCGCCTGGAAGCTGAGGGTGTACAGCACGCCGGAACGGCAACCACGACGCCGTGCTTCATCCTCTGCGGCCTTCAGCACGCGCGATCCCAGCCCGTTGCCGCGATAGGCCGCTGGCAGATGGAACAGATCCACGAACCACAGGCCCAGTGAAGTTCGCCCGGTAAGCCCCCCCACCACCTCGCCGCTGGCCGGATCGGTGACCAGCACCGCGAGTGTGCGCCGATCGGCGTAACCCGCTGCGTTCAGATTGAACTGGTCCAGGCCACTGCCAATTAGGTCCAGCGCCTCGTCGCTGGGATCATCGGTTACGGCGACTTCAAGCGACATGGCGTCCTTCCATTGGCTGCAGATCGAGAGTCTGGATGCTATCAACCCCAATATTTTGCTGCTGGGGTCAGGCAGAACGGCCAACCGTCCCGCCCCCCATCAACCGAAGGGTGTCTATACTCTGGGCTGGCTCGCCTCTTCATAGGAAGTTCGCATGACTGCGACGGCCTCCAATCCTGACGATTCGATTGACCCCACCTACTCCGGCTCTAGCACTGAGCACAGTGCAAAACTGCCGGGTGACCGCGCTTCGATTACCCGGACCGCAGACGGCGCGGTAAAGGTTGCCGGACGTAGTATCGAGAAGACTCAGGCAGAGGTGGCTCTTGCAGGCGCCACGTTGAAGAAGGTGACAGAGGTAACGGGTACGGCAGGCGAGAACCGTATCGAGCGCGAACGCATCACCCAGTTCAGCCTTGAGGCGTCGGTTGCAGTTGGCGCACGCGCCGAAGTCAAAGGCAAAGAGCGTCTGGCTGGTATCGAGCTTGAAGCCGGATCGCAGGTGGGTGCCCGTGTGCGCTATCGCGTCTCCCTGCCTGACACCACCGCATCTGAAACCGGAAAATCCACTCCTGCAACGGCTGAGCAAGCTGCCAGAGTGAACCCCTTCAACCCTACCACGCTGCCGATTGGTGGCCGGGTGTTGCTGGATAGCCAGCAATTCCAGCAGAGTGAGTTGAAAGTTGCGTTCCGCCACATCGCAACGGTGAACCAGCTCACTGAAGCGGAGGGGGTCGGTGTCGCGATCAGCCGTTTGGACGAACACCATGTCCGGGTCGTTACGGGGCCCAACAAGGCGATCGAATCCCTGCAGGGCGTGGGCGTCGATCTAGGCATTGCGCGCGTGATGGCCGGTCGCCAGGATGCGCTTGGACAGTCCAAACTGCAGACCGCCGACTTTGACCTGCGCGACCCGGATGCGCGTGCGGCCTACATCCGAATGCTCGCAACAGGCCAGGTGGCCGATCAGACGCCGGGCGTGAGCAACGTGGCTCAGCTGGAGCGGTTGGACTACAGCTCCCAGCAGCGGCTGCAAGTGGGACTGGTCAATGACCTGGTGAGTGCCGATATCGCGGGGCGCCGCAATACTGGCACGGCGATCCAGAGCACGGCTCCCGACGGCAAGGTCACAGTCACCCAGCAATTGAGCTATGACGACAACGTGAAGCTGACGATTGTGCGCGCCTTCATCCGTGACGGAGAAACGCTCCGCGAGGACGTGGATGCGCGCAGGTATCAGTTCCTTGTCGACACGGATGTGCCGACCCCCGGCTTTATGGACAAGGTGGTTGGTGGCCGAAACGAAGCCGTTGAGGAGCGCAACATCGCCACCGGGTTGAACCTGGCTTTAACTGGATCGACCGAGGGCCCGGGACAGATCCGTCCCGGTGAAAAAGTCTCGGTCAGCTTCAGCGAAGCGCAGATGCAGGAATTCATGCAGCGAACCCAGAAGATGGTCGAGCGCCCCCTCGGACATCTCGATCCATTGGCAGGTATCGCTCGCGCTGGCTATGGCGACCAGCCGCAGCGCGATGGTCTTGAGTTCGCAATCGGGATAGCCCGTAGCCTGCAGGGTAATGCCGATCAGTTCGGCAAGCATCTACAGCGTGTGGCGCAGGACGGTGACCCGCGTGGGCCTGTCCACCCGATCAATGCGCAACTCACGCGCTCAGACGGCACGCTGCTCAATGCGCCGGTTCAATCGCAGCAGCAGGCTCCGGCCCCCCTTTCACCGGCTGGCCGCACCGCCACCCTCGATCCGCGCCATTCGGACCACGAGGCAAATGCCATCTACAAGCAGAATTTCCAAGCGGCAGAAAGACTGGCATGCACCCAGGGTGGATTGCCGGATCAGGCAGTTGAGCGTTTGGCGATGGCCGGAACCATCGCAGCCCAGCGGGCTGGGTTGAGTCAGGTGGATCACCTTGTGGTCGGAAATCGTGGCCAAGCTTTTGTCGTGCAGGGGGCACTCGACTCCCCGGCGCATCTGCGGGCGGGTTTCGATTATCAGACGGCGTTGAATACACCGATCGAGGACAGTTTCTCCAGATTGGAGGTGGCCTCTGAATCGCGTGCACAGAGCGATCTGCGTACTCAAGAACACGAGCATGAGACGCGACTGATGGCGGCGCGAGGACTATGACCTGTCTCCGGGTCAGCAGGGCTTGTGCTGTCCAGCGTCGCCGATGAACTGCCACTGGCGTATGCCTGGCCATAGCTGAATCATGCCGCTTCCAGCGGCGCCAGTTCCTGAAGGGGCCGCCGCGGCGGCCCCTTGGACCTTACAGGTCCGGCAGGCCCAATCGTCTCCGCAGCGCCGCCACTAGAATGATCGAGATCTGCGCCAACGCATCCTGATCGCGCGTCAGCTCGTCATACATATCCAGCAGCTCCGGTGGGATCTTTCCCATCCGGGCTGCCTTGAAGGCCTCCATCGAGACCACCTGAGCCTTATGGCGCTCATCTTCCATGTCCTTCTCCAGCGTCTGGCGGCGAGAGTGCCGCCCTCTGCATGCCTTGGACCCGCCTCCAAGCCTGTTGCAGGGAAAAGAAAAGCAGCACCACCATCCATGGACTGGCCCTTCTCCTCCAATGGCCACCGGTTCTCAGCGTGATGGCTTCACAGAAGGATGACCGTTTGATCTTCCACAGGATTTCTAAGCGGCATGTCATTGATTCAATCGAACATCGAATCGTCCTTCAGGGATAGGGGGGCTTGGAGGGTTCGAGCAACCGTTGTGCAACCTCCCTTGACGCCCCTCTGCAAAAGCGGCCCGCCAAGAGGTAAACGTGAAATCGATCAGGACCGCTTTGCTCGTTATCTCGTTGTCCAGTCCGTTCCACTTGGCTTACGCCCAGCCCCCAGTGCAAGGCGGCGGCGCCTCGGTACCGGCAAATCTCTACAAGGGATCAGCAGACAGCATTCTTCCAAACAGCTTCAGCTACGCCGTAACGGGCTCCGGCAAAGGGAAGAAAGCGTTTCTCAGCAATGATCCCAGTCTCTTCGGGAACATCGGCACAGTACATTTTGCGGCAGGCGATTCCGTTCTTACGGCGACCGAGTTGTCCGACTACACCAACGCCTACAACGTACCCACAACCAACCAAAAATATGGAGCGCTCATCCAGATTCCCACGGCGCTCGTACCAGTCGTGATCCCCTTCAACAAGCCCGGCGCGAAGCTTGACCTGTCCATCAACGATATCTGCGGTGTCTTCTCAGGCAAGATAGCGGACTGGTCTCAACTATCATCGGGTTTGTCGTCGGGCCAGAGTGGCCCGATCACTGTGGTTTACCGCTCGGAGAGCAGCGGTAGCACTGAAGTTCTCACGCGTTTTCTGTCTGCGGCATGCAAGTCGGTTGATTTGTTCGGGACTAGTCTCAAACAGCAAAGCAACTGGAGTGGATCGGCGCCGGGCTTCTCGATCCAGACGAGCTTCGCCGGCTTGTTCTCAAACAACACGGCGCCCTCAAACTTTCTCCCTGCCGTGGCAACGGGAGACACCTCGCTGCTTGATACCGTCAATTCTGGTAATGGCCGCATTGGATACACTGGCCCAGACTTGATGGTCAACCCGGACGATGCCACGAAAGTGGCCCGCGTGATTGGGTTCTCGCCCAAATATGTGAGCATCCCCGCAACGATCGGTGCCGTTAGTCCGCCCACAAACGTGTTGCAAGCGCCATTCGTTCATTCCTTTTCAATCACTACGGAAGCGCAGGTGATTCCAGCCAGGATCAAGGGCCCAATGACGCGACATTACGGGCGCACTGGTTCTACCCACTGGATAGGAGTTGGCGTGAGGCGATCCAGACACGATTCGCTCTTGCAAGTAGTTCGACCGGACTGAACAACCCGGACGCCTGCAATGGAATGGGGCGTCCCTAGCAGGGATGCGACATCACGACGTTGGAAAACAGGGGCCGGCTGTCATGCCGGCCTCTGCCCCGCTGCCTGCCTCTGGACAGCAGCGGCGGCTGAACGATTTCAGCGTCGGCCCTGACCGCGCGTGACTGTTCAGGAAGATTGCCGTAAGATCCGTTTCGTTGGGCAGGGTCAGTGTCAGCGTTTATGACGGCATTGGCCCCAAAGCCTTGCAGCACTTGAAGAAACCGGGGGTGCATTGGTTTCGACGGGGGTTGTGAAGTCGCCTGGCGCATGCCGAGGGGGTAGCTTTCCTCGTAAATCCAGCTGCAAAACTCTAGTTGCCAACGACGACAACTACGCTCCGGTCGCTCTCGCAGCCTAAAAACTGCGGTGCGTGACCTTCTGCCGACTTAGGCGGAGCCTCGAAACTGCTTGTGTCCATGCTCGCAGCGTAGAGTCATTATCATGGAATCGCGCTGGGCGGCTGCCTGTCAGTCCGGCACTAGAACACAACAGGCTGGTTCCCGGGTGCGCTTTGCACACCGTGCTGCTCGGGGATGAGATTCAACGGTGAGCTAAGCATGTAGTGCTGGGGATGGAGTGCCTTCGGACGGCGGTTCAATTCCGCCCACCTCCACCAACGAACGGTTCGTCAAGGACCGGAGAAGCCCGGAAATTCCACCAACGTGGGTTTCCGGGCTTTTTTATTGGCCGCCTCGCCTCGCCGCGGAGTTCACCGCCCAGGCGCAGTCGCGATCCGATGCCGTGAAGCAATGTCGACACCACGCATCTTCTCTCACCTTCGACATCACTAAATCACTTCAGAATTTTCCCAGCCTCCCATTGGGGGGGATGTGTCCGCGAAGCCGTTCGCCCCTGGTCGCCATCAAGAGGAGACCACGGAGCACCCGCACCCTTCACATGAAGCCGCGCCCGAGGGCACGGCCTGTTCGACACACCTTTCACAAAGGAACTGTATCCATGCGTACGTCGCTTCGGGTTTCCCTTGCCAGCGCCATCACCCTGGTTCTGGTCAGCGCCCCCGCCTTCGCCCAACCCACCGAACGGGTATGGACGCGAGGCATGGCCAGCAACGAGCAGTACAGCAGTTTCATCGTCAAGTACCGGGACGGCAGCAGCAAGCGCGTTTCGGCCACCACCGCACAGGATGCGCTGAAGAAGCGCCTCGGCATCCAGCAACGCAGCAAGCGCTCGATCGGCGCTGCGCCGGCCCCAGCCGTGACCCACCAGCGCCGCATGGGCGGTGGCGCCGACGTCGTCACCACGGACAAGGCACTGGATCTTCCGGAAGCGCAGATCCTGATGCAGCGCATCGCCGACGATCCGGACGTCGAGTATGTGCAGCCGAACTACATGATGAGCGCGTTCGCCACACCGAACGATCCGCGCTACGGCGAGCAGTGGCACTACAGCAATCCGACCAGCGGTGCGCGCCTGCCGGCCGCGTGGGACCGCTCCACCGGCCAGGGTGTGGTGGTGGCTGTGGTCGATTCGGGGTATCTGAACAACAACGACCTGCAGGCGAACCTGTTGCCAGGTTACGACATGATCTCGTCCACCCGCCCGTTCAGTGATTGGCAATGCATCATCGGGGGAATGAATCCCGGCTGTGGTGGCTCCGACGATGGCGACGGACGCGACGCCGATGCCTTCGATGCCTCGGGCATCGCTCACGGCACCCACGTCGCTGGGACGGTCGCAGCGGTGACCAACAACCAGATCGGCGTCGCCGGCGTGGCCTACAACGCGAAGGTCGTGCCGGTGCGCGTACTCGGCAACCAGGGCAATGGCGGTTCCGCCGACATCATCGACGGCATGCTCTGGAGTGCGGGTATCAACGTGCCCAACGTCCCGGCCAATGCCAACCCGGCTGAAGTCATCAATCTCAGCCTCGGCGGCCGCCGGGCCTGCTCGCCGGCCGAGCAGGATGCAATCGACGACATCACCGCGCAGGGCACGATCGTGGTGGTCGCCGCCGGCAACAGCAATCTGGATGTGTCCGAGTTTGCTCCGGCGAACTGCAAGGGCGTGATTGCGGTTGCCGCCAACGATCAGGGCGGTCGTCGTGCGTTCTACTCCAACTACGGCGCAGGCATCCACATCACCGCACCCGGTGGTGAAACCTGGTCCTGCCGCGCGTCCGTCGGCGAGTTCCTGCCGCTGGCCACGCCGCCGAACCAGACCAACTGCGCACCGACCCGCCAGCATCCGGCACAGGGCATCCTGTCCACCGTGGGCAACAACGCCTTCGACTTCATGTCCGGCACCTCGATGGCGGCGCCGCACGTCGCCGGCATCGTCGCGCTGATGCAGGCAGTGGCGCCGGTGCCCAAGACCACCGACCAGGTCAAGGACATCCTGCGTCGCACTGCGCGCCCGATCGCGGCAGCAAACTGCCCGGGGGGTTGCGGGCCAGGCATTGTCGACGCCGCAGAAGCGGTGAAGGCGGCCAGCAACTGATGGCATGGCGCAGCGGCCCGGCAAGGTCGCTGCGCCTTCGTCGCGCATCCGATCTGTACACGCAGGCAACATCAGCAGGCCCATAATCCGGTTCCGCGCCCGGTGCCGGGCGCGCTGCTCCGTCACGTACAGAAGGACCTGCAATGAGAACCAGAAACACCGCGTTCGCCGTGGTCATGACCGCTCTGGCCGCGAGCTCGGCTACCCACGCAGCCCCGCCTGCCATCGCCCCCGCCGGCACCGCAACGCTGGAGGCCCTGCTGGCCTGCAAGGCAGGTTCGAACTTCAGCGAAGCCGAGGCCATCGATGCCCTGCAGGCAGCCGGCCTGGCCAGGAAGCCTGGCGGTACGTTCGAGCCGGAAACCACGCCAGTCGCCCTGTTCGGCGGTACCGTCACCCATGCCGATGTGAATGTCGCCGAGGGCGAGAAGAGCGTCTTCGTCTACTTGAACGGTGTCGATCCGAAGCGCCTCGCCAAGACCTGGTCGGTGACCACGGTCAACGAATACGCCAACACCGAAGAGCCCTCGTACGTGAAGCGCATCGACAAGCGCCACACCCTGCACGTGATTGCCGGTGACGATTACGAAGGTTATTCCGCCGCCGTGAAGTGCCAGATCGCGCCGTAACGGCCTGACCCGCGCTACAGCCAGCGTCGTACTCGCTGGCGGAAGGCTGCGTACGCCCCAGGAAAGCGGGCCGACAGTGCCCGCTCTTCCGGTACGATCTGCCACCGGTTGATGTACAGCACGAACAGCGGCACAGCCAGCAGTGCGGCCAGGTTCTGCAGGTACAGCATGGCACCTGCCAGGACAGTGGCCTGCCCCAGATACATCGGGTTGCGCGTGTAGCGGTACACGCCGTGCGTGACCAGCACGCTCGACGCCGCCGGCCGCAAGGGGTTGACCGTGGTGCCCACGCGCCGGAAGGCCAGCTTCGGCAGCAGGTTCAAGACCACGCCGAAGACCATCACCAGACCCGCAAGCAACTCAGGCATCGGTAGCTGCAACGCCCCGCCCGGCTGCCATCGGCTGCCCATATAACCGATGGCGGCACACAACAGCATCGCAAGAGGCGGAGGAACACGGGTCTCAAGCCATCGCATCGCAGCCCCGCGTTCATCCTGTTCACCCCAGTGTCACACGGAAATGCCTGAATCGCCCGGTTGGCGGCACTTCCGCACTCCAAACCGACCGCCCGGTATCTTCCGCTTTGACATGCCGACCGCTAGAGTGGCGCCACCGCGCAGGAGGATCGTATGGCAACCACGGGCTTGGGCTTCATCGGCCGCACGACCCTCATCATCACCGTGTTGCTCACCCTGGGCGGCTGCGCCACGTTGCGCCAGTTCGGGCCGTCGGTGCAGGTGGCCTCGGTCAGCCCCGGCCAGTACATCGCCCTGAAGCGCGGCGACATCCTCACCACCGGCAAGCTCAGTTCGGCCACCATGGAAACCCTGCGCGTGGCCGGTCTCGACGAAGGCGTCTGCGCCAAGCCCGGCCTGCCCTGCATCGAGGCCATGGAAGGCAGCATCGTGGTGCGCGAGGAGGACAAGCGCTCAAGCCTGGCCGAGCTGTGGCTGCAGTATGCGATGACCCTGCCCGCGCCCAAGCGCGAGTACTCCACCTCCGGCCGTGCCAAGAGTGCGATCACCGAACTGGATGCCGACTTCCAGCCGCGCCTGGACGCGTGGATGCAGGTCGCGCGGCAGGCCTACGCCTACCTGTTCTTCACCGAGCGAACGGCCAACCAGCGCGGTTTCGAGGACCGCCAGACCCAGGTGCGCGACTACTACAACCTGGCCGTGCAGGAAGCCTCGGTGCAGCTGTACAACGCGTATGCCACCGGGCGCGTGCACAGCCAGGCCAGCCATTTCCAGCTGGGCCGCTGGACCTTCGTGCTGGCACCTTCAGGCGAGGCATCGCCGCTGGATACGCGTACCCCCACCGAACTGGTACCGGCGGCCTCGCTGTCGTTCACCGGCACGCTGCGCAGCGTGCATCGCCGCGATGGCTTCGGTGCCGAACTGGTGGCCGTGATGGAGGATCCGGCCGCCACCACCGCCACCACCGCCACCACGCCGCCGGCCACAACACCCGCCGCGCAGGCCGCCACACCGGTGACGCAGAGCTGGAGCGAGATGCCGTCGCCATCGATGACGGTACTGCTGCGCTTCTCCGGAAAGAACCTGTGGGAAGTGCTGCACGACGACGAGCCGGAACTGGAGATCCACGATCCCTACCAGGTCACGGAAGTCACCCTGCATGGGCAGCAGGTGCCATTGGCCGCGAACTTCACCGCAGGCTACGCATTGTGGCTGGCGCGCTCCAACTTCAGCCACCAGTCGCTGCGCTCGCTGTTCGGCGGCAAGGGCGGCATCGACACGCCGCATCTGTACATGATGCAGCCCTACGATCCGAACCGCCGCGTGCTGCTGATGATCCATGGCCTGGCCAGCAGTCCGGAAGCCTGGGTCAACGTCGCCAACGAGCTGATGCGCGACGACGAGATCCGCCAGGACTTCCAGGTCTGGCAGTTCTACTACCCCACCAACATGCCCATCGCGATGAGCCACGATTCGATGCGCCACACGCTGGATGAGGTGTTCAAGCATTTCGACCCCAGCGGCAAGGCGCAGGCTTCGCATGACATGGTGCTGGTCGGGCACAGCATGGGTGGGGTGATCGCGCGGCTGATGATCTCCTCTTCCGGCGATCATCTGGTCGACACCCTGCTGGAGACTGCGCAGATGACGCCGGCACAGCGTGAACTGCTGCGTACCAAGGGCGCACCGGTACTGACCTTCCTGCCGGAGCCGGAAGTATCGCGCGTGGTATTCATCGCCACGCCACACCGCGGCACCGATGTGGCGGGCACCCGCCTGGGCCGCTGGATCGGTCGCCTGGTGCGGTTGCCGCTGACCGTGCTGGAAGACGTCGCCACCATCGCCAACGACGGCCAGATCGATCGCAACGACGGCAAGCACGGCTACCAGATGAACAGCATCCAGAATCTGGACAAGGACGATCCCTTCGTCCGCGCCGTGGCCGACCTGCCGATGTCGCCGAAGGTGCACTACCACTCGATCATCGCGCGGGCCAAGGCCGATGGTCCGCTGGAAAAGACCGACGACGGGCTGGTGCCCTACTGGAGCTCGCACCTGCCGCACGCGGATTCGGAGAAGGTGATCGTGTCCGGGCACAGCGTGCAGGAAGCCACGCCGGCCATCGTCGAACTGCGGCGGATCCTGCATGAGGACATGCAGCAACACGGGAACCAGGCCAATTAGCCGTGGGCAGCTGAGGGAAATCCCTCATCGCGCGTGCGCACCCACCCTCCTATGCTGGCCTCACATTTCCCGCAGGAGGTCTGCATGAACACGCAAGAGCCCAGCCGCCAGCCCAGCCCCGACCCGGCCGAGCGCGATGCCTTCTTCCCGTCGCCCTACTCGCTGTCACAGTTCACATCGCCCAAGAGCAACCTTTCCGGTGCCGACTACCCGGATGCGCGCCGCGATGGCCGCTGGAAGGTGCTGATGATCGCTGCCGACGAACGCTATCTGCCAACTGCCAATGGCCACCTGTTCTCCACCGGCAACCATCCGGTGGAGACCCTGCTGCCGATGTACCACCTCGACAAGGCCGGCTTCGGCATCGATGTAGCCACGCTGTCGGGCAACCCCGCCAAGTTCGAGTGGTGGGCATTTCCAAACGAGGACAAGGAAATCGGCGGGCTGTACGAACGTTATGCCTCGTGCTTCCGCCAGCCGCTGCCACTGGACGAGGTGGTCGCCGGGCTCGATGCAGATTCGGACTATGCGGCAGTGTTCATCCCCGGTGGCCATGGCGCCCTGATCGGACTGCCGCAGAGCCGCGCGGTGAAGTCCGTCCTGCATTGGGCGATGGCCCAGCAACGCCACATCATCACCCTTTGCCACGGTCCGGCCGCACTGCTGGCCGCGGGCGTGGACGAGGCCGATGGCGGTTCGCTGTTCCGCGGCTACCGCATCTGCGCCTTCCCCGATGCGATGGACCGGCAGACGCCGGAGATCGGCTACATGCCTGGACAGTTGCCGTGGTTCTTCGGTGAGCGCCTGGCACAGCGGGGCGTGCAGATCGTCAATGACGGCATCGATGGCAGCGTGCTGCAGGACCGCCTGCTGCTGACCGGCGACAGCCCGTTGGCTGGCAATGCGCTGGGCAAACTGGCTGCACGCGCCCTGCTCGACGCCTTGGCCGGGCGCTGAGCCGGATGACCGAGCTGGTGCAGGCGCTGCTGGAGCTGGAACGCGCCCGTTCGCTGAGCGCGGTGGGTGCAGTCCTGCGAGGCATCGCGGCACCGCTCGGCTTCGACCGCGTGCTGGTGTTTGCCACCGGCACCGGGCTGGAGCGGGGTACGCAACGCGTGTACTGGATCGAGGGCGACTGGTTCGGCGATGGCAGCGATACCGACCTTGCGCGCTACCTCCACGCCTGCCCCGTCAATCGCCACGTGCTGGACAGCAACGCGCCGTTCTTCTGGAGCAAGCGCCTGGGCGTTCGCGGCGAGCGCTACCAGGTGGTGAAGCAGCCTCGCGGCGAAGGCCTGCATGGGCTGCAGGTGCCGGTGTTCGGCATCACCGGCCTGGAAGGCGCGGTCAGCGTTGCCGGTACGTCAATCGACGCGTCGGCCAACGCGCGCCTGCGGCTGGAAGCTGCTGCAACCGCAGCATTCCGGGCCGCGCGCCGTCTGGCCGAATCGCCTGCCGAGCGTTCGGGAAGCGCACTGAGCAACCGCGAGCGCGAAGTGCTGCGCTGGGTCGCCGCCGGGCGCCGGCAAGCTGAGATCGCGGCCACGCTTGGGCTTTCCACGCGCACGGTGGAGAACCACCTGCGCCACGCGCGGCAACGGCTGGGTGTGGCGACCACCGCGCAGGCAGTGCGTGCCGCCAGCCGTCGCGGCGAGATCGAAGACTGATCGCGGCGAGGCACTTCCGGATCTCTGGTTCGCGTGTTACACACGCCATGCGCATGTGCGCGATTGCAGAAAGCAAGGATGATGCTTATGAAACTGCAACTGGCCGCGATGGCCGCATTGATGTTGGCATTGGGTAGTGGGATACCGGCGACTGGCCACGCGGCCGGGTCCCCCGGATCGACGACCGATTGCGTGCCCGTAAGACTTGGGCCCAACCTCGTGCATCAGCGCTGCACCGTCACCCGCACTCTGGCAGACGGCACCGTTTTCACGTCGGTGTACTGGATAGACGAGAACGGTCAGTGGTACCTCCCGGCAGACTGATCTGCATCGGACACCGACTACGGCTACAAGGAGTGTGATCAATGACGCTGCACAATCGAATGACCGCTTTTTCTTTCGCTGCAGTAGTTGCACTTGCGGCCCTGGTGCCCTCGCCGCCGGCGAATGCAGCCGAAGAGGTCGGCCTGCAGGAGGAGTGCGTGCCCTTCCGCATCAGCGGCAACGTGTTCCACCAGCGTTGCACGCTGTACGTGGTCCATGACGACGGCACCCGCGTGGCCAGCGACCACTACAACCGCGACGAGAACGGGATGATCTACGACCCCTGATCGGGCAAGGGGCATCTGCCGGGCGGAGCGTCCAGCGTCCGCCCGGCGCCTCCAAGTCGCCCGTCCCGGCATACCACTGCCCCCGCCTTCCATGGCATGCTCCATGAAACCGTTTTCATGGAATGGAGGGATTCCACGATGTTGTCGCGTTTCCGTCGCCCGGCGCTGAGTGCGCTGCTGGCGCTTGCTCTGCCTGCCGTTGCCTGGGCCGTCACGCCGGCGCCGTTGAAGGTGATGTCATTCAACGTCCGTACCCCGGCTGACACCGAGCCGGGCAAGCGCTGGCCCGACCGCCGTGATGCGATGGTCAAGGTGATCCTCGACGCGCACCCGGCAGTGATCGGCACCCAGGAACTGGTGAAGGAACAGGCCGACTACCTGTCAGGGCACCTGCCCGGCTACCGCTGGTTCGGTGAAGGCCGCCGCGGTGGCAGCGGCGATGAGCACATGGGCGTGTTCTACGACAGCAAGGTGCTGGCCATCGAGGAATCCGGCAACTTCTGGCTTTCGGATACGCCGGACGTCCCTGGCAGCATCAGCTGGGGCAACCTGTACCCGCGTATGGTCACCTGGGCCCTGTTCCGGCGCCTGGACGATGGCCGTCGCTTCTACTTCCTCAATACCCACCTGCCCTACCGCGACGAGGACGAACCGCGCCGGGTGAAGGGTGCCGAGCTCATCGGCAAGCGCCTGGAAGCCCTGCCGGACGACCTGCCGGTGGTGTTGACCGGTGACTTCAACAGCGAGCCCGGCGGTGACACCTACAGGGCGTTCACCCGCCTGCTGCAGGACACCCGTACCCAGGTGAAAACACCGCAGGGTCCGCGCCCGACCTTCCACGACTTCACCGGCAAGGCCACCGTGCAGCTGGACTGGGTGCTGGTGCGTGGCTTCCGTGCGCGCAGCTTCCTTACCGATGATCGTCGCATCGACGGCGTGCTGCCGTCGGATCATTTCCCGCTGGTGGTCGAGCTGGACTGGCCGAAGCCCTGAATTCCCGCGGCAGCCGTGGCTACGGCGGCGGCTGCCGCGACAACAGCCGGTACAACGCCTGGTGCTGGTTGCGCGCCTGGCAGATGCGGGCGCCGACGGCAAGGAACACGGCGACACCGATCAGCCCGAGCCCCAGCATCGGATCGGGCAGTCGCAGGAAACCGATCGCAGCGGCCATCGTCGCCAGCACCAGCAGCACAACGACCGCCACCGAAAGGCCCGCACCGGGTGGCCCCGGGTCGCCAAACAGCATGCGCTGGGTATCCCGCCTGTCATCGCTCATCGTGTGTACTCCCTGGAATCTGCCCCACTAGTTACACGGCGGACACGGCTTCCGGCAGAGTCAGAAACGTCACGACTGTGACAACGTCCACAGCAGACGCCGCGCTACCCTGCCCCTGTTCCCAAACTGTGGAGAAGGGCATGGCACACCAGAGTCGCCTGGCCGGTTTCATCATCGATTGCGAGGGCATTCCCGCCGACGAAGGCGCCCGCTTCTGGGCCGCCGCGCTTGGCCTGCAGGCGCGGCCCGCCCGTGCCGAAGACGCCGCCGAGTACGCCGACCTGCTCGGTGCTCCGGCGGGCCTGGACGTTGAAGTCCAGCGCGTCGATCACCCGTCACGGGTGCACCTGGACATCGAGAGCGACGACATCGACGCCGAGGCCGACCGCCTGGAGAGGCTCGGCGCGCGCCGGATCGGCTTCGTCAAACGTTGGTGGGTGATGGAAGCGCCCACTGGCCATCGCTTCTGCATCGTGCGCATGCGCGAGCGCGACGCACCGGCCAATCACTGGCCCTGACAGAAGAAAGGGACGGAAGCCACTGCTTCCGTCCCCTGCGGTTACTCCACCTGCGCCACGCTCGGCGGCTGCGGTGATTGCCCCCATCCCCCCAGCGCCTTGTACACGCCCACCACGCTGACATTGACCTCGGACTCAGCCGCCGCCAACGCATCATCGGCCGCCAGTTGCGTGCGCTGCGCATCCAGCAGGGTCAGGAAGTCCTCCGAGCCCTCGCGGTAGCGGATCTGCGCCAGCGACTCAGCGCGGCGTGCCGCCTGCGCCTGCTCGACCACGATCGCCAGCCGCGCCTGCTGCTTGGAATAGCGGGTCAGCGCGTTTTCGGTGTCTTCCAGTGCCAGCAGCACGGCCTGCTCATACTGTGCTGCCACGCCTTCGGCCTCGGCCTTGCTCGCACGCAGGCGTGCACGCACGGTGCCGAAGTCGAATGCTGCCCAGCTCAGCGACGGGGTCAGCGACCAGGCCTTGTTGTTGCCATTGACCAGGCCACTGGCATCGCCGCCGAGGAAGCCGACGAAGCCGGACAGCGACAACCGCGGGAACAGGTCCGCAGTAGCCACGCCCACGCGTGCGGTAGCAGCGGCCAGGCGACGCTCGGCCACGCGCACGTCGGCGCGTTGGCGCAGCAGCTCGCGGGTATCGCCCAGCGGCAGTGCCTTGGCGAATGCCGGCACGTCATGTGGTGCCAGCATGGCGGTCAGCGTTTCCGGGCGCTGGCCCAGCAGCACCGCCAGCCGGTTACGCGACTGCGTCTCGGCCACTTCCAGAAGCGGAATGTCGGCCTCGATCGCCTTCAGCCGTGCACGGCTGCTCTGCACGTCCAGCTCACTGCCGGCGCCCAGCTCCCAGCGCGCCTCGGTCAGCTTCTGCGTATCGCGCAGGTTGACCAGCGTGTGCTGGGCCACCGCAATGCGCTTCTGCGTACCGCGCAGCTCGAAGTAGTTGCGCGCCACTTCGGCGGCGACCAGCACCTGCGCATCGGCCAGGTTGGCCTGCTCGGCGTCGAGGTCGGCGCGCGCGGCTTCTGCAGCACGGCGCTTGCGGCCGAACAGATCCAGCTCCCAGCCGGCGTCGAAGCCGAGCTGGTAGCTTTCACTGAACACCCGCTGCCCACCCAGCTGCGGATCGGGTTGCTTGCGGCGGTCGTAGCTGCCGCCTGCGGTGATGTGCGGGGCCTGGTCGAAACGGCTTTCGACGAACACCGCGCGGGCCTGGCTGACGCGGGCCACGGCCACGCGAAGATCCAGGTTGTCCGACAGTGCGCCATGCACCAGCTGTTCCAGCACCGGATCATCGAACTGCGCCCACCAGCTGGCCACCGGCGAGGTGGTGCTGAACACCGGCTGCTGCGCACCCCGCAGCACCACAGGCTCCTGTACCGGCGCCTTGTAGTTGGGGCCGACGCTGACACAGCCTGCCAGCACCAGGCTGGAGACGGCCATCGCCAACGTGCGGATCACCATGGCAGCACCTCGCCCAGGTAGGTGAAGCTGCCGCTGGCGCCGGATTCACCGATCAACGCCATTTCCACGCTGGAACGTGCGCCTTCGCTGATTTCGATTTCGCCGTTGCCGCCGTTCATGTCGGTCTTCACGTAACCCGGATGCACGGTGTTGACCTTGATCGGGGTATTGCGCAGTTCGTAGGCCAGACTCAGGGTCCAGCTGTTCACCGCCGCCTTGGAGGCGTTGTAGGCCGGGATCTTGAAATCGTAGATGCCCGACGTCGGGTCGGCGTGCAGGGTCTGCGAGCCGAGCATGCTGGACACGTTGACGATGCGCCCGGATTTGGCCTGCTTGACCAGCGGCAGGAAGGCCTGGGTGACCGCCACCAGCGCGTACACGTTGGTGTCGAAAGTGCGCTTCCAGGTATCGAGTGACTGTTCCGACGGTGCCTGCGCCGGGTTCTCGATCATGATGCCGGCGTTGTTGACCAGGATGTCGAGGCGGCCATGGCGCTGGCGCACCTGCTCGACCGCTTCGGCGATGCTGGCCGCGTCGGTCACGTCCAGTTGCAGGGCTTCGACCGGCAGGCCTTCAGCCTGCAGCTTCAGTGCCAGCTCCACGGCGGTCTCACGCTTGCGACCGGCCAGCAGCGTGTGTACGCCAGCCTGGGCCAGCTGGCGCACAGTTTCCAGGCCGATGCCACGGGTGGCGCCGGTGACCAGCGCGATCTTGTTCTGATGGGTGTTCATGGATGCATGCCTTGTGAGGGGAAAGCCGCCACCGGCCAATGACCGGCGGCGACGGGGTTCCGTATCAGTGGTGGATGGTCGGCTCGCCGTGCTGCACCAGCTGGCCACCACCGTTGCGGGTGACGAACTTGCGCAGGGCCACGTAGAACACCGGGGTGAGGAACAGGCCGAACAGAGTCACGCCCAGCATGCCGGCGAACACGGTGATACCGGTCACCGAGCGCACTTCGGCGCCTGCACCGTGCGACAACACCAGCGGCACGGTGCCGGCGATGAACGCGATGGAGGTCATCACGATCGGGCGCAGACGCAGGCGGCAGGCTTCCAATGCCGCTTCAACGATGCCCTTGCCGCCCATCTCCAGCTCTCTGGCGAACTCGACGATCAGGATCGCGTTCTTGCACGCCAGGCCCATCAGCACCACCAGGCCGACCTGCACGAACACGTTGTTGTCGCCACCGCTCAGCCACACTCCGAACAGCGCGGACAGCAGGGTCATCGGCACGATCAGGATCACCGCCAGCGGCAGCGACCAGCTCTCGTACAGCGCGGCCAGCACCAGGAAGGCCAGCATGATCGCCACCGGGAACACGATGAAGGCTGCCTTGCCCTGGGTCGCCTGCTGGTAGCTCAGGTCGGTCCATTCGGTGGTCATGCCCACCGGCAGCACCTTGCCGGCGATCTCGGTCAGCTTGTTCATCGCCTCGGCGGAGGACAGCAGGCGCGGGTCGGCTTCACCGGCCAGGTCCGCTGCCGGATAGCCATTGAAGCGCAGCACCGGGTCCGGGCCGAAGGTCTGCTTGATGGTGACCATCGAACCGATCGGCACCATCTCGCCACGGTCGTTGCGGGTGCGCAGCTTGCCGATGTCCTCGACCGTCTCGCGGTACGGACCGTCTGCCTGGGCGATCACCTGCCAGGTACGGCCGAACTGGTTGAAGTCGTTGACGTAGGCCGAACCGAGGTAGGTCTGCAGGGTGTCGAACAGTTCGGTGAGCTGCACGCCCTGCGCCTTGGCCTTGACGCGGTCGACCTCGGCATCCAGCTGCGGCACATTGGCCTGGTAGCTGGAAATCGGGAAGGCCATGCCCGGCGTCTGCGCCACGGTGCCCTGCATCGCCTGTACGGCATTCTGCAGCGCGCCGTAACCCAGGTTGCCCCGGTCCTCGATGAACATCTGGTAGCCGTTGCCGTTGCCCAGGCCGAGGATCGGCGGCGGCATCATCGCGAAGGCGAAGCCTTCCTGCAGCCCGGCGATCTTCTGGTTGATCTCGGCGTTGATCTGCGCGGCGGTGCGGCCATGGCGCTCGGCGAACGGCTTGAGCGGAATGAACGCCACACCAGTGTTCGGCGTGTTGGTGAACTGCAGCGCGTTCAAGCCCGGGAACGAGATGGTGTGGGCCACGCCATCGGTTTCCTGGGCGATCTTGGCGACCTTGCGCAACATTTCATCGGTACGCGCGATCGAGGAGCCTTCCGGCAGCTTCACACCCGCGATCAGGTACAGCTTGTCCTGGGTCGGGATGAAGCCCGGCGGCACCAGCTTGAAGATCACGCCGGTACCGACCAGCAGGATCGCGTAGACCACGAACACCGCACCGCGACGGCCGAGGATGCGAGCCACGCCACGCTCGTACTTCTCCGAGCTGGACTTGAAGAAGCGGTTGAACGGACGGAACACCCAACCGAACAGGCGGTCGATCAGGCGGCTCGGGCCGTCCTTCGGGGCACCGTGGGCCTTCAGCAGGCGCGCGGCCAGGGCCGGCGACAGGGTCAGCGAGTTGATCGCCGAGATCACCGTGGAGATGGCGATGGTGACCGCGAACTGCTTGTAGAACTGTCCAGTAACACCCGACAGGAACGCCATCGGCACGAACACGGCGCACAGCACCAGCGCGATCGCCACGATCGGGCCGGAGACCTCGCGCATGGCCTGGTGGGCCGCTGCGGTGGGCGACAGCCCTTCCTCGATGTTGCGCTCGACGTTCTCCACCACCACGATCGCATCGTCGACCACGATGCCGATCGCCAGCACCAGGCCGAACAGGCTCAGCGTATTGATCGAGAAGCCCAGCAGGTACAACGCGGCGAAGGTACCCACCACCGACACCGGCACCGCGATCAACGGGATGATCGAGGCACGCCAGGTCTGCAGGAACAGGATCACCACCAGCACTACCAGGGCGATGGCTTCCAGCAGCGTGGAGACCACGGCCTTGATCGAGTCACGCACGAAGATGGTGGTGTCATACACGGCTTCGTACTTCACGTCGGCCGGCATGGTCTTCTGCATCTCGTCCATCGTCGAGATGACCTGGTCGCGGATTTCCAGCGCGTTCGCACCCGGCGACTGGAAGATACCGATACCGACCGCGTTCTTGCCGTCCAGCTGCGAGCGCAGGGTGTAGTCGCCCGCACCCAGCTCCAGGCGGGCCACGTCGGACAGGCGCACGATCTCGCCATCGGTGCCGCTCTTGAGCACGATGTCGCCGAACTCCTTTTCGGTCTTCAGCCGGCCCTGGGCATTGATCAGGGTCAGGAACTTGCTGTCCGGCAGCGGTTCGGCGCCGAGCTGGCCGGCCGACACCTGCACGTTCTGCTCGCGCATGGCGCGCACCACGTCGCTGGCGGTCAGGCCGCGCGAAGCCACCTTGTCCGGGTCCAGCCAGGCGCGCATGGCGTAGTCGCCGCCGCCGAAGATCTGCGCGTCACCCACGCCCGGAATACGCGCCAGCGCATCCTTGACGTGCAGGCGCGCGTAGTTGCGCAGGTACAGGGTGTCGTACTTGCCTTGCGGCGAGGTCAGGTGCACCACCATCAGGAAGGTCGGTGACTGCTTCTGCGTGGTCACGCCCTGCCGGCGCACGTCCTCGGGCAGGCGTGCCTGCGCCTGCGCCACGCGGTTCTGCACCTTCACCGCCGCCGCGTCCGGGTCGGTGCCCGGGCGGAAGGTGACGGTCATCTGCAGCACGCCGTCCGAGCCGGCAACCGACTTCAGGTACATCATGCCTTCGACGCCGTTGATGGCCTCTTCAAGCGGCGTGGCGACGGTCTCGGCAATGACCTTGGGGTTGGCGCCCGGATACACCGTACGCACGACCACCGACGGCGGCACCACTTCCGGGTACTCGCTGATCGGCAGGATTGGAATCGTGATCAGGCCTGCGGCGAAGATCACGATCGACAGCACCGCCGCGAAGATCGGCCTGTCGATGAAGAAACGGGAAAAGTCCATGGAGGAATTCCTGGGAAAGGCCGACGGCGGGCAACAGCCACCCTGCCCCTCGTCGATATGACGAAGGCACGGAAGGCTGCCGCTGGCGCCGGCAGCTAAGCGGGGACGCGGATCAGGAGCGGGCGGATCAGTGGTTCAGCGCAGCTGTGGCATCACGGCCCGGTGCCGGCGCAGCCTGCGGCTGCATCGCCACGGCCTTGGCCTGCACCGGCATGCCCGGCATGAAGACCTTCTGCACGCCGTCGATGATCACCTTGTCGCCGGCGGCCAGGCCGTTCTCGACAATGCGCAGGCCATCGGCGGTGCGGCCGAGCTGGATGTCACGGCGCTGGGCCTTGCCATCCTTGTCGACCACGTAGACGTACTTGCGGTCCTGGTCGGTCAGCACGGCCTTGTCGTCGATCAGCAGGGCCTGGAACTGGCCGCTGCCGAGCAGCTGCACGCGGGCGAACAGGCCCGGCGTGAACTGGCGGTCGGCGTTGTCCAGCAGCGCACGGACGCGGATGGTGCCGGTGCTGCGCGCCACCTGGTTGTCGAGGAAATCGACCTTACCCGAGTGCGGATAGCCCTCTTCCCCGGACAGGCCGACCTTCACCGGCAGCTCGCTGTCCCGCTCGCTCGGGCGCTCGCCCTTGCGCGCCATCTGGGCGTAGCGCAGGAAAGTGCTCTCGTCGGCATCGAAGTAGACGAACACCGTGTCCAGCGAGACCAGCGTGGTCAGCACGCTGGCGCTGTCGCCAGCAGTGACCAGGTTGCCGGCGGTGACCATCGCGCGGCCGGCACGGCCGTCGATCGGTGCACGCACCTTGGTGAACTCCAGGTTTAGCCGGGCCGCGTCCAGCGCCGCCTGCGCGGCCTGCACCGCAGCACCGGACTGGTCGGCCGCCGCACGACGCTGTTCGGCGGTCTCGGTGGAGATCGCCTGCTGCTCGGACAGGCGCTTGGCACGCTCGGACTCGCTGCGGGCCAGCGTAGCCTGGGTGCGGGCACGGGCCAGTTCGGCGGCAGCGCGATCGTACTCGGCCTGGTAGCTGCGCGCGTCGATGGTGAAGAGCACTTCGCCCTTCTTCACTTCCTGGCCTTCGACGTAGTTGACCTTGTCGATGTAGCCGGACACGCGCGGACGCAGTTCAACGCTCTGTACCGCTTCGACGCGGCCGCTGAATTCGTCCCACTGGCTGACCTGCTTGACCAGCACCGGTGCAGCACTGACCTGCGGCGGCGGCGGTGCACCGGCTTCTTCGGCGTGGCCGCCGCTGCAGGCCGCAAGCACGGCGGCGGCGAGGATCGACACGCCGACCATCGCGATGCGATGGCCGAAACGATGTGGGGTGGTATTGGGGGAAGTCATGGCATGCATCCGTACGGAGGGGTGGTACAGCTAGATGAGAACGTGTTGCAAAAATCGGCGCCGCATACTGCGACCTCAACCATGGTCGAGGTCAAGCGACGCCTGCGGTATCGCGCCACAAAGGGGGAACTTCCAAGTGCAGCAGGCCACGCGGCAGTTCGGCATCGCTGCTGTCACAGCGGACGATGGCGCGGTTGTCGCGGCAACCATCCAGCAGCGAGACCACGCGACGGCCGACCAGCAGCGAGCTGGGCCACTCGATGCAGGCATTGGCCGCGTTGGCCGGGGTACAGACGGGGCTGCAGACTTCCAGCATCTGCGCGCGCACGCCCAGCGCCTGCGCTTCCTGGTGCACCACCTGCGCGTACATGCGCAGCGCGGCGGTGGTAATCGAGGTCTCGCCGTAGCCCGCCCACGGCTTGGCGTTGGCCGGGCTGCCGATCATCACGTAGCGTCGTGCGTGCACGTTGTCCTGCAGCAGCGGCAGCAGGTGACGCACCGCGTGCACGTGCGGCATCAGGTCGGCCTGCATCGCGCCCAGCAGTTCATCGCCGTTGCGGTCGGTCACCCGGCCGCGACGATAAGGACCACCCATTGCGGCGATCACGGCGGCCAGCGGACGCGGGCGATGCGCGATGCGTTCGGCCAGTGCGCGCGCCGAGCCGTCATCGCTGAGCGAACCCAGCAGCGTCTCCAGGCCCGGCTCGTCGGCGAACTGCTCATGCAGCGCCGCCAGCCGGCCCGGATCGCGACCGACCACCAGCACCGGGCTGCCGGCTTCCAGCAATGCGCCAACCACGCCCTGGCCGACGGCACCGGTGCCGCCGAGGACCAGGACTTCGGGCGTCAGCATCCCATTCACGGGACATTTCCTCCCAAATCCGGGATAGTCCCGATTCGACGCAGCCGGTCGCCCTTGTGCGGGACCAGACGGATGGCACCGCCACGCTGCTGACGCATGGGCGCGGTAAACTCACGAAAGTCCTTGTGTACCAAGGAACTCGGGCGGACTTCAACGGTCATTGCCAGGTCCAGGCTGCTCTGGCCGGCGTTCCGGAGACGGGCAAGAATGTTGCGCAGGCTCATGGCGGACGGGCTCCAATTAACGAATGGCGCCACGATAGACCTCAAACCTTTACTTGATTAGTCCTGATTAAGGGGAATAATCATCCCGCTCCCGGTCCAATCGTTCTGTCACGATTGTCCCATCCCCGACGTCCAGGATCCCAGACCATGTCCCACGATCTCAACGAGACGCTGATCTTCGTCAAAGTGGTCGAGCAAGGCAGCTTCATTGCCGCTGCCAAATCGCTCGGCCTGCCCAAGACCACGGTCAGCCGCAAGGTGCAGGAACTGGAGACGCGCCTGGGTGCGCGCCTGCTGCACCGGACCACGCGCCGCCTCGGCCTGACCGAAGCCGGTTCGATCTATCACGAACATTGCCAACGCATCGCACGCGAGCTTGAAGAAGCCGAGAGCGCAGTGAGCCAGTTGCAGTCCGGGCCGCGTGGCTGGCTGCGCTTCACTGTGCCTTACTCGATCGGCATCACCTGGATTGCGCCGCTGCTGGGCCAGTTCCATGCGCAGTATCCAGAGATCCGCCTGGACATGCATATGGGCAACGAGAAGCTGGACCTGATTGCCGGCGAAGCCGATCTGGCGCTGCGCGTGGGTGCCCTGCCCGATTCCAATCTGGTCGCGCGCAAGCTCGGCAGCCTGCGCACGCAGGTGTTCGCCAGCCCAGCCTACATCGAACGTTATGGCGAGCCGCTGCATCCGGAAGAATTGCAGTTCCATCGCATCCTGGCGATGCGCAAGCCGTACCACACCGGCAACTCGCCGCGCTTCACCTGGCAGCTGGGCGAGAACGGCGGCGAGCTGCGCGACTTCCCTGTTACCCCGCTGATGACCGCCAACGACATGTCTGCGCTCAATGGTGCGCTGGTGTGCGGCGAAGGCCTGCTGCTGACCGGCGACGTGATGGCCAAGCCGTTCGTTGAATCGGGCATGGTGCGCCGCGTGCTGGCCGGCTGGACCGGCCCGGAAGTGGACTTCAACGCCGTGTTCGCCGGTGGCCGCCTGGTCTCGCCGAAGGTGCGTGCGTTCGTCGACTTCCTGGTCGAGAAGCTCAACTTCGACGCCAACTACATGCTGGCGCAATGCCCGGGCGCGAAGCTGGCACAGCAGCAGAAAGAAAAGGAAGACGCTGCGCTGGAAAGCAGCGGCAAGCGGATCCTGGAGAAGGTGGCCGCTTCGGCGGCATGACCCCGAGGGTATCCACGCATCGCGTGGATCTACCCGAGCGCGCGATGCCGCTTTCTGTAGCGTCGAAGGTAGCGGCAGGAGCCGCTACCAACGTCGCTTGCGACGGCCCGACGGGTGCCGGTCAGGACGACCGGCATAGCCATGCTCGACTGCCTTCCGAACGGCGCCGACCAAAGTTGGCATCTACCAGAAGAGGTAGCCGAGCGTGGCTCGGCTCTACAGGCGCTATCGGCGTGCCGAGCAATGCTCGGCACCCACAAAAATGCCGCCTGCAAGGGCGGCATTTTCGTTCCGGCCGATGGCCGGAACGGCTCAAGCAGTAACGCGTAGCGTTACTGCTTGAGCGGAATCACACGGATTTCGACACGGCGGTTCTTGGCGCGGCCGGCGTCGGTGCTGTTGTCGGCAATCGGGTACGACTTGCCGGCGCCCAGCGTTTCGATACGCACGCTCTGCACGCCCTGGCCGATCAGGTACTGCGCGACCGAGTCGGCACGTTCCTTCGACAGGCGGTTGTTGACCGCGTCGCTGCCGATGCTGTCGGTGTGGCCGACCACTTCGATCATGGTCTGGTTGTAGTCACGCAGAGTGCCTGCGACGCCGTTGAGCGAACCATAGAACTGCGGCTTCAGGGTCGACTTGCCGAAATCGAAGGTGATGCCGTCCGGCAGGTTCAGCATGATGTTGTCGCCCTGGCGCTGCACATCGATGCCGGTATTGGCGGTGCGCTCGCGCAGTGCGCGTTCCTGGCGATCCTGGTACTGGCCGACCGCGGCGCCGCTGAGCGCGCCGATACCAGCACCAATCAGGGCATGCTGGCGGCGCTCGGTGGCGCTGTCGCCGGTCAGCAGGCCGGCGGCCACGCCGATGGCGGTACCGATCAGGGCGTTGCGGCCGGTGCGGTTCTGCTGCTCGGTCGGGTTGCCGTACTGGTCACTCTGTACGTAGGAGCCGCCGGTGGCGCAGGCCGACAGGACGGCCGCACTCATCAGGGCCAATGCGACGTTGCGGGTGGTGTTGCGGATCATGAGGTTCTCCTTGGTTTCCGGTTGGCCGGCGGCCTGCGGGCGCAAAGAGAATAAACAGCCCGATGCGATGCCGGAATGATGATCGGGCACGCCGACAGGGCCGCGTTCAGCTAACTGACCGGATCACTCAACCCGCACTTTACCCCGCTCCTGACTGCCGGTAGGCAGCCAGCGCGGCATCGCGGCCAGCCGCCAGATCCACCAGCGGCGTACGCGGATAGCCCGGGGCATGCGCCGCCAGCAACTGTGGATGCTGCCACGGCGCGAAGCGCGCCTTCACCGGCAGCGCCGCCAGTTCGGGCACCCAGCGGCTGATGTAGCGGGCCTGCGGGTCGAACTTCTCGGCCTGGGTGACCGGGTTGAACACGCGGAAGTACGGTGCGGCATCGGCGCCGGTCCCGGCCACCCATTGCCAGCCCATCGTGTTGTTGGCCAGGTCGGCATCGACCAGGGTGTCCCAGAACCAGCGCGCGCCGTGAAGCCAGTGCGCACGCAGGTGCTTGCACAGGTAGCTGGCAACGATCATCCGCACCCGGTTGTGCATGTAGCCGGTGTGCCACAGCTCGCGCAGGCCTGCGTCGACGATCGGCACGCCGGTGTTGCCGCGCTGCCAGTCGTGCAGCTGCGCGTCACTGGGCGTTGCCCATGGGAAGCGATCGAAACGGGGGTTGAGGTTGTCGGTGGGCGTCTTCGGGAAGTGATGCAGCAGGTGGTAGGCAAAGTCACGCCAGCCCAGCTGGCGCAGGTAGCCGTCGATGTCGGCGTCGGTGCCGGCACTACGCAGCCCTTCCAGCGCATGGGCAATCCGCCAGGGGGCGATTTCGCCGAAATGCAGGTGCGGTGACAGCCGCGAGGTACCGACACGGTCCGGCAGGTCCCGCTGCTCGCGATACCCGCGCAGGGCACCATCTTCAAAGACGGACAGTGCTTCCAGCGCACCGGCTTCACCCGGCTGCCAGTGTTCCCAGAAGCCGGTATCCCAGTCCAGCGTCGGTGCCAGCTGGAGATCATCCAGTGCGAGGCTGTCGACCGCGTGTGCCGCCAGTGCCTTCGCTGCGGCCTGCAGCGAAGGCAGGCGCCAATGACTGAGTACGTTGCGCCAGTACGGCGTAAATACCTTGTACGGCTGGCCCTGCTGGGTGGCGATGTCCCAAGGCTCGAACAACAGGCTGCCATTGCAGCTCTGCGTGTCGATGCCCTGCTCGCGCAGCATGCGCTTGATGGTGGCGTCGCGTGGCTGGGTGGCCGGTTCGTATTTGCGGTTCCAGTAGACCGCCCCGGCGCCGGTCTGCTCGATCAGCAACTGCAGGGCCGGCAGGCTGTCACCACTGCGCAGCACCAGCGAGGAACCCCGCGTGCGCAGGTCCGCATCCAGCGCGGCCAGTGAACGGTGGCGCCACGCATCGGAGGCGGCACCCGGCGCCCACCCGCCTTCTTCGTGCGGCGCATGGATGTAGACCGGCACCACGTCGTGACCGGCATCCAGCGCGGCCTGCAGGGCCGGATTGTCCTGCAGCCGCAGATCACGGCGGAACCATACCAACGCTACCGACACAGGCACTGCCTTCGTTGTGGAAGGCGCACATGATAGCCAGCGGTGGTGAAGGAGATGCGCGCGCCCGGCCATCCAGGCATGGCGTGGGTCTACTGCTTGAATCGCTCCATCGCTTCACTGATCAGCCCGCGCGCCTCGGCGGCGTTGCCCCAACCGTTGAGCTGCACCGGGTTGCGCCCGGCCGGCAGGTCCTTGTAGACCCGGAAGAAGGCCTCGATGCGCTGCCGTTCGATCTCCGGCAGATCGGCCAGATCGCGGATGTTGGCGTAGCTCGGATCAACCTTGTCGGTGGGCACCCCGATGATCTTCTCGTCGTGCTCGCCGCCGTCGATCATCTTCAGGTAGCCGATCGGCCGGAAGCGCACGATCACGCCCGGATGCAGCGGTTCGCGGGTCAGCACCAGTGCATCCAGCGGATCGTTGTCACCGGCCAGGGTGCGCGGCATCGAACCGTAGTTGGCCGGATAGGCGACCGGCATCGACTGGAAGCGGTCCACATGCACCAGGCCGTCTTCCTTGATCTCGTACTTGGTGAAGCTGCCGGCCGGAATCTCCACCGCCAGATTCACTTCCTGCGGGGCCTGCTTCGGCTGCGCCGCCAGGAACGGATGCAGCACGCTATCGGCGGCGGTCACCGCCGTCGCGAGCAGGAGCAGGGCCCCGCCGATGGCAGCCATGGGGACAAGACGGCGTACGGTTTTCATCTGGATTTCCTCATTCCCAGCAGCGATCAGCGCGGCCCTTGGCAGTCTGCGCGCGCGGGCAGTCACGCGGCGTGATGCGGCCTTCGGTCAGCTCCATGCGCTGCTTGCCACCCTTGGCATCACGGCGCAGTTCGAAGGCATCGTAGAGACGGCCAGTCACGGTGCGTGCTTCATAGCGCAGGTGCTGCGGATCGATGTTCAACACCTGGAACAGCTGGGTGTCTTCGGCCACCGGGTCCATCGTCCTGCGCGCTTCGTCGGAAAGGCGATACTGCTTCGGCCCCGCCACGGTGACCACATACTGCGGCGTCGCGGCCTGCCCTTCACCACGGCGACCATAGGTGTGATCGTGGCCCTGCAGCACCAGGTCGACGTTATGGCGGCGTACCACCGGCAGCAGCACGTCACGCAACGCGGCGTTCTCGCGTCCTTCGCGCGGCGAGTAGAACGGCTGGTGCAGCAGCACGATGGTCCACGGCTGCGGATTGCCGCCCAGTACCTTGTCCAGCCACTGTGCCTGTGCCTTGGCGGTGCCCAGGTCGAGTGCCGAAGTGCCATCGACCACGGCCACGCGCACGCCCTGCGCATCGAACCAGTAGCTGGTCTGCTGCGCGGCGCTGGCGCCATTGCCCGGCAGCGCAAACGTCACCGGCCAATGCTTGCCCAGCACGCGGCGTTCCTGCGGGGTGTCCTCGAACTCCTCGAAATACTCGTGGTTGCCGATGGCCGGGGCCACCAGGGTTTCCTGCGCCAGCCAGCTGGTCGCAGCAAACCACTCGCCCCACTCACTGTCATCCATGTTGTCGCCGCCGCTGACCAGGTCGCCGGCAAACAGGCTCATGCGCGCCTGCGGTGCGGCCTTCTGCGCGGCGCGCACTACCCGGCTGACATGGCTGACGTTCTTGTTCTGGGTATCACCGAAGTACAGCAGGGTCAGCGGCTGGTCGGCCGCGGCCAGTGTGCGCAACTGGTTCCAGGCGCTCCAGCTGCCGTTGCCCTGCACGCGGTAGACGTACTGGGTATCCGGCTGCAGGCCGCTGATGTCGGCGCGATGATGATGCGACAGACCATTCTCGGTCTGTAGCGAACGGGTCGTTGCGCGCACCTGGCGGATGCCCTCGATGGCCGGCGAATCTCCGGCGAGGGCAATCTCCAGCAGCGGTGCCTGCACGCTGCCGTCGGTACGCCAGGCGACAGCGAATCCATGGCTGGGATCGACCGCCGGCGAGGCGACGATGCGGTCAGGTACCGTCGTTGCTGCGTAGTGGCGGCTGCCCGCCGGCACCTGGGTATTCGGTTCGGCCGCTGCGAACGACAATGACGGCAACGCCAGCAGCAAGCTCAGCGCCAGCGTACGCATCACGCAGTGCCCGCTCATGCGCCACACTCCAGCGGCAGCGCCAACTGCTTGGCGATGCTCTCCCAGTCGAACGCAACCACGCCCTGGTCGTCGTGCACGGCATACAGCGCACCGTGCGGGAAGCGCGCGCTGGGTTGCTGCATCATCCAGATACCATCGGTGTTGGCCACGGTATTGCCCTGGAACGCACCGACCGGCTTCAGCGTATGCCGGTCGAACAGGTGGAACACGCTGCGCTGCTTGCCCTGTTCGGTAGTGATCCACCAGCCGTCCTTGCCACAGGTGCGCAGGGTCACGCCTTCGGCCTGGGCCTTGAACACGTCGCGACCGAAGGTGGTACCGGTGAAGCGACCTGACAGGGTGTAGACCTTGAACTCGCTGGCGTAGCTCTCGTCCTCTTCGGCAATCAGCAGGCGGTCGTTTTCCGGGTCGCCCCAGATCGATTCGACTACGCGTAGTGCACCGGCTTCGCTGGTGTCACCGATGCTGGCGACGAGCTTCGCCTCGACCTTCGCATCGTCGCGGCTCACGTGGTATTGGCGCACGCGCTTGTCCAGTTCCGCCAGCGGCGGCAGGATGTCACGGCCCTGCGCATCCTCGCCGTTGTCCCAGGAGTCGGTGACGTAGACGCTGTAGCCATCGGCGCGGCGGTCTACCCACAGCCCGTACGGCTTGCGCAGGTCCTCCGCAGCGAACGTCGCCAGCGGTGCGAAGTCCGGCAGGCTCAATACCTGCACGCGATGATTGTCGCGCTCCACGATCCACAGCAGATCGTCGATCACCGCGATGCCGTTTGGGCGGTCGAACTGCCCCGGTGCGGTGCCGCTGCTGCCCACGTCACGCAGGTGCTGGCCGGTGCTGCCGTCGTAGACCACCAGCTTGTCGGTGGCCTTTGCGGTGGCGATCAGCCACAGCCTGCCATCCGGAGCTCGCCAGGCCGCAGGCGAGTCGATGTTGTCAGCCGGGGTCATCGGCGAAAGGAAGGCCTCGGCGATGGTGGTCACCGCTCGCTCGCCGCTGGCCTTCGCTGACGTCGCGGCCATGGCGGGGTCATTGCCGGTGGCCGGCGTGCAGCCGGCAGCCAGCGCTATCGCCAGCGCGGTGGCCAAGGCAGTGATGCGACGCCCCATCACAGTGCCACCTTCAGGCCCAGAGCGTAGGTGCGGCCATACTCTTCCATCTGCAGGGTGCGCGAGCGCGTGCCCTGGTACAGCTCAAGCGGCTTGTCCAGCAGGTTCTGCGCTTCGAGGTACATGCTCACGCGCGGGGTGAACTTGTAGTCCAGCGAGAAGTCGAGCTGGGTGTTCGGCGCGACGTAGATGTCGAAGGCGCGGCCCTTGCCGATGCTGTCCAGGTACTCGCTGCGGTACACCGCCGCCAGCCGCGTACTCAGACCGTACTTCTCATAGCCGATGTGGGCACTGTAGACGTGCTTGGAGGCGCGCGGCAGGGTGAAGTCCTCGCCTGGGCGATCCTTGATGCCGGCATCGAACTCGGTATCCAGCCACGTGCCACTGGCGCCGACCAGCAGGCCATCCAGGCCCTCCGGCAGGAAGGCCAGCTGCTGCTGCCAGTTGAACTCGGCACCGCGCACGGTGGCCTTGCGGCCGTTGATCGGCTGGGTCACGTCCAGGCCGCCGTAGGCCGGATCATTGGTGCGCACGGTCTCCACGATGTAGCCATCGATCGACTTGTGGAACAGGCCCAGCGAGACGATGCCGCTGCTGCCGATGTACTTCTCCACCGACAGGTCGATGTTCTTCGACTCGTACGGGTCCAGTTCCGGATTGCCCAGGCGCACTTCCTCGTCACCGCGGCTGTAGCCCACGCGCGGTGAAATGTCACCGAACGAGGGGCGCGACACGGTCTTGTTGGCCGAGGCGCGCAGCACCCAGTCGTCGGCCGCGTCATAGCGCAGGTGCAGGCCCGGCAGCACGTTGGTGTAGCTGCTGTTGGCCACGCGCGGGGTGACGGTGAAGCTGCGGCCGTTGGCGGCCACGTCCACCTGGTTGCCGACTGCCTTGAACTGGGTGTTTTCCACGCGAACACCGCCGATGATGCGCAGCGCGCCCACATCCCAGGTGCCCATCGCATAGCTGGCGAAGATGTCTTCGCTGGCCACGTAGTCCTCTTCCAGCGAGGTCATCGCGTTGCCACCGACGTCCTGCGGACGGGCACTGTACTGGCCGCCATTGGCCGCCCAGAAGGCACGCATCGCGGCCGAATCCATGCCATCACCCAGGTTGCCGTGGCGGTGTTCGGGCGAGGAGGTGCTCCAGCTCGACAGCGCCACCTTCGGGCCGACACGCAGTTCGCGCTCATCCACATTGACGTCGCGGTCACGCCAGCGGCCCAGCAGGCCGAATTTGATGCTGCTGCTGTCGCCGTCGAAGCGCACGTTGACCTGCGCGCTGTGCTCCTTGTCGTTCACCTGCTTGGGCGAAAGCACGAAGCGGTCGAACGCGTAGTTGCTGTTGTCCAGCCACTGCGGATTGTCGAAGCTGTAGCTGGGCAAGCGGCTGCTCTGGTCCAGGGTGCCGTTGAAGGCCTTGCCGTTGAGCTTGAAGCGCGCCTCCATCTCGTCATTCACGCGCTCTTCGGTACGGGTGTAGCCAACCCTGTAGTCGACCACGGCGTTGGTCAGCTTGTTCTCGCCCCCCAGGCTGGCCGCGAAGGTGTTTTCCTTCTTGGTTCGGTAGCGCATGCGCTTGTCGATGGAATCCTTCGGCATGCCATCCAGGCGGTACTGGTCGGTGCCGGTCTTGACCATCTTGGCGTCGTCGAAGTTGAAGATCACACGCTGGCGGGTTTCGGCATCGTCGAACTGGCTGTACAGCGTGCGCAGGTAGTACTTGCTGTCTTCGTTCGGGCGCCAGTCGAGGTTGAGGTTGGCGCCGATGCGCTTGCGCTCGATCTCGTACTTGCGGTGCTGCAGGTTGATCGCGGTGACGTCGCCAGGTGCGGCGTCATCCTCGCCGTCATACTCCACTTCGGTGTTGTCCGACTCGAACTTCCGCTTCTGGTAGTTCACGCCCAGGGCCACGCCGAAGGTGTCGTTGAACACTTCGCTGTAGTTGAAGGCGGCCTTGGGGCTGGTCTCGCCGGACAACTGCTGGTGGCTGCCTTCGATCTTGCCACGCAGGCTGCGACCGTCGCGGTCGAAGGCCGAGGCCGATTCCACCAGCACGGCGCCGCCGATGGCATCACCGGGCATGTCCGGGGTCGGCGACTTGACCACGCGCAGGCGTTCGGTGGAGTCGGACGGGATCACGTCCAGCGGCGCGGCACGGCTGGAATCCTCCGGCGTGCCCACGGCGATGCCATCCACGCTGACGCTGTTGAGATTGGCATCCAGGCCACGGATCACCACGAAGCGGCCCTCGCCCTGGTCGCGGGTGACGCTGATGCCCGGCAGCCGCTGCAGCGACTCGGCCACGTTCTTGTCCGGGTACTGGCCCAGCGCATCGGAGGACACCGCGTCTTCGATGGCGTCGCTGCTGCGCTTGAGGTCGACCGCGCGGATCTGCGATTCGAGCTGGGCGCGCACTTCGATGCGGTCCAGGTCGACCGCGTCCGACGCCACGGCGCCGGTGGCGGCTACCGCCTGCTGCCCGGCGGCATGCAGCGGTGCTGCGGCCCCCATTGCCAGGGTCAGCGTGATGGCAACGGCCAACGGAGTCTTGATATGCACTGGGAATCCCCATTCCTGTTAAGAATGGGTCTGCACGGTATGTCCGCAAGATTGCATGGCCGTGACATGCGCCTGCGCATTTCATGCTGGCCGTCTCCGGCCCCGGTTTGGGGTTGGCCGCCCAATCCGGCAAAATGGCGCCCTCTCTCCTTTTCCCCTTCCCGACCATGAAGATCGTCGAAGTGCGCCACCCGCTGGTGCAGCACAAGATCGGCCTGATGCGCAACGCTGCGCTCAGCACCAAGGATTTCCGCGAACTGGCCAACGAGCTGGGTACGCTGCTGGCCTATGAGGCCACCGCCGACCTGGAAACCGAGCCGCACACCCTGCCCGGCTGGGCCGGCCCGGTCACCGTGCAGCGCATTGCGGGCGCCAAGATCACCGTGGTGCCGATCCTGCGCGCCGGCCTGGGCATGCTCAGCGGCGTGCTGTCGCTGATCCCGGCCGCCCGCGTCAGCGTGGTGGGCCTGCAGCGCGATGAGGAAACCCTGCAGCCGGTGCCCTACTTCGAGCGCCTGACCGGCCGCCTGGAAGAGCGCGACGCGCTGATCCTGGACCCGATGCTGGCCACCGGCGGCACGCTGATCGCCACCATCGACATGCTCAAGCGTGCCGGCGCCCGCCGCATCAAGGGCATTTTCCTGGTGGCCGCGCCGGAAGGCATCGAGGCGGTCAAGGCCGTGCACCCGGACGTGGAGATCTACACCGCGGCCATCGACGCCCAGCTCAACGACAAGGGCTACATCCTGCCAGGCCTGGGCGATGCCGGTGACCGTATCTTCGGGACCCGCGTCGGCTGATCCGGCGAACCGGGGTCAGCGCCCTTTCACAGCGGAAGGGATCTGACCCCAAGCGCGGCCTACAGGCCGGCCGCGAAGGCTTCCAGCTGGCTGATGACCGTGTTCCAGCCGTCGAAGAAGCCCAGCTGCTCATGCTGGTCACGCAGGGCCTTGTCCGGGTGCATCACCCGCGCGGTATAGCGGCAGCCCTGCCCGTCATCCTCCATCGTGATGACGGCGGTGAAGCCCAGCCAAGGTGACTGCGGTCGCCAGCCTGCGCCCAGCATCGAGGTGAACACCAGGCGCTGCTGCGGCACGATCTCCAGGAAACTGCCCGGATTGTCGCTGCTGCCACCATCTGGGCCCTGCATGAAGGTGTGGAAGGCCCCGCCGGGGCGCAGGTCGAATGCGCGTACCTCGGTGGTCCACGGCTTCGGGCACCACCACTGGCGCAGCAGTTCCGGATCGGTCCAGGCCCGCCACAGGGCGGCACGCGGTGCATTCAACACACGGCTGATGACCAGGTCGGTGTCAGGGTTGTTGCCTGCGTCTACGGCCATGGGCCCGCTCCTGTCGGTGAAGGGTTTCAACGAAATCGACCATGCGGTCGGCGCGCGCTTCCCATACGGCACGTTGTTCGGCCAGCCACTGCTCGGCCTCGCCCAACCGCGCCGGCACCAGTTCGCAGGTGCGTACGCGCCCCCGCTTGTGGCTGCGCACCACGCCGCTGCGCTCCAGCACGGCCAGATGTTTCATCAGAGAAGGCAAAGCCATCTCGAAGGGCCCGGCCAGCATCGACACCGTGCGCGGCCCCTGCCCCAGCACAGCCACGATCGCGCACCGGGTCGGGTCGGCCAATGCCTGGAAGACGTCTTGAATGGCGGGATCATACTTACCCATATGGCTAAGTAATACGCCGATCTGAACGTTGCCGCAAGCAGGCGCGGCAATGGCGTGGTTCTTCACGTGGCCTTGCAGGCTGGAAGCGAATGCTCCGCGCACCCGCCCCCCTTGGAGCTCCCGATGAAAGCCTCTTTCCTGCTGGCCGCCGTCCTGCTGGTCGGCCTGCCCCTGGCTGCCAATGCCACCACTCCGCAGCAGCAGCGCATGGCCGAATGCTCAGCCAAGAACAAGGGCTTGAAGGGGGATGCCTACAAGACTGCACAGAGCTCCTGCCTCAGCGGCCATGCCGCCGAGACCAAGGCCGCGACAACGCCGCAGGAACGCATGCGCAAATGCAACGCCGATGCCGGCACGAAAAAATTGACCGGTGATGCGCGCAAGACCTTCATGAGCAGTTGCCTGAAGGCATCGTAACGGTCGCATCCGGATGAAACGCCATCCACGCATGGCGTGGACCTGCCGCCATCAGTGAAGGCCGGGCGTTGCCCGGCCTTTCCATTACCCCAGGGCGCGTGCCTTCAGCTCGCCCTGTTCGTGCAGGGTCACGAAACGCCCCTTGTCATCCCTGCCCAGCTGCGCCAACGCCACCTGCGGGTCGTGGGTGAAGAACAGCCGCACGTTGCGCGCCAGCTTGTCTTCAAGGAACTGCCGCTTTTCGTCGATCAGCAGCTCGGCATTGCGGTCGTAGCCCATGGTGATCGGCACGTGTACCCATGAGCGCCCCGGGATCAGGTCGGCACAGAACACCACGCCACCGTGCGCACTTTCGCCGGCATGCGCGTGACCGACGATCTCGGCCAGCATCAGCCCCGGCGTATGCCCGTCGCTGTAGCTGAAGCGCACGCTGCGGCCGAGCGCCTTCGAGTACTCCCCGTCCACCACTTCCAGCCGGCCACTGGCCTGCAGCAGGCCCGGCAGTTCCGGAATGAAGCTGGCGCGGTCGCGCGGGTGTGGCTGCACGGCGCGCTGCCAATGCTGCGCGCCGACCACAAAGGTTGCGTTGGGGAACAGCAGCTCGGGCTCACGCCCTTCGCTCCACGCCGCCAGCAGGCCGCCGGCATGATCGAAGTGCAGGTGGCTGAGCACCACCACGTCGATATCCTCGTGCTCGAAGCCGGCTTCGCGCAGCGAATCGATCAGCACATGCTGGCTTTCCTGCACGCCGTAGCGCTCGCGCATGCGCGGGTCGAAGAACGCGCCGATACCGGTTTCAAACAGCACGGTTTTGCCTTCCAGCGGGCTGGCAAGCAGCGCACGGCAGGCCAGCTCGATGCGATTGAGCTCGTCCGGTGCCGCCCATTTTTCCCACAACGCGCGCGGCGCGTTGCCGAACATCGCGCCGCCATCGAGGCGCTGCGAGTTTCCACGAATTGACCAGAGTTTCATGTGTCGATTATCGGCGCCGGCTCGTTAAATAATCGCTAGAAGGGAAACAGAAAACCCCGCCGGCAAAGGCGGGGTTTCGATAATCAGCCGGATTGCCGGCCAGCAGCCGGCACGACCGGATCAGCGCGCCGGGACGACCTGGGCACTGCCCACCGGATTGCGCGGGTCGCTGCCGCCGAACAGCTTGTTCGACTTGCGGTCCCATTCCACGGTCTGCAGGTTGCCCCACACATGGCTGGACCCGCGGCCGCCTGCGGCCACATTGCCCGGCAGGTCGATCTTGTGCCCCATCGCCTGCAGCTGCTTCACCGTCGCCGCGTCGAACGCATCGTCCTCGGCTTCGATCAGGTCCGGCAGCCACTGGTGGTGGTAGCGCGGCAGCGCGGCAACCTGCTGCGCATCCAGGCCGTCGTCGTAGCCGAGGATGCCCAGCAGCACCATGGTGATGATGCGGCTGCCACCCGGGGTGCCCAGCACCACCACCTTGTCGGCGTTCTCCATGAAGGTCGGGGTCATCGAGCTGAGCATGCGCTTGCCCGGCTTCGGCGCATTGGCCTCGTAGCCCATCACGCCGAACGCATTGGGCGTGCCCGGCTTCAGCGCGAAGTCGTCCATTTCGTTGTTCAGCAGCACGCCGGTGCCCTTGGGAATCAACCCCGAGCCGTACAGCAGGTTGACGGTCTGGGTGGCGCCGACGCGGTTGCCGTCGCGGTCGATGATCGAGAAATGCGTGGTCTCGTCGTCTTCCAGCGGGGTCGGATTGCCCGACAGCAGGTCGCTGGGCGTGGCCTTCTCCGGATGGATGGTAGCGCGCAGGCCCTGTGCGTAGTCCTTGCTGGTCAGCACCTTCTGCGGGATCTGCACGAAGTCCGGATCGCCGAGGAAGAAGGTGCGGTCGCGGTACGCGCGGCGCATCGACTCCACCACCAGGTGGGTACGGTGCGCCGGGTCCATCTTCCTGATGTCCCAGCCTTCCAGGATCTGCAGCATGCTGGCCAGTGCGATGCCACCGGACGACGGCGGCGGCGCGGTGGTGATCTTCCAGCCGTTGTAGTTGAACACGATCGGCTCGCGCTGCTTCACGCGGTAGCCGGCCAGCTCTTCGGCGCTCCACTTGCCGCCAGCCTGCTTCACGCCGGCCAGCAACAGCTTTCCGGTCTGGCCCTTGTAGAACCCATCGAAGCCACCCGCGGCCAGGCGCTCCAGCGTCTGTGCCAGCTCCGGCTGCTTGAACAGGTCACCGGTGGCGATCGGCTTGCCGTTGCGCAGGTAGACCTCGCGCGTGCCGGGATAGCGCTCCATCACTTCTCGGCGCGACGCATAGCCCTTGGCCATGCGGTCGTACACCGGGAAGCCTTCGCGCGCGATGCGGATCGCCGGCTGCAGCGATGCAGACAGCGGCAGCTTGCCGTGCTTGGCCGACAGCTCGACGAGCGCTGCAGGCAGGCCCGGGATACCGGCCGACCAGGCGCCGTTGACCGAACGATCACGGTCCAGGTTGCCCTGCTTGTCGAGGAAGGCCTGCGGAGTTGCCGCGGCCGGTGCGGTCTCGCGTGCATCCAGCATCACATCCTTGCCGGTGGCCGCGTCGTGCAGCAGGAAGAAGCCGCCGCCGCCCAGCCCGGAACTGATCGGCTCGACCACCGCCAGCGTGGATGACACCGCGACCGCGGCATCGAAGGCGTTGCCGCCCTGCACCAGGATATCGATACCTGCCTGGGTGGCCAGCGCGTGGCCGCTGGCAATGGCTGCGCCATCGGGGCGCTCGGCACGGGCCGGGCTGTCGGCCCAGGCCATCGGGCTCAGCAGCAGGCCGAGCAGCAACAGGGGGCGGACGATCAGCGTCTTCATTCGGATGGGGGCTCCGCGTAGAGTTCGGGGTGATCGTGCTGCAGCTGGCGCAGCTTGGCCAGCAGCTGGTCTTCCGTTTCCACGATCTCCGGATCCGGGTCGATGCACTCGACCGGGCAGACGACCACGCACTGTGGCTCGTCGAAATGACCGACGCATTCGGTACAGCGCGCAGGGTCGATCACGTAGATGGTTTCACCCATCGAAATGGCCTGGTTCGGGCAGGCCGGCTCGCAGACGTCGCAGTTGACGCAGAGCTCGTTGATTTTCAGCGACATGGCGATACTCCTCGCCCGCGCCTTGGGACAAAGGACCGGCCAGCGCGGGCGCGCGGGCCGGTCAGGTCATCAGCGGCACCCTTGCGGGGTGCCGCCCGGGCCATGCCGGAGCATGGCCGCCATGGCTCGGTATTACTTGGCTTCGACGAAAATGTACTCGGCGCCGGTCGGCTGGACCGCCGCCTGCACGCGGGCGTTGTCGGCCGACTGGCCGATGAAGACGACGCGCACGCCCTTCATCGAATCCGGGGCCACGTCCTTGAACACAGCCTGGATCATGTCAGCCATCTTGCCCGAGGCCGACGAACCGAAGGCCAGCATGTTGCCCGGCTGCACGCCACGGGCCACGGCCTGGGTCGCGCTCTCGGTCTGGCGCTCGTACTTGGCCTGGAAGTCCGGGTCCGATTCCGGCGAGAGGTAGTACAGGAACGGGCTGTTGCTGATGTTGCCCATGTTCTGGATGGCCACTTCCTGCAGGTACTTCTTCCAGCCTGCATCGTCGTCCTTGGACGGCGCGACCAGGGCCTGCTTGGCCTCGTCGACCGGAGCGGCCTCTTCCTTCTTGCAGGCGGTGAAGGCCAGGGCCAACGAAGCGATCAGCATCGCGCGCATGGTGGTGTTCATGGGTTTCCTCCCGGAATGGTGCGTGGTGTTGTACGTAATGGGGTGCGGGTACAGCGGGGCTTACGACTGTGCGGCCTTCGCTTCGCGGACCTTGCGCAGGGCTTCGAGCACCGCGGCCGGCACGAAACCGGACACGTCGCCGCCCAGGCGCGCGATCTCGCGGACCAGCGAGGACGAAATGAAGCTGTGCTGCTCGGCCGGGGTCAGGAACAGGGTCTCGACCTCGGGGATCAGGTGACGGTTCATGCTGGCCATCTGGAACTCGTACTCGAAGTCGGATACCGCGCGCAGGCCGCGCAGCAGCACCCCGCCCTGGACCGAACGTACGAAATGGGCCAGCAGGGTATCGAAGCCGATGACCTCGACGTTGCTGTGGTGGCCGAGTGCGCCACGTGCCAGCTGCACGCGCTGCTCCAGCGGCAGCGCCGGGCCCTTGGACGGGCTCTGCGCCACGCCGACCACGACCTTTTCGAACAGCGGCGCGGCCCGGCTCACCAGGTCGATATGACCGTTGGTGATGGGGTCGAACGTGCCGGGATAAACGGCGATGCGGCGGTTGGCCACGGTCATGGGCGGTTGCAGATGTTCAGATGAGGTCAAAGTGTAGCAGTGGCGCGGCGGTACAGGGCAAAGCGCACCTCGCGGGTGCCGCCCTCGCGGTGCAGCAGCCAGTCCGACGGCAGCACCGGCACGTGGCCGGCCGGCGATTCCAGGTACAGCCAGGCATCGGCAGCCAGATGCCGCGGCAGCTGGGCCAGCACGTCCTGCCACAGGCCATCGGCGAACGGTGGGTCGATGAACACCAGATCGGCCTGCTGTGCCGGTGCGCCCTGCAGCCAGCGCAGGGCATCGGCCTGCACGACGGTGACCTGGCCGGAGGCCTGCAGCTTGGCCACGGCCGCGGTCAGATTGCGTCCCAGCTGCGCGTCGCGCTCGACCAGAGTGGCGTGGGCGGCGCCGCGCGAGACCGCCTCCAGGCCCAACGCGCCACTGCCGGCGAACAGGTCAAGCACCCGCGCGCCTCCCAGTCTGGGCATCAACCAGTTGAAAAGGGTCTCGCGCACGCGGTCGCTGCTGGGCCGAAGCCCTGGCAGGGTCGGCACCGGCAGGCGGGTATTGCGCCAGCGCCCGCCGATGATGCGGACCTGACCGTCATTGCCCCCACGGCCGCTCACCGGCGCCCCCGGCGGGAGGTATTCGAGAATTTCAGCATGAGCGGGATTGTAGTTCGGCCGGGCGGCGCCCGGCACCCGCAGAAGCCACGGCAGCGGCCGAAGCAACGGCAAAAGCCGGCTATCCGTGGGTTGGCGGGGTGGGTCCGGTTGAGGGGGACGCTGCAAGTACGTCCATGTAAGCTCGGTCGCCGCATCCATGCAGCTCACGCCCCCTCAACCGGACCCACCCCGCCTTCGACAGTTTCCTGCGATCTGTCGGAACGGCTCTTGGGGTCAGATCCGTTTTCCTGCGGAAAACGGATCTGACCCCAGTTTTATTTCGATATCTGACAGAGGTGTCGACCAAGGTCGACACCTACCAACAGCCGCGTGAACCTGTCAGAGGTGGGGCGGTGTGGGTTGGCAGGACCGTTGGCGCCATGGATGGCGCCATCGAGCCCCCAGGGACGGGTTCACGGCGTGTCCTGCCAACCCACACCACCCCGCCATCCCACGGATAGCCCGCTGTTGCTGTTGCTGTTGCTTCGGCCTCTGCAGGTGCAGGGCTGCAAGCCCTGCCCGACCAACCCCTTGATTTCGGGACAATCAGCCATACCCCTTGGCGAGGCCGCACGCGCTGGCGCGGCATTGCACATGGAGCCCTATCGATGACCGACACCATCCAGACCGAAACCCTTGGCTTCCAGACCGAAGTCAAGCAGCTGCTGCAGCTGATGATCCACTCGCTGTACTCCAACAAGGAGATCTTCCTGCGCGAGCTGGTCTCCAACGCCGCCGACGCCGCCGACAAGCTGCGCTTCGAGGCCCTGACCCAGCCGGCTCTGCTGGAAGGCGACAGCGAACTGCGCGTGCGCGTCAGCTTCGACCCCGCCGCCCACACCATCACCATCGAAGACAACGGCATCGGCATGAGCCGCGCCGAAGCCATCGCCCACCTCGGCACGATCGCCAAGTCCGGCACCGGCGACTTCCTGCGCCAGTTGTCGGGCGACCAGAAGAAGGATTCGCAGCTGATCGGCCAGTTCGGCGTCGGCTTCTACAGCGCCTTCATCGTTGCCGACGAAGTGGAAGTGACCTCGCGCCGCGCCGGCCTGGCTGCAGGCGAAGGCGTGCGCTGGACCTCGCGCGGCGAAGGCGATTTCGAGGTAGCCACCGTCGACAAGGCCGAGCGCGGCACCCGCATCGTGCTGCACCTGAAGGAAGGCGAGCATGACTTTGCCGATGGCTGGCGCCTGCGCAGCATCCTGAAGAAGTACTCGGACCACATCGGCCTGCCGATCCAGATGCCGAAGGAAGGCGGCGAAGAAGGCGCTGCGGTCGAATGGGAAACCGTCAACCGCGCCAGCGCGCTCTGGACCCGCCCGCGCACCGAGATCAGTGACGCCGAGTACACCGAGTTCTACAAGCACGTCGCGCACGACCACAGCGACCCGCTGGCGTGGAGCCACAACAAGGTCGAAGGCAAGCTGGAGTACACCTCGCTGCTGTACGTGCCCGGCCGCGCGCCGTTCGACCTGTACCACCGCGACGCGCCCAAGGGCCTCAAGCTTTACGTGCAGCGCGTGTTCGTAATGGACCAGGCCGAGCAGTTCCTGCCGCTGTACCTGCGCTTCATCAAGGGCGTGGTTGATTCCAACGACCTGTCGCTGAACGTCTCGCGCGAGATCCTGCAGTCCGGTCCGGTCATCGACTCGATGAAGGCCGCGCTGACCAAGCGCTCGCTGGACATGCTGGAGAAGCTGGCCACCGACAAGCCCGAGCAGTACGCCACGTTCTGGAAGGAATTCGGCCAGGTGCTGAAGGAAGGCCCAGCCGAGGACTACAACAACCGCGAGAAGGTGGCCGGCCTGCTGCGCTTCGCCTCCACCCGTGGCGACGCCGATGCGCAGACCGTGTCGCTGGCCGACTACATCGGCCGCATGGCCGAAGGCCAGGACAAGATCTATTACCTGACCGGCGAGAGCTACAGCCAGGTGCGCAACAGCCCGCACCTGGAAGTGTTCCGCAAGAAGGGCGTGGAAGTGCTGCTGCTGACCGACCGCATCGACGAGTGGCTGATGGGCTACCTGACCGATTTCGACGGCAAGGGCTTCGTTGACATCGCCCGTGGCGACCTCGACCTGGGCGCGCTGGAGACCGAAGCGGACAAGCAGGAACAGGAAGCCGCCGCCAAGGACAAGCAGGCCCTGGTGGAGCGCCTGAAGACGGTGCTGGGCGATGACGTGGCCGAGGTGCGCGTGTCGCACCGCCTGACCGATTCGCCGGCGGTGCTGGCCATCGGCGAACAGGACCTGGGCCTGCAGATGCGGCAGATCCTGGAGGCCAGCGGGCAGAAGGTGCCCGACAGCAAGCCGGTGCTGGAGATCAACCCGGGCCATCCGCTGATCGCCAAGCTGGATGCCGAAGGCGATGGCGCACGTTTCGACGACCTGGGCCGGGTGCTGTTCGACCAGGCCGCGCTGGCCGCCGGTGACAGCCTGAAGGACCCGGGCGCCTACGTGGCGCGCCTGAACAAACTGCTGCTGGAGCTGTCGGCCTGATCGAGGCGGTGGTCGCCGGGCATGGCCCGGCGGTGCCTTGGTAGAGGCCCACCTTGGTTGGCGCACCAAAAGCGTGCCAACCAAGGTTGGCGCCTACCAGGGCAGGTCAAGCATGCCAACCAGGGTTGGCACCCACCAGGGGCGACGGTTGGCGCCTGCCGAGGGGGCTCAGGCTTCGCGATCCAGCAGCGAGCCCAGCATCTGGTCCTGGCGGCGGATCACCGTGGCATTGGCGGCGAAGGCCACCACCTCGGCTTTCGCTGCCAGCAGATCTCCCAGCGGTGCGGCGGCATCGGTGCCGGTGGGAATCACCGAGGCCTGCACCCCACCCTGCTCGGCGGCACTGCGCTGCAACTGGAGGCGCTGGGCATCCGGGGTCGCCAGATTGGCCACGTTGTGCGCGGCCAGCGCACCCCCTGCTGGGCTGCACGCATGCCACCGCGTGCCGTTCCCATCACGTTGTTCATGGCGGTCTCCGGACCGCACTGCGCAGCCCTCCGGACCGGTTAACGGCCGATGGGCCGCAACCTTGAGCCCACATCGGCCCGACAGGCCCGAGTGGTAGCATATCCCTCTGATTTCAGCGCCTTTTGCCAATGCTCAGTTTTTTCCGCCGCAAGAAGCCCCAGGATGCCCCCGCAGCGGAGGCACCCAAGACCCAGCACTACTCGGCTGAAGAGCTGGCGGCGGCGTTTCCGTCGGCCGCGCCGGTCGAGGACAAAGAGCCGGCACCGGCAGCCGTAGCGGCCGAGCCTGCACCGGTCGAGTCGCCCCCCGCAGCCGTCGTTCCAGTCGCTGTCGAACCCACCCCGGTGATTCCGGCTCCAGCCGCACCGGTTCCGGCAGCTCCAGCGCCGACGGCGCAGATCGACGTCGCCCCCATCGCGACCCCGGCCATCGAACCGGCACCCGCGCCGCTGCCTGGGCCCACCCCGGCACCGGCACCGGTCACCGACGATCTGCCGGCCGCCGCCTCGGTCGACGCCGTGCCCGCAACTGCCGGCAAGCCCGGCTGGCGCGAGCGCCTGCGCAACAGCGTCATCGCGCGCAGCTTCGGTGGCCTGTTCTCGCGCAATCCCAAGCTCGACGACGACCTGCTCGACGAGCTGGAAACTGCATTGATCACCGCCGATGTCGGCGTAGGTGCCACCACCGATCTGGTCGAGGGCCTGCGCAAGCGCATGAAGTCGCGCGAGTTCGCCGACGCCAATGCACTGCTGGCCGCGCTGCGCGCCGAGCTGATCGCGATCCTGCAGCCGGTGGCCAAGCCGCTGGTGATCGACCGCACTGCCAAGCCCTTCGTGGTGCTGACCGTCGGCGTCAACGGCGTCGGCAAGACCACCACCATCGGCAAGCTGGCCAAGCGCTTCAAGGACGAAGGCCACAGCCTGATGCTGGCCGCCGGTGACACCTTCCGCGCCGCCGCCGTGGCCCAGTTGCAGGCCTGGGGCGAGCGCAATGGCGTGACCGTGGTCGCCCAGGGGCAGAACGCCGATGCCGCTTCGGTGGCGTTCGACGCACTGCAGGCCGGCAAGGCCCGCGGCACCTCGGTGCTGATCGCCGATACCGCCGGCCGCCTGCATACCCAGTCCGGCCTGATGAACGAGCTGGGCAAGATCCGCCGCGTGCTCGGCAAGATCGACCCCACCGCACCGCACGAAGTGCTGATGGTGATCGACGGCACCACCGGCCAGAACGCGCTGTCGCAGCTGCGCCAGTTCAATGCCGCAGTGAACGTGACCGGCCTGGTGGTGACCAAGCTGGACGGCACCGCCAAGGGCGGTGTGGTGTTCGCGCTGGCCCGCGAGTTCGGCATTCCGATCCGTTTCGCCGGCATCGGCGAGCGCCCGGAAGACCTGCGCGTGTTCGACCCGGAAGCCTTCGTCGACGCCCTGCTGCCCGAAGCGCTGGGCGCCTGATACACCCGTGCAACCAGCCATGGGGCGGCTCTACTGCAGCCTGGTAGAGCCACCCCACGGGTGGCTGCCTCTCTGGAACACCGATGCCTCGCCAGCCGCACGCCAGCGCCAGCACTGCCCAGGAAGACGGTTTCGTCGCCCGCCTGCTGCACTGGTTCGACGACCACGGTCGCCACGACCTGCCCTGGCAGCACCCGCGCAGCCCCTATCGGGTCTGGCTGTCGGAAATCATGCTGCAGCAGACCCAGGTTGCCACGGTCATCCCGTACTTCCAGCGGTTCCTGCAGCACTTCCCGACCCTGCCCGACCTCGCCGCCGCCAGCAACGACGCGGTGATGGCGCAGTGGGCCGGGCTCGGCTACTACGCCCGTGCACGCAACCTGCATGCCGCTGCAAAGCGCTGCGTGGAACTGCACGACGGCGACCTGCCGCGCGATTTCGATGCACTGCACGCCCTGCCCGGCATCGGCCGCAGCACTGCCGGCGCGATCCTCAGCCAGGCCTGGAACGACCCGTTCGCGATCCTCGATGGCAACGTCAAGCGCGTGCTCAGCCGCTACCACGGCGTCGAGGGCTTCCCCGGCCTGCCAGCCATCGAGAAGCAGATGTGGGCCATCGCCGAGGCGCACGTGGCGCAGGTGCCGGCCGGGCGCATGGCCGATTACACCCAGGCACAGATGGATCTGGGCGCGACCGTATGCAGCCGCGCCAAACCGGCCTGCGTGATCTGTCCGCTGCAGGACGCGTGCTTGGCGCGCCGCGAAGGCCGCACTGCTGAACTACCCACGCCCAAGCCCAGCAAGACCCTGCCCGAGCGCGAAGCAGTGGCCCTGCTGCTGCGCGACGCCCAGCAGCGCGTGCTGCTGCAGAAGCGGCCGGACACCGGCATCTGGGCGCAGCTGTGGACGCTGCCGCAGGCCGACGCCGGCAGTGTGCTGCAGGACTGGTTCGATGCGCATGTTGAAGGTTCGCTGGAAGACGCCGAGGAGCTGCCCGTGCTGCAGCACACCTTCAGCCACTACAGGCTGCATCTGCAGGTACTGTCGCGGCAGGTGCACGGCCTGCGCGTGGAAGAACCCACGCTGCGCTGGGTCGCGAGCGATGAACTTCCCGCGCTGGGCCTGCCTGCGCCGATCCGCAAACTGCTCGACGGCGCCACGATCAAGACGTCGAAACGAACTTCCAAGAAGCCCCGCAACCACGAGTGAGTGCCATGCCCCGAACCGTCTTCTGCCAGTACGAACAACGCGATGCCGAAGGTTTGGACTTCGTGCCCTACCCCGGCGAGCTGGGCCAGCGCATCTTCAACAACATCGGCAGGCAGGCCTGGGCCGCCTGGCTGGCCCACCAGACCATGCTGATCAACGAGAACCGGCTGTCACCGCGCACGCCGGAGCATCGCGCGTTCCTTGAAGGCGAACTGGTCAAGTTCCTGTTCGAGAAGGACGCGGAGAAGCCCGCAGGCTTCGTTCCGGAAGCCTGACCTGCCGGTAGCGCCGGGCCATGCCCGGCGTCCAGGCATCCGCCGGGCATGGCCCGGCGCTACCCGTTTATTTCCCGGATTCCTCGCGCTCCTGCACCTGCGCCTGGCGCAGCTCCTGCTCGGAGGCACGCAGCGCCTTCACGTCCAGCTTGCGGATGCTGTTGATGAAGCAAGGCATGCGCGGGCCGCCGGTGGGGTCGCGCACCAGCACCTTGTCAAAGCGCGCCGAGACACGGTTCATCTGGCTGGTCAGGCCGATGGCGGTGGCATACGGCAGGTCCTGGCAGGGGCCTCTCAGCTCCAGCAGGTAGGCCTCGCTGGGTCGCGTCCACACCGCCAGCGCGCTGTCACCCAGCTCGGTCCAGCCATTGAGGGTGCCGAAGAACTGCATGTCGTTCTGCGGCGCACCGGCGTGGGCACGGTAAAGGTCAAGCTTCTCGGCGCTGCTGAGCCGGCCGGTGGTGGCACAGGCGGCCAGGGCCAGGCAGAGGCCGGCCAGCAGAAGCGGGGTCTTCATGGCGATCTCCTCGGGGAACTGTCGCCATCATGCGCCTGGCCTGGCAACGCCGGCGCGACGGCCGACGGCCCCATTCAGGCGCCGGTCGGCGGTCGACCAGGGTCGACCTCTGCCAAAGCGGGTCCAGAACGTCGGATTCCGGTAGTCGCCAACCTTGGTTGGCGCTTGCCCTGCAGGAGCAGCCGACCAAGGTCGGCTTCTACCAGAGTCCGTCCGACCGCTCAGACGTCGGCGTGGGCCAGTGCGTGCAGGCGCCCTTCCCGCAGTTCCAGCACCCGGTCCAGGCGACGCGCCAGGCTGCGGTCATGGGTCACCAGCACCAGGCTGGTATGGCGCGCGCGGTTGAGTTCAAGCATCAGCTCGAACACCGTTGCCGCCGTGCGGTCATCCAGGTTGCCGGTAGGCTCGTCGCCCAGCACGCAGGCTGGGTGATTGACCAGTGCCCGCGCCACCGCAGCACGCTGCCGCTCGCCGCCGGACAGCTCGCCCGGCTTGTGGTCCAGGCGATGGCCGAGGCCGACCGCTTCCAGCAGCATGGTGGCGCGGCTGCTCGCTTCGGCCACCGCGGTGCCAGCCAGCAGCACCGGCATCATCACGTTTTCCAGCGCGGTGAACTCCGGCAGCAGGTGATGGAACTGGTAGACGAAGCCCAGCGCCTGGTTGCGCAGCAGGCCGCGCGCGGTGTCCGACAGCGCCGACATGCGCTGGCCGGTCACATAGACCTCGCCCGCGGTCGGAATGTCGAGGCCACCCAGCAGGTGCAGCAGCGTACTCTTGCCGGCGCCGGAGGCACCGATGATCGCCACGGTTTCGCCGGCGGTCACGGTCAGGTCCAGGCCATCGAACACCGGGGTCTGCATGCGCCCTTCGGCGTAGGTCTTGCCCAGTGCTTCGGCGCGGATCACTTCATCGCCGCGGTTGAAGACCTTATTCATAACGCAGGGCCTCCGCCGGCTGGGTGCGTGCTGCCCGCCAGGCGGGGTACAGGGTGGCCAGGAAGCTCATCAGCAGTGCGACCACGGTGATCGCCACCACGTCGCCGGTCTGCATGTCGGTCGGCAGGCCGGTGATGTAGTAGACATCCTCCGGCATCAGCTTGACGTTGAACACGCTCTCGATGGCGCCGAGGATGCGCTCCAGGTTGAGGGTCAGGGTGATGCCACCGATCAGGCCGGCCAGCGTGCCGAAGATGCCGATCAGCGAGCCCTGCACCATGAACACCTGCATCACGCCACCCGGGGTCAGGCCGAGGGTGCGCAGGATGGCGATGTCGGCCTGCTTGTCGGTCACCAGCATCACCTGCGAGGACACCAGGTTGAAGGCACCCATGGCGATGATCAGCGACAGCAGGATGCCCATCACCACCTTCTCCATGCGCAGCGAGTGGTAGAGGTTGGCGTTCTGCTGGGTCCAGTCACTCACGCGGTAAGCACCGCCGAGGCTCTGCGCCAGGTCCACGCCCACTTCCAGCGAGCGGTCCATGTCGTGCAGTTTCAGCCGCACGCCGGTGGCACCATCGCTGCGCAGCACGCGCTCCAGGTCCTGCATGTTGGCAAAGCCGACGCCACGATCGACCTCGTTGTAGCCGGCCTCGAAGATGCCGCTGACGGTGAAGCGTTTCATCCGTGGCACCGCGCCGGCGGGCGTGCCCTGCACTTCGGCAAAGGTCACCAGTACCTGGTCGCCGACGTCCACGCCCAGCCAGATCGCCAGCTCCTTGCCCAGCAGCAGGTTGAAGCTGCCTGGCTTGAGGCTGTCATAGCTGCCCTTGGTGACCTTCTTGTCGATCACCGAGACTTTCGGCTCCAGCGCCGGATCAATGCCCTGGATGATCGCCCCCTGCACGCGCGGGCCGCTGATCATCGACTGGATCTCGATGTAGGGTGCGGCACCGGCCACGCGCGGGTCCTTGCGGGCGACGTCCACCACGCGCATCCAGTCCGGCATAGGCTCGCCGTCGCGGCTGATGGTGGTGTGCGCGGTCATCTGCAGCAGGCGGCTGCGGATTTCCTTCTGGAAACCGCTCATGACGGCCAAGGTGGTGATCAGCACCGTCACGCCGAGCGCGATGCCCAGGATCGATGCCATCGAGATGAAGGAGATGAAGCCGTTGCGGCGCTTGGCGCGCAGGTAGCGCAGGCCGATCGCCACGGGAATGGGTTTGAACATGCAGGCACGCCAGTCAATTCAGCTTATGGTGCCATCGACCGGGGCTGACGGGAAACGCTGCGTGCGGCGACGGCCAGTCGCAGTTCACGTCGCTGCCCGGAATCGAGCACATCCGGCCAGAACAGCAGGCGCCGGCGGCGCCGATCCTCACGCCAGAGCAACAGCAGCCAGGGGCCGCGCACGACCAGTTGTGGTGCATCGACGTCCTGCCCGGCCACCTGCAGCGGCTCGGACGGTACCGGCAGAAGCACCTGCACGCGTGGCCTGCGCTGGCGCCAGGCCAGTTCGGCCAACCCGATGCCCCAGGCCAGCAACACCGCGGGCATCAACAGCCGCGGCGGCAGATCCGATGCGCGCAGCAGCCAGGGTGCGGCCAGCAGCACCGCCAGCTGGGCGGCGGCCTGCAGCCGCGAGGGGCGCCACTCAAGGCTTGAGGGCGAGGATCTTCTGCATGAGGGGGATCGCGTGCGCATGCGGGCAGGCCTCATAACCCATGAACCAGCGCCACAACTTATCGTCCTCGCAGTCGAGCAGGAACAGGAAAACCTCGCGCTCTTCGGTCGGCGCAGTGCTCCATTCGTGGTCGAGGTAACGGCCGAACAGCTGGTCCAGCTCGCGCATGCCGCGGCGGCAGCGCCAGCGCAGCTTCTTCAGCAGAACGTCTTCTTCCATCGTGCTTCTCCAGACACAGCAAAGCCACGCATGGCGTGGCTCTACTGGGGTCATGCAACTACCCTGCGCCGTATCAGGCGCGGCGTTCCATCATCAGCTTCTTGATCTCGGCGATCGCCAGCGCCGGGTTCAGGCCCTTCGGGCAGGTCCGGGCGCAGTTCATGATGGTGTGGCAGCGGTACAGCTTGAACGGATCTTCCAGATCGTCCAGGCGCGCACCGGTGTCCTCGTCGCGCGAATCGATGATCCAGCGGTAGGCCTGCAGCAGGATCGCCGGGCCCAGGTAACGCTCGCCGTTCCACCAGTAGCTCGGGCAGCTGGTCGAGCAGCACGCGCACAGGATGCACTCGTACAGACCGTCCAGCTTCTTGCGGTCTTCCGGCGACTGCAGGCGCTCGCGGTCCGGCGGTGCCGGGGTCTGGGTGCGGATCCACGGCTTGATCGAGGCGTACTGCGCGTAGAAGTGGGTCAGGTCCGGAACCAGATCCTTGACCACGTTCATGTGCGGCAGCGGGTAGATCGGCACTTCCTTCTTGCCGCAGTCCGAGATGGCTCGGGTGCAGGCCAGGGTATTGGTGCCGTCGATGTTCATCGCGCACGAACCACAGATACCTTCGCGGCACGAGCGGCGGAAGGTCAGGGTCGGGTCGATCTCGTTCTTGATCTTGATCAGCGCGTCCAGGACCATCGGGCCGCAGGCGTCCAGATCGACATCATAGGTATCGGTGCGCGGATTGCTGTCGTCGTCCGGACTCCAGCGGTAGATCTTGAAGGTGCGCACGTTCTTGCCGCCGGTCTTGGCGGGGAAGTGCTTGCCCTTCGTGATCTTGGAATTCTTGGGGAGTGAAAACTCGGCCATGGCTGCTCTCGTTGGCTCAGGCGGCCCGCGCCCGAAGGCGCGGATTGCATGTTAGGCGGGGTCGGATCAGTACACGCGCGGCTTCGGCGGCACCACGGACACGTCATCGGTCAACGTGTACATGTGCACCGGACGGTAGTCGAAGCTGCACTTGCCCTTCTCGTCGACGCTGACCAGGGTGTGCTTCTGCCAGTTGACGTCGTCGCGGTCCGGGAAGTCCTCGTGCGCATGCGCGCCGCGGCTTTCCTTGCGCTGTTCGGCCGAGTTGATCGTCGCCACCGCGTTGAGCAGCAGGTTGTTCAGCTCGTAGGTCTCGATCAGGTCCGAGTTCCACACCAGCGAACGGTCGGAGACCTTCACGTCCTGGAACGAATCGAAGATCTTGTCCATCTTCTCGCAGCCTTCCTTCAGCGTCTGGCTGGTACGGAAGACGGCGGCGTCGGCCTGCATGGTGCGCTGCATGCGATCGCGGATGACCGAGGTCGGGGTATCGCCGTTGGCGTGGCGCAGCTTGTCCAGCAGGCCCAGCGCCTTGTCGCAGGCATCAGACGCCAGCGGCTTGTGCGACGCGCCCGGCTTGATGGTCTCGGCGCAGCGGTTGGCCACCGCACGGCCGAACACCACCAGGTCCAGCAGCGAGTTCGAGCCCAGTCGGTTGGCGCCGTGCACGGAGACGCAGGCCGCTTCACCGATCGCGTACAGGCCCGGCACTACGGCATTGTCGTTGTCGCCGACCTTCTGCACCACTTCGCCGTGGTAGTTGGTCGGGATGCCGCCCATGTTGTAGTGCACGGTCGGGATGACCGGGATCGGCTGCTTGTGCACGTCGACGCCGGCGAAGATGCGGGCGCTTTCGGCGATGCCCGGCAGCTTGTCGTCGATCACGCCCGGGCCGAGGTGGGTCAGGTCGAGCAGGATGTGATCCTTGTGCTCGCCGACGCCGCGGCCTTCGCGGATCTCGATCGTCATCGAACGGCTGACCACGTCGCGCGAGGCCAGATCCTTGTAGTGCGGTGCATAGCGCTCCATGAAGCGCTCGCCACTGCTGTTGCGCAGGATGCCACCTTCACCGCGGACACCCTCGGTGATCAGGCAGCCGGCGCCGTAGATGCCGGTCGGGTGGAACTGCACGAACTCCATGTCCTGCATGGCGATGCCGGCACGCATGGCCAGGCCGCCACCGTCGCCGGTGCAGGTATGCGCCGACGTGGCGCTGAAGTAGGCACGGCCGTAGCCGCCGGTGGCCAGCACCACGCCCTGGGCGCGGAACAGATGCAGCGTGCCATCGGACATGTCCAGGGCCAGCACGCCGCGGCAGGCGCCTTCCTCGTCGAAGATCAGGTCGAGCGCGAAGTACTCGATCATGAAGCGCGCGTCGTGCTTCAGCGACTGCTGGTACAGGGTGTGCAGCATCGCATGACCGGTACGGTCGGCCGCCGCGCAGGTACGCTGCGCCGCCGGGCCTTCACCGTACTTGGTGGTCATGCCACCGAACGGACGCTGGTAGATCTTGCCTTCGGCGGTGCGCGAGAACGGCACGCCGTAGTGTTCGAGCTCGATGATGGCCGGGATGGCCTCACGGCACATGTATTCGATGGCGTCCTGGTCGCCCAGCCAGTCCGAACCCTTGATGGTATCGAAGAAGTGGTAACGCCAGTCGTCCTCGCCCATGTTGGCGAGTGCGGCCGAGATACCACCCTGGGCGGCAACGGTGTGCGAACGGGTCGGGAAGACCTTGGTCAGGCACACGGTCTGCAGGCCCTTGGCGGCCAGGCCGAACGTGGCGCGCAGGCCGGCGCCGCCGGCGCCGACCACGACCATGTCGTACTTGTGTTCGGTGATCTTGTAAGCGGACATCTAATCTGGATTCCTGTGTTGGTGCCTGGGCTCAGGCAACGCCGAGGGCGATGCGGCCCACCGCAAACACACTGACGATCATGCCGAGCACGGCGACGAACTTCACCGCGGTCTGCAGCACCAGGGCCAGCAGCGATTCGTGGATGTAGTCTTCCAGCACGACCTGCATGCCGAGCTGCGCGTGCCAGAACATGGCGATCAGCAGGCCGATCAGCGGCACTGCGTTCCACGGCTTGGCCACGGCGGCGGCGGCGGTCGCGTAGTCCGAGCCCAGCAGGCCCAGCACGAAGACCAGGAACCAGATGCCCAGCACCACGAGCGCGGCGGCGGTCAGGCGCTGGTGCACGAAGTGCTCGGTGCCGGTCTTGGCCGAGCCAAGGCCGCGCACGTTCTTCAGCGGGGTACGGAACTTGCTCACGCGGCACCTCCGAACATCACATAGGCCCACACCAGCAGGGTGATCACCAGGCTGCCGGTGACCGACAGCCAGCTGCTGCGGATGAAGGCGGGGATGCTGAAGCCGATAGCGAAGTCCTGCACCACGTGGCGGATGCCATTGCACAGGTGATAGGCGAACGACCATGTCCACGCGAACAGGAACACGCGGCCATACCAGGCCCCGGCATGGCCGGTGAAGCAGTTCCAGGACTCGGGCCCCATCATCAGGGCCAGCAGGCCGGCGGCGATGATGAGGGCACCAACAGACAGAAAGACGCCAGTGGCTCGATGCAGGATCGAGGTGGCCATCTGAATCTGCCAGCGATACACCTGAAGGTGCGGGGAAAGTGGGCGTTGTCTGGTCGCCATTCGCTGGGCTCGTTGTCTCGGCTGGGCGGCACACGGCCGCGTTGGCTCAATGCTGATCAGAAATCGATGCAGCGTCCGTTTTTCTCCCAATCGCCATACCGCACCGGATCAAGTCCGCCGCGGCCGCCGAATTCCTCTGCTTTTTCCTGTTCCACGGGCACGGGTGCCGCGGGGACCAGCGGGGCTTCAGATTCGTCGTCGGGAGTGGGGGTTGTTTGGCCTATCATGTTCGGTCTCGCAACGCACAAATTTTAGACCTCGTTCACGTGCCTGACAACCTGCCCCCTGCTTTCGTCGGATATCCGCGCCTGCCCGGCCACCAGTTGCTGAGCCTGCAGGGCACGGATGCGGCCGTTTTCGCCCACGCCCAGTTCAGCGGCGACGTCACTGCCCTGCCCCTGCTGCACTGGCAGTGGAGCGCCTGGCTGAGCGCAAAAGGCCGCACCCTGGCGGTGTTCCAGCTGCTTCGGCTGGCCGACGACCACGTGATGCTGGTGCTGGCCGACGGCGATGCCGATGCGATTGCGTCGCAACTGCAGCGCTTCGTGTTCCGTCGCAAGGTGAAGGTGCAGGTGCGCAGCGATCTGGCGGTGGCCGGCGCCTTCACCGCGCCCGAAGCCGCCAGCAACGCCGCGATTGCGCACGCCGCAGCGGACGGCTGGGAACTTGACCTGGGCAGCGATGCGCTGCCGCGCACCCTGCGCATTGGCGCAGCTGATGCATTTGCCGCCGGCAGCGAAACCGATGAGGCCGCTTTCGCCCTGGCCTGGCGCCAGGCCGACCTGCGCTACGGGTTGCCGCGACTGGAAGAAAGCCAGCGCGAAGTGTGGACCCCCCAGCAGCTGGGCCTGGACCGCCTGAACGGCTACAGCGTGAAGAAGGGCTGCTATCCCGGCCAGGAAATCGTCGCGCGCACCCACTTCCTCGGCAAGGCCAAGCGCGCGGTGCAGCTGCTGCATGCCGCAGCACCGGCGCAGGCCGGCGATGGCGTGCAACAGGACGGCGCAGCGCTGGGCACGATTGCCAGCGTGGCCGGTGAACTGGCGCTGGCGGTGCTGCCGCTGGAGGTTAGCGACGCCGAGCTGCAGGTGGGTGGTGCGGTGGCGCAGCGTGTGCCGCTACTGGATGGATTGGCGCGCTGAGATTCACGCCGGGCACGGCCCGGCGCTACCGCCGCCATGGTGGGTGCGGACCGTTGGTCCGCACCGCAACGAAGCAGCCGAGCGTGGGTTCGGCTCTACAGAGTCAGAGCCGCTCGCCGGTTTCCGGGTTGAAGAAATGCAACCCCTGCGGGTGGATCGCCACGCGGATCTGCTCGCCCACCGCCGGCAGCGCCTGCGGCGCCACGCGCATGGTCAGCGCATGCTGGCCACTGCTGAGGTTGACGAAGATCTCGTTGCCGACCGGCTCAATGCCTTCGATGCGCGCAGTGAACGCATGCGCATCATCGGCGGCCGCCGGCTGCAGGTGCTCCGGCCGCACACCCACCGCGATCGGCTTCTGCAACCACGCCGGATCGATCGTGGCCTGACCCAGCGGTACACGCCATTCGCCGTCGACCACGGTCACGCCACCGGCATCGCCCTGCAGCGTGCCACGCAGCACGTTCATCGCCGGGCTGCCGAGGAAACCAGCCACGAACAGGTTGGCCGGGCGGTCGTACAGCGCCATCGGCGTATCGATCTGCTGGATGATGCCGTCCTTCAGCACCACGATGCGCTGGCCCAGGGTCATCGCTTCAACCTGGTCGTGCGTCACGTAGATCATGGTGGTGCCCAGCTTGCGATGCAGCTGCGCGATTTCGGTGCGCACGCTGTGGCGCAGCTTGGCATCCAGATTGGACAGCGGTTCGTCGAGCAGGAACACCGCCGGCTCGCGCACCAGCGCCCGGCCCAGCGCAACACGCTGGCGCTGGCCGCCGGACATCGCCTTGGGCAGCTTGTCCATCATCTCGGTCAGGCCCAGCGTCTGCGCCGCTTCGGCGATGCGCTTGTCGATGGTCGCCTTGTCATGCCCGCGCAGCTTCAGGCCGAAGGCCAGGTTCTCGGCCACGGTCATGTGCGGATACAGCGCGTAGCTCTGGAACACCATCGCGATGTCGCGATCCTTCGGCGCCACGTCGTTGACCACGCGATCACCGATGGTCAGCGTGCCGCCGCTGATTTCTTCAAGGCCAGCCACCATCCGCAGCAGGGTCGACTTGCCACAGCCGGACGGACCGACCAGCACCATCAGCTCGCCATCGGCGACCTCGAAACTGGCGTCCTTCACCGCGACCTGGCCGTTGTCATAGACCTTGCGCACACCCTGCAACTGCACTTTTGCCATATCACCTATCCGGTCCGCCCGAAGCCGGGCTGTCTTTTGGGACTGCCTCGGCCCTCCCGATGGCAGTGATGATTGCGCGCTTGCGGCATGACGGCGAGCACTGCAATCGAATACAGTTGCCCATTCTGCCATGTAAACGTTTTCACGTGGCACTATCCGATGATCGGTGCGCACCGATCTGCGTCGGCGGTGGAACGAAGCTTCCGCCGGAGCAGTGGTTTCGAATGGAACGGTCTCCCGCTACCCCGGAGATCGCCCCTGACGAACCTCGGACAGGCAGTTGCGCGGATGTCCCCCGAACCCAGCCATGAAGCGATTGACAACGATGTCACCCGGATCTGAAACTCGAGCGATGCACGACACCCTCTTCCTGTTCGGTGCCACAGGTGATCTGGCCCAGCGCTACCTGTTCCCTTCGCTGCTTCGCCTGCTTGGCGACGGCCTGCTGCCGGAGGACTTCCGTATCCGTGCGCTGGCCCTGTCCGGGCATGACACCGAAGCCTTCCATGACATCCTGCGCCCGCGCCTGCAGCAGGCCATGCCGATGGCCACGCAGGACGACATCAGTGCCCTGCTGCGCCGCATCGACTACCGTTCGGTGGACCTGCGCGACGTCGACTCGGTTGCCGCCGCGGTCTCCGACCTGGTGCACCGCAAGTGCGTCAGCTACCTGGCCATCCCGCCGGGTCTGTACATCTCCACCTGCGAAGGCCTGGCCAAGGGCGGCGCACTTGCCGCACCGGCACGCCTGATGCTGGAGAAGCCGATCGGCAGCGACAGCGAGAGCGCCGAGGAGATCATCTCTACCATCGGCCAGTGGATCGACGAGGACCGCGTGTTCCGCCTCGACCACTACCTGGGCAAGGCGGCAGTGCAGAACCTGATCGCGCTGCGCTTCGGCAATACGCTGCTGGAGGCAGTGTGGAACCGCAACTACATCGAATCGGTGCACATCCTGGTGGCCGAGAGCGAAGGCGTGGATGGCCGCGACGCCTACTACGCCCGCTCCGGCGCGCTGCGCGACATGGTGCAGAGCCACATCCTGCAGCTGCTGTGCATGGTGGCGATGGAACCGCCGGCGTCGCTGGAAGCCGACCGCATCCGCGACGAGAAGGTCAAGGTGCTGCGTGCCCTGCGTCCGCTTGATGCCAAGCACGCCGCGCGTGACAGCATCCGCGGCCGCTACACCGCCGGCACCATCAACGGCCAGCCGGCCCAGGCCTACCAGCCGCCGGAAGGCAGCGACGTGGAGACCTTCGCCGGTGTCACCGCGCACATCGACAACTGGCGCTGGAGCGGCGTGCCGTTCCACCTGGTCACCGGCAAGCGCCTGCCCGAGCGCACCACCCGCGTGGTGGTCACGCTGAAGCCGGTCACCCACTGGCTGTTCGAGCGCCCGCAGCGCGCGCAGGCCGCACCGAACCGCCTTGTGTTCCAGCTGCAGCCGCAGGAAAACATCGAACTGGGCCTGATGAGCAGCCTGGCCGGCCCGGAATGGGGCGCGCTGGAACTGCACCCGCTGGAGCTGGAGCTGTCGGTGCCGACCGGCCTGCACCGCCGCATCGCGTATGAGCGCCTGTTCCTGGATGCGTTCAACGGCAACCACACGCTGTTCGTGCGCGATGACGAAGTGCGCGCCGCCTGGGCGTGGATCGACAGCGTGGCCGATGCCTGGAAGGACGCCAAGCTGCCGCTGGAGCCCTACCCCGCCGGCCAATGGGGCCCGAGCAATGCGGGCGAGTTCCTGCCGCAGGGCGTGGACGCGCCGGACAGCGGAGCCTCGGCATGAGTGCCAGCTCGCAGCCGGTGCTGGTCGCCGACATCGGCGGCACCAACGCCCGCTTCGCCCTGGCCGACACCTCGCAGGACGCACCGCTGCAGAAGGACAGCATCCGCGAGTACGCGGTGGCGGAGTTCCCATCGCTGGGTGATGCCGCGCGCCACCATCTGGAACAGATCGGCGCCACCGCCAGCCGCGGCGTGTTCGCAGTGGCCGGTCGCGTTGATGGTGACGAAGCGCGCATCACCAACCATCCGTGGGTGATCTCGCGCAGCCGCACCGCAGCGATGCTCGGGTTCGACGAACTGCACCTGATCAACGATTTCGCCGCACAGGCGATGGCGATTTCACTGCTGCAGCCCGATGACGTGGTCCAGGTTGGCGGTGCCGCCTGGGTGCCGGGCAAGCCGGGCCAGCCGCGCAACTACGCGGTGATCGGTCCGGGCACCGGCCTGGGTGTCGGTGGCCTGATCCTGCGCCACGGACGCTGCTATCCGCTGGAAACCGAAGGCGGCCATGTCAGCTTCCCGCCGGGAACCCCGGAGGAGATCCGCATCCTGGAAATCCTGTCCGAGCAGTTCGGCCGCGTCTCCAACGAGCGACTGATCTGCGGCCCCGGCCTGGTCAACATCCATCGCGCGGTGTGCGAGATGGCCGGTATCGATCCCGGCCAGCTGCAGCCGGTGGACGTGACCGCCCGTGCCCTGCATGGCGATCCGCAGGCAATGCGCACTGTGGACGTGTTCTGCGCGGTGTTCGGCGCCATTGCCGGCGACCTGGTACTGACCCAGGGTGCCTGGGATGGCGTATTCCTGACCGGCGGTCTGACTCCGAAGATGCTCGATTCGCTGCAGCACTCTGGTTTCCGCCAGCGCTTCGAACACAAGGGGCGGTTCTCTTCGATTATGGCGCGCGTTCCCTCGTTGGCCGTGATGCATCCCCACGCCGGATTGCTGGGCGCCGCCGCCTATGCCGCCGACGCCGAACGTGACGCACCTGGAGTTGCCGCATGAGTCCCACCTTCCACGACGACCGCATCGAGTTCATCAGCCACGGCGATGCCGATGGCTGGATCGAGGCAGTGGCCGCCGAGATGGCGCAGACCCTCAACCACGACATCAACGAAGTGGGCCGCGCCCGCATCCTGTTGTCCGGCGGCACCACGCCGGCGCCGGTCTACCAGGCGCTGGCCGAGTTGGACGTGCACTGGGACCGGGTGGAAGTGAGCCTGGCCGACGAGCGCTGGCTGTCGCCGCAGGATCGCGACAGCAACGCCTGGCTGGTGCGCGAGCACCTGCTCAAGCGCGCCGAAGGTGCGCATTTCGATCCGCTGGTACGGATCGGAAAGCCGCTGCCGGAATGCGTTTACACCGCCAACCTGCAGGCCCAGCACAGCCAGCCGCCGAGCCTGGTGGCACTGGGCATGGGCAACGACGGCCACACCGCCTCGCTGTTCCCGGGCTCGAAGGACCTGGCCCGCGCACTGGAAAGCACCCTGCCCTACGCGGCACTGGACGCCACCGGCTGCCCGGGCGCGAACCAGTGGCCGCTGCGCATCACGCTGACCCCGCACGGGCTGGGCCAGTGCCGCCAGCGCCTGCTGCTGCTGCGCGGCAAGCAGAAGCTGCAGGTGCTGCGCCAGGCGCTGGACAGCAACGACGCCCAGCAGTACCCGATCCTCAATGCAATCAACCTGGACGGCGCGCGCCTGCGCGTGCACTGGGCTGATTGATGTCGGCGGCGGCGCCGCGCCGCCGCTTGCCTCTCGCCACCACGAACGCCGGTAGCCAATGAGCCTCCATCCGCAACTGCAAGCCATCACTGAGCGTGTCATCCGCCGCAGCGCCGCCTCGCGTGCCGCCTATCTGGCCGCGATCGATGCCTCCCTGCGTGAGGGCCCGTTCCGCAGCCGCCTGAGCTGCGGCAACCTCGCCCACGGATTCGCCGCCTGTGGCGGCACCGACAAGAGCCGCCTGCGCGGTGGCGTGACGCCGAACCTGGGCATCATCACCGCCTACAACGACATGCTGTCGGCGCACCAGCCGTTCGAGACCTATCCCGAGCAGATCCGCGAGATCGCCCGCGAGCTGGGCGCCACCGCACAGGTGGCCGGCGGCGTGCCGGCGATGTGCGACGGCGTCACCCAGGGCCGAGGCGGCATGGAACTGTCGCTGTTCTCGCGCGATGTGATCGCACAGGCGACCGCCATCGGGCTCAGCCACGACATGTTCGACACCACCGTCTACCTCGGTGTGTGCGACAAGATCGTGCCGGGCCTGCTGATCGGCGCACTGGCCTTCGGCCACCTGCCGGCGGTGTTCGTGCCGGCCGGCCCGATGACCCCGGGCATTCCGAACAAGCAGAAGGCCGAAGTGCGCGAACGCTACGCCGCCGGCGAAGCCACCCGCGAAGAGCTTCTGGAAGCCGAGTCCGCGTCGTACCACGGCGCTGGCACCTGCACCTTCTACGGCACCGCCAATTCCAACCAGGTGCTGCTGGAAGCGATGGGCGTGCAGCTGCCGGGTGCGTCGTTCGTCAACCCGGGCACGCCGCTGCGTGATGCACTGACCCGCGAAGCCACCGAACGTGCGCTGGACATCACCGCGCTGGGCGATGACTTCCGTCCACTGGGCCGGATCATCGACGAGCGCGCGATCATCAACGCGGTCATCGCGCTGATGGCAACCGGTGGGTCGACCAATCACACCATCCATTGGATCGCCGTGGCACGCGCCGCCGGCATCGTGCTGACCTGGGACGACTTCGACGAGCTGTCGCAGCTGATCCCGCTGCTGGCCCGCGTCTATCCGAACGGCGACGCCGACGTGAACCGCTTCGCTGCGGCCGGCGGCCCGGCGTTCGTGTTCGGCGAGCTGATCAAGGCGGGCCTGATGCACGGCGACCTCGTGAGCGTCGCGCGTGGCGGCATGGCCGACTATGCGCGCGAGCCGCAGCTGCGCGACGGCCAGCTGGTCTATCTGCCGGGCCTGGAACGCAGCGCCGATGACGAAGTAGTGCGCGGTGTCGACAACCCGTTCGAACACCAGGGCGGCCTGCGCCTGCTGCGCGGCAACCTGGGCAAGTCGCTGATCAAGCTGTCGGCGGTGAAGCCGCAGTACCGCACGATCGAAGCACCGGCGGTGGTGGTGGATGCACCACAGGTTTTGAACAAGCTGCACGCCGGTGGCCTGCTGCCGCAGGATTTTGTGGCGGTGGTGCGATACCAGGGCCCGCGTGCGAACGGCATGCCCGAACTGCATTCGCTGGCGCCGCTGCTGGGCCTGCTGCAGAACCAGGGCCGGCGTGTGGCACTGGTCACCGACGGCCGCCTGTCCGGCGCCTCGGGCAAGATTCCGGCGGCGATCCACGTGACGCCGGAAGCGGCGCGCGGTGGCCCGCTGGCCAAAGTGCGCGAAGGCGACATGATCCGCCTGGATGGCGAGGCCGGCACGCTGGAAGTGCTGGTGGATGCGGCGGAATGGGCAGCACGTCCGCTGGCGCCGAACACCGCGCCGGCCGCGCATGACCTGGGCCGCAATCTGTTTGCGATCAACCGTCGCATGGTGGGTCCGGCGGACCAGGGGGCGATTTCGATTTCGTGTGGGCCGGCGGCGGCCGATGGTGGGCCGTGGGATTACGACGCGGAGTACGAGCTGGGACATGATGCCGCGGCGGCGGCGGCACCGCATGAGGCGAAGGACGCCTGAAGCGAAAAGCCGCGGCAGGCTTCCCGGCCTGGGCAGTAGAGCGCCCTGGCCGGGACACGCCGTAAACCCATCCATGGGGGCTCGATCGCGGCATCCATGCCGCTCACGGTCCCCGCCAGGGCGCTCTACTGCCCTTGGACAATTCCCGGCGCGTCATCTGCGCTGCGGCCACTGAATCAAGAAGAGCAAAGGCAAGGGCAAAAGCATGGGTATCGAACAACATCAGGTGAAGGCGGCGGAGCTGTTGCATGCGGCGGGCATCCTGCCGGTGGTGACGATTCATACGCTGGACCAGGCGCGGGCGGTCAGTGCGGCGCTGCTGGAAGGTGGCCTGCCGGCCATCGAGCTGACGCTGCGGACACCGGTGGCGATGGAAGCGCTGGCGATGCTCAAGCGCGAGCTGCCGGATGTGGTGGTGGGCGCGGGCACGGTGCTGACCGTGGAGCAGATGCAGCAGTCGATCGATGCGGGCGCGGACTTCCTGGTGACGCCGGGTACGCCGCCGGCGCTGGCCGATGCGTTGGCCGCTGCGCCGCTACCGGTGGTGCCGGGTGCGGCCACGCCGACCGAGCTTCTGTCGCTCTATGCGCGCGGCTTCCGCGTGTGCAAGCTGTTCCCGGCCACGGCCGTGGGTGGCCTGGCGATGATCAAGGGCCTGGCCGGCCCGGTCGCCGACCTGAAGCTGTGCCCGACCGGCGGCATCACCGAAAACACCGCCGCCGAGTACCTCGAGCAGAAGAACGTGGTCTGCATCGGCGGTTCGTGGATGGTGCCGGGCAACTGGATCGCCAATGGCGAATGGGACAAGGTGCGCGCCAGCGCCACCGACGCCGCCAAGATCATCAAGCGCGTGCGCGGCCACTGACAAGAGGATCGGGGTCAGAGCCCTTTCCCGTCGGGAAAGGGATCCGACTCCAAGCTACGAGCGCGCAAAGCGCGCGACCCGCTCCCGCTCTTCCTTCTTCATTCCGCGGTGGACGCGCACGGAAACTGTCCGTGGCCGGGCGGATGGGTTGTGCAGGGGCGTGAGCCGCATGGATGCGGCGACCGAGCTTACAGGGACGTACTTGCAGCGTCCCCTGCTCAACCCATCCGCCCGGCCATCCCCCAGAATCCAACCGAACCACCACCGCGAGGGGCTCAGCCGTTGGCCGAATCCCTTACAGCGGCCGTGCCGGATCCACCAGCCCGTATTGGCTGGCCATCCGCGCCAACGCGATGTTGTCGTGGATCCCCATCTTCTCGAACAACCGCGCCTTATGCGTGTTCACCGTCTTCGCGCTCAGGCTCAGACGGCGGGCGATGTCTTCCTGGCGCAGGCCCTGGGTCAGCAGCAACGCCACTTCCAGCTCGCGCGGCGACAGGCTGTCGAACGGCGAACCGTTGCCTTCCACCGTCGATAGCGCCAGGTTCTGCGCGATGCTGGTACCCAGGTAGCGACGGCCACCGGCCACGTCGCGCACCGCGCGCAGCAGTTCCTGCGCATCGCAGCCCATGCCGATGTAGCCGGCAGCACCAGCTTCGAGCAGCCGCTTCGGCAGCGGGCCATCTTCCAGCACCGACACGATCACCACGCGGGTATTGCGGTGGCTGCGCACGATGCGCTCAGTCACTTCCATGCCGCTCACACCCGGCAGATGCAGGTCGCACAGCACTACGTCCGGCAGCAGCTGGCGGACCTCGCGCAGCGCGTCCTCGCCGGTCTCGGCTTCGCCCACCACCTCGATGTCGGTTTCCCCCGACAGAATCATCTTCATCCCGGTGCGGACCAGCGCGTGGTCATCCACCAGGTAGACTCGAATCGTCATTCACGTACCTCTTCGAATGCGGCCATTGCAGGTCAAGCTAGGTGGGGTGCCGATACCCCTGCAAGCGCGTTCGGAATGCGACCCCGGCAATCTGCCTTGCGCATCACAGTACCGCGCGTTGTGCTTGCCCCCTGTCTTGCAGAACCTGCTGCAACGAAACAACTGATCTATCACGTAGACGTCCCTCAAGGGCCATCCACGTCAATCCCCCTGTGATGATGCTTCGCTGGCCTTCGCTGGCGGCGGGCCGTGACGTCGCCAGGGGTGCCGGCGACTGAACATGACCAGATAGCACCCTACCACCCAAACCAGCGCGGCACACCACCCGGCCAGGATATCGGAGGGGTAATGCACCCCCAGATAGACCCGGGACACGCTGACCAGCAGGCTGAATGCCGGCGCCAGCAGCAGCACCGGCCAGCGCCAGCGGGTGTTCCAGGCCAGCAGTACCAGGGTCACCGCCAGGGTCATCGAGCCCATCGCGTGGCCGCTGGGGAAGCTGAACGTCGATTCCGGCGCGATCGATTCCCAGAGGCTGGGGCGCTGGCGCTGGAAGAAGTGCTTGCTGCCCATGTTCAGTAGCGCCGAGCCGACGAAGCTGACCGCCACGAAGGTGGCCTCGCGCCAACGCCGGTAGCCCAGCAGCGCGCCGATGATCAGCACGTCGGCCGGGATCAGGAACCATTCGTAGCCCAGTTTGGAGATGAGCACGAAGAAGCGGTCCAGCAGCGGCGAATGCAGGCCATGCATCTGCCACAGCAGCGGCGCGTCGAAATGGAACGATTCAAACTCGTGCACCTCGTCAGCCAGGGCGACGAAGCCGGCCAGCGGCAGCAACACACCGCCGAACAGCAGGACCAGGCGCCAGGCGTTGCGCGCCATCCAGTGGCGGAAGCCGGAGGCGGACTCCGGTGCAGCGAGGATCGCAGGCTTATCCGGCGCTTCGGACATACGTGTGTTCGACGTAATCGTCGATCAGGGCGACGAACTCCTGGGCGATGTTGTCGCCACGCAGGGTCACCTTCTTCTCGCCATCGACGAACACCGGCGCTGCAGGCGTTTCACCCGTGCCCGGCAGCGAGATGCCGATGTTGGCATGGCGCGACTCACCCGGCCCGTTGACGATGCAGCCCATCACCGCCAGGGTCATGTTCTCTGCACCCGGGTGCTGGATCTTCCACAGCGGCATCTTCTCGCGCACGTGGTTCTGCACCACCTTGGCCAGCTCCTGGAAGAACTCGGAGGTGGTGCGGCCGCAGCCCGGGCAGGCCGTGACCAGCGGCGTGAAGGCACGCTGGCCGGTGGTCTGCAGCAGTTCCTGGGCGACGATCACTTCCTGCGTGCGCGACTGGCCCGGTTCCGGGGTCAGCGAGATGCGGATGGTGTCTCCGATGCCTTCCTGCAGCAGCACGCTCAGCGCCGCGGACGAGGCGACGATGCCCTTGCTGCCGATGCCGGCCTCGGTCAGGCCCAGGTGCAGGGCGAAGTCCGAGCGCTGGGCCAGGTCGCGATACACCGCGATCAGTTCCTGCACGCCGCTGACCTTGGCCGACAGCACGATGCGGTCGCGCGGCAGGCCGAGTTCCACTGCCTGCTCGGCCGAATCCAGCGCCGAGCGGATCAGCGCCTCGCGCAGCACGCGACCGGCGTCCCAGGGCTGTTCGCGCAGGTTGTTCTCGTCCATCAGCTTCGCCGCCAGGGCCTGGTCCAGCGAGCCCCAGTTGGCGCCGATGCGCACCGGCTTGTTGTAGCGGATCGCGAACTCGATCAGCTGGGCGAACTGCAGGTCCTTTTTCTTGCCGAAGCCGACGTTGCCCGGGTTGATGCGGTACTTGGCCAGCGCTTCGGCACACGCCGGTTCGGCGGTCAGCAACTGGTGGCCGTTGTAATGGAAGTCACCGATCAGCGGCACGTCGATGCCCATCATCGCCAGCTTGTCGACGATGCGCGGGATCGCCGCAGCGGCTTCAACGGTGTTGACGGTCAAACGCACCATTTCCGAACCGGCACGCCACAGCTCGGCCACCTGCTTCACGCTGGAGGCCACGTCGGACGTGTCGGTGTTGGTCATCGACTGCACCACCACCGGCTTGCCTCCACCTACGGTGACCCCGCCGATCTGCACGGCATGGGTCTGGCGGCGGGGCCAGGAGGTGGCATCGGAGGGGGGAGTCGGGCGGGTGACGGCGTCGTGCATGGGCGCATTCTACCGCCCGCTCCCGCATTCCGGGTGACTCGCATTCAGCCGGCGGCACGGCTGCGGCCGATTGTCGCAGGCACGGTCACGCGTGAACGCATAGGATGAGCGTGAATGACCGGTCCCGACGCCCCGTTTCTCCGAACCCTGTGCAGCCTGCGCTGGCTTGCCGTAGGTGGCCAGGCCGCCACCATCCTGGTCGCCACCTGGGTGCTGGGCCTGCCGTTGCCGCAGCTGCCGCTGTGGGCCGGCGTGGCCGTGCTGACCCTGTTCAACGTCTATACCCAACTGCGCCCGGAAGCGGCCGACACCGCGCCACTGACCGCGTTCGGCCACATCCTGGTGGACGTAATCATCCTGACCTGGATGGTGGGCTGGAGCGGTGGCATGGCCAACCCGTTCAGTTCACTGTTCCTGATCCTGATCGCACTGGCCGCCTTCGCCCTGCCCCTGCGCTGGGCGCTGGCGGTCGCGCTGGCCTGCCTGCTCGGCTACGCCGCCAGCGGCATCTTCGGCCAGTCGCTGCCGGATGGCTATTTCCGTGCGCAGGACCTCAACCGCTGGGGCGTGGTCGCCAATTTCCTGATTTCCGCCGCAGTGGTGCTGGCCTTCTCCACCCGCCTGGCACTGGCGCTGCGCCAGCGCGAACTGGAACTGTCGGCGCTGCGCGAACGCTTCGCCCGCAACGAGGGCATCGTCGCCCTGGCGACCCATGCCGCGTCGGTGGCGCACGAACTGAATACACCGCTGGCCACCATGACCCTGCTCGCCGACGACGTGGCCGAGCGCAGTGAAGAGCCGGAAGTGCGCGAGGACATGGAAACCCTGCGCGAGTTGCTGGTGCAGTGCCGCGAGCGTGTGCTGGCGCTGGCCGCACCGGCCTCGGCGGACGGCCCGGGCCGGGCGGTATCCACGGCCCAGCAGGTGCTGGAACAGTGGCGACTGGTGCGTCCGACCATCGATCTGCACCGCAACGACGATGCACCGCTGCGGCTGCCGCTGGATCCCGGCGTGGGCCATCTGCTGATGGTCCTGCTCAACAATGCCGCGGATGCCGGCGAACAGGCCGGCCGGCCGCGCGTGGACCTGGACCTGCGCATCGAAGGCAACGACCTGATCGGCGAAGTACGCGACTATGGCCATGGCTTCGACGCCCGTGCTGCCGTGCTGCCGGGCAAGCTGTTCGGCAGCAGCAAAAGCGAGGGCATGGGCGTCGGCCTGGCCCTGTCCCATGCCACCATCGAACGCCTCGACGGCGAGATGTGGATGCGCCCGGCCCAGGGCGCCGGCAGCCGCGTCGGCTTCCGCCTGCCGCTGGCCCCACGCGAGGAAACCCCATGAGCACCTCAACACTCGGCCTGCTGGTCGACGACGACGAACTGTACCTGCGCACCCTGCAGCGCAGCCTGGCCCGCAAGGGGCTGGAAACCCAGACCGCGCAGGACGCCGCCAGTGCACTGGCACTGGCCCGCCAGCATCCACCGGCGTTCGCACTGATTGACCTGAAGCTGGGCAGCGATTCCGGCCTGGCACTGATCCAACCACTGCGCGGGCTGCGCGCGGACATGCGCATCCTGCTGGTGACCGGCTACGCCAGCATCGCCACCGCCGTGGAGGCGATCAAGCTCGGCGCCGACGACTACTTGCCGAAGCCGGCCACGGTGCCGATGATCCTGCGCGCCCTCGGCGAGGAAGATGACGGCCCGGCCGACGATGGCGAAATGGAAGTACCGGACGCGATGACGCCGATCAGCCGCCTGCAGTGGGAACACATCCAGCAGGCGATGCATGAGACCGGTGGCAACGTGTCCGCGGCAGCGCGCCTGCTCGGCATGCACCGGCGTTCGCTGCAGCGCAAGCTGGCCAAGCGGCCGAGCCCGGAGCGCGATCCCAGCCGTTGATCGCGACCGGCCCCGTCCGGCTCAGACCTCGGCCAGCACCGCTCGGTCCTGCGCGGCGCTGGAACGCGACGCCGACGCATCGACCGGCGACGCTGACGTCTCCTGCAGCAACGGCGACGGCAGCGCGCAGGCCGGATGCATGCGCAGGAAGCCATAGATCGCACCTGCCAGGCCGATCATCAGGCCCGGAGTAAAGGCTGCGCGGGTCAGTCCGCCGACCATGCCCCGGTGCTCCTCGATCGAAGAAACGATCTCGATGGCCGCCTCATCCTGCGGATAGGGACATCCTTCCGGATCCAGCGCAGCCGCCAGCACCAGCAGCTCCCGGGTGGACACATCGCCGTGGCACAGGGTGTGGCTGAACCCCCATTTGCCGCGCGCGTCGGCCACAGCCCGCCGCATGTCACGCAACTGCGCGGGATCGCCGGTGCGGGCATACAGATCCGCCGCCGCCAGACCGATACCAACGCTGCCATGGCACCAGGTCGGGAAGTTCTTCTGCCCATCCTGCAGGTGGATGTCACGCCAGTGCCCGGTATGCGGTTCGAACAGCGCCGCCTGGAACGCAAACGCTCCTTCAGCCAACTGCCGCCAGGCCGCTCGCTCAGGCACGCTGCCGGCATCCGAACGCGCCAGCCGTGCCAGCGCCCAGCCCATGCCCATCGCACCGTGGCCGAAGCCACCGATCGGCTCTCGGAACTGTGGCGTCGGCCAGCGTGCGCCGTCGGCATCGACGATCGCCGCTTCCTGCATGCGGCGCCCCGCTGCAGCCGCCAATGCCAGCCACCGCGTATTGCCGGTGGCCTCGGCGAGCGCCAGCAACGGCAGGATCATGCCCGACACGCCATCAATGAGTTCGAATTTCACCAGCCCCTGGAAGCCGCGGCGTTCCGCCGCGTCCGCGCAGTGCTCGGCCAACGCCAGCAAGGCTGGCCGCTGCAGCAGATCGTGCAGTGCCAGCAGTGTCCAGATCTGGGAACCCGTACCGACGAATCCGCCATCAATCTCGGCGGGATGCCGTTCGCACATGGTCTGGAACACCGCGATGGCGCCCTCGATGGCCGGATCCAGCCCCGCCACGGCGTCGGCGCGCCCCTGCTCCACTTCGCGACGGTAGGCGGCCAGCGCGAAAGCGATGCCTCCCAGCCCGAAGTACAGGTCAGGCTGCACGGGCTGAACCGTCCACCCGGTACGCGTCACCTCGGGCGTGATCCAGGTCATCGAACCGTCTTCACCATGCACGGCAAGCCGCAGAAGATTCTCCACCGCACGTGCCGCCAGCGTACGTCGGCGCTGATCCAGATCGTCCGCGCGCGGTTGCCGCGCCGCGTAGCTGTAGCCCGACCGGGCCTCGGCGCGGGCCAGCGCATGCTGGTTCAGATCGGTGGCCACCAGCGTGCTGCGGATGGTCACGTCTTCCAGGTCGATACGCATCGCACGCCAGTTGTCGGCGATGGAGCGGATGCGCGCTGCGTCCAGCTGCGAAGTGAAGATCGGAATGTCACCGTGGCGCAGGTCATCCACTTCGCTACGGACGGTGTCCAGGTCCGATGGCGCAGCCGGTGACACCGCCGCATTGCGCACCAGCAGATCGATCGCGCGTTCAACCGCCTGGGCTTCGTTGTGCAGCGAGGCTGGATGCCAGAGCATCCGCCCGAGCTCTGCATAGGCCATTGTCGGCCGCCGCACGTCGCGCACCTGACAGCCTTCGAAGCCGGCCAGCAACGGCATCAGTTCGCCCCTGGCATCCAGCGCACGCAGGCGCCCGCTGGCATCGACGAAACCCTCGCTGATGTGGTCCCAGTACAACGAAACATCCGGCTGCGGGCTTGGATGGTTCTGTGCGATGGCGACCTCTGCCTCGACCAGGCCCAGCCGCGCCGGCGCCGTCCCGTCTTCGATGATCACCGGCACCTGCACGCGCGGCTGCTCGCCCGGCAGTGCGCCGGCGGCGGACAGGTCCACGCCTTCCATGCCGAGGCCGGTGGTGCGGAACGGCACGATACCGGTCCGCAGCACCGAATTGCGCATCAGCTTGACGGCCGTGTCGTAGGCATCGCCCAGACCGGAGGGTTCGACGTCGATGACCTGCGAGAACACGCTTTCGGCGTCGACCACCACCGGCACCGGCCCGACCGCGATCAGGTTCTCCAGGTGGATGTCGGTCCCGCCCACCAGGCGCAGGATGGCCAGCCAGTGGCCGAGACCGCGGTAATAGGCCCGCAGCTCCTCGTCACCGGAACAATAGCGGTGCGCGGCAAATGCGGCCCAGCCGTGGCTGCCACGATCCACCACGTGCGGCACGCGTACCCGGCCAGGGCCCTCGCCGAAGACGGCGGCAAGCAGGCCATCAAGCGTGGCATCGATACGCAGCGAGCGCGGCTTGTACATCAGCGTACCGCCGTCGAACTGCAACCGCGCCACGGTCCGTCCGCCACCGTGCAGGTCACCGCGCCCCAGCGACACGGCACGCAGCGATCCTGCCGGACTGCCGAGCAGGTCCGTCAGCAGCGCACGATCACGGCCGATGCGCGCGGCCAGCTCCACCACGGCCGCACATTGTCCTTCGAGCATGCGCGACAGCCGCGGCAGCAGCACCGGGTAGCGTCGCTGCAGATGCTCATGGAAGCCCTCGCCGGTGGCGAGGGCCACGAATTCGTCCAGCGCACCGGCGCCCTCAAGCGGGCCGATGTCACCACCGCGCGCGGCCGCATGCAGTTCCAGCAACAGCACGCGGTTGAGCTTGAGCTGGGCATGTTCACGAAGCGCCGCATCGCCCTGCTCATGCAGGAGCGCGCGCTCGTCCGGCCGCAGATCGATGGCGGGGTCATGCAGGCCAGCCGCCAACGCGGCGCGCGCCTCGGCAAGGAAATGTTCGGTGATGCGCGCAAACGCGGCCGCAGCCGGAGAAGCGGTCATTACGCCCCCTGCAAAGTGTCCAGAGTCTGTTCCAGTCGCCGGGACGCAGCGCAAGCCGCTGCGTGCCGGCTCGGGCTACATCAACAGCACAGGCAGTGATTGACCACCGACATCGTGGTGGTGCATTCGGTACCGCCACCCGTGATCAGGGTGTCGGAGGCCGACGTGAGCGCGGACTCGGTGGCCCCAGCGCCATAGATGAACAGCGAACCCGCAGGGTTGGCGCATCCATCCACATCGTCCGCGCCGTTGAGCCAGCCGGACACAACATCGTCATTCAGATCCATTCGCAATCTCCTGTCATTCACAACATGAGGCGTTGAGAACGTGGATCGATTCCACGTTCCTTCGGATACGGCCAGTCCCTGGCATCAACATCATGCTGCGAGCGATACTGGATGACAGGTACAGCCGCCCGTGCACACTGCATTGGCACGCAATGCACAGTCAAGCTGCGCTGCGGCAGGCACGCGGAAGCGCTGCATGCGCAGCGCGGAAACGGGACGGAATGCGTGGCCGCGCGGCCTTCATGCGCGACCGGATCGAAGGCAACCGGAGAGGCATGGGATGGCCGGCCGGCGCCGGCACATCCGCAGGCCGGGTCAGCCCTTCAGCTGCGCCAGGATCTCGCGGGTCATCGGATCGGCAATCGCCACATCCTCACCCTGCAGCGCCGGCAACAGGCCACTGGCCAGCTGCTTGCCAAGCTCGACACCGAACTGGTCGAAGGCATTGATGTTCCAGATCACCGACTGCACGTACACAGCGTGTTCGTACATGGCGATCAGTGCGCCCAGCGCCTGCGGGGTCAGCGCGTCGAGCAGGATCAGCGTGCTCGGGCGGCCGCCCGGATAATCGCGGTGCGGGTCGTCGCTGCTCTGGCCGTTGGCCAGCGCCTCGGTCTGTGCCAGCAGGTTGGCCAGCAGCGCCTGATGATTGATCGTGTAGGGATCATCGTTGTGCACGCAGCCGATGAAATCGGCCGGAACGATGCTGGTGCCCTGGTGCAGCGCCTGGAAGAAGCTGTGCTGCACATCGGTGCCCGCCCCGCCCCACCACACCGGCACGGTGTCGGTGGTGACCGGCTGTCCGTCACGCTGCACGCGCTTGCCCAGGCTTTCCATCACCAGCTGCTGCAGGTAGGCCGGCAGCAGCGCCAGGCGCTGGTCGTAGGTCATCACCGCGTGCGTGGCATGGCCCAGCAGGTTGCGGTTCCAGATGTCGGTCAGGCCGTGCAGCACCGGCAGGTTGCGCTCCAGCGGTGCATCCAGCGCATGCGCATCCATCTGCGCCGCGCCTTCCAGCAACTGTTCAAAGCGCTCGAAGCCGATCGCCAGCGCGATCGGGAAACCGACCGCCGACCACAGCGAATAACGGCCACCCACCCAGTCCCACATCGGCAGCACGCGATCGGCGGCGATGGCAAAGGACTTGGCGGCACGTTCCGGATTGGCACTGACTGCATACAGGCGCTCGCTGCCCCCCAGCCAGTCGTGCAGGATCTGGCCGTTGAGCAGGGTTTCCTGCGTGCCGAAGGTCTTGGAGATCAGGATGCCGGCGGTCTTCGCCGGATCCAGCGTAGCCAGCGTGCGCTGCATGGCGGCGCCGTCCACGTTCGACACGAAATGCACGCGCAATCGCGCACCGCTGACCGGGCGCAGCGCATCGGCGACCAGGCGCGGACCGAGATCGGAACCGCCGATGCCGACGCTGACCACGTCGGTGACGCCGCTGTCTTCCAGCGCGCGCACCAGCACGCCCATGCGCTGGCGGATCGTGCGCGCGGTGGCATAGGCCTCGGCTGCCACCGGCGCATCGACCACATCGCCACGCAGCGCGGTGTGCAGCGCGGCGCGACGTTCGGTCAGATTGACCTGCTCGCCACGGAACAGGCGGGTGATGGCACCGCCGACATCACGCTCGGCGGCCAAAGCCAGCAATGCCTGCAGCGCCGCGGCATCGTATTTCTGCCGGGCGAAGTTGACGTACAACGGACCGACCCGCAGCGCCAGATCCTGCACGCGGCCGGGTTCGGCGGCGAGCAGGCTGGGGATGCTTGCGCCCTTCAGGCGCTGGGCATGGGAATGCAGCGAGTCGAATCCGTTGTTCGTTGTCATGCGGCCTGGGTCGGGATCGTGTCGTTGGTGTGGGTGATCTGGTTCTTGCCATCAACGTACACCAGCTTCGGCTTGAAGCTGTCAGCTTCCTGCTCGGTCATGCTGGCGAACGCGGCGATGATGATGATGTCACCGACCTGCACGTGGCGCGCGGCGCCACCGTTGAGCGAGACAACGCCGCTGCCGGCTTCGGCGCGGATGGCATAGGTCGAGAAGCGCGCACCGTTGGTCACGTCCCAGATGTGCACCTGTTCGAACTCGCGGATGCCGGTGGCAGCCAGCAGGTTGTCATCGATGGCGATCGAGCCTTCGTAGTTCAGCTCGGAATGGGTGACGGTGGCGCGGTGGATCTTGGTCTTGAGCAGGGACAGGTGCATGGGGGCGCTGCAACGGCAAAGGAAAGAGCGGATTCTAGCACCCGCTTGACCATCGTCAGGGGGCTGCAGCAGGACGCTGAAGGCTGTTCAGGTGCCCTCCCCCGGCGGCGGCGGCGCTGCGTGCCCGGAACTGCCTTCCAGAGACAGCCGGAACACCGTATGGAAGGCCAGCCCGGCGACCAGCCCGAAGCCTCCCGCGGCCAGCACCTGCAGGGCATAGCTGATCACATCGAAGGTATCGACGTAGCGCAGGCGCTGCAGCCAGGGCCCCTGGTTTTCCCCCGGCCAGGCGCAGGTGGCCATGGCCAGCGCGCCCAGCCCGAAGCCGACCAGCACGAAGCCGGCCCGGCGCAGGCGCTGCTGAGACTGCAGGATCAGCGCCATCGGCAGCAACACCGCGATGGCATTGCAGACGGCCAGTACGAACATCAGCCCACCACCGGTGAGCGCAGGCATCGGCGTACGCCTGAATTCGAGCGCGAACAACAGGCCGCCAAACAGCTGGGCCGGCAGCATGCCTGCCGCCAGCACCGCCAGGATCGAGGCCTGGGCGAGGCGGCCGGTATCAGTGCTGGGGGCTTTCATTTCCGGTCTCCCGTCCGTGGGAAGTGCAGAGGCGCCCGTTGCGGGCGCCCCCAAGCCGCGTGCGGCTCAGAACTCCAGGTTGTCGATCAGGCGCGTCGTGCCCAGGCGCGCGGCGATCAGCGCCACGCGGCCACCGCCGTCGAAGGTCGGCTCGGCCAGCTCGGGCGTGCGCAGCACGGCGTAGTCGACCTGGAAACCGGCCGCCTGCAGCGCCGCCGTGGCGTCGGCCTCGATCTGCACCCGCGTGTGCCCGGCCACGTAGCCTTCGCGCATGCCCAGCAGCGTGCGGTGAATGGTCGTCGCAACCGGTCGCTGTTCGGCGTTGAGGTACTGGTTGCGCGAACTCTTGGCCAGGCCATCCTCGTCGCGCACGATCTCGGCACCGACGATCTGGATCGGGAACGACAGCTCGGCCACCATCTGCCTGATCACGGCCAGCTGCTGGTAATCCTTGCGGCCGAACACGGCCACATCCGGCTGCACCTGCAGGAACAGGCGCGCCACCACCGTGCACACGCCGTCGAAGTGGCCCGGGCGGCTGGCGCCTTCCAGCACTTCACTGACACCCGGCGCGTGCATCTGCGTGGTCTTGTCCACGCCCAGCGGATACATCGCCTCGACGCTGGGCAGCCACACCGCATCGCAGCCGGCCTGCTCCAGCCCGGCCACGTCAGCCTCGGGCGTGCGCGGGTAGCGGCTGAAGTCCTCGTTCGGCCCGAACTGGGTCGGGTTGACGAAGATACTCGTCACCACCTTGTCGGCGTACTGGCGGGCCAGGGTCACCAGCGAATGGTGGCCACCATGCAGGTTGCCCATGGTCGGCACCAGCGCCACGCGCAGGCCCTCGCGCTTCCACTGGGCGATCTGCTCGCGCAGCGCGCCGAGCTCGTTGAAGGTCTGGATCATTGGGCGTAGGCGTGCTGTTCGTCGGGGAAGCTGCCGTCGCGCACGGCGTCGGCATAGGCGCGGGTGGCACCGGCCACCGAACCGCCTTCGGCAAGGAAATCCTTGACGAACTTGGGACGGCGATGGCCACTGTCCAGGCCGAGGAAATCGTGCAGCACCAGCACCTGGCCGTCGCACTGCGGGCCGGCACCGATGCCGATGGTCGGAACATCCACCGCCGCGGTCACTTCGGCGGCGACCGGGGTCGGCACGCATTCGAGCACCATGATGCTGGCGCCGGCAGCGGCCACGGCCCTGGCATCTTCCACCAGCTGGCGCGCGGCATCGCCACGGCCCTGGATCTTGAAGCCGCCCAGGCGCAGCACCGACTGCGGGGTCAGGCCCAGGTGAGCGCAGACCGGAATCTCACGCTCGACCAGGTAACGGATGATGTCGACCTTGAAGCCGGCACCTTCGATCTTGACCATCTCGGCACCGGCCTGCAGCAGCTGCAGCGATGCATCCAGCGCGCGTTCCGGGGTGGCATCGGCACCGAACGGCAGGTCGGCCACCAGCAGCGCACGCTGCAGCACACGGGCTACGGCGCGGGTGTGGTAGACCATGTCGGCCACGGTCACCGGCAGGGTCGAATCATGGCCCTGCACGACCATGCCCAGCGAATCGCCGATCAGGATCAGGTCGACGCCATTGGCATCGAAGGTACGGGCAAAGCCGGCGTCGTAGGCGGTCAACATGACCAGCTTCTGGCCATTGCGCTTGGCCTCGGCCAAGGCGGGAACGGTCCAGGGCTTGCTGTCTGCGTGGGTGCTCATGTGCTGATAACCGGGGGAGATAACCCGGGCATTATCACCCTATCGGCGCGATCCCGCAGGCATCCACCCGCATCACTGCATCCTGCACGCGGCCATGGCCGGGAATGGCCAGATCCGGCGCGATTTCGGCCAGCGGCACCAACACGAAGGCACGCTCGTGCAGGTAAGGATGCGGCACCTGCAGGCCGGGCTGATCGAGTACCTGCGCGCCGTACAGCAGCAGGTCCAGGTCCAGCGCGCGCGGGCCCCAGTGCATCGCGGGGTCGCGCACGCGGCCAAAACCCTGCTCCAGCGCAAGCATCGCCTGCAGCAGCTCATCGGCCGGCAATGTGGTTTCGACCGAGGCCACCGCGTTGACGAACGGCGGCTGGTCTTCATTGCCCCAGGCCGGCGTGGCATAAAGCCGCGAGGCCTGGCGCAGGCGGGTACCGGGCAGCGCGTCGAGCGCGGCAATCGCCGCGCCCACGGTCGCGGCCGCGTCGCCAAGGTTGGCGCCGAGGCCGATCCAGGCAAGAGTCATCGTTTACTCGCCAGCCGCACCGGCCGGGGCGCCCGGACGACGGCGGCGACGGCGGCGCTTGCGCGGTGCCCCGCTCTCGTCATCACCCTCTTCGCTGTGCATCACGTCCAGCGACGATTCCAGCTCGCGGCCGGACTGCGCCTGTGCCTCGCGCCAGAACTCGACATCGGCGGCGTGCTCGGCCGAGGCCACCTGACGCAGGCTGAGGAAGTCGAACGCGGCGCGGAAACGCGGATGAGTCAGGGTACGGAATACACGCTTGCGCTGGCGCGAGCCGAAACGCGACTGCAGCAGCCAGATCTCCTGCATCGGCAGCGAGAAGCGGCGCGGCAGCGCGATGGTGCTCAGCTGCTGCACGGTCACACGGTCGGCAGCACGGCGCTGTGCCTCCTCCGGTGCCACGCCCTGCTTGAGCAGGGTCGCCTGCGCGCGGCAGAACGCCGGCCACAGCAGCAGCGCGAACAGGAACGCCGGCGAGACCGGCTCGTCGTTGGCCACGCGCGCATCGGTGTTGGCCAGGCCCTCGACCAGCATGCGGCGGAGCGCGCCGGTGCGGTTGGACTTCAATGCCTTGGCGCTTTCCGGGAACAGCACGTCGAGCAGGCCGTAACGCTCAAGGCCTTCGAAGCTGGCCACGCCGTGCCCGGACAGGAACAGCTTCAGCACTTCCTCGAACAGGCGTGCCGGCGCGGCTTCGTTGAGCAGGCCGGCCAGATGCGGGATCGGCGCGGCGGTGCCCTCTTCGATCTGGAAGCCGAGCTTGGCCGCCAGGCGCACCGCACGCAGCATGCGCACCGGGTCTTCGCGATAACGCTGCTCGGGGTCGCCGATCAGCTTCATCAGGCGCGCCTGCACGTCTTCGAAGCCGCCGGTGTAATCACGCACCGAGAAGTCCTCGATGGCGTAGTAGAGGGCGTTGCAGGTGAAGTCGCGGCGGATGGCGTCGTCTTCGATGGTGCCGTACACGTTGTCGCGCACGAGCATGCCGTTTTCCATCTCGCGGTCGCCGCTGCCGTCATCGCTGTTGGCACGGAAAGTGGCGACTTCGATGATCTCGCGGCCGAACACGACGTGGGCGAGGCGGAACCTACGGCCGATCAGGCGGCAGTTGCGAAACAGCTGCTTGACCTGTTCGGGCGTGGCATCGGTGGCCACGTCGAAATCCTTGGGTTGGCCATTGACCAGCAGGTCGCGCACCGCGCCGCCGACAAGGTAGGCGCCGAAGCCGGCATCGCGCAGGCGATAAAGCACGCGCAGGGCGTTCGGGCTGATGTCCTTGCGGGAGATCGTGTGCTGGTCGCGCGGGATGACGCGCAGGCTGAACGGTGATGTAGCAGAGGAAATGATGTTGGCGCTTCCGGTTGAAGTTTCGGGATTGCCCAATGGCATCGAGGTGCATATACTAGCGCTCCTGCCTCGGCAGCGACACAGTTACGCTCCCTTCGTCTAGTGGTTAGGACGTGGCCCTCTCAAGGCTAAAACAGGGGTTCGAGTCCCCTAGGGAGCGCCAGTCGCCGCAGCAGGAACCGAAAAAGCCCGCCTTGTGCGGGCTTTTCTGTTTTCCGGGGTTGTGATGGCATCGATCGGCTTGGTCGCAGTAGCGCCTCCCTGCTATCGACTTGAGCCGGTGGGGTCACCCAGGGCAGGACACGCCGTGAACCCATCCATGGGGGCTCGATGGCGCCTTGCTCGCGTGCGCTGTCCTGCACACTCGGCAAGACCAGGGTTGGGCTCCTGCCCAACCCGTCGGGCGCATGCGCCCGACCCATGGCGCCAACGGTCCTGCCCTGGGTGACCCCACCGACTCTGGACGGTCTCCCACGAGCTGCGGCAACAACTGACCAGCGCCTCGCCGCATCCGCACGCACCATGAAACTGTCAAGAGGGGCCAGGCCGCCCTCTCCAGGACCGTTGGCGCCATGGATGGCGCCATCGAGCACCATGGATGGGCTTTTGCGTGTCCTGGAGAGGGCGGCCTGGCCCCTCACACTCTGGACAAGCAGGCGCCGACGGGATGCAACCGAAGCCAGTCGCCATCAGCCTTCCATCTGCTCCAGCTCCTTGCCTTTGGTCTCGCGTACGTAGCGGACCACGAAGACAATCGAGAAGATCGCTACGACGGCGTAGATGCCGTAGGCGCCGGCCAGGCCGATGCCGGCCAGCAGCATCGGGAAGGTCACGGTGATCGCGAAGTTCGAGGTCCATTGCGCGGCGCCGGCCACCGCCAGCGCCGGACCACGGATCTGATTGGGGAACATCTCGCCCAGCATCACCCACATCACCGGTCCCCAGGACATATTGAAGAACACCACGTAGACGTTGGCCGCGACCAGCGCCAGCCGGCCCATGCCCTCGGACAGCTGCAGGCGACCATCGGCCAGGCTGCCACTGGCGAAGGCAACCACCATCAGCACCAGCGCCACCGACATGCCGACCGAGCCGATCCACAGCAGCGGCTTGCGCCCGATGCGGTCGATCAACAGCACCGTCAGCAGACAGGCCCCGATGCTCAGCGCGCCGGACAACACATTGATCAGCAGCGCGTCGCTTTCCGAGAAGCCCACCGCCTGCCACAGCACCGCGCCGTAGTAGAACACCACGTTGATGCCGACCAGCTGCTGGAACATGGCCAGACCGATGCCCACCCACAGAATCGGCCGCAGCTTGCCGCTGACCGTGTCGCGCAGGTCGGCAAAGCGCGGCTTGTGCTGGTCCTGGGCCAGGCTGGCTTCGATCTCGGCCTGCTTGGCCGCCGCCGCGGCCTCGCCGTACAGCCGCGACAGTACCGCCCTCGCCTGCTGCTGACGCCCCTTCAGGACCAGGAAGCGCGGGCTTTCCGGTATCACCAGCAACAACAGCAGGAACAGCCCCGACGGCAGTGCCTGCATCCAGAACATCCAGCGCCAGGCCTCATGGCCCAGCCACAGCGGCTCGGTCGAGGCCCCAGCGGCACGGGCCAGCAGGTAATTGCTGAGGAAGGCGGCGAACAGGCCGCAGATGATCGCCATCTGCTGCACCGTGGCCAAACGCCCGCGATAGCGCGCCGAGGCCACCTCGGCAATGTAGGCCGGCGACATCACACTGGCCGCACCCACCGCGAAGCCGCCGAGCACCCGTGCGGCAATGAACAACCAGGAGGCGTGTGCGGCACCGGCACCCAGCGCCGAAACCAGGAACATCAGCGCCGAGGCGATCAGCACGCCACGACGGCCCAGGCGATCTCCCAGCCAGCCGGCCAGGAAGGCACCGATTGCGCAGCCGAGCAGCATCGAGGCGACTTCGAAACCGAGCGCCGCCTCGCTGGAGTTGAAGGCCTGGCGCAGGCCATCGACCGTGCCATTGATGACACCACTGTCGAAGCCGAACAGGAATCCACCCAGGGTGGCCACGCAGCTGATCAGGACGATGAATGCAGTGTTCTCACCGCCATGGGAGGCGATGTTGGGCTGGGCTGGGGACATGGACGATCCTGCTGGGAAGGGGGCCGGCCATCCGACGCAGCCGGCTGACCCGCAGCGTCGCACAGGCCTCCCCCTGCCGCCAATGACGCCACGGCCGCGCCTGCCAGACGCCCGATTTCCGCCCCGCGCCGACACCGGGGGCCAACCTGTTCTAGAATTGGCGGGTTCAGGAATCGATCCACCCCCAGCCCATGCCCTTTGTCGTCACCGAAAACTGCATCAAGTGCAAACACACCGATTGCGTGGAAGTGTGCCCCGTGGATTGCTTCCACGAAGGCCCGAACTTCCTGGTGATCGACCCGGATGAGTGCATCGACTGCACCCTCTGCGAACCGGAATGCCCGGTCAACGCGATCTTCCCGGAGGACGATGTTCCTGCCGGCCAGGAAAGTTTCGTGGCCCTCAACGCCGAACTGGCGAAGGAGTGGCCGGTGCTGACCGTGCGCAAGGACCCGCCCGCCGACGCCGGCGAATGGGACGGCAAGCCGGACAAGCTGAAGCTGCTGGAGCGCTGAGAAGCGCCCACGGCGGCAACGAAAAGGGCGCCCACGGGCGCCCTTTTCTGTTTTCCGCTAAACGCCAACCGCAAGATCCGGTATGCCAACCTTGCGATCCGGTAGGTGCCAACCTTGGTTGGCACAGAAGCGCCGACCAAGGTCGGCCTCCACCAGAGCGGGTGCGGACCAAGGCCCGCCCCCACCCGACCAGCCCTTACTGCGCCAGCTTCGCCTTCAGCGCAGCGATCAGCTTCACCGGCGCTTCGGCGGTGGCCGGCAGGCCACGCGGGTCGACCGCGGAGATGTAGGCGCCAGCATCGACGGCGACCACGCGGACCAGGAAGTTGCTGCCTTCGTAGGCCACGTCATACGAGCCCAGCAGCTGCGCGCGGCTGGCAATGGTCACACCTTCCACGCCTTCCAGCGCGGTGCCGACCTTGGCGAAAGCCTCGTCCTTGCCACCGGCGATGGTGAAACCGGTGTTGCCCACGGCCGGGGCCGCAGCCGCAGGCGCGGCCGGCTTGGTCGCCGATGCCAGCGTCGGCACCTTGTTGTCACCGGTGGTGGTCGGCAGGTTCAGGTCCGGCGGCACTTCCAGCGGACGCATTTCCGGGGCCAGGGCGTAGTCGCCCTTGACGCCACGCTTGAAGCAGCCGGTGGTACCGGCGGCGACAGCCACGGCAAGCAGGGCGTAGGACAACACGCGGACGGTGGAAACGGATTGACGCATGTGAATCTCCTGGGTCAGACCAAGACGGAAGGTCAGTGGCTGGAAAGGGCTTCGAGGGCGGCGATGTCGCCGGCAAGATGGTCGGCGGCCGGATGATGCGCTGCCGACAGCGGCAGCAGCGGCAGGCGCAGGTCGTGACCGATGCCGATGCGGCGCAGCAGCGCCTTGACCGGGATCGGGTTGGGTTCGACGCCACAGAAATCATGGAACGGCTGCAGGCGCGCATCCCAGGACTCGGTAGCTTCGTGGTCGTGCGCGGCGGCCAGCTCGCACATCCGGCGATAGGCGCCCGGCAGAACGTTGGAACCGACCGAGATCAGGCCATCGATGCCGGCCCGGATCGAACGCGCGGCGGTACCGTCGTCGCCACTGAGCACCGCGAACTTCGGGCTGCGCAGGGCCAGCAGCGCCTGCACCCGGCCGGTGTCACCCACCGCTTCCTTGATGCCAACGATATTGGGATGGCTGGCCAGCTCGGCCACGGTCTCCGGCTGCATGTCGCAGCCGGTACGGCCGGGCACGTTGTACAGCACGACCGGCAGCCCGCCCTGGTCGGCCACCGCGCGGTAGTGCGCGATCAGGCCGGCCTGGGTCGGCCGCACGTAAGGCGGGGTGACCACCAGCGCATGGCTGGCGCCGAGCGCGGCGGCACGGCGGGTCTGTTCGATGGTCTTGGCGGTGCCCGAAAGGCCGGTACCGGCCATGACCGGGATGCGGCCGCCGATGCGCTCGACCGCGCTGGCCAGCAGCAGGTCGTACTCGGCATCGGTGAGGGTTGCCGCTTCACCGGTCGAGCCGGCTACGACAACGCCATGGACGCCACCTTCCAGTTGCAGGTGCAGCAGGCGCTGCCAACCGTCGGGATCGAGGGCGCCGTCGGCCCGGAACGGGGTCGCCAGCGCGGTGATGAGGCCGGAAAGGGACAAGGACGTGCTGCTCTTGGCTGGGAAGGGAAAACGCCCGCCATGAAAGGCCGGGGGCGACTTGAATGTTACTTGCGGCGCGAAAGCACGGGCAAGTATGCTGGACACTGGTGGATCCCCGCCTCTGGCGGGCATTCAGACTAACGCATGCATTACCCGGAATCGCCTTGACCGACACCACCCCGCGCCCCGCGCCGAGCGAAAACCACCTCCTGATCAACGCCTATACGACGCATCCGGAGTCCCCCCTGCTGTCCGTCACCCGCCGCATCGCCGACAGCGGCTGCAATCTGGTGGACGCACGCCTGGCCACGGTCGGCCGCGATGTCTCGGTCACCGCCCTGGCCACCGGCTCGTGGGACTCGGTGGCCAAGCTGGAAGCGATGCTGACCCGGCTCGAGCGCGAGGAAGGCCTGAAGCTGGTCTGGTACCGCACCGCCGCCAAGCAGGCGCAGTCCAACCTGCTGCCGTACATCGTCGAGGTGATCGCCGCCGACAAGCCGGGCATCCTGTTCCAGCTGGCCGATTTCTTCGACCGCCAGGGCATAACCATCGAGAACCTGCAGAGCACGCGCTACCGCGCCATGCAGACCGGTGCGGAAATGTTCAGCGCGCAGGTCACCATCGGCGTGCCGGCCAACATGCACATCGCCGCGCTGCGCGACGATTTCCTCGAGTTCTGCGACCACCTGAACCTGGACGCGATCATGGACCCGATGAAATTCTGATCGGAAGTGCGGATTTTTCGCGCGCCTCTCACGGGCGCGTGGCGTTTCATGCAATTGTCGTAGAAAGAACCCAGGCTCGACAGAAGGACCTCATGAACAACGGCGATACCCTGGACAGCACCACCCTCTCCCTGCCGCTGGCGCTGTCCGGTGGCGAACAGGCCACTCTCGGCGACTACGCCGGCCACTGGCTGGTGCTGTACTTCTATCCCAAGGACAGCACCCCCGGCTGCACCACCGAAGGCATCGACTTCAACGCGCTGCTGCCGAAGTTCAGGAAGGCAGGCGCGGTGGTACTCGGTGTCTCGCGCGACTCGGTGAAGTCGCACGACAACTTCTGTGCCAAGCAGGGCTTCAACTTTCCGCTGGTCAGCGATGGCGACGAAGCGCTGTGCAGCGCCTTCGACGTGATCAAGATGAAGAACATGTACGGCAAGCAGGTACGTGGCATCGAACGCAGCACCTTCCTGATTTCCCCCGACAGCCGCATCGTGCAGTCCTGGCGCAAGGTCAAGGTTGCCGGCCATGCCGATGCCGTTCTCGCCGAACTGGAGGCCTCCCAGTCCAAGTGAGTCCCACTGCCTACTGTGTCTGCCATCACCCTGCCCCGCAGCAGGCCGTGGTGGTTTTTCCCTGTCCGTAACCAGGAATCGACGATGACCCGAGGCAAGCGCATCTACGTGCTGGATACCAACGTGCTGATGCACGATCCCACCGCGCTGTTCAAATTCGAGGAGCACGACGTCTACCTGCCCATGCAGGTGATCGAAGAGCTGGACAACGGCAAGAAGGGCACCTCCGAGGCAAGCCGCAATGCCCGCCAGGTGAGCCGCTTCCTCAACGAGCTGGTGCAGGAATCCGGCCTGGACAACCTGGCCGACGGCATTCCGCTGCAGCGCCCCAACGGCCTGCAGCTGCGCGGCAAGCAGAGCGCCGGCAAGCTGCGCTTCCAGACCAGTCATTTCGACGCGGGCAAGAGCTTTGGCAAGGTCATTCCCGACAATGCCATCCTCGGCGCGATCCTGGCCCTGAAGGAAGAGACGCCGGATCTGCCGGTGGTGTTCGTTTCCAAGGACATCAACCTGCGGATCAAGGCCGCCATCGCCGGCATCGTGTCCGAGGACTACGAGAACGACCGCGCGCTGGACGATTTCAGCCTGCTTTACACCGGCGCCACCGAGCTGCCGGAAGACTTCTGGAAGCGCCACGGCGACGACCTGCGCAGCTGGAGCGACAAGGGCCGCACGCATTACGAAATCCTCGCGCAGGATGGCGAGGAGTGGTACCCGAACCAGTACGTCTATCTGCCCGGCGAAGACGAGGTCGAACTGCGTGTCAGCCGCGTGGTCGGCGACGGCAAGGTGGTGCTGTCGCTGGTGGATGATTTCCGCCACGGCAGTCACGCCGTATGGGGCATCAGCGCACGCAACCGTGAGCAGAACTTCGCGCTCAATGCACTGATGGACCCGGAGATCGACTTCGTCACGCTGCTGGGCACCGCCGGCACCGGCAAGACCCTGCTGGCGCTGGCTGCCGGCCTGGCGCAGACGATGGACCAGCAGCGCTACCGCGAGATCATCATGACCCGCGCCACGGTCAGCGTCGGCGAGGACATCGGCTTCCTGCCCGGCACCGAAGAAGAAAAGATGACGCCGTGGATGGGCGCGCTGACCGACAACCTGGAAGTGCTCACGCACAACCAGGAAGGCGGCACCTGGGGCCGCCAGGCCACCAACGACCTGCTGGCCAGCCGCATCAAGATCCGCTCGATGAACTTCATGCGCGGCCGCACCTTCCTGTCGCGCTACCTGATCCTGGACGAGGCGCAGAACCTCACCCCGAAGCAGATGAAGACGCTGATCACCCGTGCCGGCCCCGGCACCAAGATCGTCTGTCTGGGCAACGTCGAGCAGATCGACACCCCGTACCTGACCGAAACCACTTCGGGCCTGACCTACGCGGTGGATCGCTTCAAGAACTGGCCGCATAGTGCACACATCACCTTGCGCCGTGGCGAGCGTTCGCGCCTGGCCGATTACGCTTCGGAGGTGTTGTGAACCGCGGCACCCGCCTGCTGCTGCCCGCGGCTGCGATCACGCTCGCAGCCGTGCTCGGCGCCTGCACCACCACGCGCGGCCCGGCCAGCGTGCCGACCGCCGAACGTACTGGCCAGTCCTGGGTGGTCACCCGCCCGATCATCGCCGCGCAGGTGCTCGACACCTGCTCGCGACCCAGCCCCGGCCGCGAGGCCGGGCGGGTCAGCGGCTACTGGGCGCCCAGCCGGCAGCAGGTCGACCAGCTGGAAGCGCGGCTGTCATCGCTGGAGGCACAGGTACCGAAGGTACTGGACTTCGACCGCCAGTACGTCGGCATCGAAAGCGCCGGCAAGCGGCTGATCTACATCAACGCCTTCCACCTGCCCGACGACAGCGGCATCAATCCGGCACGGGAAGCGATCCGCGTCTGTGACGGCGGCACGCAGTTCTGGGGCGCGGTGTTCGACCCGGCCAGCAACACCTTCAGCGAGCTGCAGTTCAACGGCGGCTTCGGCGGGCCCTGAGGGGCCCCGCCGATGGGAATTCGCCTGCCCACCTGGGTCTGGATCGGCGCGGTCGCGCTGTCGTGCGTGGCCGGCATGGTGAATGTCGTCGGCTTCCTCGGTTTCGAACACCAGGCCGTCAGCCACATGACCGGCAGCACCAGCCAGTTGGGCATGGCGCTGGCCCAGGGTGACTGGCGCGCGGTCGGCCACCTGTGGGGACTGCTGATCGCGTTCTCGCTGGGCGCGATGCTCAGCGGCCTGTTGATCCAGGACAGCACCCTGCAGCTGGGCCGTCGCTACGGCGTGGCCCTGGCACTGGAATCGGCGCTGCTGCTGGTGGCCATTCCGCTGTTCGAACAGCACCAGATCTGGGGCGCACTGGCCGCCGCCATGGCCTGCGGCCTGCAGAACGCGATGGCCACCACCTTCAGTGGCGCGGTGGTACGCACCACCCACCTCAGCGGCATGTTCACCGACCTCGGCATCGGCCTGGGCCACCTGCTGCGTGGGCTGCCGCTGCAGGTACGACGCCTGACCCTCAGCGGCCTGATCATCAGCGGCTTCCTCGCCGGCGGCATCATCGGCGCCTGGCTGTTCATGCGCTGGCAGTACGACGCCCTGCTCGCCCCCGCCCTGCTGACCGGCCTGACCGGGCTGGGCTATGTGCTGTACCAGCAGTGGGCGCGCTGGCGGCATTGAGGTGAAGCGCATCCACGCATGGCGTGGGTCTACCTTCCCCTGCGGGACCACGGCACAATCGCTGGATGAGCCCGACCACCCCCGTTTCCGCCCTCACCATCGCCGGCTCCGACTCCGGTGGCGGCGCTGGCATCCCCGCCGATCTCAAGGCCTTCGCCGCGCACCGCGTGCATGGTCTGGCCGTGTTCGCCGCACTGACCGCACAGAACACCCGTGGCGTCACCGCCGTGCATGTGCCACCGATCGCATTCCTGCAGGCGCAGATCGAAGCCTGCTTCGATGACTTCGATATCCATGCGGTGAAACTCGGCATGCTGGCCAACGCCGAGGTGATCCATGCCGTTGCCGACGCACTGGAAAAGCACCGCCCGCCACACGTGGTTCTGGACCCGGTGATGGTCGCCACCAGCGGCGCGCGCCTGCTGGAGGAAAGTGCGCTCAAGGCCATGCGTGAGCGCCTGCTGCCGCTGGCGACGCTGGTTACGCCGAATACGCCGGAAGCGGAACTCCTGATCGGCCGGAAGATCGGTAACGGCGATGACGCCGAACAGGCTGCCTCCACCCTGCTCGACCTCGGTGCCGGCGCCGTGCTGCTGAAGGGCGGCCACCTGCATGAGGGCAATCGCGTGATCGATCGTTACTTCGACGGCGTCAGCAGCGAAGAATTCATCCACGCCCGCCTGCCGCTGGACGCACACGGCACCGGCTGCACGCTGGCCTCGGCCATCGCCGCGCAGCTGTGCAACGGCCTGAGCCTGGCCAATGCCTGCGAAGCCGGCATCGACTACGTTGCGCGCGGCCTGCAGCAGGGCTATGCCCCCGGCCGCAGCGAGGTGCTGGTGCTCGATCACTTCGGCGCGGCGCCACACGCATGAGCCTCACACCGGACGTCCTTGCCGTGCAGTGCGCTGATGGCCATCGCTACGAAGTGATCGCCTGCGTGCCTGCACATCCCGTCGCGCGCCTGCTGTGGCTGCCGGCACTGGGCGTGGCCGCGCGCCACTACCTGCCACTGGCATTGGCGCTGGCGGCGAAGGGCGTGGCGGTCTACCTGCACGAGTGGCGCGGCAACGGCAGCAGTTCACTGCGCCCGTCGCGCACGCAGGACTGGGGCTATCGCGAGGTACTCGAACAGGATCTGCCAACCAGCCAGGCGGTCCTGGCCACAGCGGATGACGACGCCGGCGCCCTGCCCTGGATCATCGGTGGACACAGTCTCGGTGGGCAGCTGGCTTGCGTGCATGCCGGCCGCAATCCGCACTACTTCAACCGGCTATGGCTGGTCGCCAGTGGCTCACCGTTCTGGCGCGGGTTCCCGCCACCGCGTGGCTGGCTGCTGCCACTGGTCTACCGCTTCCTGCCGTGGATCGCGCGGCGCCAGGGCGTCCTGCATGGCCGTCGCCTCGGCTTTGGTGGCACCGAAGCGCGCGGGCTGATTGCCGACTGGGCGCGCGTGGGCCTGAACAACCACTACGCCGCGTCCGGCATGGACGAAGACCTCGATGCGCAGATGGCGCGCGTGCATGGCAGCGCACAGGCGGTGCTGATGGAGCACGACTGGTTGGCCCCCACCGGATCGATGCAGACGCTGCTGGCGAAGCTGCCGAATGTGGACGCGCAGCTGCGCGTGCTGTCCGCGCAGGAACTGGGCACACGCGCCGATCATTTCGCGTGGCTGAAGGCGCCGGACGCCGTGGCTGACAGCTTTTTCATTCAGTTGGATGAAAATTTTCACAAAACTGTTGACGGTTCGCGCCGACATCCGCATAATTCCGCTCCTGTCGCAGGGCGCCCGTAGCTCAGTTGGATAGAGTACCTGGCTACGAACCAGGCGGTCGGGAGTTCGAATCTCTCCGGGCGCACCACTCGACAGGTTTTCAGCATCCGCCGCTGGAAATGTTTTAAAATTTGATTGTGTACCGCGCGCCCGTAGCTCAGTTGGATAGAGTACCTGGCTACGAACCAGGCGGTCGGGAGTTCGAATCTCTCCGGGCGCACCATACACAGTCAACACAACAAGTTTATGTAATTGGCGCCCGTAGCTCAGTTGGATAGAGTACCTGGCTACGAACCAGGCGGTCGGGAGTTCGAATCTCTCCGGGCGCACCATTACACCGAAACAGCAGGCCTCGGCCTGCTGTTTTTTTATGTGTGTTTTCCGGCAGGGTTGCACCCTGCACCTGCAGAGGCTTCAAGCCAAGGCAACAGCAAAAGCTGGCATTCCGTGGTTTGGCGGGGCGACATGGACAGGCAGGACACGCCGTAAACCCATCCATGGGGGCTCGATGGCGGCATCCATGCCGCCAACGGTCCTGCCTGCCCATGCCGCCCCACCTCTGACAGATTTCCGCGATCTGATGGATCCACGCCATGCGTGGATGAATCTCCATCGAGTTCGAGTATTTCGATAATTGATCGAAGAGCATCCACGCATGGCGTGGATCTACCGTGTCGACCAAGGTCGACACCTACCAACAGCAGCGGGACTCTGTCGAAGGCGGGGTGGGTCCGGTTGCGGGAGTGTCCGCGGCATGGATGCCGCGGCCAAGCCCCCATGGACGGGTTTACGGCGTCTCCCGCAACCGGACCCACCCCGCCATCCCTCAGGAAACCAACTGTTGCTGTTGCTTTTGCTTCGGCCATAGCTGTTGCTTCGGCGGGTGCAGGGCGCAGCCCTGCCAAACCCCTACCCCCTGGCCATTGCCTGCCACCACTGCGACAGCAGCTCCGGCCTGCGCAGGCGCTCGCGCCACCAGCGCAACGCGGCGCCGTCCTCGCCGGTGCGCCAGGCCAGCCAGAAGGTTTCTTCCGGCTTGTGCTCCTCCACCTCACGGATCACCAGCTGGCCGCGCGCGACCGCGGCGCGCGCGCACGGCTCGGGCAGGAAACCGAAGCCCACGCCTTCGCACTGCAGTTTCAGCTTGCTGGCCATGTCAGGCACCGTCAGCATCTCCTGCCCCATCAACAGGCCGACCGTGCGTGGCAACAGCCGGCGCGCCGAATCGGAGACGGCGATCGCGCAGTGCTCGACCAGCTGCTCGCGCCCGAGCACGCCCGGTACTGCAGCCAATGGATGTTCGGGTGCGACCGCGAACACAAACTCCACCGTGCCCAGCGGCTCGACCACGTAACCACCGCCACTGGGGCCCTCGCCCGGTGCACCGACCAGCAGGTCGGCACGGCGGTCCAGCAGGGCCTCCCAGGTGCCGGACAGGGCCTCGCCGATCAATCGCAGCCGGGTCGGTGCCTCGGCCTCACGAAACGCGGCGATGTCCGGGCCGAGCAGCCAGGTCGGGAACACCGAGTCCACCGCCAGGGTCAGTTCGGTCTCCCAGCCCGACGCCACCCTGCGTACCCGCAGTTCCAGCTCGCGGGCGGCGCGCAGCAGGTGCCGCCCCTCGTCCAGCAGCGCGCGGCCGGCGTCGGTCGGCTCGGCGCGCGGGCCAACCCGGTCGAACAGCTGCACGCCCAGGTCCTCCTCCAGCTTGGCCACGGTGTAGGAGATGGTCGAGGGCACCTTGTGCAGGGCCTTGCCGGCGCCGGCAAAGGAGCCGCGACGGTCGATGGCATCCAGGATCTGCAGGGCATCGAGGCTGAGCTTGAGCATTCGAATTTTTCGATGATGGCTGTCAAAACTATCCGTTTTTCAAACCCCGGGCGCAAGCGGATACTTCTCTTCAACGGGGAAACACAGCGGCTACCGGCCCACCCCGCCCCATCGAAACCATCGAACAAGGAGATTCCATCATGCTGCAGATCCGCAAGAGCGCTACCCGTGGCCTGGCCGAGCATGGCTGGCTGTCCTCGCGCCATACCTTCTCCTTCGCCAACTACTACGACCCTCGCTACGTCAGCTTCGGCCCGCTGCGGGTGATCAACGAAGACAAGGTGATCGGCGGCCAGGGCTTCGGCACCCACAGCCACAGCAACATGGAAATCATTTCCTACGTGCTGGGTGGCGCGCTGGAGCACAAGGACTCGATGGGCACCGGTTCGGTGCTGCGCTACGGCGACGTGCAGCGCATGAGCGCCGGCAGCGGCGTCAGCCACAGCGAGTTCAACCACTCGGCCGACGAGACCGTGCATTTCCTGCAGATCTGGATCTTCCCGGATACCGAGAACATCACGCCGTCCTACGAGGAGACCCACTTCGCACCGGAGACCAAGCGCGGCCAGCTGCGCCTGATCGCCTCGCCGGACGGTGCCGACGGTTCGCTGCGCATCCACCAGGATGCCCGCATCTTCGCCACCATCCTCGACGGCGGCCAGAAGCTGCACCATGCGCTTGGCAACGGCCGTGGCGCCTATGTGCAGGTGGCGCGTGGCCAGCTGCAGGTCAACGGCATCACCCTGGAAGCCGGCGATGCACTGCAGGTCAGCGACGAAGCCCAATTGACGCTGGAAAACGGCAACGACGCTGAAGTGCTGGTGTTCGACCTGCCGCTGTAACCACAACGCCCGCGATGCCGAAAAGCATCGCGGGCGTATGTGTAGAGCCGAGCCCATGCTCGGCTGCGGTTTGACAGCCAGCCGAGCGTGGGCTCGGCTCTACAAAACCCGCGTCAGAACCTGTAGTTCAAGGTCAGCCGCACATTGCGCGGCTCGCCCCAGGTGTAGGTGCTGTACCAGTTGAAGATCGTGTAGTACCGCTTGTCGAGCAGGTTGTTGACGTTGACCGTGGCCGACAGGCGATCGTTGAACTGGTAGCGCGCCATCGCATCGAGCAACCAGTAAGGCTGCGTGCGATGCACCACCTTGGCCTGGGTGGCGGGATTGGTGATCTCGCCGAAGGTCGAATCCTGCCAGCGTGCGCCACCACCCAGCGTGAGCCCCTGCCAGTCACCGCGCAGGCGATAGCTGGTGTGCAGGCTGAACTGGTTCTCCGGTTCCAGCGTGGTCACCTTGGTCCCTGCCTGGCGGGCGATCTTGTGGGAGAACCCACCCTGCACCTGCCAGCCCTCGGCCAGCTGGCCCGACATTTCAAGCTCATAGCCCTTGGTACGCACGCCCATCAACGCGCGGTAGGCATCCTGGCCATCCGGCGTCTTACCGCCGGTGGGCTGGGCGAAGTTGTCCTGATCAAGCTGGAAAAGCGCCGCGCTGGCATTGAGGCGTCCATCGAAGAACTCGGCCTTCAGCCCCATCTCGTAGCTGCGGCCTTCCAGCGGATCCAGCGCTTTGCCCTGCTCGTCGCGCTCGCTGTGCGGCTTGAAGATGGTGCTGTAGCTGGCATACACCGAATAGTGCTCGCCGAGGTCGTAGACCACGCCGGCATATGGCACATAGACGCCGGTCTCGCGCGTGTCCGGCGAACGGTAGCTGGCCAGACGGCTGCCGACGATCAGCTTCAACGGATCGGCCACGTCGAAGCGGCCGACCACGTACAGGCCGTTTTCGCGGGTCACTTCATTGTTCTCGTAGCTGCGCTGCCATTGCGGCTCGGCAATGTCGCCATTCCAGCTGCGGTAGTCCGGCACCGTATCCGGGAACCCCGCCTGCGGGCCGTAGCCGGTATTGGTCCAGCGCTTGCGCGAGGCACTGCCACCGACCACCAGCTCATGCTCGCGGCCGAACAGGCCGAAATGCCCGCTCAGATAGAAGTCGGCGGCATTGCTGACGGTCTTGCCGACGTACTTGCCGAGCCACAGGCTGACGCCCTCGCCAGTCAACGGATCGGGATTGCCGGCGGCGGCACCGGCCAGTGCGGCGTCATAGCCGTTGACCTGGTGGTTGAGCTGCAGCTTGGCGATCCAATCGTTGGCGAACGTGTGCTCCAACGTAGCGAAACCGGTACGCACGTACTGGCGCCAGCCGGCCCATTGCGCACCATTGTTGAACGAGCGCGGCATGCGGTTGAAGTTGCCGGCGCTGTCCAGCAGCGGAATGCCGCCCCATGTCGAGCCCTTCGGGTCGCTGTCCATCACGTCGCCACCGACCGACAGCAGCGTGCGTTCGCCCAGATCGGCTTCCAGCACGGCATAGCCGACCTTGCTGGTGCGCTGGTAGTTGTCCAGGTTGGAGTGCTTGTCTTCCCAGGCCCCCACTGCTCGGCCACGCACGCGGCCATCGGCAGTCAGCGGACCACCGACATCGAGCTCGGCGCGGTAGTCATACCAGCGGCCGACACCCAGTGAGGCACTGCCGGCGAAGTCCTCGCCCGGCTTCTTGCGCACCAGGTTGATGGTCGCGCCCGGATCACCCATGCCGGTCAGCAGGCCGGTGGCGCCCTTGAGCACTTCGATGCGGTCATAGATCGCAGTATCGCTGAGCGTGTTGCCCGCCGAGTAGGCCGAGTCACGCGACATCGGAATACCGTCGTACTGGAAGTTCTGCACCGCGAAGCCACGCGCGTAGTACTCGGTGCGCTCGCTGTCGTAGGTGACAATGCTGATGCCGGGGGTCACCCGCATCACGTCATCGATGCCGTGCAGGCCGAAGTCATCCATCTGTGCGCGGGTGATCACGCTGATGGTCTGTGGCGTCTGTCGCGGCGTCAGCACCAGGCGGGTGGCGGTGGCGATGGTGCCGGGCGTGTAGGCGCCGCTGCCCTCGGTGATGGTACCGAGCAGGTTGGCGGTGACCTGCACGGTCTGCAGGGTCTGCGAGGCGGGTGCCGGTTTGGCCTTGTCCTCGTCCTGGGTGGACTGGGCAGCAGCGGTGCCGCTGCTCAGTGCAAGCAGTAGCAGGCCTTGAGCCAGTGCATGCGGCAGCGGCAGGCGACGCGGAAACAAGCGCGGAAAACGGACAGGCACAGACAGCACGGCGGGACCTCCACGATAGGGTGGGATCCTCTGGCGGCGGCTGGAGGGAAGAGAGGGACGCGGCCGAATGGCCGCAGGCGCAGGAGTGTACTCCCCTGCGCCCCGGCTGTCGTGCGGTGTGCTGGTGCGGGATCAGGCGCCGATGGCGGCGCAGGCCTCCAGGATCAGCGCGGTCACTTCCTTCGGCTGCGAGGCCAGTGAGGCATGGCTGGCATCAAGCTCCAGCAGGCGCTTGGGCTGCATTCTTGCGGCCATGGCTTTCTGGTTTTCCGGCGCGATCATGCGGTCGTGGCGGGACAGCTGGTACCAGCTCGGCCGGTGCTTCCACGCCGGATCGCTGACCGTGTCGCCGAAAGTGCTGGCCAGCGGCGCCTTCTGGGTCACCGCCATCACCCGGCCCTCGTCGGCACTCAGGTCCTGGCAGAAGCTCTCATGGAACTTGTCCGCACGCAGCCAGAGGTAGCCATCGCTGTCCGGTGCCAGATTCGGCGCCGCCTCCGGCAGGTGCTGCTGGGTGATGCCACCCGGGCTCTCGCCGGCATCAGGCGCGAAGGCAGCGATGTAGACCAGGCCCTTCACGTTGGGCTCGTTACCGGCATGGCTGATCACCGCACCGCCGTAGGAGTGGCCGACCAGCAGCACCGGACCGTCGATCTGCCGGATCATTTTCTGGGTGCGTCCTGCGTCGTCGGCCAGCGACGTGAGCGGCAATTCCACCGCCTGCACCCGGTCGTGGCCGTTGCGATGCAGTTCCAGGATCACCTTGGCCCAGTGTGCGGCCCCGCCCCAGAATCCATGGACGAGGAGGATGGTCGGTGTCGTGCTCATGTACGGATCTCCGGCAGCGGCCGGCGGGGTGCCGACCGTGCAGCCACTGTCCGTGGGCGACGTTAATCGCTGGTGACGCGATCGAGTCACTGCAATCGTATGCGTCGCCCGATGTCACGCATGGCACTTGCCGATCCGGCCTGAAAACGTTTTCATGAAGGTCCCCTGGAGCTTCGCATCGCGCATGACGCCTTCATCCCCACGTGCCCAGCAGCACGCCACCCGTGCCGCCTTCTTCATTCCCGGATTCGCCACCGCCGCGTGGGCGCCGATGGTGCCCTACGCCAAGGCCAAGGCCGGGCTGTCCGACGCCAGCCTTGGCGCCGTGCTGCTGTGCCTCGGGCTCGGCTCGCTGCTGGCGATGCCGTTGGCGGGCGCGCTGACCGGGCGGCTGGGTTGCCGACGGGTGATGGTGATCACCTGCGCGATGATGCTGTGCGCCCTGCCCTTGCTGGTGCTGGCGCCCTCGCCGGTGGCGCTGGGCGCGGCCCTGTTCGTGTTCGGCGCCGGCGTCGGTGCGCTGGATTGTGCGATGAACATGCAGGCGGTCGCGGTCGAGCGCGACGCCGGGCGCGCAATGATGTCCGGCTTCCACGCCTTCTACAGCATCGGTGGCTTCGTCGGCGCCGGCTGCATGACCGGCCTGCTGATCCTGGGTACACCGCTGTGGCTGGCCGCGCTGGTGTCGGTGGCGGCACTGCTGCTGGTTGCGGTGCTGTCGGCGCCGCACTGGCGACCGCAACGGATCCTGCACGAAGGCCCACTGCTGGCGCTGCCGCACGGCGTGGTGCTGTTCATCGGCGTGCTGGCCTTCGTGGTGTTCCTCGCCGAGGGCTCGATGCTGGACTGGAGCGCGGTGTTCCTGGCCGAAGTGCGGCAGGTGCCGCGTGACCAGGCCGGCGCCGGCTTCGCGCTGTTCACGCTGGCGATGACCGCGATGCGCCTGTTCGGCGACGGCATCGTCGAGCGCCTCGGCCGCACCCGCACCCTGGTCTTCGGCGGCATCACCGCCGCAGCCGGGTTCACGTTGGCCACGCTGGTACCGTCGTTCCCGGTGGCGTTGGCGGGCTATGTGCTGGTCGGGCTGGGCTGCGCCAATATCGTGCCGGCACTGTTCTCGATGGCCGGCCAGCAACGGGTGATGCCGGAGAGCATCGCCATCACTGCGGTGACCACGCTGGGTTACGCCGGCATCCTCGCCGGCCCGGCAGCGATCGGTGCACTGGCACACGGCACCAGCCTCGGATTCGCCTTCCTGTGCGTGGCCGCGCTGCTGCTGGGCGTAGCCGCATCCGCGCGAGCACTGGCACGACGGGTGGCCTGACAGAAAAAGGGGACGGAGGGGATCAAGTCGTTTCCTGCCTTGGTGTGCGGGAAACGACTTGATCCCCTCCGTCCCCTTTTCTCAGCTACGCGTCAGCCACTCGGCCTGGGCCGGCAGTTGCGGTGCCGGGCAGGCGCTCTTCGGGTGGTGCTCGTCGCGCGCCATCCAGTCGTCGACCACGCCAGCCAGCAGGTCCAGCCGCAGCGGCAGGGTGATGTGGTCCTCGCCGCGCATCTCGATGTAGTGCGCGCGTGGGTTGGCCAGGGCCAACTCGCGGCCCTGGCTGACCGGAATGTGCTGGTCGCCCTGCCCGTGCAGCAACAGCACGCAGGCGCGGGTATCGGCCAGCGCGCGGGCCACGTCCACACGGTCCAGATCGACGTCGATGCGGCGGCTGGCGGCGGCGATCACCTGGTTGATGTCCTGGCCGCCATAGCGCCAGCGCGCGTAGGAGGCGACCGCCTGCGCCTTCAGGCCTTCCGGCTGCAGCCCCATCAGGTGCGGAATCATCGTGCGGATGGCCACGCCGGCGTTGGCGAACGATTCCATCGCCACCACGCCTTCCACCTGGTCCCCCAGCTTGTCGGCGGTGAACACAGCGGTGGCCGCGCCATACGACACGCCGAACAGATACAGCGGGCCGGTCACTTCGCCGCGTGCACGCAGTTCGTTGATCACATCGACCACATCGTCGGATTCATAGGTGCCATAGCCCGACGGCCCCGCACCGGACTGGCCATGATTGCGCAGGTCGAGCGTGACCACGCGGTAGCCGGATTCGGCCAGCTGCAGCGACCACGGCAACATCGAATCACCGTTCATCATCCAGCCGTGCAGCAGCACCACGGTGCCGCGCGGCGCCTGCGCACGGAACGGCTGCGGTACCGCCAGGCTCAGCCCGGTATCCAGCGGCAGGCCGTTCTCGTGGCGCTGCGGCAGGTAGTGGTAACGCGCGCCGTAATCGCCAGGATCGAACACACGCCAGAAGATCGGCACGCCATCGCGGCCCGGCGCGAAGCCGTGGCGATTGGGCAGTTCGGCAATGGCTGCGGCAATGCGCGGACGATCGAGCAGGGTCGATACGCCACCCGGCGCGATCAGCCGATCGGCGAGCGAGGTGGACGAGGCATTGATCGAGGGCGAGCATGCAGCCAGCCACAGGCCGGCGCACGCCAGCAACAACAGCAGCAGGCGCTTCATGGGCAATCGGGGAAAAGGTGCGACAGCGTGGCAGGTTAGCGACGCGCGCGTGGGCCATCTATCGCGCGTGGATGACGGCTTGATGACAACGCAGGAACGATTCAGCTTGGTGTAAAAGCTGTATCCGTTCAGTCATTGATCCGGATCAATGAACGCGCGCGCGGGATTCCCCACAGTGCCGCCATGCGCACCTCGTTCAAGCTCGCCATTGCCCTGGCCGCCACGCTGGCCGCCGCCTACGGCATCGCCCGCACCACGCCCTACTGGTTCGCACCGCGACAGACGGCGCAGGTCGACATCCACGATCCGGCGCTGATCACGCAGGGACAGTACCTGTCGCGCGCGGCCGACTGCGCGGCCTGCCACACCGCGCCCGGCGGCAAGCCGTTCGCCGGTGGCCTCGGCATGCAGACGCCGATGGGCACGATCTACTCGACCAACATCACGCCCGATCCGGACACCGGCATTGGCGCCTACGACTACGCCGACTTCGAGCGCGCGGTACGTCGCGGCATCCGTCACGATGGGCAGCCGTTGTATCCGGCAATGCCGTACGCCTCGTACGTGATCGCCAGCGATGCCGAAATCAAGGCGCTGTACGCCTACTTCATGGGCTCGGTGCAACCGGTGAAGCAGGACAACGCCGACAGCACGATCCCGTGGCCGGCCAACATGCGCTGGCCACTGGCCTGGTGGCAGCTGCTGTTCGCACGCCCGCGCAGCTTCAGCCCGGATCCGTCGCTGGATGCCGGCCAGCAGCGTGGTGCCGAACTGGTGGAAGGCCTGGCCCATTGCGGTGCCTGCCACACGCCACGCGGCCTGGCGTTCCAGGAAAAGGCGTTGGCCGACGATGGCAGCCGCCAGTTCCTGTCCGGTTCGGTGCTGGAAGGCTGGTACGCGAAGAACCTGCGCAACGAATCGACCGGCCTGGCCAGCTGGAGCGAGGGCGAGATCGTCGACTTCCTGCGCACCGGTCGCACCGATCGATCGGCGGCCTTCGGTGGCATGGCCGATGTGGTCGAGCACAGCACGCAGTACCTGTCCGACGCCGACCTGCTGGCCATGGCCCGCTACCTGAAACAGCTGCCGGCGCGTGAGGGCCGCAGTGCGCAGTGGTCCCCCGGTACCGACACCACCACCGCCGCACTGCGCAGCGGCGACTACCGTGTTGCCGGTTCGCTGGCCTATGCGGAGCACTGCCAGGCCTGCCACCGTGCCGACGGGCGCGGCATGCCCCGCGTCTATCCGGCGCTGGCCGGCAACTCGATCGTGTTCGCCGATGACCCCAGTTCGCTGGTGCAGGTGACCTTGATCGGCGGCCGCACGCCGCATACCCCGCATGACCGCATGGCCTTCACCATGCCAGGCTTCGAGCAGCTGCCGAACGCGCAGCTGGCACAGATCCTGACCTTCATCCGCAGCAGCTGGGGCAACCAGGCCAGCGCAGTGAGCGAGGTCGACGTGGCGCGCATGCGCCGGGTGGTGCGCGACAAGCCCGTGCACTACGTTCCGCAGGAGACCGCACAATGAAGCGTTCGCGCACGCGTTCCCGCCTGCTGATCGGCAGTGCGATCACCCTCGTGGCGCTGGCGGGCGCCGGTGCCCTCGCCTACCGTCATCTGTATCCGGACCTGGATGCCGCTGTGGCCAGCACGATCGATATCCTCGATGCGCAGGGCAAGGTGGTCGGCCACTACCGCGCGCCCAGCGCCGAGGAGATCGCCGGGCTCGGCAATGCCGAATCGGTGATGCTCGGCCGCCGCATCCTCAACGAGACCGCACGGCTGCTGCCCGACAATGTCGGCAACGATCTGAACTGCAACTCGTGCCACATGGCCGAAGGCAAGCGGCCGTTCGGCAATCACTACTTCAATACCGGCGGCGGCGCCTATCCGCGCTACATGCCGCGCCCGGGCAAGGTGATCGGGCTGACCGAGCGCATCAACGGCTGCCTGCAGCGTTCGATGAACGGCAAACCGCTGCCGAAGGACTCGCCGCAGATGCGCGCGATGCTCGATTACATGGCGTGGTTGAGCAGTCCTGTGCCAGAGGGTGCAAAGGTGGCCGCCCCCAGTGAGGGGCCGATCGACAGCACGCTGACCTCGGACCCGATCCGTGGCCAGGCGCTGTACGCCGTGCAGTGTGCCGCGTGCCATGGCGACAACGGCGAAGGACGGCGCGACGCCAGCGGTGACATCGCCTTCCCGCCACTATGGGGCGACCACAGCTTCAACATCGGCGCCGGCATGGCGCGCTTGTACAAGGCCGCCGGCTTCGTCAAGCACAACATGCCGCCGGCGGTGACCCGCGAGCCGCCACTGGGACAGCAGGTGATGCCCGACCAGGACGCGGTGGACATCGCCGGCTATTTCATCAACCAGCCGCGGCCGGACTTCGCCAACAAGGGCAAGGACTGGCCGCGCGACCCGAAACCCAAGGACGCGCGGTACTGAAGCAGGCAGCAGGTGCCGGCCGTCACACAACACGGTTCCTGCATCTCTACGTCATGTCGATGTCATTGGTGCTGCCGACACTCGGGGGCTTCTCTCCCTTCAAGGTCCGGTATCGATGCGAACGATTGCGCGCTTTCCCCGTGTTTCGCTGCTTGCCCTGCTGATCGCCCCCGCACTGGACGCCCTGGCCGAAGCACCGCAGGGCGAGACGGCCGAAGCGCGCAGCAGCGATGCCCGCACCCTCGACCAGGTGCAGGTGATCGGCCAGGCCACCAGCTACGCCAAGACCTCGGTGCGCGCAGAAACACTGAACCGGCAGACGGTGATGAGCAGCGTCAACGATGCGCTCAATGAAGTGCCGGGCGTGGTGGTCAGCGAGGCCGATGCCACCGGTTCGTCGGTGTGGGGCACGCAGATCAGCATGCGCGGCTTCGTCACCAACCGCGATACGCAGCAGATCGGCACCACCATCGACGGCCTGCCGAACGGTGGTTCGGGCTACGGCGGTGGATCGCTGGCCAACCGCTACATCGACACCCTTGATCTGGAGACGGTGGAAGTGAGCCAGGGCACCGCCGATATCTCCTCGCGCTCGAACGAGGCGCTGGGCGGCACGCTCAACTTCCTCACCAGCGATCCGCTGCAGGACAGCCGCCTGCGCTTCGTGGTCGGTGCCGGTGACAACGAGGCACGCAAGTACTACGTGCGCTACGACACCGGCCTGCTCGGCGGCCACACCCGCGCCTGGGTCAGTGCCTCCTCGTCGAAGGTGCACGACTGGATCGACGGCACCGGCCACGCCAGCAACGACCACATCGCCGGCAAGTTCATCACCGAACTGGACCGCTGGACGCTGACCGGCTACCTGTCCTACAACGACGCCGACGAGCCCGAATACACCAGCGTTTCGCCGACGGGCTTCGCAACCAACCCGGAGCGCGACAACCTGGTCGGCACCCTCACCGGCATTCCCTACCTGGACCAGAACTACCGCTCCGGTTCACGCGCCCTGCGCGAGAACACCTTCGGCTACCTGCGTGCGGCCTTTGACGGCGGCAATCGTTTCAAAGCGTCGGTGGCCGCCTATGGGCATCGCATGCAGGGCCGCGGTGACTGGCTGCCACCGTACCTGGCGCAGGTCAGCGATGATGGTGCGGGCCGCCCCGAGTCGGAGTACCTCGGTGGCAAGACCGTGTACGGCGGCAGCAACCGCGGCCAGATCTTCTTCGTCAATCCTGATGGCAGCGCGGCACAGCGGCTGGCCAACTGCACGCCACGGTTGGGCTTCACCGCCGAGTACGATCCGAACTGCTACGCCGGCAACGTGCTGGGCGCGCAGTCGTATCGCCACACCCACTACGACAACGATCGCATGGGCGTGACCGCCGACGTCGAATGGCGGCAGACCTTCGGCGCGGTCGACAACACGATCCGCGGCGGCCTGTGGGTAGAGAAGCTGGACCGTTCGGCGCGCCGCGACTGGCACCGCCTGCTCAACGTCGGCCAGAGCATCGACTTCGACCACCAGCCGTACTGGGTTCAGTTCGAAGACAAGTACAAGGTCGACGAGCAGATGTACTACGTGGAGGACGTGGCGCGCTTCGGGCCGTTCAGTGCACGCCTGGGCGTGAAGCAGTTCTTCGTCGACCAGTCGCGTCGCCGCGTGATCGGCGCCAGCGAACACGTGACCTCCGATTCCAAGTCCGACCCGTTGCTGTCGACCGGTTTCACCTGGGCGCCGGGCGTGGAAGGCATGGAGCTGTTCGCCGGCTTCTCGCAGAACTTCGCCGCCATTCCCTCAGGCGTGCTCGGCGAGACCGACCCGCAGCGCTTCCGCAACGTCGAACCGGAGACCGCCGACAACATCGAAGTGGGCATGCGCATCAGCCGCTGGCCGCTGACCGCCTCGGTGACCCTGTACAACATCAAGTTCGACAACCGCATCGTCTACCTTCCGGCAGGTTTCGTCAGCGGCATCGACTATCTCGGCGAGACCGACGGTGTCTACGAGAACTTCGGCGGCGTGGAAAGCAACGGCCTGGAAGCGGCGTTCGGCTACGGTTGGGACAACGGCTGGCGCCTCAACGCCGCCTATACCTACAACCGCTCCAAGTACCTGGGCAGCGGCGATGCCGCGCGCGATACCCAGCTGGGCATCGTCGATGGCGCCAAGGTGATCGGCCAGCCCGAACAGACCCTGGTGCTGTCGGCGGACTGGCAGGGCGAGAACTGGAACTTCGGCCTGTCCGGCCGTTACCTGGGCACGCGCTACCTCGACGCCGCCAACGTCAACAAGCTGCCCTCGGCCACCGTGTTCAACGCCAACATCGGCTTCGACCTGCAGGGGCTGTCGCCGCGCCTGAAGGGCATGGGTGCCAACCTGGTGGTGAGCAATCTCACCGACAAGCGGTATCTTGCAGGGGTGGACGGCCGCGACAACGCCTTCATCGGCGCCCCGCGCACCGTCGGCATCTCCTTCCGTGTGGACCTGTGAGTGAGCCCGTGACCGATATCGGCCGACGCCGGTTGTTGCAGGCCGGCGTTGCCGCCGGCCTTTCCCCGCTGCTGCCCAGCATCGCCCGGGCCGCAGCGATCGCGCCTGCGGCGCAGACCCGCAGTCTGGAAGACCTGCAGCACATCGTGGTGTTCATGCAGGAGAACCGTTCGTTCGATCACTACTTCGGCACGCTGCCGGGGGTACGTGGATTCGGCGATCGCTTCGTGGCCCCGGCGCCGGCACTGCAGGCCGGCGGCCGCACCCGCAGCCTGTGGCTGCAGCCCGACGCGAGCGGCGCGCGCGCGATCGCGCCGTTCCCGCTGGATACCGCCGCGCACTTCGGCTACATGCGGGTGGAAGGCACACCGCACACCTGGCCGGACGCACAGCGTGCCTGGGACCACGGGCGCATGGGGCAATGGCCGAAGGCCAAGCAGAACCACTCGATGGGCTACTTCCAGCGCAGCGACCTGCCGTTCCAGTTCGCGCTGGCCGACGCCTTCACCATCTGCGACGCCTATCACTGCGCGATGCAGGCCGGCACCAACCCGAACCGGGTGTTCCTGTGGACCGGCCACAATGATGCACACGCGCGTGCTGGTGGACCGGTGATCGCCAACTCGCACGACAATTTCCCCGAACAGGGCGGGTACCCGGCGTCGTACCGCTGGACCAGCCATGTCGAGCGCCTGCAGAACGCCGGCGTGTCCTGGCAGATCTACCAGGACATGGCCGACAACTTCACCGACAACCCGCTGGCCGGTTTCGAGGTATTCCGCCAGGCCCATCGCGCCGCGCCGGGGCATGACCCGCAGTTGCGCGCACGCGGCGTCAGCACCCGTGGCCTGGCGCAGCTGCGCCAGGACGTGATCGGTGGGCGCCTGCCGCAGGTCAGCTTCATCATCGCCGACGCGGCGGGCAGCGAGCATCCCGGCCCCTCCAGCCCCGCCCAGGGCGCGGCCTATACCGCGCGCGTGCTGGACGCGCTGACCGCCGATCCAGAGGTGTGGAGCCGCACCGCGCTGTTGCTGATGTTCGACGAGAACGACGGCTTCTTCGACCACATGCCGCCACCGGCACCGCCTTCACCGCTGGGCACCGGCTGGGCCGGTGCGTCTTCGGTCAGTACCGAGGGCGAGTACCACCGCCATCCGGCACCGGGCGACGAGAAGTACGACCTCGCCGAACTGCGTGGCCGCCCATATGGGCTGGGTCCGCGCGTGCCGCTGTATGTGATCTCGCCGTGGAGCCGCGGTGGCTGGGTCGATTCGCAGGTGTACGACCACACCTCGGTCATACGGTTGATCGAACGTCGCTTCGGTGTGGCCGCACCGGACATCTCGCCGTGGCGCCGCGCGGTCTGCGGCGACCTGAGCAACGCGTTCGACTTCGCCCAGCGCGATACCCGCCCGTTCGTACGCGGCCTGCCGGACGTGAGCGCGGTGGCCGCGCGCGCCGCCGCCCTGCCGGGACGCACCGTGCCCGCGTTGCCCGAGGGACTGAAGCCGGCGAAACAGGAAAGCGGCGTGCGCCCGGCGCGTGCCCTGCCCTACCGGCCGCAGGCATCGATTGCCGCTGTCGACGCCTCGGGTGTGGATCTGGCGCTGTCCTGCGAAGGCGCAGCAGCAGTGCTGCATGTTTACGACCGGCTGCGGCTGGATGCGGTGCCACGCCGCTACACGCTGCTGCCGGGCATGCCGCTGCGCGAGCGCTGGCCGCTGGACGCCCAGGGTCGCTATGACCTGTGGCTGCTGGGCCCGAACGGCTTCCACCGCCACTTCCAGGGAGCGGCCACGGGTCCTGCCGTGCAGGCTTCAACCGATCGTGCGGATGGCCAACTGCGGCTCCGCCTGCGCAATCTGGGTGACAGCGCGCAGCAGGTGCGTGTGCAGCCGGGCGCCTATGCCGGGCATATGCCCGAGCAGACGCTGGTGCTGCCCGCACATGCAGAGACCGCGTTGGCGTGGGACGCAACGCCCACCGCAGGCTGGTACGACCTGCTCGTCGGTGCGGGCGACAGTGCCCTGCGCCTGGCCGGCCGCGCCGAGGATGGGCGCCCCGGCACCAGTGATCCGGCGATGGGCAGCGAGCCATTGCGGTTCGAGCACGATTGAAGGATCTCTGTAGAGCCAAGCCCATGCTCGGCTGCTCTTCGATAACTGACCGGAAAAGCAGCCGAGCATGGGCTCGGCTCTACAGGCCAGACCGGTAGGATCAGGCCTCCTGCAGCCCCGGCCGGCCGTGCTCCACCGCGTAGCGCTTCCAGCTCTGCACCGCGCCATTCGGCTGCATCACGGTATCCAGCGTCTTCATATCGCCGATCCACGCATCGCGGGTGACATCGCACAGCACGTAGCCACGCTTGTCGGTGGTCGCTTTCAGATAAGGGCTGTGCGCAATCTGGTTGCTGGCATACGCGTCCACACCCTGGCCATCGGCGCCGGAAGTGATCGACGTGGCGAGGAACTCGCTGGAGATCACGCCCGAGTCACGGTGGTCCTGCACCAGATCACTCGCATAGTGGCGATGCGCGTCGCCGCAGGCAGTCACTACGTTGCCGAAGCCCACCTTCTGGATGTGGTCAAGCAGGCGCCGGCGGCTGTCCAGATAGCCTGACCACTGGTCGTCGGACGATTGCACCACGCCGTCCTTCTCGCGCATGTAGTTGCCCAGCGCCACCTGGTGGGCAATCGTGTGCCAGCGTGGTGCAGCATCGGCCAGGCCGTCGAACAGCCAGCGCTCCTGCTTCGCCCCCACAATGCTGCGCTCTGGCGATTCCACCTCCTCACGCAACGCCATGTTCACCTGCTTGCTGCGGTACTGGCGGGTGTCGAGCAGGTGCAGGTCCATCAGCGTGCCGTAACGTGCGCGCCGGTACATCTGCATGTGGCCATCGCGCGGGAATGCCGAGCGGCGCAGTGGCATGTTCTCGTAGTAGGCCTGGAACGCCTGTGCGCGACGCAGCAGGAACACTTCGCTGGGCGTGTCATCCTGGTCTTCGGCACCAGCCCAGTTGTTGTCCACTTCATGGTCGTCAAAAGTGACGAACCACGGTGCCGCCGCATGCGCGGCCTGCAGGTCGGGATCGCTCTTGTACTGGGCGTAGCGGCGGCGGTAATCATCCAGCGTGTAGATCTGCGGGCCGACGTGGTTGCGCAGGTTGGTGAACGGCTGGCCGTTCATCTTCCGCAGGCCCGGCTGGCTTTCGCCTTCGTAGATGTAATCACCGTAGTGGAAGACGAAATCCAGCGGTTCCTCGGCGATGCGCCGCCACGCGGTGTAGTGGCCTTCTTCGTAGTGCTGGCAACCGGCCACCGCAAAACGCACACGATCCACTGCGGCCGTGGCTGCGGGCAGCGTGCGGGTACAACCGACCGCACTGGCGTGGCCGCCTACGGTGAAGCGGTACCAGTAGGGCCGTCCGGGCGCCAACCCGTCCAGCTCCACGTGCACGGCGTGGCCGAGTTCGGGATGCGCCATTGCCGAACCCTGGCGCACCACCTTGCGCATGCCATCGTCTGCTGCCAGTTGCCACTCGACCGCCATCGGCCGGGTCGGCATGCCACCGCCGAACACCAGCGGTTCGGTCGCCAGGCGCGTCCACAGCACCACGCCATCGGCCGAGGGATCACCCGAGGCCACGCCCAGGGTGAAGGGTGTGCTGGCAAAGCGCGGCTTGGCCAGCAGGTTGCGCGGGTTCAGCGCGGTGGCATCGGCCTGCGCGGCCAGCGCGTGCGCCGTGCCCATCCAGGCACCGGCAGCGGACAGGCCGGCCAGGGCCAGGAATCGCCTGCGATTGATCGTCTCCACGGCTGTGCCCTCAGTTGTAGATGATGTGGAAGTAGAAGAAGCGGCCGTAGTCGTCGATCTCGGTACGGAAGCGCCCGTTCGGGCCGGTGCTGTAGGTCGGCTGGGTGTTGAACAGGTTCTTGGCTTCGTACTTCAGCGTCACGTGCCTGCTGAGCTTGTGGCTGAAGCCCATGTTGAAGGTCATGTATGGGTCGTAGTACGAATCCAGCCACTGGGTGTCGCCGAAGTCGACCAGCATCCGGCTGCGGTAGGTGCCGGACAGGCGCAGCTGCGCGCTCTTCCACGGCATGCGCCAGATCACCGAACCATTGAGCGACCAGTCCGGCTGGTACAGCAGGCGATCCAGGCGGCGCTCGGTGCCATCGCTGATGCGGTAGTTGGTCTGGCCTTCCAGCCGCGTGGCGTTGAAGTACATGTCGAAGCGCTGGCGGCCCCACTGCAGGTTGCGGTTGGCCACCGCGAACTCGACGCCGCGCAGCGTGGACTCGTCGGTGTTCATCGGCTGGGTGACCCGGTAGCGGGCATCGCCCACGTTCTCGAAGGTGGTCAGGGTGTAGATGTCGTCCTTGATCACCTTGTCGAACAGCGCCACCGAGACCAGGCCGTTGTTTCCGTTGAAGTACAGGTCCCACGCCAGGTCGATGTTGGTGGAACGGCGCGGCTGCAGATCGGCATTGCCCTGCTTGATGGTGCAGAAGCCCCTGCCCTCCTCGTCATCGCCACAGCTGGTGCTGGTGGCCTGGGCGATGTTGCTCGGCGTCGGCCGGCCCAGCGTGCGGCTGGCGGAGAAGCGCAGGCGCTGGTCCTCCCTCAGCCTGAACGTCGCATTCAACGAAGGCAGCAGGTTGTTGTAGCCACCGCTCGTATTGCGGAAGGCGGAGGTATAGGTAGTGCCGCCATCATCGCTGAACGGGCTGTAGGCATCGAAGCGGGTGTGGTCGTAGCGCAGGCCGCCGATCAGCAGCAGCCGGTCCCAGGCGTAGTGCGCGGATACATAGGCATTGGTGATGTCCTCCACATACTTGTAGTCGCTGGTGAAGTTGGCATTCGGATACGCCGCATTGTTGTTGCCCAGTTTCGGCAGCAGTTCCTCGTTCCACTTGCGGTTGTCGATCAGCGGGAAGCCCGGCACGCTGCCCAGCAGCGTCGAACCCGGATACAGGTAATCGTTGAGCGTGGCATTGCTCTTGAAGTAGTCGAAGTCGATGTCCTGCCAGATCTTCAGATGGCGGTACTCGGCGCCGGTGGCCAGGCCGAAGCCACGCGCATCGGCGTCGATGTTGTAGCTGAAATCCGCGCGCAGGTTGTCGATGCTCTCCTTGGCATCGCGCGGGGAGACATAGGCCTGCGCCGGATTGAGCTTGAACGCGGAGCTGGTCAGCAGGCTGGAATCGGAAACCGCCACCGCGTTGGGGAACCCGTGGCTGTCGTTCTCGTAGTCGACGAACAGATTGCTTGGGTAGGCGCGCACACCCCAGTAGACCTGGTTGTTGTGGAAGGTCTCTTCGGTATGGCCGCCACGCAGGGTCAGCCGCGAACGGTCGCCCATGTCCCAGTTGAAACTGGCGATGGCACCACGGTTGCTGCGATCCCAGCGGTCGTGACGGTTCTTGATGTAGATGCTGTTGATCTGGGTGGTGCCGCTGTCCTCGGTCTGGTTGCGGATCGGGAACTTGGCATTGCCGTACAGATCGGTCTTGTTCATCGTCGAGTTCTCGTAGAACCGGTACGAGTACAGCAGCAGCGATGCGTAGAACGGATCATCCGAGGGCTTCCACTCAAGCTTGGCGGAGCCACCGAAGTTGGTGATGAAGTTGGTATAGGTGCCGGTGCTGAAGTTGCCAGGCGCACGCAGCCCGTTCCAGCCCTTGGCCTCGTCCGGACCGGTGGTACCGTCGGTGAGGTACTTGCCAGCGTCGTTGTAGTAGTAGTTCGACTCCACCCAGCGCTTGACGCTGTTGCGTGAACGCTGCTCGTAGCGTGCCACCGCAACGATGCCGAACTCCTGGTCGGCGCCGAACTGGTTGGAGAACACCATCTTGGCGCTCTTGCCGAAGTGGCCCAGAGTCTCGTGGTTTCCGCCTGCGCTGCGCTCGACGTTGGTCTCGGCGGTGGAATAGATGCCCGCCACATCGGCAAACACGTACTTGCCGGACCGGTCGAAAGCACTGCGGCTGATGATGTCGATCACGCCGCCGATCGCATCCGGTGCCTGCTCCGCACTGAAGCTCTTGTAGATGTCGGTACGGGTGCCGATGTCGCTGGGAATCAGCTGCAGGTTGTTCATTCGCTCGCCGGAGCCACTGCCTCCCACGCTGGCAATCGCGATGCCATCGATGGTGGTGTAGTTGAGGTTGGCCTGTACGCCGCGCACGGTCACGTAACGTGGCTCGCCGGCATCCTCCACCGCACTCAGGCCTGGAGCGGCCATCAGGCTCTCGGCCAGGGTCTCGTCGCCGTAGCTGTCCATCTCGTCGTAGACCACCGAATCCTTGATCACTGGCGACGACTTCTTCTGGTCGATCACCTCGTGCGCGGCAATCACCTTGACGGTGTCCAGGGTCGGCGCCACCACCGCCTCTGCCTCGCGCGGCTTCGGCGCGGCCGGCTTCGGCGCGTTGCTTACGGGCGCCGGATCGATGGCGATGACGTTGCCATCGACCACGGTGTAGCCCAGGCCGGTCCCGGCCAGCAGTGCGTCCAGCGCCTGCTTGACGGTGGCACCGCGCGGCACCGCACCGGCCATGTGCACTTCACCACTGCCCGAATACAGGAACTGCACACCGGAACTGCGCGACAACTGCTCCAGCGCACGTGCCAACGGCTGCGCCGTGATGGGCGCCGAAACGCGGGCCTCCAGGCCATCGGCAGTGGCCGCGACCGCCAGCGGCACGCTGCAGGGAGACAGGGCAAGGATGATCGACAGGTAGAGCGTGTTGCGCATCACGGGTCCTTGGAAGAGAGAAGGCAGCAGGCGCCGCTGCGTGGCTCGGCAGCGGCTTCTCCCAAGTAAGAGCCGGCATCCACCGAAGTGGAGAACGCGGATTCGATGAATTTTTTCTGACAGTCCACGGCCACGTCAGCCTCAGCGACTTCCGACCCGCACGGTGTCGCCTTCGCGCCTCACCAGGAAACGCGGGTCGCGTTCGAGGAAGGCCTGCAGCGCACCGATGCGATGCGCATCGAGACTGCCCGACAGTCGTGCCGATGCCGCGCCTTCGTCCAGCACGCGGACCTGTACCTGGTTGTGCCGGTTGAAGGCCGCGGCTACCTCGTCCAGCCGCTCATCCAGGAAGGACACCTTGCGTTGCTGCCAGTCCAGCAGCATCGACAACGGTACATCCAGCGACTCCACCGCATGGCTGCGCGCGTCGACCTGCACCACCCGGCCTTCGCCCAGTTGCGCAAGACGCCGGGCGTCCGCACCCTGGCTCCAGATCTCCACCTCGCCGGAAACCACGCCGATGCGCGTGCTCTGCAACCGTCGCGAGACGTCGAACACCGTGCCGATATCGCGGATCTGCAATCCGTTCACCTGCACCTCGAACGACCGTCGGTCACGGGCGATATCGAACGTGGCCTCGCCCTGCAGCAGCTCCACCTTGCGGCTGAACCAGCCCATGCGTACCCGCAGGCGGCTGTCCGCGTTGAGCCGCACCTGGGTCTGGTCGGGCAGCACCAGGTCACGCAGTTCACCATGGTCGGCGCTGTACAGCTGCGCGGTGGGCATCAGCTGCGGAACCAGGCTCACGCCGAGCAGGGCCGTACAGGCTGCGGCAGCCATCACCCACCAGCGCGCACGCCCCCGAGGCCGCACAGCGCGCGGCGGCGCATGCACGCTACCGAACAGCGGCACCACCTTGGCGGCGACCTGCCGCGGTGGCACCGGCGCCTCTTCAGGCAACGGCGATTGCAACGCCTCACCGACCTGCCGGTGCAGCGCGAGGGCGTGCATATAGGCGCGCACATGCTCCGGCGAGCACTTCATCCAGTCCAGGAACGCAACCCGCTCGGCCTCACCCAGTGTTCCGTCGCGATTGCGCAGGAACCAGCCCATGGCCTCGCAGGCGATCGTGTCGTCGGCCACGGTCGATGAGTTCCGGCTCATGTGTGCTCCCTGGCGCCCAGCGCCTTCCTGCAGGCCTCCAGCCCCCTGCCGATGTGCTTGCGCACCATGTGCACCGACACCTGCAGCTGCTGGCTGATTCCCGGGCAGTCCAACCCGTCGCGGTAGTGCAGCTCCATCACCCGCCGCGTGGTTGCCGGCAGTCGTGCGATGGTGCTGCGGATATCACTCCAGCGCTGCGCACGCTCGAATTCACCTTCGATGTCTTCTTCGCTTTTCAGCACTTCGGCCAACAGATCGACATCTTCCAGCGGCGGCAGCGACGACCGCGCGCGCGCATGCTCGCGCGCCAGGTTAGCCGCCACAGTGAACAGGTAGGCTTCCGGGTTCTCGACCGCATCGGCATCTTCGCCGGTGCTGCGCAGCAGGCGCAGGTAGACCTCCTGCGCCAGGTCTTCGGCATCCTCGCTGGCCGAACCGCGACGCAGGAAGAAGCCACGCAACAGCCGGCGCCGCAGTTGGTAGCTCTTCTCCCAGATCCTCACGCTGTTCACGGCCGGCCAACCACCCCGAGGCTGGAAAGCCCCGCAGGGTGACCGCCATCGATGACAGTGGCGTTTCAACGACCGGCAGGCAGCCGCTAGAATGCGGCCCCTGCACTGTCCCGGCAGCCCGCACAAGGAGTGCTCCCATCAACGCACGCACCGCCATCAACACCCTCAGCAGCCTGCTGTTCCTGCTGCTGGTCGCCCACACCACCGCCTACCAGCAGCAGATGTGGCCGCCCAGCCGGGTCATCCATGTGCATCCGGTAGTCGTCGTCCTCGCCTATGCGCTAGGTGTGCTCACGCTGCTGCTGTGGATCGGCGGCCGACGTGCACCGGAATCCGCCCAACGCCTGGCGCGCTGGCTGCCCATCGTCGCCTGGTGCCTGCTGGGCGTCGGCGTGGCGATCATCCCGGTGTTCCTGCCTGGGTTGTCCCCGGCCTGATCAGCGGGCGCACCCAGCGCATCGGCCCATGATACGGCGCGCGGCGCCAACCCTTGCTTGCCAGAGACCCAAGCCCCCCCCGCCTACCGAAGCGTGGGGGGCAGGCCTACGCTTGTCTTCTCGGTGGCCGCCACGGTCGCCCTTCGCGTCACGGCCCCGCCGTTGCGACCCCGCTCCAGTGCTGTGCGCCCTGCCGGTGTTGTCGCCCAGGCAGAGCCGGCGCCTTCTGGAGACCGTCATGAACCAAGCCCTGATCCCCTTCGATACCGACCCGCTGGAAACGCGGGAGTGGCGTGAATCGCTGGAGGCGGTGATGCAGGCCGGCGGCCGGCCGCGCGCGCACTACCTGATCGACCAGCTGAGCGATCTGGACGCGCAGCAGCACGGCGACCTGCATACCCGTGCCTGGACCGCCTACGTCAACACCATCCCGCCCGAGCGCCAGCCGGCCTACCCGGGAGACCTGGCCATCGAGCGCCGCCTGAACGCGATGATCCGCTGGAACGCGATGGTCATGGTGCTGCGTGCCGGCAAGCATTCCAACGTCGGCGGCCACATCGCCACCTACCAGTCCGCGGCGGTGCTTTACGACGTCGGCTTCGATCACTTCTTCCGTGGCCGCACCGACACCTTCGACGGCGACATGATCTACATCCAGGGCCATTCGGCGCCGGGCATCTACGGCCGCGCGTACGTGGAGGGCCGCATCGATCCGGCACGGATGGACAACTTCCGCCGCGAAGCTGGCCGCGAAGGCCTGTCCTCGTATCCACACCCGCGCCTGATGCCGGAGTTCTGGCAGTTCCCCACCGTATCGATGGGGCTGGGCCCGCTGACCGCCGCCTACCAGGCGCGCTACATGCGTTACCTGGAATACCGCGGCCTGAAAGAACACCAAGGCCGCAAGGTCTGGGCCTTCCTCGGCGACGGCGAAATGGACCAGCCCGAATCGCTGGCGGCAATTTCCCTGGCTGGCCGCGAGCGGTTGGACAACATTGTGTTCGTGGTCAACTGCAACCTGCAGCGCCTGGACGGTCCGGTACGCGGCAACGCCAAGGTCATCCAGGAACTGGAAGGCACCTTCCGCGCGGCCGGCTGGAACGTGATCAAGCTGATCTGGGGCAGCGGCTGGGACGACCTGCTGGCCCGCGACCACAGCGGCCTGCTGCGCCAGCGCATGATGGAATGCGTGGACGGCGACTACCAGACCTTCAAGTCGCAGAGCGGCGCCTACGTGCGCGAGCATTTCTTCGGCCGCTACCCCGAGCTGCTGGAGCGGGTCGCGCACATGAGCGACGACGAGATCTGGGCGCTGGCACGTGGTGGCCACGATCCGCAGAAGGTGTACGCCGCCTACCAGCAGGCGGTGAACACCCGCGGCCGGCCGACGGTGATCCTGGCCAAGACGGTCAAGGGCTTCGGCATGGGCGAAGCCGGCGAAGGCCAGAACATCAACCACCAGCTGAAGAAGATGAGCGCCGATGCGGTGCGCGCCTTCCGCGACCGCTTCAACCTGCCGGTCAGCGACGAGCAGCTGGAGGAGATGCCGTATCTGCGCCCGGAACCCGGCAGCGCGGAGGCCGCCTACTTCGCCGAGCGCCGCCGCATCCAGGGTGGGCAGCTGCCGGCGCGCCTGGCCAAGGTCGATCCGCTGCCACTGCCGCCGCTGTCGATCTTCAACACCCAGCTGCAGGGCAGCGGCGATCGCGGCCAGTCCACCACCATGGGCTTCGTGCGCATCCTCACCAGCCTGCTGAAAGACCCGGACCTGGGCAAGCTGGTGATTCCGATCGTGCCCGATGAATCGCGCACCTTCGGCATGGAAGGCCTGTTCCGCCAGATCGGCATCCACTCCTACCTGGGCCAGCTGTACACCCCGCAGGATGCCGGCCAGCTGAGCTATTACAAGGAAGCCAAGGACGGCCAGATCCTGCAGGAAGGCATCAATGAATCCGGTGCGATCTGTTCGTGGATCGCCGCCGGCACCGCCTACAGCAACCACGGCCTGGCCACGATTCCGTTCTACATCTTCTATTCGATGTTCGGCCTGCAGCGTGTCGGTGACCTGGCCTGGGCCGCTGCCGATGCGCGTACCCGCGGCTTCCTGCTCGGTGCCACGTCGGGCCGCACCACGCTGATGGGCGAAGGCCTGCAGCACGATGACGGCCACAGCCACGTGCTGTCGTCGGTGATTCCGAGCTGCGTGTCCTACGACCCGACCTACAACTACGAGCTGGCGGTGATCATCCATGACGGCCTGCGCCGCATGTATGTCGACCAGGAAGACATCTACTACTACATCACCGTGCTCAACGAAAACTACCCGCAGCCGGCACTGCCGGAGGGCGTGGAAGCGGGCATCCTGAAGGGCCTGTATCTGCTGCATCCGGCAGCCGCCGATACCGCCTCGCAGCCACGCGTGCAGCTGATGGGCAGCGGCTCGATCCTGCGCGAAGTGGAAGCCGCGGCAGAACTGCTGCAGCAGGACTTCGGCGTCGCCAGCGATGTGTGGAGCGCCACCAGCCTGACCGAACTGCGCCGCGACGGCCTGGCCGCCGAACGCTGGAACCTGCTGCATCCGGCCGAGGAGCCGCGCGTACCCTACGTGCAGCAGTGCCTGCAGGGCCATGAAGGCCCGGTGGTGGTGGCCACCGACTACATGAAGATCGTAGGCGACCAGATCCGTCCCTTCATCAACGACCGCCGCTTCACCGCACTCGGCACCGATGGCTTCGGCCGTTCCGACACACGTGAATCGCTGCGCACCTTCTTCGAAGTGGATCGCCACTTCATCGTGCTGGCCGCCCTGAAATCACTGGCTGACGAAGGTCGCATCGAACGCTCGCAGATGCAGGAGGCCATCGACAAGTACGGCATCGACGCCGGCAAGCGCGACCCGGCCGCGGTATAAGGCTGCTGCATTCACCACGCCCGCTGTGCGGGCGTGGTGCAGGCGGCGCCGCTACGGTATCCGCTTGAACAGATTGGTCTGCAGGATCGGCGTGCCGTCGTGACCGTAGAACGCCTTGGTCTCGGTCATCGTCGTACGGTCGGCCGCCACGGTATAGATGCGGGTGGAGGCCGGCGTGCCGTGGTCCACCAGCTGCATCACCAGGGTGTTCGGCGCCGGCAGTTTCAGGTTGGCCTTGTCCGCACCGTAAGTACCGGACAAGGGCCCCGGCGTGCCGTCCAGCGCCAGCGTGCCGTCGGACTTCATGGTCTTGCCGTCGTGCAGGACGATGTCCACATGTGAACTCCAACGCCCCGCACCGGCGTCCTTGAACTCGAGCACCACATGCTTCGGGCGCTGCGCTTCGGGAAGTGCAGACGTGGCGATATCCAGCGACCAGCGCCCCAGCAGCGGTGAGGGCGAAGCTTCCACTGCCAGCGCCGGAACGGCGGAGAGCGAAAGCGCAGACAACAACACAGCGGACAACAGTTTCATACGTTGCTCCGTTCCAGTGAAGAAAGCGCTGCGTGACGCGTGGTGGGGGCAGCAGGGCAAATGCTGCACGCCCGCGGCAGGGGGTGCAAGCCACGCGCTGAATGCCCGGCCACCCGCCATGTCAGGACCATGTCACACAGGGGTAGTAGAACGATCCAGCATCTCCGGCTCTTCTCCCCCAGTACACGGCGTTGAACGCGCAGCCCTCGCCACGGCACCTCTATGCCGCCGGCCACTTTGCCCGCACCCTGGCCTGGTCATTCGTGGATCTGGTGCTGGGCTACTACCTGCACGCCCGGCTGGGGCTGTCGGCGGCCCACACCGGCCAGCTGCTGGCCATTTCACTGGCCTACAGCAGCCTGCTCGATCTGCTGCTGGCCGCCGTGTTCACCCGCCTGCGCAACCAGCAGCGCCTCGCCCTGCGCCTGCAGCTCATCGGCGGGCTCGGCACGGCGGCCAGCGCCTGCCTGCTGTTCAGCCCGGGCAACGCAACCGAGCCCGCCTTCCTGCCATTGCTGGTCGCATCGTTGCTGTTCCGTACCTGCTATGCAGTCTACGACGTGGCCCAGAACGCGTTGACGTCGTTGCTGCCCCGTGACGAGGACGAGGCCATGCGCTATGTCTCCACCCGCGCCGTGGTAGTGCCGATCTCCAAGCTGTGCATTGCCTCGGCGCTGTTCGTCGTGGTCGGTACGCCTGCGTCCCAGGGCAGTGGCAACGCGTTGCTGATCTGCATGGTCATCGGCGTGCTGATCGCGGCCGCTGCGCTTCCTTTGGCCTGCGTCGCAACGCCCCCACGGCCCAGCGCAACCAGGACGCCCGCTGCTGTTGCCCTGCCCCTGCCAGCGCTGCTGCCGGTTCTGCTGGCCGCGGCGGCGGAGACGACGCTGGTCGGCCTGGCAGGGCGTCTGTTCCCCTTCGCCGAACATGGGGCAGCGCTGACCTTCGCGATGGTGGCGGGCATGGTGGTTGCCCCCTGGCTCTGCCTGCGCCTGCGTACAACGCTGCACAGCGAGACCGGGATGCTCGCGTTGATGTCGGTGCTGGCCGTCGGAGCCGTCGGCGTGTACCTGGCCCTCCCCTCCACGCCCATAGCGATTGCATGTGCCGCGACCCACGGGACGGCGGTGGCCAGCGTCGGCCTGGTACTGTGGCGACGCACCGCGCTGATCGCCCGTCGCCACGCCATCCATGGCGGACGCGACGATGACCTCAGCTGCTTTGCACTGCTCACCGGAACCATGAAGCTATCCATCGCGGCCTCTTCGTTGCTGCTGGGCGAAGTGCTGCCCGGTATACAGGCGGGCGATCTGGACACCTCGGTCGCCCTGGTCTCGCTGGTCGCCATCGGCAGCCTGCTTTCGCTGGCCGCATTGGCCTGGCCCATCCCTCCAGCACGCAGCGATGGCCTGCGCCCGTGAGCCTGGCCCCGACATCGCGGCTGCGCCGCAAGCCGCTGATCGCGCTGGAGGCCGACCATAAGCGCATCATCTGGCTGTTGCGCACGATGGGCGCGGTTCCCCGCATCACCATCGCCCACCAGCTGGGCATGCACAACGGCGCGTTGACCCGCCTGGCGCGTGAGCTGCTGATGCTGGAAGTGATCGAGGAGCAGGAACAGCTGTCCGATGGCCAGCGCGGCCGTCCGTCGGTGCCACTGGCGCTGTCCGGCCGGGGCGGCTATGCCGCCGGTGCCACGGTGCATCCCGGTTGGCTGGAGATCGCACTGGTGGATTTCGCCGGCCAGCTCATCGCCCGTGATGCCACCGCATTCGACAGCGCAGATCCCCACGATTTCGTCCATTGCGTGGACCAGCGCCTGCGCAGCCTCGCCAGCAGCACCGGACTGATGCGCGCGCGGTTCCTGGGCCTCGGCGTGGCCGTTCCGGGGCCCGTGGTCGAAACCGGTCCGGCACGCCGGCACGCGGTGGACTGGCTGCATGGCTGGCGCGATATCGACAACGACCAGTTCTTCGAAGACTACTTCGGCTTCCCGGTGTGGGTGGAGAACGATGCAACCCTGGCGGCGTTGGCGGAGTACTACGACAGCGGGCTGATCCGCGACTGCGCTTCGGCGCTGCTGCTGTATGTCGGCCACGGCGTGGGTGGCGGCGTGATCCACCGGCGTGATGTGATGCGCGGTGAGTTCGGCAATGCAGGCGACATCGGCCGCCTGTTCCGCATGGACGCACCGCGCCCCTCGGGCATCGACCTGCTGGCCACGTTGCGCGACGCCGGCGCCGGGATTCCTTCGTTGTTCGAGCTGGAGGCCTGCCTGGAAAGCCATGCCGGCATCATCAGTGCCTGGGCCGAACGCGCGGGAAACCAGCTGGGCGCAGCGGCCAATACCGGCGTGGCCTGGCTCGATCCGGGCGCCGTGATCCTGTCCGGTTCCCTACCCCGCCAGGTACTGGAAGCGTTGGGGCAACACCTGCAGCAGCCGGCACGCTGGAGCAGCGCGCTGGACAGCCTGCGCCTGCCGCAGGTGCATGTGTCACGGCTGGGAGGATCTGCGGTATCGGTGGGCGCGGCGCTGCTGCCGATCCACCAGCTGGGCGCCGATGCCATCGTTTAATTGTTTATTTCCGCCGAAGTAAACAATTCCGTCATCGCCCGGACCTACCGTGCAGCGGTCCCCCTTCCCTGCATGGCCGCCCTCCGATGAACATCAGCCCCCTGGTCCTGGGAATCTCCCTGGCCTTGATATCCCTGCACGGCAACGCTTCTGCGCAGGACGCCCCGGTCCAGAACCAGGGCAGCGTCGACGCCGCAACGCTGGATGCGGTGGTCGTCACCGGTGCGGCGCGCACCCAGCGTCGTTTCGATGCGTCCTTCGCAGTCAATTCGCTCAGCCGCGAAGACGTGCAGAAACTCGCACCGAAAAGCTATGCCGACCTGCTCGGGTCCGTGCCCGGCATCCATGTCGAAGCCACCGGAGGCGAGGTGCAGAACATCACCCGGCTGCGCGGCATTCCCACCGATCGTGGCTTCATCGCCTTCCAGCAGGACGGCCTGCCGCTCTACCAGGAGCTGGATGGCCACTTCTTCAATTCCGGCGACGGCATGAACCGGTTCGACGTGATGAACCAGCGGGTGGAGATCGTGCGTGGTGGTCCGGCGCCGATCTATGCGAGCAGTGGCGGCGCCATCGTCAACAACATCCTGGCCGAGGGCTCGGAACAGACCCACGGCAAGGCCCAGCTGACCGTCGGTGACACCGGGCTGTACCGTGGCGAGATGTACCAGTCCGGCGCCCTCGGCAAGGACACCTTCTATGCGGTCGGTGGATTCCTGCGCCAGCACGATGGCTACCGCGACAACGGCTTCCCGAACGACAAGGGCGGGCAGATCAGGGGCAACATCAAGCACTACTTCGATGACACCAGCTGGTTCAAGGTCAGCGGTACCTTCGTCGATGACCACAATACGTTCTACCTGCCGATCCCGGTCGCCGATCCGCGCAATCCCAGCGTCCCGCTGGACCCGTACATCGACTACTTCGACGGTACGCTGAACTCGCCGTCGCTGCGCAGTGTCAAACTGAAGTACCTCGATGGCGGCGGCGTCCTGCAGGGCATGAACCGCGACCTGGCCGATGGCCGGCACATGCGCTTCGGCAACATCGGCTTCCAGTACGAGAATACCGCCAGCGATTGGACGATCTCGCTGAAAACCGGTTACACCAAGGGCCGCAACACCTTCGACGCACTGTACTCGACCACCAACCCGGTCGACGCACGCACTTTCGCCAACGGCTATCTGGGCGCGGCCCGTAGCGCCTTCGGCGCCGGGGTCGCGCGGATGGGCTACGCTCTGGCCGGCAGCAACGGGGCGAGCGCCTACGACCCCTATGCCGACTCCGGCCTGGTGATCTCGGCCCAGTACCGGGCCGCAGATTCGGATTTCTACTCCGGCCAGGCCGACTTCAGTGCGACGCGGTTGTTTGAAACGGCCTGGGGCAGCCACGATCTGAACATCGGCGCATATACGGCCTTCTTCGGCACCACGGCCTTCAGTCTGTACCAGGATATGCTGATGGAGATGCGCGGCAAGCCACGCCTGCTGGATCTGGTGGCCTACGGCAACGATGGCGCCCCCTTGGGATACGTCACCGACAAGGGCGCGCTGCGTTACACCACTACCCTCAATCGCGGCAAAGTGGATGCCCGCATGTTCGCGGTGTATGCCAATGACACGTGGGCACTGACGGACCGCTTCAAGCTCGACGCAGGCATCCGCCATGAACGCTACCGCTATGAAGGCTATGCAGAGCAGACCGCCCAGGTCGACCTCGGCGACCGCACCACACTGGCCGACAACACCACGCGCCGGTTCACCGGCGTCGTCCAGAACCATCGCCTGGATCCGTCCGCGACCAACTGGACCGTCGGTGCGAACTTCGATTTCACCTCTTCGGTGGGTGCTTACGCCCGCGTCTCGCACATGGAGATCGTTCCCAACTCGTCAGTGGCACGCTCGATCGATCCCACCATCGTGCAGACCCAGCTGGACCAGTACGAGCTGGGCCTGAAGGCCGGATTCGCCCGGTCCTACCTGTACCTGACTGCGTTCTACACGAAGTTCGACCCGCTCAACGCCTCGTTCGTGGCGTTCAACCCGACGACCGGCCGCAATGACCAGTCGGTGCCGTTCATCGGTACCGCCGTCTCCAAGGGCATCGAACTGGATGGGCTGTTCCGGCCGCTCGACTGGTTCAGCATTGCCGGTTCGATCACGGTCAGCGATCCGCAGTACGACAGCCTGCAGAACGATTCCGGCGCCGATCCGGCCGCCGTCAACGGCAAGCAGATCGTTCGCGAGCCCAAGCTCTACGGCAACCTCCGCCCGACCTTCAGCTTCCAGCACGGCCAGGACCAGTTCGAGACCTGGCTGCGCTATGACGTGGTCGGCAAATCCTATGTTGATCTGTTCAACCAGACGGCGCTGCCTGCCTACCAGACCCTGGGGCTGGGCGTTTCATGGAAACGCGGCAACTGGGGCGCACAGCTGGTGGGCGACAACCTGACCAATGAAAAGGGACTCACCGAGGGCAACACCCGCACCGATGCCCTGGCCGGACAGGGTTCGGCCGAGGCAATCTATGGACGGCCGCTGTTCGGCCGCAACGTCCGCCTGATGGTGAGCAGGAGCTGGTGATGCATCGACGATTTGCCTTGTCCCTTGCCCTGCTTGCCGCGGCGGCGCTGCCGCTTGCGGCGGCGGCCGACGACCGCGACAGCGCCGCGCTGGCCGCACGACTGTTCCCCACCCTCATGCAGTTGAAGCCCGATACACTGCCCGGTGATGCGCGCGCCCTCCTGGCCGAACGCATGCAGCAGCTGGCCGACTGCCGGACCGCCACCTGCACGCTCGCGTCCGCACGCTGGACGCCCACGCAGGCCGGCCTGTTGATCGCCGCGGCTCCCGCGCACGCCCAAGCCATCGAACGGGAACTGGCAGGCCTCAACAACATTCTCTCCGTCTACGGCCAGGGCCAGCCACCCCGCTACGACGCCATCGACGGCCCGGTCGGCGCGGCGGGCAGCACGCGACTGGCCGGCGACGTCGCCATTGCCGTGCAAATGAGCGAGGTGGACGCCAGCGCGGCCTACACCGCCTTCGATCGCAGCATCGCGGTGGCGGTAGGCCTGCTCGATGCCAATGACCGCCTCGATGCGATCCGCTTCGAGCCGATCAGCGCGGGAATGAACGCCGCGCCGTTTGCGCGTGCGCGGCAGCTCGATTGGAATGCGCATCCGTACACCGCGATCATCGTGCTGGGCCAGGGACCGGACGAATTGACCACCCCGCTCAGCGCCGGCAGCAAGCTGCGCCTGAAGGCGGCCGCGCAGCGCTACGCGGCAGGTGACGCACCCTTCCTCATCGTCTCGGGTGGTGCGGTACATCCACGCGGCACCCGCAGCGTCGAAGCGGTGCAGATGCGCGAAGCGCTGATGGCACGCTTCGGCATTCCCGCAGATGCAATCATCATCGAGCCGTATGCCCGCCACACCACCACCAATCTGCGCAATGCGGCCCGGTTGCTGGCGGCCCTGCAGGCACCGCCGCGGCAACCGGCATTGGTGGTCAGCAGTCCATCGCATATCGATTCGGTCGCCAGCAGCGCCTTCAGCGAGCGCAACCGCCATGAACTGGGTTACGTTCCGGGCAAGGTCGGTTCACGCGTTTCGCCCTACGCGATCCCGTTCGTGCCGGCTCCCGAATCGCGGCGCATCGATCCGATGGATCCGCTGGATCCCTGAACCGCGCGACGGCATCTTCAGTAACCCACCTTCACCGTGAACATCACGTTTCGCGGTGCCCCGTACCAGCCCTGGTTGTAGAAGCCGATCTGCGAATAGTAATGGCGATCAAACAGGTTGTTGATGTTGACCGCCGCCGACACATTGGAGCTGAACTGGTAGCGCGCCATCAGGTTCACCAGTGCGTAGCTGGGCTGCTGCACCGGCACCCGGCGATTTCCGGGCGCGGTGGCGGTCTGGTACATGCGGTTCTGCCAGTCCACGCCACCGCCGATGGTCAGCCGGTCCCAGGCACCCGGCAGCCGCCAGGTAGTGAACAGCTTGAACAGGCTGCGCGGCTTGGCGGTGTTGATCGCCCTGCCCTGCGCGTCCTGCGCGATGAAGGTGGTGAAGCTGGTGCCCAGGCTCCACCCCGGCAGCGGCTCACCGGCCAGTTCCAGTTCCAGGCCGTCTACCGTTGCGCCCTTCACTGCGCGGTAGGCCGCCTGCGTGCTGCCTTCGACCAGACCACCGGTGGCCTCGGCCAGGTTGTCCTGCTGGGTGCGGAACAGCGCCACCGACGCATTCAAGCGCTCCTGCAGCCAGCTGCCCTTGACGCCCAGCTCATAGCTGCGGCCGCTGACCGGGTCGAGGATCTGTCCGGATTCGTTGCGGTTGTTCTGCGGCTTGAAGATGCCGGTATAGCTGGCGTAGGCGCTGCTGTAGTCGTTGAGGTCCCAGACCACGCCGGCATAGGGCACGAACTCGTTGCGGTAGCGGTACTTCCGTTTGCTGCCGAAGTAGACCTGGTCGGTCTCCCAGTTGCTCAGGCGGCCACCGACGATCACATGCAGCGGATCAGCCAGCGACAGCCGCGCCACGGCATAGGCACCGCTCTGATGATTGTCCAGATCATCGGCCTGGGTCCTGTTGCTGGCCCACACCGGCTCGGGCGTGCCCGGCCCGTGCCAGTCGAAATAGCTGGCCAACGGCGGCAACGGGGCCAGTGCGCGGTACTGCCCCAGTGCGATCTCGTCGCGTGAGCGCGACCAGCCGACGGACGCCGTGTGCTGGCGGCCGAACAGCTGGAAGGGACCGGTCAGGCTGACACTGACCGCCTCACGGCGCACCGGACCGTCGTAGCGGGTGAAGCTGTTGCCATTGGGCATCGCCCCGGTCACCGGATCGGGATAGCCGCCCCGGTAGAGATGCTTCATCTCCATATCGGTATGCGAGCGGCTGTAGGACACGCGTGCCTGCCAGTCGTTGCCGAAGCGATGGTTGAAATCGAAGAAGCCGTTGCGGGTATCGGTGCTCATCCGTGCCCACGGCGCGGTGGCCGATACCGAGCGGTCGAAGCGGGTACGCGTGCCGTCGGCATTGAACAGCGCAAAGCCGCTGCCGAAGCCACGATTGTCGTTGGCCTGGTAGGAGATACCGGCGATCAATCCGGTGTCCTCGCCCAGGTCCACGCTGACCACGCCGTAGAGCGTCTTCGTGGTGCTGTCCAGGCCAGCGGTGTAGCTGTCGCCCTCGGCCTGCGCAGCGACCATGCGGCCACGCACGCGCCCTTCCCGGCTGAGTGGGCTGGACACGTCCACCCAGGCACGGCGCGCGTCCCAGCTGCCGAGGCTGATGCCGCCACTGGCAGCAACGTCGCGCAGCGGGCGCTTGCGTACGTAGTTCACCGCCGCCGACGGATTGCCGGCACCGGTCATCAGGCCATTGGCGCCGCGCACGATCTCGATGCGGTCGTACACCACCATGTCCAGGTTGTTCTCGCCGAAATTCCACGGCGACAGCACCGGCATCACCACGCCATCGAACTGATAGTTGTCGATGTCGAAGCCGCGTGCCGAGAACGAGTAGCGGTTGGCATCACTGCGCGTGACCGAGATGCCCGGAGCAGTGGCCAGCGCATCGGCGGTGCTGAGCAGGCCCCGGTCCTCGATCTGCTGGCGGGTGATGACGCTGACCGACTGCGGCGTCCGCCGCGAGGTCAGTGACAACCCCGTCGCCGTGCCCATGGAGTCGGTGGTGTAGGAACGTGAGGATTCGGTGCTGCCATCGAGATCGGCCGTGACCTGCACGGTGGGCAGCTGCGAGGTGTTCGCGGCGGGGGCGCGCTCGGCGCCGTGGGCAGTATTGAACAGCGCCAGGGTCGTGCCGATGGCGGTTGCCAGGGCGCGCGGGCGGATACAGGCGGGCATGGGAGATCCAGCAGGAGAGAAAGGCTGGATGAGAATTATTGTCATTTGATCGTGAGCACACGTATGCGTAGACGCAGCAGATGTATGCGCACTGCCGACGCTGATCCGGCGTCAGCGCAGCTGGCTGGGCGCGATGCCGTAGCGCGCACGGAACGCGGTCGCGAAATTCGTGGCATGCCGGTAACCGACGAAATGCGCGGCCTGCTGTACGCTGCAGCCCTGCCGCAGCTGCGCGCAGGCCAGTTGCAGGCGATGCTCGCGCAGCCAGCCGAACACCGAGCACTGATACACCTGCTGGAACTTCAGGCGCAGGCTGCTTGGGCTCATGCAGGCCAGGCCCGCCAGATCCTCCAGGCTGTGTTCGGCGGCCGGTGCCGCCTGCAGGCAATCGATCACCCGCTGCAGCATGCGGCGGTCACGTGCTGAAACACGCAGGTCCGGCGATGCCTCCCTCGCAGGCGACCCCAGCGCCAGGGCCAGCATCTGTAGGCCGATACTCTCGCACAGCAGTGCATGCATCGCGCCGTGCCAGCTGCCCGACAGCAGCTGGTCAGCGGCGTGCTCGAGATGCCCGGGAACCAGCCAACCACGTAACCGCGGGTGACCGGTGCGATGCGCGGTGGATAGCAGTTCGCTGATCATCGGGTCGTCAATCCCGGCAGGTGCGTCCAACGAGACATTCAGGCTGCGCATCCGCTGCCCGGCGGGATGAATCGCGGTCATCGGTGCTGCCTCGGCCAGCACCATCGTGCCGGCACCCGGGTTCATGCCGATCACTGCCTGCCCCGCCAGCCGCGCCCCTGCGCGTCCCTCCAGCATCACGATCGCCGAGAAGGCCGGCGGCGATTCCGAAGTTGCCTCGAACGGCTGATGGGCGATCACGTCCGACAGCGCCAGGGTCATGCCCGGGCGCAGGCGACGCTGCTCCACCCTGCCTTGCACCACGCACTGTTCACCCGACAGATCGGCGGCCGACGCCGGCAGGCGATAGCGGAAGCCGCTGCTGCGGCCCAGGCGATCAAGGTCGGCAAGGGTGAGGTTGAGCATGATGGGACCAGAGGGGATCGTCCCGCATTTTCATATGAGAACCATTCTCATATCCACCGCCTGCCGCAAGGCCCATTTCGCCCTTGTCGATACAAATAGTTACGTTATAACATTTCACATTGTTTTCACGGATCATGCCATGCGTCGCCACCTGCTTGCTGCTGCCATTCTGTTCGCCGTCCACACCGCCCAGGCCGCGGACGAACCCACCCTCCCCACCCTCCAGGTCCAGGCCTCCCAGCCCTCGCGCATCGACACCCGGGTCACTGTCGACAACCCACAGGCGCAGAACCGCACCCTCGGCGGCCTGCTTGAACACGTCTCCGGCGTGCAGAGCAGCGCCTTCGGGCCAAACGCGGGCGCTCCGGTCATCCGCAGCCTCAGCGGCAACCGCGTGCAGATCCTGCAGGACGGCCAGTCCATCCTCGGCATGAACGCGATCAGCGGCGACATCAACATTCCGTTCGATCCGCTGTTCGTACGCAGTGTGACCGTCAACAAGTCATCCGACACCGTGCGCTACGGCGGCAATGCGATCGGAGGCAGCGTGGAGATCGATCCGGGCCTGATCTCGCGCAGCATGGAAGACAGGGACCAGTCGATGGAACTGGTCCTGCGCAAGGGCTTCAATGCCGCCGACGCGCAGGGCTTCCGCATGAACTTCAACAACCAGCGCAACCTCTCGACCAACCTGCAGGTCTCTCGGCAGCGCATCTCGCACTACGACATCCCCGGCAACAGCAAGGCCAGTGTCTGCAACACCCGACTGTTTCCGCCGACCGGCGGCGTCAACTCGGCGCTGGCCGACAGCTGCCAGAAGGAGGCGCGCGTCCAGCAGATCTACAACAAGGCCTCGCAGCCTTACATCGACCAGTTCATGACCGAAAACCCGGACTGGGCCGATGGTGATTTCTCGTTCTACACCAACAACCCGACTTCGGTCTGGCAACGCCGTACCTATATCAATCCGGTCAATCCGGCCTATGTCGCCGGCACGCCGTCATACGTACAGAAGCAGATCAACAATGATGTGACGCCCGATTACCATCACCGGTTGGGCAACAGTTACGCGCGCAATTCGCAGGTGGCGTTCGGGTCGACCCTGTTCTTCGACCGTGGTTACGTGGGTGTCAGCATCGATGCCAAGGACAGCGAATACGGCGTGCCCGGGTTCTCGATGCAGAACCTGTCGTTCGGTTCCAACTACGCCAACGCATTGCCGGTGGGCGTGGTGATCAAGCAGGAACGCTACGCACTGGAAGCCCTGTTGCGCGACCCGCTGCCGTGGTTCGAGCGCGCCGAACTGCGTGTTTCCAAGCTGGACAACACCTCGGGCGAACGGCTGGGTGCCACCCGGGCCAACGACTACGATTTCGAGAGCACCCAGGCCGAACTGCTGCTGAGCCATCAGCCTGTCGGTCCGCTCAGCGGCCTGTTCGGTTACAGCCACCAGTCGCGTGATGTCACCGGCAGCGGCTCGCTGCGCTACCTGCCTGACGTCGACACCCGCAGCAATGCAGTGTTCCTGAAGGAGACGCTGGACTACGGCTGGGCCAGTTTCGACGCTGGCGTGCGCCACGAGCGTGTCGATCACGAACTGCAGCCGAGCCGCTTCAAGACCGCACGCAATGCCGCCAACACGAAACTGCAGGATCGTTCCTACCGGCTCAACAGCTACGGCCTGGGTTCGTATGTCGAGCTCGGTCCGTTGTTCGCCGCCAAGGTGCGCTACTCGTCCTCGCAGCGCGCACCGGAGATCAATGAGCTGTATGCGAGCAACGCGCACTACTCCGTGATGACCCAGGAAGAAGGCAACCAGAACCTCGTGCCAGAGCGCGCGAAAAACCTGGAGCTGACCGGCCTGTTCCATATCGGAGGGTTCGAATTGTCGGCCACCGCGTATCGGATGAAGTACGAGAACTATCTGTACCTGGGTTACTCGGGCGTGCAGACCGCCAACCGCCTGCCGCTGAAATACTGGAAGCAGACCGACACCACGGTGAAGGGCTTCGAGATCGACGCATCGCAGGCCCTGGACCTTGGCCGCTATGGCACGTTGAACATCTCCGCCTTCGCCGACCTGGTGAAGAACAAGGCCGATCACCCCGATTCGCTGCGTGCCCACAACGACGGCGAGTACCTGCCGAACATGCCGACCAACCGCTACGGCGCCAATCTGCAGTGGCAACGCGAGGGTTGGAAGGCGCAGCTGTCCAGCACCTACTACGACACGCAGAAGTACCTCGGCCGCAACGTCAGCGAGGAAGTGCCACTGGATGCCTTCAACCTGGTCGACCTGCAGGTCAGCCGTGAGCTGCCGGTACGCAACAGCTACATCGCCGGCATGGAGGTGTTCATCAACGGCAGCAATCTGCTCAATGAAGAAGCACGCCCGCACAACTCGCCGTTGAAGTACATCGCGCCGTTGCCGGGGCGTGGTTTCCAGGTGGGGGTGACGGTGAGGCTCTGACGGTCAACCGATGGCGCCGCCCGCGGTTCGATGAACTGCGGGCTCGGCGTAGTGGCGGCAACGTTGCGCTTCAAACCCGGTCTGATCCACCATCAGCAGAAAATGGAGATGGGAATGAACTGGATGCGCCCCCTGTCACTTGGCCTGTTGCTGTGCCTGTCATCCGGCGCCAACGCGGCCTCCGCCATCGTCTACGACGACGATGGCCGCTACGGCTACGCCATGAACCACAGCACGCTGTCGGCTGCGATGCAGCGCGCACTGCAGCACTGCGCCGTTCGGTCCCGCAACTGCGCGCAGACTGCCACGACCACCGCGGTGGGATATTCGGCGATCGCTACCGGCACCGTCGCCATGGGCTTTGCACTTGGGGAAAAGACGGCGGACGCCGCACAACGCAAAGCGGAAAGAATGTGCAGGCAACGTGCCAATGACTGCACACTGGCAATTCTCTGGCGCGAAACGCCAAGCGGCATTGCGCCGCCCGCTCATCCGGGTCATGCGGTGCCGGAGCCCAGGCTCTATTCCTCGCCCGAAGTCGGGCAGGACGCGGCTGGCACCACCCACTAGGCCTGCACAACGCCCGTGCGGCGCGGCCGTGTGTTACCGCGTTGAACAAAGAAAAACGCCTGCAGATCGAGGATCTGCAGGCGCTTCTTTGTATCTGGCGGAGTGAGAGGGATTCGAACCCTCGATAGAGCTTTTGACCCTATACTCCCTTAGCAGGGGAGCCCCTTCGGCCACTCGGGCATCACTCCGGGGTTTTCTCCGCGTCTGGTGCGTTGCACCTCAGCGGGGCGTGAATCATAACGTTAATCGAGTGCGAAGGTAAAGCGTTATTCGGCAGAATTTTCGCTACCGGTGCCACCGGCTTCATCACCACGCTGGATGCGCTGATAGATCTCTTCGCGATGCACAGCGACGTCCTTCGGCGCGGTGATGCCGATACGCACCTGGTTACCCTTGACGCCAAGCACGGTGACGCTCACCGAGTCACCGATCATCAGGGTTTCGCCGACGCGGCGAGTCAGGATCAACATTTTTGTAAGTCTCCATGGAACCGTGTGGAAGGGTATCCCCCACCGGCTTGACGCTCCGTCAAGAAGCGCTACCACGACAAAGGGAAAAGATTCGCAATGGTACCGTCAGCCGTCCCGCTCCTACAAGGAGGGGGACGGCCAGGTTCATCACAGGCGGGGGCTGACCCATTCGACGACTGCAGCCAGCGCAGTGGCAAGGGCGGGCCCGTCCTCGCCACCACCCTGGGCGAGGTCCGGGCGTCCGCCGCCCTTGCCCCCGATCTGACTGGCGATATGGGACAACAGTTCCCCGGCCTTGACCTTGCCCATTGCACTGCCGTTCACACCCGCAACCAGGGCAGCCTTGCCGTCCTGGGCACCGGCCAGCACGATCACCGCATCGCCCAGCTGCTGCTTCAGGCGGTCCATGGCGTCACGCAGGGCCTTGGCATCGAAGCCCTCCAGGCGGGCAGCCAGCACCTTCACGCCGGCAACCTCGACAGCCTGGCCGGACAGGTCGGCCGTGGCACCGGCGGCGACCTTGGCCTTCACGGCCTCCAGCTCGCGCTCCAGCAGCTTCTGGCGCTGGCCAAGGGCACGGATCTTCTCGACCACGTCGGCAGCGCTGCCACCGAGCAGGTCGGCGGCCTCGGCCAGGCGGGCCTCTTCGGCGTCCACGTAGTCCAGGGCGCCCTGGCCGGTGACCGCTTCGATACGGCGCACGCCAGCCGAGACACCGCCCTCGGAGGTGATCTTGAACAGGCCGATGTCGCCGGTGCGGTTGACGTGGGTACCGCCGCACAGCTCGGTGGAGTAGTCACCCATCTTCAGCACGCGCACGTGCTCACCGTACTTTTCGCCGAACAGGGCCATGGCGCCGAAGTCCAGCGCTTCCTGCATGCCCATGTTGTGCACTTCGGCAGCGTTGTTCGCGCGCACCTGCTGGTTGACCTTGCGCTCGATCACAGCCAGCTCTTCCGCGCTGATCGGCTGGAAGTGCGAGAAGTCGAAACGCAGGCGGTCCGGAGCGACCAGCGAGCCCTTCTGCTGCACGTGGGTGCCCAGCACTTCGCGCAGGGCGGCATGCAGCAGATGGGTGGCCGAGTGGTTGAGGATGGTGGCGCCGCGGCGCTCGCCATCGACCTGGCCGGACAGCACGTCGCCGACCTTCAGGCCGCCGTCGGACAGGGTGCCGACGTGGCCATGGAACTGGCCGGCGAACTTCTGGGTATCGTCCACCGCCAGGCGCACTCCGTTGCCGGTCAGCACGCCGGTGTCGCCGACCTGGCCACCGGATTCGGCGTAGAACGGGGTCTGGTCGGTGATCACGATGACTGCGTCACCGGCATCGGCCGACTGCACCGGACGACCGTCCTTCAGCACGGCCAGCACGGTCAGGCCGTCGGCCTGCAGGCGGTCGTAGCCGAGGAACCGGGTCGGGCTCAGGGTCGCCACCAGCTCGGCCGGCAGGGTCACGCCGCCACCGAACTTGCCGGCCGCACGTGCGGTTTCGCGCTGCTGTTCCATCGCAGCATCGAAGCCGGCGATGTCGACGGTCAGGTCGCGCTCGCGGGCGATGTCCTGGGTCAGGTCGAGCGGGAAGCCATAGGTGTCGTACAGGCGGAAGGCGTCAACGCCCGGGATCACGCCATTGCTGGCCTTGCCCGCGACGTCTTCGAAGATCTTCATGCCGGCGTCGAGGGTTTCAGCGAAACGCTCCTCCTCGGCCTGCAACGCACGGGTGACGGTGTCAACCGCTGCCGGCAGTTCCGGATAGGCCTCGCCCATCTGCTCGACCAGGGTCGGCACCAGCTTGCTGAAGAACGGCTGGCGCACACCCAGCATCCAGCCATGGCGCAGGGCGCGGCGGATGATACGGCGCAGCACATAGCCACGGCCTTCGTTGGAAGGCAGCACGCCATCGACGATCAGGAACGAACAGGCACGGATGTGATCGGCGATCACACGCAGCGACTTGTTTTCCAGGTCGGCGGTGCCGGTCAGCTCGGAGGCCTTACGGATCAGGGCCTGGAACAGGTCGATCTCGTAATTGGTGTGCACGTGCTGCAGGATCGCCGCCAGGCGCTCCAGGCCCATGCCGGTATCCACGCACGGCGCCGGCAGCGGCACCAGGGTACCGTCGGGCTGGCGGTCGAACTGCATGAACACCAGGTTCCAGATCTCGATGAAACGGTCGCCGTCCTCATCCGGGGATCCCGGGGGACCACCGGCGATATGGTCGCCGTGGTCGTAGAAGATCTCGGTGCACGGGCCGCACGGGCCGGTGTCGGCCATCTGCCAGAAGTTGTCCGAAGCGAACGGCGCGCCCTTGTTGTCACCGATGCGCACGATGCGCGCTTCCGGAATGCCGACCATGTCGCGCCACAGTTCGTAGGCTTCGTCATCGGTCTGGTAGACGGTGACCAGCAGGCGCTCGGCCGGCAGCTTCCAGACCTGGGTCAGCAGTTCCCAGGCCCAGGCGATCGCGTCCTTCTTGAAGTAGTCGCCGAAGGACCAGTTACCCAGCATTTCGAAGAAGGTGTGGTGGCGTGCGGTGTAGCCGACCTGGTCGAGGTCGTTGTGCTTGCCGCCGGCGCGCAGGCAGCGCTGGACGTCGGCCGCGCGCACATAGCTGCGCTTCTCCGCACCAAGGAACACGTCCTTGAACTGCACCATGCCGGAGTTGGTGAACAGCAGGGTCGGATCATTGCCCGGCACCAGCGGCGCCGACGGCACGATGGTGTGGCCTTTGCCCTTGAAGAATTCAAGGAAGTCGCTGCGGATCTGGGAAGTCGTGAATTTGGCGGATGCGTTCATTGGGGGGCTGGCAGTCTGCGGGCCGGCGGGCCCGGACCACCGGCCGCATTGGCCAGGGTCGCGAGGGACCGCCGAAAACCTAAAGGGTATCAGGCCCGGCGCCGCCAGTCTCAGTCATCCGGGTCGTAGCGGGTCGCACGGCGGATGCTGTCGCCGTCGAAGCCGCGTCGGGCCAGCAGATCGGCGGCCTTGCGCCGCTGCGTCAGGTCCTGCGGGCCGGCCTCGCCAAAGCGTCGGCGGACCAGGTCACGGGCGTTTTCCTGCCAGTCGCCTTCGTAGCTGTCCATCGCCGCGGCAATCGCGGCACTGTCCAGGCCGTGGGTCCCCAGCTCGGCGCGGACATGGATCGGCCCATAGCCGGTGTTGGCACGCATCCGCACCAGATTCTCGGCAAAACGGGTGTCGTCCTGCCAGCCGGCCTCGGTGAGCTTGGCGACAGCCGCCTGCGCCGCATCGTCTTCGATGCCGCGTGCGGTCAGCTTGCGGGTGAGTTCCTTGCGCGAGTGCTCGCGGCGTACCAGCAGGCCCAGCGCCCGTTGCACGGGGGTCTGCTCACGCGGCCGGCGTTTGCGACCGGTGGGAATGTCGTCGGCGTCGGACATGCGTACTCCAAGGGTGGCGCCATCCGTGGCGCCCAGCCCATCCCTGGGCGATTCGAACCTGCGGGACAGGGCGACGTCACTGACGGCGCCGCCCTGCCCCACAGCAAGCTTTACTCGTCGTCGCCTTCGTCGTCGCCTTCCTCACGGCTGGCTTCGGTCGGCTGGAACTTCTCGCGCAGCTCGGCTTCGAGCTTCGCAGCAACTGTCGGGTTGTCGCGCAGGTAACCGCGGGCGTTGTCCTTGCCTTGGCCGATGCGTTCTTCGCCGTAGCTGTACCAGGCACCGGCCTTCTCGACCAGCTTGGCATCCACCCCCATGTCGATCAGCTCGCCCTCGCGGCTGATGCCCTCGCCGTACAGGATCTCGGTGATGACCTGCTTGAACGGAGGCGCCAGCTTGTTCTTGACGACCTTGATCTTGGTCTGGTTGCCGATGATCTCGTCACCCTTCTTGATCGCGCCGATACGGCGGATGTCCAGGCGCACCGAGGCATAGAACTTCAGCGCGTTGCCGCCGGTGGTGGTTTCCGGGCTCTGGCCCGGCATCATCACACCGATCTTCATGCGCAGCTGGTTGATGAAGACCACCAGGGTGTTGGAGCGCTTGATGTTGCCGGTCAGCTTGCGCAGCGCCTGGCTCATCAGGCGGGCCTGCAGGCCCGGCAGCTGATCGCCCATCTCGCCTTCGATTTCGGCCTTCGGGGTCAGTGCGGCGACCGAGTCGATCACCAGGATATCGACCGAACCCGAGCGGACCAGCATGTCGGCGATTTCCAGCGCCTGCTCACCGGTATCCGGCTGCGACAGCAGCAGGTCGTCCACGTTCACGCCCAGCTTGGCGGCGTAGATCGGGTCCAGCGCGTGCTCGGCATCGATGAAGGCCGCGGTGCCGCCCATCTTCTGGCATTCGGCGATGGCCTGCAGGGTCAGCGTGGTCTTGCCCGAGGATTCCGGCCCGTAGATCTCGACGACACGGCCCTTCGGCAGACCGCCGATGCCCAGTGCGATGTCGAGCATCAGCGAACCGGTCGGGATGGCTTCGACGGGCTCGACCACGCGGTCGCCCATGCGCATCACCGAGCCCTTGCCGAACTGCTTTTCGATCTGGCCCAGAGCTGCAGCGAGGGCGCGCTTCTTGTTCTCGTCCATCGGTTGGGTCCTTGCAGAGGTCGTGTCGTTGGAGGTGCTGTCTTTGGGGGTCTTCTTTGCCATGGGCTCACTTTAAGTCGGACGTATCGCACAGGCTGAGATTCTGCCCGGCGCTCTGAAAAGAATTATCGGACATCCGTACCAACCTCAGTGGAACCAGAGAATCGCCACAAAAGACCGCGGGGTAATGCGCTATGGAACGGGTCAACGGTTGGGTCGCAACAGGCCGCAATAGAGGCCTTCGATCGAGAAGTCCTGGTCCGGTTGCACCTCGATCGGCTTGTAGTCGGGGTTGCGCGGCAGCAGGCGGATACGATCCTTGGCGATCTTCAGCAGCTTGACGGTGATCTCGTCATCGATGCGGGCCACCACGATCTGCCCGGAATGGGCGTCGCGGGTGCGGTGCACGCCGATCAGGTCACCGTCGAAGATGCCCTCGTCGATCATCGAATCGCCCTGCACCTTCAGCAGGTAGTCCGGCGCTGGCGAGAAGAACACCCGGTCCAGCACCACGAAATCGTCCGAGCCGATATCGGCGCCGATCGGCAGGCCCGCCGCAACCCGGCCGAGCACCGGCAGGCGCAGCACGCTGTCGGGCAGGCCTGGCTCGGCCAGCTTCTCGACCGGCGGCGCCTGCACCAGCCGGATGCCGCGGGCCTGGCCCGGGATGCGACGGATCGCACCGGCCTGCTCCAGGGCCTCCAGGTGGTACTGGGCCGCGCGCACGCCCTTGAAGCCGAACGCACGTGCGATTTCAGTCTGCGACGGCGGTGCGCCTTCGCTCTCGATACGCTCGGCGATCAACTGCAGGATCGCCTGCTGGGTGTCGGTCAGGTCCATGATTAGTAGTATTACTACTAACTCACAGGACTGCAAGTGCCGGAGACGACACGGCGACATCTGTAGTACCGAGCCGTGCTCGGCAATGTGGCGAATGGCTGGGCTGACCTGGGCGAGAGCAGCCGAGCATGGCTCGGCTCTACAGGAATCGCTGCGGCAAGCACACTAGTTGTGCTTGCCGCTTCTCCAGATCGAGAACAGGATCCACACACCGCAGAAGCCGGCGCCGATGAAGCCGCAGACCCCCAACGCCAGCAGCCAGCGGCTGGAGACGCCACCGACGCTGTGCATCACGATCGACGAGCCGATGATCAACGCGGCAGTGACGATGCCCATCACCAGCCGGTTCGCGGCCCGGTTCACCTGTTCGCCAAAGCCCTGCAGTGCGGTGGTTTCCACCTTCAGCTGCAGGCGCCCACGGCGCGCTGCCTGTACCAGCTTGCGCAGGTCGCGCGGTAGTTCGCCGGCGAAGTCGACCAGGCCCAGCAGGCTGCGTCGGCCACGCTTGAGCAGCGCCGTGGGGGCATAGCGCTGCAGCACCACCCGCTCCAGGAACGGGCGCGCGGCGCTGGCCATGTCGAAATCCGGGTCCAGCTGCCGCCCCATCCCTTCCAGGGTCAGGAACGCCTTGATCATCAACGCCAGGTCAGCCGGCAGGGTCAGGCTGTAGCTGCGCAGCAGCTGGGTGATGTCGCCCAGCATCAGGCCGATGCGCAGGTCCTTCAGCGGCACGCCACGGTATTGGTCGACGAACTGGCTGATGTCGTGCTGCAGCCGGTTCTCGTCCACCTCGACACCGCCGGCCCAGTCCAGCAGCACGTCGGCCACGCCCTGCGGGTCCTGCTCGACCAGCCCGTGCAGCAGCTGAGCCACCTGGAAACGCCGCACTTCCGACAAGGCGCCGACCATGCCGAAATCGATCACGCCGATGCGGCCGTCACGCAGGTAGATGATGTTGCCCGGGTGCGGGTCGGCATGGAAGCTGCCGTCCTCCAGCACCATCTTCAACACGATGTCGGCACCGCGTCGCGCCAGTTCGCGGCGGTCCAGCCCAGCCGCATCGACACCGGCGAGGTCCCGGCCGGGAATGCCGTCGACGAAATCCTGCACGTTCAGGCTCTCGCAGGTCCACTGCCAGTGCACGCTGGGTATCAGGATGTCGTCACGGCCGTTGAAGTTGCGCGCGATGCGCTCGGCATTGCGGCATTCGGCGGCGAAATCCAACTCGCGGCGCAGCGACACGGTGAACTGCTGCACGACTTCGGCCGGGCGGTAACGTCGCAGATCCGGCAGTCGGGCCTCGACGATCTCGGCCAGACGGGCCAGCAACCGCAGGTCGGCCTCGACCACATCGCGGATGCCGGGGCGCCGTACCTTCAGCACCACCTCGCGACCGTCATGCAGGCGCGCACGATGGGCCTGCGCCAGCGAGGCGGCCGCCATCGGGGTTTCGTCGAGGAACGCGAACACGTCCTGCGGAGACGCACCAAGATCGGCTTCGAGCTGCTCGCGGATATCCGCATATGGCAGCGCCGGTACTGCGTTCTGCAGTTCGGAGAGCTCGGCGATCCATTCCGGCGGCAGCAGGTCGACGCGCGTCGCCAGCACCTGGCCGAGCTTGACGAAGGTCGGACCAAGATCCTGCATTGCGCTGCGCACGCGCACCGGTGCGGTCATCCGCAGCAGCTCCTGGCGGTCCTCGTTCCAGTGCAGCAGGCGCCCTGCCCGCTCCAGCGTGGTGGCCAAGCCGATGCGCCGCACCACGTCGCCGAAGCCATAGCGGATCAGGACAACGGCGATTTCCTGCAGTCGGCCCAGGTCACGGACCGTGCCCAGCGTTTCCCACATCATGCGTGCTCCGGACGATTACCGGAGCAGCATGTCACAGCTGGGCGTCGATACCGCGCAATGCCGCCGCCACGGTTTGCCGGCGGATGGCTTCGCGGTCGCCATCGAACTGGAACAGCTCGGCGCGGGCGTAGCCGCCACGGCGCTTCCAGCCGATCCAGACGCTGCCGACCGGCTTGTCCGGGCTCCCGCCACCGGGGCCGGCGATCCCGGTCACCGCGACGGCGATACCGGCGCCGGAGTTGACCAGGGCACCGGACACCATTTCCAGCACGGTTTCGCGGCTGACCGCGCCGAACTGCTCCAGGGTCTGCGCGCGTACGCCCAGCAGGCGCTGCTTGGCCTCGTAGCTGTAGACCACCATGCCGCAGTCGAAGAACGCCGAGGAACCGGCAATGTCGGTCATGCACTTGGCGATCCAGCCACCACTGCAGCTTTCAGCGGTCACCAGCTGCAGCGAGGCCTGCTGCAGGCGCTGCCCGAGCGCGGCGGACTGGGCGTTGAGTTCAGCGTCGGTGGGGATGGACATCGGCATGACGGTGGGATGAAGAGCCTGCACGTTGTACCGCAGATGACAGGCTGATGTCGCGCGCCGCCGCGATAGCAGTCGCCGAGCATGGCCCGGCGCTGCCTCACCACTCCGGCAGCTTCTCCGGCAGCAGCGCCCGGATCGGTGCGCCGTCGGCACTGGCGGCCAGCTTTTCGGCTTCGGCGATCGGCAGGTCGACCTGCAGCAGCCAGCCTTCCTCGTCGGCCTGCTCACTGCGGATCACTTCCAGCTGGTGCAGGCGCGCGCGCAGGCGGCCCGCATCCGGCGGCAGGCGCAGTTCGCCGGTGACGTGCTGCAGTCCCAGGCGCTTGCCCAGCACCGCCTGCAGCAGGTCCAGGCCCTGCCCGTCACGCGCGGAAATCCACACCCGCTCGCGGCGCGACTCGTCCGGGATACCGTCCTGGCCGTCGTGACGGACGTCGGCGCCTTCAATGCGGTCGATCTTGTTGAACACCAGCAACTGCGGCAGATCACCGGCACCGACTGCGGTCAGTACCTCGTCCACCTGGGCGATGCGCTCCTCGCGGTGCGGATCGGCGGCGTCGACCACGTGCAGCAGGAAATCGGCCTCGCGTGCCTCCGACAGCGTCGAGCGGAACGCGGCGACCAGGTCATGCGGCAGGTCGCGGACGAAGCCGACGGTATCGGCCAGCACCACGTTGCCGCCGGGGACCGCGATGCGTCGCACGGTCGGGTCCAGCGTTGCGAACAGCTGGTCGGCGGCATAGGCCTCGGCGCCGGTCATGGCGTTGAACAGGGTCGACTTGCCAGCGTTGGTGTAGCCCACCAGGGCCACGCGCGGCAGCTCGCTGCGCACACGCGCACGGCGCATCTGGGTACGCTGCACCTCGACCTTTTCCAGGCGCTTCTGCAGCTGCTCGACCCGCTTCTGCAGCAGGCGCCGGTCGGTTTCCAACTGGGTTTCACCCGGGCCGCGCAGGCCGATCGAACCGCCGCGCTGGCGCTCCAGGTGGGTCCAGCCGCGCACCAGCCGCGTGGCCAGGTGACGCAGCTGCGCCAGCTCGACCTGCAGCTTGCCCTCGTGGCTGTGCGCACGCTGGGCAAAGATGTCCAGGATCAGGCCGGTACGGTCGATCACCCGGCGCTCCAGGAACCGTTCCAGGTTGCGCTCCTGGCCCGGGCTCAACGCATGGTTGACCAGGACCAGGTCGGCACCACTGGCGTCGGCCGCCGCCTTGATCTCGTCCAGCTTGCCGCTGCCGATCAGGGTCGACGGATTCGGACGGTCCAGGCGCGCGGTGATCGTCGCGGCAATGCTGGCCCCAGCCGAGCGGGCCAGATCACCGAATTCTTCCAGCACATCGTCTTCCAGCTTGCCGAAATGGGGCTGGATCAACAGGGCGTGTTCGCCCTTTTTCGAGCGGTCAAACATTCACCGCTCCGGTATTACTCGTCTGCTTCATCACCTGCCTGACCACCTTCACCCGACTGCACGTAACCACCGCCCGGACCGACCTTCACGTTGCGTGCCGGAACGACCGTGGAAATGGCGTGCTTGTAGACCATCTGACTGACCGTGTTGCGCAGCAGGACCACGAACTGGTCGAACGACTCGATCGTGCCCTGCAGCTTGATGCCGTTGACCAGGTACACCGAAACCGGCACGCGTTCGCGCCGCAGTGCGTTCAAGAAAGGATCCTGCAGCGATTGCCCCTTGGACATTGCACACTCCTGATTATTGTTCTTATTGGGTTGCCGACGGTTGCCACGGCCCCCGAGCCGCCCGCCGACCGATGATGTTACACGGCTGGCGGGGGTTCAGCGTGCGACGAAGGTCGACACCGCGCCGGCCAGGTGCTCCCTGTCCATATGGGGGTCGAACCAGCGCGCATCAAGCTCGCCACGCAGCCAGGTCAGCTGGCGCTTGGCCAGCTGGCGAGTGGCGAAGATCGCCTTGTCACGGAAACGGGCGGCATCGCCCTCGCCGTCGAGGTATTCCCAGGCTTGGCGGTAGCCGACCGCACGCACCGCCGGCAGGTCCAGCGGCGCCGTCACGGCGGCCATTTCCGGCATTGCACGCAGTGCCCGCACCTCGTCCAGGAAGCCCTGCGCCAGCATGGCGTCGAAGCGGGCCTCGATGCGCTGGTGCAGGACGGCGCGGTCACGCGGGGCCAGGATCAGTTTGAGGGTGCGTACCGGCAACGGCGCCACGCCCGGCCGACGCTGCCATTCGGTGATGGGGGTACCGGTCAGGCGGTAGACTTCCAGCGCCCGCTGGATGCGTTGCGGGTCGGTGGCATGGATGCGCGCGGCCGCTGCCGGATCGACCTCGGCCAGCTCCGCATGCAGTGCCACCCAACCACGCTCGGCCGCCTCGGCGCTGAGCGCCTCGCGCATTACCGGGTCAGCCTCCGGCATCGGCGACAGGCCCTGCAGCAGGGCCCGGAAGTACAGCCCCGTACCACCTGCCAGGATCGGCGTTTTGCCACGCGCCACGATGTCGGCCACGACCCGGCTGGCATCGGCCGCGAACTCGGCCGCCGAATAGGTCTGCCACGGATCGCGCAGGTCCAGCAGATGATGCGGCGCCTGCGCACGCTCGGCGGCGTCGGGCTTGGCCGAACCAATATCCAGATACCGGTAGACCAGCGCCGAATCGACGCTGACGATCTCGCCGTCCAGTTGCCGCGCCAGGGCGATCGCCGTGGCGGTCTTGCCACTGGCAGTCGGCCCCATCACGGCGATCGCCAGCGGCCGCCGGTCGATGCCCATCAGTCTTCGTCCGGCCAGCGGATCGACGGCGTGACATCGGCACGCGGCGTCGGCACGGCGTCGACGGCCTGCCAGATCTTCAGCGCATCAACGGTGGCCGCCACGTCATGCACGCGCACGATGCGCGCACCGCGCTGCACCGCGATCAGATGTGCGGCCACCGACGCCGCGACCCGCTCGGATGGCGTGTCGCGGCCGGTCAGTTCGCCCAGGCTGCGTTTGCGCGACAGGCCAGCCAACATCGGCACGCCCAGTTCCAGGAAGCGTTCCGAGCGCGCCAGCAGGGTCATGTTGTGGGCAGTGGTTTTGCCGAAACCGAAACCGAGATCGATCAACAGGTTCTTCTTCGCAATGCCCGCCATCTCGGCAGCGAACAGGCGCTGGACCAGGAAGCCGTGCACCTCGGCGACCACGTCGTCGTAATGTGGATCGGCCTGCATGTGGCCTGGCTCGCCCTGCATGTGCATCAGCACCACCGGCACGCCGGTTGCAGCGGCGGCGTCCAGCGCCCCGTCCTGACGCAGGCCGAAGATGTCGTTGATCATGCCGGCGCCAGCGGCCACCGCCGCGCGCATCACCTCCGGCTTGAAGGTGTCGATGCTGATCGGCACCTGGGTGCGGGCGGCCAGCTGCTCGATCACCGGAATCACCCTGCGCAGCTCATCCTGGATCGACACCGGCGCAGCGCCCGGGCGGGTCGATTCGCCGCCGATGTCGAGCAGGTCGGCGCCCTCCTCGACCAGCTTCAGACCGTGGGCGACGGCCGCCTCGGTGGTGTCGTGCGCGCCGCCATCGGAGAACGAGTCCGGGGTGACGTTGACGATGCCCATGACCTGGGCACGGTCCAGGCGCAGGATGCGGCCGGCGCAGTCGAGCTGGGGCGAGGTATCGAACATGGGCAATCCTGCTGGGACAACGAAAGGTAGTTTAGTTCGGCAGGGCGGCGCCCTGCACCCGCAGAGGCCAGAGCGACAGCAACAGCCGGAGCAACAGCGGGTTCACTGAAGAATGGCGGGGTGGGTCCGGTTGCGGGGGCCGCTGCAAGTACGTCCATGTAAGCTCGGTCGCCGCATCCATGCGGCTCACGCCCCCGCAACCGGACCCACCCCGCCTTCGACAGATTTCCGCGATCTGTTGGAACGACTATTGGGGTCAGATCCGTTTTCCTCCGGAAAACGGATCTGACCCCATATTGATTTCGACATCTGACAGAGATTCATCCATGCATGACGTGGATCTACGTGTCGACCAAGGTCGACACCTACCAACAGCTCCCGGAATCTGTCAGAGGTGGGGCGGTGTCGGAGTGCGGGGTGTCAGCCGCATGGATGCGGCTGCCAAGCCTCCATGGACGGATTTACGGCGTCCCCGCACTCCGACATCGCCCCGCCAAACCACGGAATGCACGCTGTTGCTGTTGCTGTTGCTCTGGCTCGTAGCAGGTGCAGGGCGCAGCCCTGCCAACACCCCTCAACGGCGGCGGCGCTTGCGATCCACGTACAGGGTCTTGGCGATGCTCAGCACGATGCCAACGGCGATACCCACCCCACAGCCCAGCAGCAGGTTGTCTGCGCCAAGGCCCACACCCACGCCGACCACGGTGGCGATGACCATTTCGACGGTGTGGGAAATCGGTTCGGGCTTCGGGGCGGACATGCGGGCTCCAGCGTCAGATCGGTTCTTCAGGATGGGCCGATGGCCCATAAACAACGAAGCCGGGTTACCCCGGCCTCGTCTGGTGTCACGTGCAGCGGGCCGTCAGTGCGATTCGGCCGGGCCTGCGATCGGCGGCAGCGGACGGGCGTCGCCGCCCTTGTCGTTGCCACCATCCTTGTTCGACTTGTTCCAGCCGGCCGGCGGCGGCGGATCGCGGCCCTCCATGATGGCGTCGATCTGCGGCGCGTCGATGGTCTCGTACTGCAGCAGCAGCTGCGACATCGCGTGCAGCTTGTCCAGGTTGGCCGTCATCAGCTCGGTGGTGCGTGCGTAAGCCTCGTCGAGGATGTTGCGCACTTCCTCGTCGATGCGGCGCGCGGTGTCGTTGGACACGCTCTTGTGCTGGGTGACCGAGCGCCCCAGGAACACCTCGTCATCTTCTTCGCCATAGGCAATCGGGCCGAGCTGGTCGGACAGGCCCCACTTGGTGACCATGTTGCGAGCCATCTTGGTGGCGCGTTCGATGTCGTTGGAGGCGCCCGTGGTGACCTTGTCGGCACCGAAGATCAGCTCCTCCGCCACACGACCACCGTACAGCGAGCACAGCTGCGACTTGATCGCCACGCGGTTCATCGAATACTTGTCGCCTTCCGGCAGGTACATGGTCACACCCAGCGCACGGCCGCGCGGAATGATGGTGACCTTGTAGACCGGGTCGTGCTCGGGCACCAGGCGGCCGACGATGGCGTGACCGGCCTCGTGGTAGGCGGTGAGCGTCTTCTCTTCTTCGCTCATGGCCATCGAGCGGCGCTCGGCACCCATCAGGATCTTGTCGCGGGCACGGTCGAAGTGGTCCATGCGGACTTCCTTCTCGTTGCCACGCGCAGCGAACAGGGCGGCCTCGTTGCAGAGGTTGGCCAGGTCGGCGCCGGAGAAGCCCGGGGTACCGCGCGCGATCACCATCGGCTCGACATCGTCGGCCAGGGGCAGCTTGCGCATGTGGACCTTCAGGATGTGCTCGCGGCCCTTCACGTCCGGCAGGCCGACCACGACCTGGCGGTCGAAACGGCCCGGACGCAGCAGCGCCGGGTCCAGCACGTCCGGACGGTTGGTCGCGGCGATCACGATCACGCCTTCGCCGCCTTCAAACCCGTCCATCTCGACCAGCAGCTGGTTCAGGGTCTGCTCGCGCTCGTCGTGACCGCCGCCCAGGCCGGCGCCACGGTGGCGACCGACGGCGTCGATTTCGTCGATGAAGATGATGCACGGCGCGTGCTTCTTGGCCTGCTCGAACATGTCGCGCACGCGGCTGGCGCCGACGCCGACGAACATTTCAACGAAGTCCGAACCGGAGATCGAGAAGAACGGCACCTTGGCTTCGCCGGCGATGGCCTTGGCCAGCAGCGTCTTGCCGGTACCCGGCGGGCCCACCATCAGCACGCCGCGCGGAATCTTGCCGCCCAGCTTGGTGAACTTGGACGGGTCGCGCAGGAAGTCGACCAGTTCACCCACTTCTTCCTTGGCCTCGTCGCAGCCGGCGACGTCGGCGAAGGTGACCTTGATCTGGTCTTCGCCCTGCAGCTTGGCGCGCGACTTGCCGAAGGACATCGCGCCCTTGGCACCGCCGCCACCGCCCTGCATCTGGCGCATGATGAACAACCAGAAGCCGATGATCAGGATGACCGGCAGGAAATTCATCAGGATCGCGCCGAGGGAAATGCCGCTGGACGGCTCCTCCTGCACGATCTCCACGTTCTTGGTGCGCAGCACGTTGATCAGGTCACGATCGAACGGCGCGGTGATGGTGGACGACTGCCCACCGCGGGTGGTGTAGGTCAGCTGGCTGGTGCCGCCGCGCATGTCGCCGCCGAAGGCGACCTTCTGCACGTTGCCGCTGTCCACCTGGTCCAGGAACTGCGAATACGACGCGCCCTGCGCCCCGGCCCCGGAGGACTTGGGCGAGAAGCTCTGGAAGACCACCATCAGCACGACGGCGACGACCACCCATAGCAGGAGGTTCTTGGTCAAGTCGTTCATCCTCATTGGCTCCGGTGTTCCTCTCAGTGCTGGCGTTGCGTTGGGGTCGAACTTGCGTACGTTGCGAGCTTACTTCATGTGGGCGCGTTTTCCCTGACCCAAGGCATACACCTCGGGAGAGCGCTTGCGCGAGGCTTCCGGCTTGCGGATGGAGACTTTGTCGTACCGGCGGCGCATGTCGCGCACGTAGTCGTCAAAGCCCTCGCCCTGGAACAGCTTGATCAGGAATGCCCCACCGGTTTTCAGGTGGTTGTCGGCAAAATCCAGGGCCAGCTCCGCCAGGTGCATCATCCGCGGCTGGTCGACCGCGCCCACACCACTCTTATTGGGGGCCATGTCCGACAGCACAAGGTCTACCGGCTGATCCCCGAGCATGGCTTCAAACTGCGATAGAACGGCTTCTTCCCTGAAGTCACCATGAAGGAACTCGACGCCGGCCAGCGGCGGCATGTCCAGGATGTCCAGGGCCAGCACGCGGCCGGTGTCGCCGATCTGTCTCCGAACCTGCTGAGACCAGCCGCCCGGGGCCGCGCCGAGGTCGACCACCACCATGTGCGGCTTCAGCAACCGGTCACGTTCCAGCAGCTCTTCGAGCTTGTAGGCGGCGCGCGAACGCATGCCTTCGGCCTGGGCCTTCTTCACGAAGGGGTCGGAGAAGTGTTCCTTGAGCCAGCGCTGGCTGCTTTTGCTGCGGGTAGCCATTGAAAATAGGGGCTGATGGGGTCCTCATGATACCCTGATCGCCCCATTCAACCGTGTTTTCCTGCATGTCCATCGCCCTGACCGCTTCCCAGACCCGTTTCCTGCGCGGCCAAGCCCACGACCTGAAGGCCCTGCTGCAGACCGGCGGCAAGGGTGTGACCCCGGCCTTCATCGCTGAGCTGAACGAAGTGCTGGAGCGCCACGAGCTGGTCAAGGTGAAGGTCGCTGCCGAAGACCGCGACGCCCGTGACGTGATGATCGGCGAGATCGTCGAAGCCACCGAAAGCGCGCTGGTGCAGCGCATCGGCCACGTCGCCGTGCTGTACCGCCCGAGCAAGGAACAGCGACAGATCGTGCTGCCGCGCGGCTGATCGCCCTACTGCCATGCAGCTGAACCACGAACCGCCGGATTACGCCTACAGCCTGCGCGCCGCCGATGGCCGCTCGGCCCGGGTCAACGAGCTGGTGCTGGGCAGCAGCTTCTTCCTGACCCCGGACCAGCTGGTCGAGCGCTGGCCGGTGAAGCAGGCCACCGAACTGCAGCTGGCCGACCTGGAGCCGATCCTGGCGCTGAACCCGGCGCTGATCGTGCTCGGCACCGGTGACCGCCAGGTGTTCCCGCCGGCGGTGGTGATGGCCGCCTGCCTGTCACGCGGCATCGGCCTGGAAGTGATGAACAATCCGGCCGCCGCACGCACCTTCAACATCCTGGCTGGCGAAGGCCGCAAGGTCGCCGCCGCCTTCATTCTCGAAGGCTGACGTGGCGTCGCCGGGCATGGCCCGGCAGTGCCCTGGATCACACCTACTCTGTAGCGCCCGAGCCCATGCTCGGGCGGCGCCGCGTCGCGGCGCGGCGCGGAAAGCCGCCGGGCGTGACCCGGCGCTACCCGATCACACGGTGATCAGCGTGCCGGCAGATACTGCTGCGGGTCGACCGGCTTGCCGTTGTAACGAATCTCGAAGTGGACCATGTCGCGGTTCGCACCGGTACGGCCCATTTCGGCGATCTGCTCGCCAGCCTTCACGCTCTGCCCTTCATTGACCAGGCGCTTGCGGTTGTGACCATAGGCGGACAGCCACTGGTCGCTGTGCTTGATGATGATCAGTTCGCCGTAGCCGACCAGGCCGGCACCGGAGTACACCACCACGCCATTGGCGGTGGCCTTGACCGGCTGGCCGCTGGTGCCGGCGATGTCCACGCCCTGCTTGGTCGCGTCACCGGCCACGTAGCGGCCGACGATCGCGCCATCGGCTGGCCAGCGCCAGGCGATGTTGCTCTTCACCGGCCCGACCGGCGCCGGGGCCGGCGCGGTGCTGCCGCCACTGCTGCCAGCCGAACGCGGCGGGGTGACCACCGTGGTCGGCGCACGGCCGCTGGTGGCCCCCTGCGGATACAGGCGGATCACCTGGCCGGGGTAGATGGTCGACGGGTTGTCCAGACGATTCCAGGCAATCAGGTCGGCCGGGGTGATGTCATGGATGCGGGCCAGCGCATAGATGGTGTCGCCCTTGCGCACCACCACGGTCTGCCCGGGCTTGGGCACCGAGGTCTTCGGCGTGGTCACACCACTGGCGGTGCTGCCACCACCCGGGCGGACCACAGTGGCGGTGCCGCAGGCGGCCAGGGTGGAAACCAGCAACGCCAGCGCGCCGATGCGCACTCCCTTGCTCTGACGATCAGGACTCATGCGAACTTCGACCTCCATACAAGCCAGGCGATCAGCACCACCACCAACGCGGTGGCGATCCAGCCCAGCGGTTCAATCCAGCGACGCAGTGCCGCTTCGGCACGCGCACCACCGATACGGATGACCGCAGCCAGCACGAACACGCGCTTGCCGCGACCGATCAGCATGCTCAGCAGGTACTGCGGCATCGGTACGCCGACGATACCCGATGCCCACGTGAAGACCTTCATCGGGATGGGCATGAATCCGCCCAGCACCAGGAAGGTGAACACCGCCCAGGGCGACTCGGCCATCTTCGCCTGCACGGTGATGATGCCCTGCTCGATCGCCGGCAGCATGCCCAGCGCTTCGAACAGCGGCTTGATCGCCTCGAAGGCGTAATGACCCAGTGCATAGCCAACCAGCGCGCCGACCATCGAGCCGGCCAGGCTGAGGGTGGCGAACCACCAGCCGCGCTTGGGCTGGGCCACGCACATCGGCGCCAGCATCACCTCCGGCATCACCGGGAAGATGATCGCCTCGAAGAAGCTCAACACCGTCAGGTAGGTCGGCGCGCGTTCGTGCGCCGCCCACTTCATCGCCCGCTCGTACAGCGGCCCGAAAATCTTCATGCAACCCTGCTCCGTGGATTAGTCGAGCATGCCAGACAGCAGCGGCACGAACGTGACCGGCGCCAGCACGTGTTGTTCGATGCTGCCGTCGGCCTTGCGGTCCAGCTGTACCAGCGACTGCGCTCCGGGGCCACCGACCGGCGCCACCAGGCGGCCGCCCCCGGCCAGCTGCTCGATCAGGGCGTCGACCAGTGCCGGCGCCGCCGCAGTGACCACGATGGCATCGAACGGACCGTGCTCGGCCCAACCGACGCGGCCGTCGTCATGCTTGGTGCGGATGTTCATGCCCAGCGCACGGAAGCGCTTGCGGGCCTGGCGCAGCAGATCGCCGATGCGCTCCACGGTGTAGACCTCCAGGCCCAGCGCACCGAGGATGGCGGCCTGGTAACCGGAACCGGTGCCGACTTCCAGCACCCGCTTCGGCGCGACCTGGAGCACCGCCTCGGTCATCCGCGCGACCACCCAGGGTTGCGAGATGGTCTGGCCGTGGCCGATCGGCAGCGCGGTGTCTTCATACGCGCGCGAGGCCAGTGCCTCGTCGATGAACAGATGGCGCGGCACCACCCGGATCGCGTTCAAGGTCGGCTCGTCGACGATCCCGGCTTCGCGAAGGCGGTCGACCAGGCGGTCACGCACGCGCTGCGAGGTCATGCCGATACCGACGGCTTCCGGTTGCAGGCGCAGGCGTGGGCTCATGCCGGCTGGTCCAGCGCCGCACTGAGGCCGCCAACCCAGCTGGCCACCTTCTCCAGTGCCTGGTAGCGGGTCAGGTCGACCTGGATCGGAGTGATCGAGATGTGGCCGGTGCGCACCGCATGGAAATCGGTGCCGGGACCGGAGTCCTGCTCACGACCGGCCGGGCCGATCCAGTACACCTCGTTGCCGCGCGGATCCTTCTGCGCGATGCAGCCTTCGGCGCGATGGCGGTTCCCCAGGCGGGTGACCTCGAAGCCCTTGACCTCGCTCCACGGCAGATCCGGCACGTTGACGTTGAGGATGGTGTCAGCCGGCAACGGATCGGCCTTGAGCCGGGCGACGATCTCCACCGCGGCGCGCGCAGCAGTCTCGAAGTGCTTCGGATCATGGTTGCGGGTAACCAGCGAGACCGCCACCGCCGGCAGGCCGAGGAAGCGGCCTTCCATCGCCGCCGAGACGGTGCCGGAATAGATCACGTCATCGCCGAGGTTGGCGGCGTTGTTGATGCCGGACACGACAATGTCGGGTTCGAACTCGAGCAGCCCGGTCAGCGCCAGGTGCACGCAGTCGGTCGGGGTGCCGGCCACCGAGACGGTGTAATGGTCGATGCGCTTGAGGCGGATCGGCAGGTCCAGGGTCAGCGAATTGCTGGCGCCGGAGCGATCGCGGTCGGGTGCCACCACCGTGACTTCGTGTCCGGCCTCGCGCAGCACCGAAGCAAGCATCCGGATGCCTGCGGCGTCGACGCCATCGTCGTTACTGACCAGGATTCGCATCTTCGATTTAACCGCTTGATTTTTCAAGAATTCGATTCCATCACCGTGCAGTGTGGGCGGGACCGTCGTACTCCCCTGCGGAAGCCGTCGACCCTGCAAGGGCATCGTCTATTGTGCCGCATGCGAGCCGCTGGTCCTACCCTGCCGGCGGTCACGGCCGACATCGAACCGTCATAGGCAGACCTGCGCCGGCGGTTTACCCTGTGCGCATGTCGCACCCTGAAGATGAAGATCCGGCCGCATTGTTCCGTGCAGCCATCGGCGAAGTGACGCCGCTGCGCAAGGATGCCGAGCCGGCACCGGCTGCGCCCCGGCCGAAGCCGCGCGCGCGCATGGCCGAACGTGACGAGGCCGAAGCCGCCGGCGAGTTCGCCCGGCTGCTGCGCGACAGCACGCCGCTGGAAGCCGGCGACGTGGCCAGCTATCGCCGCGACAACCTGCCACCACGCCTGTTCCAGCGCCTCAAGCGTGGCCAGTACTCGGTACAGGACGAACTGGACCTGCACGGCGCCACCGCCGCGCAGGCGGAGACGCTGCTGCGCCAGTTCCTGCTGGAGGCGCATGCACACGAGTATGGCTGCGTGCGCATCATCCACGGCAAGGGCCTGCAGTCCGATGGCGGTGCGCCGGTGCTGAAGAACCTGGTTGATCGCCTGCTGCGGCTGCGCAACGACGTGCTGGCCTTCCATTCGGCGCCGACCGGGCAAGGCGGCACCGGCGCGGTACTGGTGCTGCTGGCACGGCGGTGAAAAAAGGGGACACCATGTGTCCAGGTAGAGTCGACTGTCAGTCGACTGCTCTTCCAGCGGCAAGCGAATACCGCGCGCTGCGCGCGCAAGTCGACTGACAGTCGACTCTACCGCGCGCCCTGCTCAGGCCTGCGAGGCGTCTTCGACCGGGCCGAGCTCGTGCAGCACGGCGGTGGCGTAGCAGCCCGGCGGCAGCGCGAACGACAACTCCAGCACGTCATCGGCCAGCCATTGGTGCTGCAGCAGCGCCGGGCGCAGGCGCAGCGCGCGGCGCTCCTGCTTCAGGCGCGCGTCTTCCAGGCCGGCCCGCAGTGCCTTCGACTCTTCGTCGTCCAGCGCGGCCAGCTCCAGCTCGCGTGCCGCATCGGTGCTGCGCAGCTCGCCTTCGCCCCACAGCGGCGCGCTGGGATGGATGTCGAAACGCGCCAGGCGCTCGGCCAGCACGTCGGTGTACGGCTCGGGTCCGAACACGCTGCGGCTGCCATCGAGCATCCACACTTCGCCCTCCAGCGGCTGATCCCAGTTGCCCTGCTCCACGCGCGCGGCCAGCACGCGGTTGAACAGCGCCGAACGCGCGGCTGACAGCAGCAACGAACGCTGATCCTTGCGCATGCGGCGGCCACCGAACATCGCCAGTGCCGCCGGCACGTTGCCGCCGTCGCGGCCAAAGCGCTGCTCGCCGAACCAGTTCGGCAGGCCGCGCTCGGCAACCTGCTGCAGGCGTTCGCTGATCGCTGCGGCATCGCCCTGCACTTCACGCAACACCAGCTTGAAACGGTTGCCGGCCAGTGCGCCACGCTGCAGCTTGCGGTTATGCCAGGTCGCGTCGAGCACTTCGATCTCATCACTGGCCAACTCGGCCAGGTCCGGCGCAATGCGCTTGGGCAGGTGCACGCTGAAACGCTGGGTGGTGACCGCGTGGCGATCCTTCATGCCGGCGTAGCTGACCGCCATTTCCGGCAGGCCGGCCCACTTGGCCAGCACCTTGGCCACATGCACGGTGTTCGCGCCGCGCTTGCGGATATGCAGCAGCAGGTGCTCACCTTCGCCGGTGGCCTCGAAGGCCGGCAGCTCGTCGACCTGGAAATCGTCCGGCGTGGTGCGGATGCGCGCTGTGAGCAATGGCGCACCGAATGCAAGCGGCAGCGGAATCATGCGGCCACCAGCAGCACCACGGCCTGCGCGGCGATGCCTTCACCACGGCCGGTGAAGCCCAGCTTTTCCGAGGTGGTGGCCTTGACGCTGACCGCATCCAGCGGCAACTGCAGCAGCTCGCCGATGCGCTCACGCATGGCCAGCGCATGCGGGCCAACCTTGGGCCGCTCGCAGATCACGGTGATGTCGGTGTTGCCGACACGCCAGCCACGCTCACGCAGCAGGCTGTCGCAGTGGCGCACGAAATCACTGCTGTCGGCGCCCTTCCAGCGGCTGTCGCTTGGCGGGAAATGCTGGCCGATGTCACCCAGCGCCAGTGCGCCCAGCATCGCGTCGCACAGAGCGTGCAGGATCACGTCGCCGTCGCTGTGGGCGAGCACGCCGCAGCTGTGCGGTACGTTCACGCCGCCGAGCATGATGTGATCGCCTTCACCGAAGGCATGGACGTCATAGCCCTGGCCGATGCGGACGGGCGGGAAAGGTGCGGTGCTCATGGATGCAACCCTTGCAGCAGGGCCGCGCGGGCAATCAGCTGGCGCGGCGGGAAAGTACGAATTCGAACCGGTCCAGATCGGCCGGGGTGGTGACCTTGAAGTTGTCCTCACTGCCTTCCACCAGCAGCGGGCGCTGGCCCTGGCGCTCCATGGCCATGGCCTCGTCGGTGACTTCAACACCGGCGGCAGCAGCGTCGGACAGCGCGCGGCTGAGCTGGTGGCGACGGAACAGCTGCGGGGTCAGTGCGCGCCACAGGCGCTCGCGCGGCTCGGTGCCGTCGATGCCACCGTCGTCGCCTGCACGCTTGAGCGTGTCGCGCACCGGGGCGGCCAGGATCGCGCCAACCGGGTCGGCACGGCCGACTTCAAGCAGGCGGCCGAGATCGGCCAGGGACAGGTTCGGTCGCGCCGCATCGTGGACCAGCACGAACTCATCGGCGCGCACCGACTCCGGCAACGCCTGCAACCCGGCCAGCACCGAGGCGGCACGGGTCGCACCCCCGACACAGGTCAGCACCGGCTTGCCCGCCCACTCGTTCCAGCCCGGCCAGTCGGCGTCGTCCTGGCCGATCACCACCATCGCACCGGCCACGGCCGGGTGCGCCAGCAGGGCGTCCAGGGTATGGGCGAGCAGGATCTGTCCACCTGCCTGCAGGTACTGCTTGGGCAACGGCGCGCCGAAGCGGGTGCCACGGCCAGCAGCAGGAACCACGACCCAGATCGCCGCACTCATGGCACGTCCGCCGGGTGTTCGCCGACCTGCGCGCTGACACCTGCCGCAGGCTGCGCCGGATGCACCGGCACATCCTCGACCACGCGGTAGAACTTTTCGCCAGGCTTGATCATGCCCAGCTCGCTGCGCGCGCGTTCCTCGATGGCGGACTGGCCTTCCTTGAGGTCCTTCACTTCGGCAGCCAGCGCATCATTGCGCTGCTGCAGGCCCTCATTGTCCCGCTCCTGGTTGGCGACCTGGGCTTCGAGCATCATCACTTCACCCGAATTGCCCGGACCGAACCAGAAGCGGTACTGCAGCCAGCCCAGCAGCAGGGCCAGCACCAGCAGCATCCAGCGCCAGTCGCGCATCGGCTCAGCGCTTCAGCGAAACGAACGCGTCACGACCGGCGTAACGCGCGCCGGCGCCGAGGGCTTCCTCGATGCGCAGCAGCTGGTTGTACTTGGCCACGCGATCGCTGCGGCACAGCGAGCCGGTCTTGATCTGGGTGGCGGTGGTGGCCACGGCGATGTCGGCGATGGTGGTGTCTTCGGTTTCGCCGGAACGGTGCGAGACCACGGCGGCATAGCCGGCGCGATCGGCCATGGCGATCGCTTCCAGGGTTTCGCTCAGGGTACCGATCTGGTTGACCTTGATCAGGATCGCGTTGGCGGTGCCCGAGTCGATGCCTTCCTGGAAGATCTTCGGGTTGGTCACGAACAGGTCGTCGCCGACCAGCTGCACCTTCTTGCCGATGCGGTCGGTCAGCAGCTTCCAGCCGGCCCAGTCGTTCTCGGCCAGGCCATCTTCAATGGTGATGATCGGGTACTGCGCGGCCCAGTCGGCGAGGAAGTCGACGAACTGCTCGGAGGTCAGGCGCTTGTTCTCGCCGACCAGGTTGTACTTGCCGTTCTCGAAGAACTCGCTGGAAGCCACGTCCAGGCCCAGCAGCACGTCTTCACCGGCGGTGTAGCCGGCCTTGCCGATCGCTTCGAGGATGGTGTCCAGCGCTTCGACGTTGCTGCGGAAGTCCGGCGCGAAGCCGCCTTCGTCGCCGACCGCCGTGCTCAGGCCGTGGCCCTTCAGCACCGACTTCAGCGAATGGAAGATTTCGGTACCGGCGCGCAGCGCTTCGGAGAACGAGGTGAAGCCGACCGGCAGCACCATGAACTCCTGGAAGTCGACGTTGTTGTCGGCATGCGCACCGCCGTTGATGATGTTCATCATCGGCACCGGCAGCGACGGGCTCACGCCGGTCTTGGCGGCCAGATACTGCCACAGTGCCTGCTTGCTCGATGCGGCGGCGGCGTGCGCTGCGGCCATCGAAACACCCAGCAGTGCGTTGGCGCCGAGGCGGCCCTTGTTCTCGGTGCCGTCGAGGTCGATCAGGCGACGGTCGAGGCCGGCCTGGTCGGTGGCCTCGACGCCCTTCAGCGCGGCGGCAATCGTGGTGTTGACGTTGTCGACGGCCTTGCGCACGCCCTTGCCCAGGTAACGGGTCTTGTCGCCGTCACGCAGCTCGACCGCTTCCTTGGTGCCGGTCGAGGCGCCGGAGGGAACCGCGGCACGACCGAACGAACCGTCCTCCAGGATGACTTCGGCTTCCAGCGTGGGGTTGCCACGACTGTCGAGGATTTCACGGGCGTGGATGCTGCGGATCGTACTCATGGTCGGACCGGTTACCTGTCTGGAGAGGGGCGACAAAACGAATGCCGCGTGATTATCCCCGGCTGCCCGCCACTTGCCAAATGGAATGGGCGGCTTCAGCCCCAGCTGGACCCGATCACGATCAGCACCAGCGACACCAACATCACCAGCAACGCACCGGCAATCGCCGCCAGGATGGGGCCACGCCGCCGTCGCCAGGCCAGCACCATCGCCACCGGGCTGCCCAGGAAGGACAGCACCATCGTGACCAGCGCGCCCAGCAACCACCACTGCGTGGCCTGCACGCCGTTGTTTCCGTCCCCCGGCGGCCGGAAACTGGCGGTGAAGGCCAGCACGCCCACCACAAGGGCCATCCAGGTCAACACGGCCAGGCCCAGAGCGATCAGCCCCCATGGCCAGCCGCGCGCCGACGTGGTCGTATTCATCAAAGCACTCCGTAGAACAGGGCGCCGAACCACAGCGACAGCAGGATGATCGCCAGGCCAGCCATCACCTTGCCACGATTCAGCCGCCAGGCCAGTACAGCAGCAGTGATGCAACCTACGGCCGCCACCAACTCCGCGACCAGCAGCGCAATGAAGTACGCGCGCAGATTGAGCCCGCTGCCACCATCACCCGGTGGCCGCACGGATGCGGCGCCGATCAGCACCAGCCCGAACATGCCCACGGTGAACAGCACGGCCAGGCCCAGTGCAATCAGGCCCCAGGGCCCCTGTTTCCAGTGCCGGCGGCGGCGCTGGGCCTCCAGCGCCCGCCACGGGTCACGACTCACGCGAAACGCGAGAAGCCGTGCTTCTTGGTCACCGCGTCAAGCTCCATCAGGGTCTCGAGCAGCGCTTCCATCTGGTCCAGCGGCCATGCATTGGGGCCATCGGACAGGGCCTTGGACGGGTCCGGATGGGTCTCGGCGAACAGGCCGGAGATGCCCACCGCCACCGCGGCACGGGCCAGCACCGGCACGTGTTCGCGCTGACCGCCCGAACTGGTGCCCTGCCCACCCGGCAGCTGCACCGAATGGGTGGCGTCGAACACCACCGGGCAACCGGTATCGCGCATCACTGCCAGCGAGCGCATGTCACTGACCAGGTTGTTGTAGCCGAAGCTGGCACCACGCTCGCAGACCATGATCTGCTCGTTGCCGGTGGCCTTGGCCTTCTCCACGACCGGCTTCATGTCCCACGGCGCCAGGAACTGGCCCTTCTTGATGTTGACCGGCTTGCCGGCCGAGCACACCTTGCGGATGAAGTCGGTCTGGCGGACCAGGAACGCCGGGGTCTGCAGCACGTCCACCACCGAGGCCACTTCATCCATCGGGGTGTATTCGTGGACGTCGGTCAGCACCGGCACGCCGATCTGCTTCTTCACTTCGGCCAGGACCTTCAGGCCTTCTTCCATGCCCGGGCCGCGGAAGGCGGTGCCCGAGGTGCGATTGGCCTTGTCGAAGCTGGACTTGAAGATGAAGTTGACGCCGAGCTTGTCGGTGATCTCCTTCAGCTTGCCGGCGGTATCAAGCTGCAGCTGCATCGACTCGATTACGCAGGGGCCGGCGATCAGGAACAGGGGCTGGTCCAGCCCGACCTCGAATCCACACAGTTTCATGGCGTTTCCTTGTTGTCCGCAGCACCGGCCGGGCCGGTGCGATGGGGGTTGAAGCATGCAGGATGGGGACCGAAGCCCCCATTCACAAGTCAGGCGCGCGCTTCGGAAAGCAGCTTGCCACCGGCCTTGCGCTCGCGCGCGGCACGGATGAAACCGATGAACAGCGGGTGGCCGTCACGCGGCGTGGACAGGAATTCCGGGTGCGCCTGGCAGGCCAGGAACCACGGGTGCGCATCGCGCGGCAGCTCAACCACTTCCACCAGGGTGTCGTCCATCGACTTGCCGGCGATCACCAGGCCGGCGTCTTCCAGCTGGGTGCGGTAACGGTTGTTGAACTCGTAGCGGTGGCGGTGGCGCTCGGCGACCACGTCCTTGCCGTACAGCTCGCGGGCCAGCGTGCCCGGCTTCAGGCGCTGCTCCTGCAGGCCCAGGCGCATGGTGCCACCCAGGTCGCTCTTGTCGTCGCGCTTCTCGACATCACCGGTGGCGGTACGCCATTCGGTGATCAGGCCGATCACCGGGTTCGGCGACTGGCGGTCGTTCTCGGTGCTGTTGGCGCCCTCCAGGCCGACCACGTTGCGCGCGTAATCGACCACGGCCGCCTGCATGCCGTAGCAGATGCCGAAGTACGGCACGTGCTGCTCGCGGGCGAACTTCGAAGTCTGCACCTTGCCTTCGAAACCACGGTCACCGAAGCCACCCGGCACCAGGATGCCGTCAACATCGGCCAGTGCGGCCATGTCGGTGCCTTCCAGGTCCTGTGCTTCCAGCCACTTCAGGTTGACCTTGGTGCGCTGGCGCAGGCCGCCATGCTTGAGTGCTTCACCGACCGACTTGTAGGCGTCCTGATGGTCCACGTACTTGCCGACTACGGCGATGGTCACTTCGTCCAACGGATGCAGGGTCGCGTCGACCGCGTCTTCCCACATCGACAGGTCGACCGGACCCGCCTTGTCAGCCAGCTTCAGCTGGTTGACCACGATTTCGTCCAGGCCCTGCGCGTGCAGGCCCGACGGAATGCGGTACAGCACGTCCACGTCCGGCACGCTGATCACCGCGCGCTCGGAAACGTTGGTGAACTGGGCGATCTTGCGGCGCTCCGAATCCGGCACCGCCTGCTCGGAGCGGCACAGCAGCACGTCCGGCTGGATGCCGATCGAGCGCAGTTCCTTCACCGAGTGCTGGGTCGGCTTGGTCTTCAGCTCACCGGCGGCGCCGATGTACGGCACCAGGGTGAGGTGCATGAACAGCGCCTTCTCCGGGCCACGCTCGGTGCGCACCTGGCGGATCGCCTCCAGGAACGGAAGCGACTCGATGTCGCCGACGGTACCGCCGATCTCGACCAGCGCCACGTCGTAGCCTTCGGTGGCTTCGTCGATGCAACGGCGGATTTCATCGGTGATGTGCGGAATGACCTGCACGGTCGCGCCCAGGTAGTCGCCGCGGCGCTCCTTGCGGATCACGTTCTCGTAGATGCGGCCGGTGGTGACCGAGTTCTTGCGGCTCAGGCGGGTGCGCACGAAGCGCTCGTAGTGGCCCAGGTCGAGGTCGGTCTCGGCGCCGTCGTCGGTGACGTAGACCTCACCGTGCTGGAACGGGCTCATGGTGCCCGGGTCGACGTTGATGTACGGGTCGAGCTTCATCATCGTGACCTTCAGGCCACGGGCTTCAAGAATGGCGGCCAGTGACGCAGCGGCAATGCCTTTGCCGAGCGAGGACACCACGCCGCCGGTTACGAAAATCAAGGGAGTCATGGCTGCAAGCATCCTGTCTGGAAATGGAAAACGGCAGCACCACGCGCGCCCGGAGGGCAGGCATGGTGCTCAGAGGGGGTTTTCCGGTTCGCTGGGACAGCGAGGGAGGTGCGGATCCGTGCGGCGGCAGGCGCCGGACCGGGACCACCGTGCGAGGTCGGGGCGGCCGTGCCGGTCAAATCGACCGTCACCTGCGACCCGCCATGCTGGAAGCCACGCTTGGCCGCTCCAGCCCATTCGCAAAGGGTGGACACGCACTTACTCCCGGAAAGCCATAGTTTACAGATTGATGGCCGCCAACCCAAGAGGCAGATGGCACGCCACTAAAAAGAAACGCCCCGCAATGCGGGGCGTTCCGGAGCGCAGCCCTTGTCGCAAGGGCGCCTGGCAGGTTGCGGGATCAGCGCTTCTTGCGCGCTTCCTCTTCCTCTTCCTGCTGCGGGGCCGGCTGGCCCTGCGCCTTCATTTCGGCATTGGCCTGGGCCCGACGCTTGGCCTTGGCATCGGCCTCGGCCTGCGCCTTGTCGGCCTGGTCACCCTGCTGCGGGGCCGGCTGGCCGGCGTTCTGCGCCATCACCAGCGGCACCGCAACGGCGGCAGCGGCCAGGATCGCAATGGTCAGCAACTTCTTCATGAGGTCCTCCTCGCGGTACGGCTTGGATGTTTCGACCCAACGGGGGTCGCCGGCGTTCAGATTCCAGCGGCTGCCATTTTACCCCCTCTGCGTCGCCGAGACTGAACCGCAGGCGTGCAAAATCCCGTGCCAGACCCCACACTTGCCCGTCGCTCCAAGCTTTCGAAGACAGATGAACGCCCGTTATAACGCCGCCGATATTGAAGTCCTGTCCGGCCTTGACCCGGTCAAGCGCCGTCCCGGCATGTATACCGACACCGCGCGCCCGAACCACCTGGCGCAGGAAGTGATCGACAACTCGGTGGACGAGGCCCTCGCCGGCCACGCCCGCTCGATCGAGATCACCCTGTACAAGGACGGCAGCGTGGAGGTCAGCGATGACGGCCGCGGCATGCCGGTGGACATCCATCCGGAAGAGAAGATCCCGGGCGTCGAGCTGATCCTCACCCGCCTGCACGCCGGCGGCAAGTTCAGCAACAACAACTACACTTTCTCCGGCGGCCTGCACGGCGTCGGCGTCAGCGTGGTCAACGCGCTGTCGACCCTGGTGGAAGTGCACATCAAGCGCGAAGGTGCCGAACACCGCATCACCTTCCGCAACGGCGACCGTGCCACCCCGCTGGAAGTGGTCGGCAGCGTCGGCAAGAAGAACACCGGTACCCGCGTGCGCTTCTGGCCCGACCCGAAGTACTTCGACACGCCCAAGTTCGCGGTGCGCGCGCTCAAGCACCTGCTGCGCGCCAAGGCCGTGCTGTGCCCGGGCCTGACCGTGAAGCTGACCGACGAAGCCACCGGTGAAGTCGATACCTGGTACTACGAAGACGGCCTGCGCGATTACCTGAAGCTGGAACTGGGCGATCGCGAGATGCTGCCGGCCGAGCTGTTCGTCGGCAACCTGAAGAAGGACACCGAAATTGTTGACTGGGCCGTGGCCTGGCTGCCGGAAGGCGAGCTGGTGCAGGAAAGCTACGTCAACCTGATTCCCACTGCCCAGCACGGCACCCACGTCAACGGCCTGCGTACCGGCCTGACCGAGGCGCTGCGCGAGTTCTGCGACTTCCGCAACCTGCTGCCGCGTGGCGTCAAGCTGGCCCCGGAAGACGTGTGGGACCGCGTGTCGTTCGTGCTGTCGCTGAAGATGACCGACCCGCAGTTCAGCGGCCAGACCAAGGAACGCCTGTCCTCGCGCCAGGCTGCTGGCTTCATCGAAGGCGCCGCCCACGATGCCTTCAGCCTGCTGCTGAACCAGAACGTGGAACTGGGCGAGAAGATCGCCCAGATCGCCATCGAACGCGCCAGTGCGCGCCTGAAGACCGAAAAGCTGGTCGTCCGCAAGAAGGTCACCCAGGGCCCGGCCCTGCCCGGCAAACTGGCCGACTGCATCAGCCAGGACCTGTCGCGCACCGAGCTGTTCCTGGTGGAGGGTGACTCGGCAGGCGGCAGCGCCAAGCAGGCTCGCGACAAGGACTTCCAGGCGATCCTGCCGCTGCGCGGCAAGATCCTCAATACCTGGGAAGTATCCTCCAACAGCGTGCTGGCGTCGGAGGAAGTGCACAACCTGGCCGTGGCCATCGGCTGCGACCCGGGCAAGGACGACATTGCCGGCCTGCGCTATGGCAAGGTCATCATCCTGGCCGACGCGGACTCGGACGGCCTGCACATCGCTACCCTGCTCACCGCACTGTTCCTCAAGCACTTCCCGGCGCTGGTCGATGCCGGCCACGTGTTCGTGGCCATGCCGCCGCTGTTCCGCATCGACGTGGGCAAGCAGGTGTTCTACGCCCTGGACGAGGAAGAAAAGCGCTCGATGCTGGACAAGATCGAACGCGAGAAGATCAAGGGTGCGATCAACGTCACCCGCTTCAAGGGCCTCGGCGAGATGAATCCGCCACAGCTGCGCGAGTCGACCATCCACCCCGACACCCGCCGCCTGGTGCAGTTGACCGTGGACGATCGCGAGCAGACGAGCTCGCTGATGGACATGCTGCTGGCCAAGAAGCGTGCGTCCGACCGCAAGGGCTGGCTGGAGTCGAAGGGCGACCTGGCTTCGCTGGAAGTCTGACTCCCGCAGCCCTCCTGTAGAGCCGAGCCCACGCTCGGCTGCATTCCGCGCCGTGCCGGGCAGCCGAGCATCGGCTCGGCTCTACAGAGATCCCGCCCCCATCGGCAAACCCGGCGGCGCCATAATGCGCGTCCATCCGCGTGGATCATCGTATTGGCCAGCCACTCGCTGCTGTTCCCGGGCCTGCCGCTGCACAGCGCGCGCCTGGTCCTGAGCCCGATCCGCCGCGACGATGCGGCCGCCCTGTTCGCGATCCAGTCCGATCCGGACGTGATGCGGTTCTGGAACCACCCGGCGTGGACACGACCGGCCGAGGCGCGTGCGCAGATCGACGATGACCTGGCCGCACAGGCCACCGGCACCCAGCTCAAGCTGGCCGTGCGCGAAACGCTGGACGGTCCGTTGCTGGGCATCTGCGTGGTGTTCGCCCTGGACCGCGATGCCGCACGTGCCGAGATCGGCTACCTGCTGGCCCCCGACAGGCAGGGCCAGGGCTACATGCACGAAGCGCTGCAGCACCTGCTGGACTACCTGTTCCAGACCCTGCGCCTGCATCGCGTGGAAGCCGAAGTCGACCCGCGCAACCGGCCCTCGGCACACGTGCTTGAACGGCTGGGCTTTCACCTGGAGGGCGTGCTGCGGCAGCGTTGGCGCATCCAGGGCGAACTGTCCGATTCGGCGGTATACGGCCTGCTGGCCGACGACGACGTGCGCACTCCTCTGCCCGCTTGACCCAATCTGGCCAGTGGCGGCCTCGACGCGCGGGCATGCCTTTGGACACATACGGCATGCCCGCCACCGGCCTAGCATCGGAACCCCCTTCCGCTGCCAATCCGGTGCCATGAAGTCCCTGCTGCATACTGCCGCGCTCTGCGTCGGCCTGCTCATCGCTCCTGCCAGCGTGCTGGCCGCGCCTGACGCCGAGGCCAAGCCCGATCCGAAAGACGACAAGACCGAAGCACCTGCGCTGCCCGCCGATGCGTCGGCCCGCCAGAGCATGCGCCTGGCCGGCCGCACCCTGGACTACACCGCCACCGTCGGCACCCTGCCGGTGCGTGATGCGAAAGGCAAGGTGATCGCCGATGTGGTGTTCACCGCCTATACGATGCCGGGCAAGGACCGGCCGGTGACCTTCGCGCTCAACGGCGGCCCGGGGGCATCGTCGGTCTACCTCAACATGGGCGCGATCGGACCCAAGGTGGTGACCTTCGGCTCCGAGGGTGACAGCGCCTCGGCACCCGCCACGCTGCACGACAACCCCGGCACCTGGCTGGACTTCACCGACCTGGTGTTCATCGATCCGGTCGGCACCGGCTTCAGCCGCGCGCGCATCGGCGATGACGAAGCGAAGAAGCAGCTGTACAACCCCAGCGCTGACATCGAGTACCTGTCGCGCTCGATCTACGACTGGCTGCTGCGCAACCAGCGCATGGGCGCACGCAAGTACCTGACCGGCGAGAGCTACGGTGGCTACCGTGGCCCCCGCATCACCCACTTCCTGCAGACCCGGCTGGGCGTGGCGATGAACGGCCTGGTGCTGGTCTCGCCCTACCTGAGCCCGACCCTGGAAGACAACGCCGATGTCTCGCCGATGGCATGGATGCAGACACTGCCGTCGATCGCCGCCGCGCACCTGGAGCGCCAGGGCAAGCTGACCGATGCAGCGATGCGTGACGTGGTGGAGTACACCCGTGGCGACTACGCCACCGCGCTGATGAAGGGCCGCAGCGACCCGCAGGCGACCGAGGCGATGCTGCGCCGGGTAACCGAGCTGACCGGGCTGGACCCGCAGTTCGTGCGCCGCGCCGGTGGCCGCCTGGAGACGCAGGCCTATCTGCGTGAGGTGTTCCGCGACAAGGGCACGCTGGGCAGCCGCTACGACTCGAACGTGACCGCGTTCGATCCGTTCCCGAATGATCCGGAGCAGCGCGCCAATGATCCGTTGCTGGACAGCATCATTGCGCCGACCACCACGGCGATGGTCGACTTCGTGACGCGCGTGGTCGGCTGGAAGGTGGATGCGCGCTACCAGGCGCTGAATTACGACGTGAACCGGCTGTGGGACCGCAACGGCGAGCTGCGCCAGGGCGCGGTGACCCAGCTGCGCCAGGCGGTGGCGATCGATCCGCATCTGCAGGTGCTGATCGTGCATGGCTGGAACGACCTGTCGTGCCCGTTCATGGGGTCGATCCTGACGGTGGACCAGATGCCGGCGATGGGCAGCAACCCGGACCGGGTGCAGGTGCGTAGTTATCCGGGTGGGCACATGTTCTACAGCCGGGCGGACAGCCAGGCGGCGTTCCGGAAGGATGTGCAGGCGCTGTTCCAGCGTAATTGAGGGGTTCGGCCGGGCCTGCGGCCCGGCACCCGCCGAATCAACGGCAACGGCAAAAGCGGGCTTTCCGTGGTTGGGCGGGGTGGGGCCGGTTGCGGGGGACGCCGTAAACCCGTCCCTGGGGGCTTGGCCGCGGCATCCATGCCGCGGACACCCCCACAACCGGCCCCGCCCCGCCTTCGACAGATCTCCGCGAACTGTCGGAACGGCGTCGTGCACTGCTCTGGTGGGTGTCGACCTTGGTCGACACGCTTGATACGGAAGAATGATCTGCCCATGAAAAAAGCCCGCCGGAATACGGCGGGCTTTTTTTGTGCAACGTGTGCGTGCAGATCAGGTCCAGCCGAACAGCTCGAACAGCTTCAGGATCAGGTACGCACAGCCGCCTGCTGCCGGGATGGTCAGGATCCAGGCCCAGACGATGCGTTCGATCACGCCGAACTTCAGCGAGCGCGGGTTCTTGGCGAAGCCGACGCCCATGATCGCGGTGGAGATGCTGTGCGTGGTCGAGACCGGCATGCCGAAGTGGGCGGCCAGGGTCAGGATGGTGGCCGAGCTGGTCTCCGCGGCGAAGCCATGGATCGGGTGCAGCTTGACCATCTTGTGGCCCAGGGTCTTGATGATCTTCCAGCCACCCGAGGCGGTACCGGCAGCCATCACCACCGCACAGGTCAGCACGATCCACATCGCGATGCCGTCACCGGCGTGGGCGTCCGGGTGCATGAAGGCCAGCCAGGACGGCAGGTCGTTCAGTGCGCCGGTGGCTTCGGCACCGATCAGTGTCATGGCGATGATGCCCATGGTCTTCTGCGCATCGTTGTGGCCGTGGGCAAAGCCCATGTAGGCCGCCGAGGCGATCTGCGCCTTGCCGAAGAACGCGTTGACGATGCGCGGGCGGGCCAGGCGGCCGATGGCGCCACCGATCTTGGCCAGGCCGGCAATCAGGCCCCACAGCAGCACCATCACCACGATGCCGAGCAGGAAGCCGGCGATCGGCGAGGTGATCATCGGCACGAACACCTTCCACAGCAGGCCCTTGTTCTGCGCCCAGCTGCCCAGGCGCTCGGACCAGATCAGGGCGTCCCAGTTGTTGTGGGCCGCAGCCAGGCCGGCGCCGCAGAGGCCGCCGATCAGTGCATGCGAAGACGAGGACGGTAGGCCCTTCCACCAGGTGATCAGGTTCCAGATGATGCCGCCCAGCAGGGCGCAAAGGATCACCTGCGGGGTGACGTCGACCACGTTGGTGTTGAGCAGGCCCGAGGCGATGGTCAGCGCCACCGCGGTACCGGTCAACGCGCCGATGAGGTTCATGAAGGCGGCCAGCATCACCGCCCAGCCGGGCGAGAGCACCTTGGTCGCCACCACGGTGGCAATGGAGTTGGCGGTATCGTGGAAGCCGTTGATGAACTCGAAAACGAGCGCGGCCAGGATCACCACCAGGACAAGGGTCAACATGCGGCGGCGTCCGTCAGCTGTTCTTCAACACGATCTGGTACGCCACCACGCCGGCCTCGCGGCAACGGTCGATGGCCTTTTCCAGGATCTCGAAGAATTCCTTCAGCAGGAACATCTGCAGGTTGTCCAGGCGACCGGAATAGATGTCGCGGTACAGCTCGAGCATCAGGCGGTCGGCCTCGTTCTCCAGCGAGCGCAGCTTCTCGTTGAGCGCGGTCATCCGGTCCAGGTTCATGTGGCGCAGGTCGGCGACCATCTCCACCACCACGCCGGCAGCCTGTTCCAGCATCGCCGCGCGCGGCGCGAAGTCGATGTGCTCCAGGTGGGTCGTGGCCAGCGAATAGCGATCGGCGAACTTCTCGATCTGCTTCGGAATCTTGTACAGGGCCGAACCCAGCGCTTCGATGTCTTCGCGCTCGATCGGGGTCATGAAGCTGTCTACCAGCGCCTGGCTGATCTTGTCCGAGGCCGCGCGCTCGCGCAGGCGGGCCAGTTTGAAGGCGTCCAGCGCGGGCTGGCGGTCGGCCTCGCGCAGCATGGAATGCAGCGCCTTGGCGGCGTCGGAGGCCGCGACGGCAGCCTCATCAAGCAGGGTGTAGAACTGTTTGCCGGAACCGAAAATGGTCTGCAGAGAGAACATTGAGAAACCTGTCAGCCGTCGCGGGAAGGACGGCACCAGACGGAATTATGACGGCTAGATGACCATCACGGGTATCCCCGTCCCCTTTCGGGGCTCTGGAGCCCCCAACCTGAACAGGCGGTTGCCACCCTGCCACGCCCCTTTGCTAAGATGCCAGCGCGCCCTCGGGCGCACCTTATGGACGACGACCCTTATCCCCCTGCGCCGCGCCGGACCCTGTTCCTGAGCGCCAGCCGCCATCGCAAGCACCCGCCCTCCCTGCCACCAACCGGGGACGATGCCCGTGTTTGAAATGATCCTGATTGTCTTCGCGCTGGTTCTCCTGAACGGCTTCTTCGCCATGTCCGAGATGTCGGTCATGACCTCGCGCAAGAGCCGCCTGAAGCAGATGGCCGCCACCTCCAAACGTGCCGCCAAGGCGCTGGAGCTGTCGGAGAAGCCGGAGAGCTTCCTGTCCACCGTGCAGATCGGCATCACCGTGATCGGCGTGCTGACCGGCTACCTCGGCGGTGATGCGATCGGCGACGCGATCGCCGGCTGGCTGCAGGGCCTGATGCCCGGCTTTGCGTACGCGCGCGAGGTAGGCACCGCCCTGGCGGTCTCGCTGATCACCTTCATCACGCTGATCTTCGGTGAACTGGTGCCCAAGCGTCTGGCACTGACCCGCTCGGAAGCCATTGCCGGGCTGGTCGCGATGCCGATGAGCTGGCTGGCCAAGCTCGCCCTGCCCTTCGTCTGGCTGCTGTCCAAGACCACCCAGTTCGTGCTGCGCCTGTTCGGCCTTGGCAAGGACGAAGTCGCCTCGGTGACGGAAGAAGAGATCCGCATGCTGGTGGCCGAAAGCCACGAGGCCGGCGTGATCGACGCCCACGAGCGCGACATGATGAACCGGGTCATGCGCCTGGGCGACCGCACCGCCGACAGCCTGATGACCCCCCGCAACCGCATCGCCTGGCTGGATACCCAGGCCGGGCTGGAGCGCAATCTGGAAATCATGGCCGAGCACGAGTTCTCCCGGTACCCGGTGTACCGCGACAACGACATGGACGTGGTCGGCGTGCTCGAACTGAAATCGCTGGCCACGCGCATGGCGCGCGGCGACAACGCGCTGTTCCAGACCCTGCGCGAACCGCTGTACGTTTCCGAATCAACCCACGCGATGAAGCTGCTGGAGATCTTCCGCGAGGAACAGCAGTCGATGGCGCTGGTGGTGGACGAGTACGGCGAGATCCAGGGCTTGGTGACCATCAGCGACCTGATGGGTGCCGTGGTCGGCCGCCTGCAGGCGGTGGAGAACGCCGACGAAGATGCGCTGGTGGTGACCCGCGAGGACGGCTCGCTGCTGGTGGACGGCTCGCTGCCGATCGAAGACGTGCGCGAACTGATCGGCAGCAACGACCTGCCCGACGCCGAGGACGGCGACTACTACACGCTGGCCGGCATGTGCATCCACTACTTCGGCCGCATTCCGCACGCCGGCGAGTACTTCGACTGGGCCGGCTGGCGCTTCGAGGTGGTCGATCTGGACGGAGCGCGGGTGGACAAGCTGCTGCTGCGCACGCTGTCCGACGAGCAGGCCGATGAGCTCACCGCCTGAGGCCGGCCAGGGTCCGGGCGAACAGCGCCCGGCCTACCGCAACGAGGGCATCCGTACCCTGTTGGAGATGTTCGCCTCCGGCGATCCCGCCGAGCACATGCCGCTCGGCCAGATCCTCAGCAACCTGCAGCAGGGCGCGTTCGGCGTGTTCCTGTTCGTGGCGATCCTGCCCTCGTTCATCCCGATCCCGGGCATGGGCGGTGCAGTCAGTGGCCCGCTGGTGATCCTGATCGGCCTGCAGATGCTGTTCTGCCTGCGCCGGCCGTGGCTGCCTGGCTTCATTGCCCGCCGCGGGCCAAAGCGCGGCACCATGCATCGCTTCCTGGACCGCATCGACCGCCCGCTGCGGCGCCTGGACAAGATGCTGAAACCCCGCCTGCCGCAACTGCTGACACCGCTGCCCGCCCACGCCTTCAGCGGCCTGCTGCTGGTGTTGCTGGGCCTGCTGCTGTCGCTGCCGATTCCCTTCACCAACTTCCTGTTCGGCTTCCAGCTGCTGCTGTTCTCGTTGGCGCTGCTGGAACGCGATGGCGCGCTGATGCTGTTCAACTGGATCGCGGCGCTGGCAGCGATCGCATTCTTCGGTTTCAGTTCGGGGCAGCTGGTGGGCTATACGGTGGAACTGTTCCAGCGCTGGTTCTGAGCCGGAAGCCGGTAGAGCCGGCCGCTGGCCAGCACTACCACTACCGGACATCGGCCATCACCGAAGGTCGATGAACCCGTTGTCGGCCAACGCCGCCGGTTCGTCCTGCACCGCCGACAGAACGAAACTCAGCGCCGTGCCCAGCAGAGTGCCCGGGCCATCCCAGTATTCGGCACTGTCGGCGCGCACATGGATCAGGCGAAGGTTGGGGTCATCCTTGCCACCGGGGAAGAACAGCTTCATCGCCGGTGACCACAGCTCCTCGATCTTCGCGCGATCATCGACCACGCGTGCCCGCCCCGCCACCGACACGTAGGTGTTCTTCGAGGGCGAGGCGTAGGCCACGTTGACCCGCGGATCGAGCGCGATCTCGGCCACCTTTGGGCTGTCGCCGGTGATCACGAACCACAGGTCACCGTCGAAGGCGACCTGCTGGGTGGCCAGCGGCCGGCTGTAGAGTCGCCCGTCGACGCCGGTGGTGGTGAACATGGCCACCTCCACGTCCTTGATCAGCTCGGCCAGTTGGGCAATGTGTTCGGCACGGGTCTCGGCCATGGTGGGGACTCCAGAAGTGGGAGCCCCCATCAGACGCGGATCGGCCGCAACAGGCCGTGACGCAATTGTTCAGCCCGCGTGGCGGGCGTGCCAGGCCTGCATCGCCAGTTCGAACGAACGCAGGCGTGCGCGGTGGTCGTACAGATTGGCGGTGAGCATCAGTTCGTCGGGCTTGTGCCGTTCGACGAAGGCGGCGATGCCCTCGGCCACCTGCTGCGGATCACCCAGCACGGTGCAGGCCAATGCCCGCTCCACACCCAGCTTTTCATGCGGTTCCCAGAACGATTCGATGTCGTCGATGGGCGCCGGAATCTTGCCCGGCCGGCCACGGCGCAGATTGACGAAACTCTGCTGCTGGCTGGTGAACAGGCGGCGTGACTCGGCTTCGCTGTCGCTGGCGACAACGTTCAGGGCCAGCATCGCGTGCGGCTGCTTCAACGTGGCCGAAGGGCGGAACTCGCGGCGATACACCGCCAGCGCTTCGTCCATCACGTCGGGCGCGAAGTGCGAGGCGAACGCATACGGCAGGCCCATCGAGGCGGCCATGCGCGCACCGAACAGGCTGGAACCGAGGATCCAGGTCGGCACCCGCAGGCCACCACCTGGAACCGCCTGCACCGCCTGCCCGGGCTGTACCGGCTCGAAGTAGTGCAGCAGCTCGCGCACATCCTGCGGGAACTGGTCGGCGCTGTCGAAGTAGCGGCGCAGTGCACGCGCGGTCGGCTGATCGGTGCCCGGCGCGCGGCCCAGGCCCAGGTCGATCCGGTCCGGATACAGCGAGGCCAGCGTGCCGAACTGCTCGGCCACCTGCAGCGGGGCATGGTTGGGCAGCATGATGCCGCCGGCACCGACCCGGATGCGCCGGGTACCGCCGGCGACATGGCCGATCAGCACGGCGGTGGCCGCACTGGCGATGCCGGGCATGTTGTGGTGTTCGGCCAGCCAGTAGCGGCGGTAGCCCAGCGCATCGGCGTGCTGGGCCAGTTCCAGCATGTTGGCAAAGGCGGTGGTGGTGTCACTGCCCTCGCAGACCGGGGCCAGGTCAAGGATCGACAACGGGATCATCAGGCGTTTTTCCGTCACAGGATCCCCCATGCATGGGGACGACCCGGCGCAGCGGCCAGTGCCGGTGGCGGGATGCTGATTCCCGCAGCGCGGGTCCACGACTGGCTGCGCTTGATCCGGTAGAGCCGGCCGCTGGCCGGCAGGCAACGTGGCTGGCAGCCGGCCAGCGGCCGGCTCTACCGGGGAATCGACATCCCGGCTTAGAACGCGCTGGGGCGCGGATCAGGCAACGGCTGGTCGACCATCGGCTTCAGTTCCGCATCCAGCGCAATGCGCTCATCGAACACGAAGCAGCGGCCTTCGTAGCCTTCGCCGCCCACTTCCTCGAAGTAGCCGAGGATGCCACCGTCCAGCTGCAGCACGTTGTCCATGCCGTCGTTGACCATCCACAGCGCCGCCTTCTCGCAGCGGATGCCGCCGGTGCAGAAACTGACCACGGTGCTGTCCTTCAGTGCTTCGCGGTGCGGCGCCAGCGCCTCCGGCAGGTCGGTGAACTTGTGGATGGGCAGCACCAGCGCATCCTTGAAGGTGCCGTACTCCACTTCCTGCAGATTGCGCGTATCGAGCATCACCACCGGCTTGCCGGCATCGTCATGCCCCTGCCGCAGCCAGCGCTGCACGGTGGCCGGATCGACCGCCGGCGCACGCGGATAGTCCAGCGGCTGGCCGTCATCACGGCGGAAGCTGATGATCTCGTCCTTCACCTTGGCCTTCAGCCGCGCGAACGGCTGATGCTCACTGAGGCTGGTCTTGACCCGCATATCGGCAAAGCGCGCGTCGGAACGCAGTGCCACGTAGAAGCCCTCGACCGCCTCTGGCGCACCTGCCAGGAACAGGTTCAGCCCCTCGCCCGCCACCAGGATCGTGCCGCGCAGCTCCGCCGCCTCGGCACGCGCCAGCAGCTGGTCGCAGAGGGCCTGGGGAGCGTCGATGACGGCGAAATGGTAAGCGGCGGTATTGGCGATCATCCCGCCATTTTAGCGCCTCCTGCCCGCACAGACAGATTCAGGGATCAGAGCCCTCTGTACGGCAGAGGGATCCGACCCCAAGCCCGGCAGACACCCGGAATCTGTCAGGGGTGGGGCGGTGTGGGCAGGCGGGGGCGCAGAGCGCCATGGGCCCGGGGCATGCGCCGGGCGGGTTGGGCAGGATGCCCAACCCCGGTCTTGCCGTGTGCGCAGGACAGCGCACACGAGCAAGGCGCTCTACGAGGCACGCAGGAGCAGCTTTTGCCGTCCCCCGCGTGCCCACACCGCCCCACCCTCCCACTGAAGCCCGGCTTTTGACGTCGACGTTGCGTCTGCGGGTGCCGGGTGCAACCCGGCCGAAACCCCTTACCCCCGCAACAGTACGAACGGCAGCAGCACCAGCGCAGCGGCAGCGGCCATCCCCAGCAGCACCAGCATTACGTACAGCGGCCGCCGCCGGAACAGGCTGCCGAAGGTCTCCGCCGTGCCATCACGCAATGCCTGCTCACGCTCGGCACGGATGCGCGGCCCGCGTTCGGCCTGGTACTCCGCCATCAGCGCCTTCGCACGTGGATGATCGGCGTCCTCGCGCAGCCACAGGCCTCCGTTGGAAATGCCCCAGGGGCTGGGTTCGGTGCGGTACCAGGCGATGCCGTGCTGGTCGAGCAGCGTGCAGACATCGGCGTATTCGTCGTCACCGACATTGCGCAGATTGAGCAGGAGTTTTGCCATGTCCCCATGATACCCGGCGCCGATGCGCTACCCTTGCCGCCCTCGACCTGCGCCCTACCGGAGACGCCCGATGCGCCGCCTGCTGCTTCCCCTGCTGCTGTCCCTCGCCGCCGCTGGCTGCTCGACCGAACCGTCCGGCCCGCCGCCCGGCGGCACCCTGACCGCCTTCGAGCGGATCGATACCGTGCCAGGTGCCGGTGCTGAAGCCGTTCCCGGCAGCAAGGTCACCGTGCACTACACCGGTTGGATCTACGACAACCGTACCGAGACCAAGCACGGCAAGACCTTCGACAGCTCCTTCAAGCACGGCCAACCGTTCACCTTCGCGCTTGGCGCCGGCCAGGTCATCCGCGGCTGGGATGAGGGCGTGGCCGGCATGAAAGTTGGCGGCAAGCGCACGCTGATGATCCCGCCGGACTACGGTTACGGCGACCGCAAGGTCGGCCCGATTCCGGCCGGATCGTCGCTGGTGTTCGACGTCGAGCTGCTCGATGTCAAACCGTGATGCCGCCATGCCCCACCGCGTCGCCGTCATCGGCGGTGGCCCGGCCGGCCTGTTCGCCGCCGAGCGCCTGCGCGCCGCCGGGCTGGACGTCGACCTGTACGAGGCCAAGGGGTCGCCCGGCCGCAAATTCCTGATCGCCGGCAAGGGCGGGCTCAACCTCACCCATTCCGATCCGCGTCCGCTGTTCGACAGCCGCTACCGCGAGCAGTCCACGGCCGTGGGCCGCTGGCTGGACGACTTCGATGCGGGGGCGCTGCGCGACTGGGCCGCCGGCCTGGGCGTGGAGACCTATGTGGGCAGCTCCGGCCGCGTGTTCCCGGTCGACCGGAAGGCTGCGCCGCTGCTGCGTGGCTGGGTGCGCCGGCTGAAGGAACAGGGTGTGCGCCTGCATGCCAACCACCGCTGGATCGGCTGGGGTGAGGATGGCGCGCTGCGATTTGAAACCGAAGATGGCGCCGTTGAAGTACATGCCGATGCCACCCTGCTGGCCATGGGCGGCGGCAGCTGGCCGCAGCTGGGCAGTGACGGCGCCTGGGTCGCGCCACTGCAGACCCGTGGCGTGGACATCGCACCACTGCAGTCGGCCAACTGCGGTTTCGACGTGGGTTGGACCCCATTCTTCGCCCAACGCAATGCCGGCGCGCCGTTGAAGCCGGTGGTCGCGCACTGGATCGACCTGGCCGGACAGCCACGGTCGCTGCAGGGCGAATGCGTGGCCAGCGAGTACGGCATCGAAGGCAGCCTGATCTATGCGATTGCGGCGGACCTGCGCGAGACCATCAACCGCGAGGGCCACGCGATGCTGTGGCTGGATCTGGTACCGGGCCGCGACGAGGCGCGCCTGCTTGCCGATCTGTCACGCCCACGCAAGGGCCGCAGCTTCGGCGAGCACCTGCGCCGCCAAGCCGGTCTGGATGCAGTGAAAGCCGCACTGGTGTTCGAGGTTCTGGGTAAAGAAGCGGGCAGCGACCTTCCTGCCGTGGCGGCTACGCTCAAGCGCCTGCCGCTGCGCCTGCTGCGTCCCCGGCCGATGGCCGAGGTGATCAGCACCGCCGGCGGCGTGCGCCTGGATGCGCTGGATGATGGCCTGATGCTGCGGGCAGTGCCCGGCGTGTTCTGCGCCGGCGAGATGCTGGACTGGGAAGCGCCGACAGGTGGCTACCTGTTGACCGCGTGCTACGCCAGTGGCCTGCGTGCTGCGGAAGGCGTGATCGGGTGGTTGGCGGAGCGGTGACGCCTGCCTTGTAGGATCGAGCCATGCTCGACTGCGCTACCTGTAGAGCCGAGCCCACGCTCGGCTTGAATCAAAAGCAGCCGAGCGTGGGCTCGGCTCTACAGAACGCAGAAAACGGGCACTCACCACGGCCGGCGCATGCTCACCGAAGCCAGCGCCACGCCGCTGGGATGCGGGTAGGCCTCTTCGCGCACACTGATGAACCCCTGCCGCTGATAGAACGGCACGGCGTTGAGCGAGGCTGACAGCACCACCTCGCGCCCAGGATCGGCCATCGCCAGCAGGCGCTGCATCAGCGCCTGGCCGATGCCCTTGCCGCCACGATCCGGATCGACGAACAACGCGTCGACTTCATTGGCATCGGCATCAAACACGCCGAAGCCGAGCAGACTGCCCTGCTCGTCCTCGGCCACCACGCAGCCACCCTGCGACAACAGCCGCGCGTACTGCGACGGTGGCGGCGAGGCAGACCAGGGCGCAATGACTTCGGGCGGGTAATGGCTGCTGCAGGTCTCGCGCACGCATCGCGTGCGCAGCGCCCACAGCATGGCCATGTCATCCATGGTGCCGGTCCTGAACTGCATGACATCTCCTTGTAGAGCCGAGCCCATGCTCGGCTGTTCTTCGTTCCAACGTCGCGATGCCTGATCAAAAGGCAGTCGAGCATGGCTCGACGCTACAGAGCCGTTATCGCGACTTGCTGGCGCGCAGTGCCTGGATCTTCGGCGGCGGCTGGAAGGAATCGCTGCGTGCATCGGCCCAGAACGCATGGAACACCGCATGGTCGGGCACCTTGTGCAGCAGTTCGCCTGGCTCCAGGTAGCGGTACAACGAGGCCAGCGAACGGATCTCCACCGGCGAGACACGGCGCAGGATGTGTTCCGGCCCCAGCTCGGCCGGATCATTGAGGCCAGCGGCACACAGCAGTTCCTTCAAGGCATGCAGCGTGTGCTCGTGGTAGCTGTAGACACGAGCAGCCTTGTCCGGTGCATCCAGATGCTTCCAGCGCGCGGGATCCTGGGTAGCGATCCCGGTCGGACACTTGTCGGTATGGCAGCTCAGCGACTGGATGCAGCCCAGCGCGAACATGAAGCCTCGGCCGGCATTGCACCAGTCGGCCCCCAACGCGATGGTCCGTGCGATGTCGAACGCACTGGTGATCTTGCCGGCCGCGCCGATGCGGATGCGCTCACGCAGGTCGAGGCCGACCAGGGTGTTGTGCACCAGCAGCAGTGCCTCATGCATCGGCACGCCGACATGATCGACGAACTCGGCCGGTGCCGCGCCGGTGCCGCCTTCGGCGCCATCCACCACGATGAAGTCCGGCAACAGGCCGGTTTCCTGCATCGCCTTGGCGATGCCGAACCATTCCCACGGGTGGCCGATGGCCAACTTGAAACCGACCGGCTTGCCACCGGACAGTTCGCGCAGGCGGGCCACGAACTGCAACAGTTCAACCGGCGTGGAGAACGCCGAATGGCGCGACGGCGACACGCAGTCAACGCCCATCGGCACGCCACGGGTCACCGAGATCTCGGCGGTCACTTTCGGTGCCGGCAGCACACCACCGTGGCCCGGCTTGGCCCCCTGCGACAGCTTGATCTCGATCATCTTGACCTGATCGTGGGTAGCGTTGGCAACGAAGCGCTCCTCGCTGAAACCACCTTTCTCGTCACGGCAACCGAAGTACCCCGAGCCGATCTCCCACACAAGGTCGCCGCCCATTTCGCGGTGGTAGGGCGAAATCGATCCTTCGCCGGTGTCGTGGTAGAAGCCACCGCGGCGCGCGCCTTCGTTCAGTGCGCGGATCGCATTGGCTGACAGCGAGCCAAAGCTCATCGCCGAGATGTTGAACACGCTGGCCGAATAAGGCTTGGCGCAGTTCGGGCCGATCAGGACGCGGAAGTCATGCTTGGCAATCGTCGTCGGTGCCAGCGAATGGTTGATCCACTCGTAGTCCACCGCATAAGTGCTGCGCAGGGTGCCGAACGGCACCGTGTCCATCTCGTTCTTTGCACGCTGGTAGATCAGCGCGCGCTGCTGGCGCGAGAACGGCACGTCTTCCAGGTCGCTCTGCACGAAGTACTGGCGGATCTCCGGACCGATCGACTCCAGCCCGTAACGGAAGTGCGCCATCACCGGATAATTGCGGCGCAACGTGCTGCGTTTCTGCAGCAGGTCCCAGGTCCCCAGCGCCACCATCGCGGCAGTCAGGCCGACGCCCCAGTACCAGGCTGGCCAGATCGTGGCCAGCCACAGGCATATCGGGAACATCAGGATGGCGAGCAGGTAGACGATATACCGGTGCATGGCTTTCCTCGGTTGCAACTGCCCCCGAGTCTACCGCGCCGTTCACTGCCCGGGCTTACAAGCGATCGTCAACCACGTTGCGCGGCCAGGCCGATTTCACGTCGTAGACCAGGCCACCCGGCGCCAACAGCCCCCGGATTGCGGATTCATCCATCGCCTTGAAACGGGCGTGGGCCACCGCCAGCACCACTGCGTCATAGCGCCCTGCCCCGGGCTCGGCCAGCCAATCCAGGCCCTCGCCGGTCAATGCCGCCGGGCCGACCCACGGGTCGCTGACCGCTACCTGCGCGCCGGCATCGCGCAGCCGTTGCGCCAGTTCCAGCGCGCGGCTGTTGCGCAGGTCCGGGCAATCCTCCTTGAAGGTCACGCCCAGCACCAGGATGCGTGCGTCCGCCGGCACACGGCCACGCTCGGCCAGCATCGCCAGCACCCGCGCCGCCACATGCTCGCCGACGCGGTTGTTGACCTGCCGTGCGGTGTGGATCAGGTCCGGGTGGTAGCCCACGCTCTCGGACTTGTGCAGCAGGTAATACGGATCGACGCCGATGCAGTGACCGCCGACCAGCCCCGGCCGGAACGGCAGGAAATTCCACTTGCTGCCGGCGGCGTCGAGCACGTCCTGGGTATCGATGCCGAGCCGATCGAATATCAGGGCCAGCTCGTTGACCAGCGCAATGTTGACGTCGCGCTGGATGTTCTCGACCACCTTGGCCGCCTCAGCCACGCGCATCGAAGGTGCCGGGAACGTACCGGCGGCGATGATGCGCTGGTACAGACCATCAATCACCGCAGCGACTTCCGGTGTCGAGCCGGACGTGATCTTGCGTATGTCGGCCAGGCGCCGCTGGCGGTCGCCGGGACTGACCCGTTCCGGGCTGTAGCCGCAATAGAAGTCTTCGTTGAAGCGCAGGCCCGCCCCCTGCTCCAGCAGCGGCACGCACACTTCCTCGGTGGTGCCGGGGTACACCGTGGACTCGTAGATCACCAGATCGCCGGCGCGAAGATGACTGGCAATCAGTCGTGTCGCCGAACGCAGGGGCTCCAGGTCGGGCTGCTCGTATGCATCGATCGGGGTCGGCACGGTGACGATGTAGACATTGCAGGCATCGAGCAATGCCGGATCACTGCCGAACTGCAGCCGCTGCGCACTGGCCAGCTCGTCGGCTTCCATTTCCAGCGTGTGGTCCTGGCCGCTGCGCAGCTCGGCGATGCGACCGGCATCGATATCGAAGCCCAACGTCGGCCACTGCCGGCCAAACGCCACCGCCAAAGGCAGGCCGACATAACCCAGGCCGATCACGGCAAACCGGGGGGCGCTGGCCGCCGCAACCGGCGCACTCATCGGCACATCCCGTGCAACGGATGCGATCGCACATACGCTGCCATGGCTTCGGCCAACACACTCATCTGCTGCACCACTCCGGAAAACCTGCGCCAGAAAGGCTACAGCCTACCGGCCCCGGCGCCCTGCCGCCAAGGCGGGCTCAGGACCCCAACGCCACCGCGGCCGGTTCCAGTTCACCGTCGGCGCCGGTCCAGGCCTGCAGCAGGCGCTCGAATCCACCACTGCCAAGCAGGAAGCCGGGCCACGCGGCATCGACAATCTGCGCCAGCAGCTCCGGCTCGATCCGCCGCGTGCCCATCGACCAGCGCGGAAATGCGCGCTGCACCACGGGTGCACGGCACAGCACTTTCAGCTGCACGTGGCTGCGCGCGTTGAGAATGCGCTGGAACACCGAATCGATGCCATCCTCCGGGCCCTCGAGATACTGCAGGAAGCGTGCTCCGTCGAACATCAGGACACCGGTGACACCGGCTACACGATTGAATGCCGTGGCGTCGGCCAGCAGGCGGTCAAGATCGGTTGTCTGCAGATCGGCGCGGGCCTCACTGGCATAGGCAATCGCGTGCAGCGACATCAGGTGGCTCCCCCCCTGGGAACGATGGCAGGGACTATGACATGAATGCGATCGACAGTTAAGCACGCCGCCGCCGTGATGTAATCCGGTCGCGGCACCGCAGGTGGGCTACAATCGGCGCCGCGCTGCAGGCCCGGATGGCGAAACTGGTAGACGCATCGGACTTAAAATCCGCCGGGGGCAACCCCATGCCGGTTCGATTCCGGCTCCGGGCACCACGCGAGCGCAGCACAAGCCACCTTCAGATCGCCCGCGAGTAACGCGGTTGCTCGTGCGCGGCACGCAGATACGGGTCGAAGCACATCGCCAGCAACCGCAGCAATGGCCGCCCAGGTTCGCTGGCACGCACCACGCCATCGTGGTATTCGGCCAGGCCGTCTTCCTGCAGCCGCTGCACCGAACGCAGGTCCTCGGCGAAGTACTGCTCGAAATCCACGCCGTGACGCTGCCCCAGCAGCACGCCATCCACCTCGCCCTGGCACATCAGCTGCTGGATCAGTTCCGCACGCAGCTGGTCGTCGGCACTCAATGCCACGCCGCGCCAGACCGGCAGCTGGCCCTGATCCACCGCGTCCTCCCACGACGGCAGATCGCGCGGATTCTGGCTGTAGGTGGCACCGATGTGGCTGATCGCACTCACGCCCAGGCCGAGCAGATCTGTATCGGCGTGAGTGGTGTAGCCCATGAAGTTGCGATGCAGCTGGCCGGCACGCTGCGCGCGTGACAGATCCTCCTCCGGCAGTGCGAAATGATCCATGCCGATGTACTGGTAGCCGGCCGCAGAGAGCTTCTCCACCGCCAGGCCCAGCAGCGCCAGCTTGTCTTCCGGCGAAGGCAAGCGGCTTTCGTCGATCTGCTTCTGCGCGCGGAACAGATGCGGCAGATGCGCGTAGCCATACACCGCCAGGCGATCCGGGCGCAGCGCCAGCACCCGTTCGAGGGTGCGGCCGAATCCTTCCAGGCTCTGCCCCGGCAGGCCATAGATCAGGTCGACGTTGACCGAACGCATGCCGCTGTCGCGGCAGGCGCGCAGGATGTCCAGCGTCTGCTGCACACCCTGTATGCGGTTGATCGATTCCTGCACCTGCGGGTCGAAATCCTGCACGCCGAGGCTGGCCCGGTTGAAGCCCAGCCGCGCCAGCATGGCGACGTCGCGGGTGTCGATGAAGCGCGGATCGAGTTCGATCGAGAAATCGCGCTGCGGCGAATCACTGAAATCGAAGCGCCGGCGCAACCCTTCCACCAGCGTGGTCATCGCCTCGGCATCGAGGAAGTTCGGCGTACCACCGCCCAGGTGCAGCTGGATCACCTCGCGGCCGTCATCGAACTGCGGCGCCAACAGGTCGGCCTCGGCCAGCACGCGCGAGACGTAACTGTGGCCACGACCGCGATCGCGGGTGATCACCCGGTTGCAGCCGCAGTAGAAGCAGGGGCTGGAACAGAACGGCACATGCACATACAGCGACAGCGCGCGGGCCAGCTGGTTGCTGTCGGAGATCGCTTGGCGGAGCGCCGGCGCGTCGAAGCCATCATGGAAATGCGGCGCGGTCGGATACGAAGTGTAGCGCGGGCCCGGCCGGTCGTGCCGGCGCAGAAGGTCGGGGTCGAAGGTCCAGGCCAGGCCACCGGCGGCGGGAGAGAACGTGTCCATGTCGCCAGCATCGCGCCAGGCGGCCTGCGCCGCCTTGACCCAGATCAATCCTTGCCGGGGATCCCCAGCACCGGCAGGCCCACCTGCGGCCAGCGCAGCATCTGGTAGCGCTTCCAGAAGGTGTCACCGATGCGCGCGGCCACGTCGTTGGCCAGTTCCTGCATCGGCGGGTTGTTGCATTCGGCAGTGGTGATCCGGAACAGCACCAGCCAGCGGTCGAACAGGTCCTTGTCCAGCTCGATGGCCATGTGCTTGGACATCGGCGAGCCCTTGAAGCGGCGGGTACCGCGCAGCATCGCCGACCAGAAGTCGACCAGCTGCGCCAGATGCTCAGGCCAATCGTGGACGTGCGCCTCGAACACCGGTCCCAGCCGTTCTTCCTCACGCACGCGGGCATAGAAATCGTGAACCAGGCGGGTCACTTCCTGCTCGGTGCACAACCCGGGCGAGGCGACGGGGAGGACAGGCGGCGGTGTTGCGTTCATCGGGGTACCCAAAGCGTGCCGGCAGTGTGCCGCACCCAGGCGGCAGCGCCGTTGATCCAGATCAATGTCGGCGCAGTCCGCTGCACCTAGGCTGGCACGCTTGCAGGAAGCATGCCCTGCGGATGCCGCGCCAGCCTTGGCGAAGTATACGCGCCGCCCACTTTTCGATCCGGGACAGCATGAACAGACCTTCTCCCAACCGCCGCCAGAGGCTGATCCAGCAGTGGGGCGCCATCCTCTGGCCCAGCTTCATCGCCGCCGGCGTTGCCAGCGTGGTGTTCTTCGCCTTCGTCGATCCGTTGCGCCTGCAGGCCATCAGTTTCCCGGGCACGGCCATCAGTCGCGAACTGGGCTATACGGCGGGATTCTTCATGTTCTGGTCGGTGACGGCACTGTCCAGCGCGGTCACCTGGTACCTGCAGCGGCCGATGCCGAGCGATGACGACGACGAGCTGCCGCTGGGATGAGTACGTCCTGCACCCGGATCCCTCGTCCCTGGCACTGGCGCGGCACGCTCAGCGCCGCCTTGCTGGCGCTGTTCTACGCACTGCCGTGGCTGCGCTGGGAGGGTCGCCAGGCGCTGTTGCTGGACATCAACGCGCGGCGATTCGACCTGTTTGGCTGGACGTTGTGGCCCAGCGACGCCGGCGTGCTGATCGGACTGCTGGCGGTGCTGGCGGTGGGCCTTGCGCTGCTTACCCACCTCGCCGGGCGCATCTGGTGCGGCCATGCCTGCCCGCAGACCCTGTGGCGGCGCGCCTTCGACTGGATCGCCCGCAGCGCGGCCCGCATGCTGCCTGCACCTGCTGTACGCCCGACCACCCAGCTGGCCTGGGGGCTGTTGTCGCTGTGGACCGGGATCACCTTCGTCGGCCTGTTCAGCCCCATCGCCGAACTGGTGACCGCTGCGCCCCACGCCGGCTGGAGCCGCTGGGAAACCTTCTGGGTGCTGTTCTATGCAGCCGCGACCTGGGGCAATGCCGGTTTCCTGCGCGAGCAGGTCTGCCGTTCGCTGTGCCCGTTCGCACGCATGCAGCCGCTGCTGACCGATCCGCACACACCGCGCATGCTGTACGACGCCCGTCGCGGTGAGCCGCGCGGGCCACGTCCGTCCGGGCTTGGCGGAGTACTGGGCCGTGGCCGCGGCCTGCTCGACCCGACCACTGCGCAGGACTACGTATTCCGCGCCGCGCATCCGCTGCTGGCCGGACCGATGCCGACCTTCAGCGCCGACCGCCTCGGTGACTGCATCGACTGCGCTGCTTGTGTCACCGCCTGCCCGATGCAGCTGGACATCCGCCAGGGGCCGCAGGCCGATTGCCTGGCCTGCGGCGCCTGCCTGGAGGCCTGCGCACAACAACAGCACCGGGCCGGTTTCGGTCCGGGGCTGGTGCGCTACTGCAGTCCGCAGGCGATGGCTGGACAACCGAAGCGCCTGTGGCGACCCCGGACCCTGGCCCTGCTGTCCTTGTTGCTGGCGCTGCTTGCCTGCGGCGCCTGGCGCCTGCTCTGAATCAACGCGCCCCGTTGGCGTGCGGCGGCACAAGCTGCGCACGCCGGACGATGCCCAGCTGTTCGATGATCAGCGCCATTTCGTTGGTGACTTCGGTACGCTCGGTCCCCTGCGGGACCAGACGGTCCAGCACCTGCTGGTAGGTATCCCAGAACGCCGGACCGCATCCGTGTTTGTGGTAACTGGCTTCCAGTTCGCGGCGTACCCGTTCAGCCAAGCCATGCATGCCGTATTCCATACGACCTCCGTTGGACTTGTTCTGCATTGTTGACGGTCTACCGACTCACTTGCGTGCTACTGAAAGACTCCCAGGCTTCACGCTTGGTTGACTCCAATTAGTCATAGATTTCACGACAGGTCAATTACATGCAGCGACTTTCGTGATTGAAATTATTAATCGTTCACGAAACTACATACGGGGACCCGGCCCCCACGGATGGGGTGAAGCCGACAGTAAGCGGGACCCAGGGACCGACACCTCCAGTAGATGGCGCCGATTGTGATTCTCAGATCGATCGATCTTACCTATTTTGCTAAGCATACTTAGCAAAAGGCGCTTAGCGTGCTAGATGCGACAAAAGGCGGCGCAAGTCAGATGGATTCGCCCGCCGACGCTTCTGTCGTGGGGAACAGGTTCGGATAGCGCTGATGCAGGATGTATTGCCGCAGGGCCGGAATCGGGAAGTCCCTCGGCCATTGCGACACTGCGGAACGGCTTATGCCAAAGAAGCGTGCCAGTTCGGCGTCGGTGCGGAATCCCAGCCGGGTGCGCACCTGCCGCTTGCTCCAGAATTCGGTCACGGTCGGTCCTTCTGTTAACCAGACTGATTCTTGCGACAAGGCTTCTTCGCAATCCACGCGTTAAGCTGGCTTGCATAGATGAATACTCTCGGCCAACGACTCGCGGCAGCCATGAAGAAAGCCGGGCACCCACGCCCGGCCGATCTGGCACGCGCCGCCAAATCAACGACAGCAACCATCAGCAACTGGCTCAACGATCACGTGAGCGCCTCGCACGTGAAAGCCGAACAGCTGTTCCGCATCGCAGATGCGGCCAAGCTGGACGCCCGCGAGCTGCTGTACGGGGTCAGCGGGCTCGGCGTCGGTGAGCCCGGCAGTGCCTACATCCCCAGCCAGGCCCATCTGGATGTCTGGCAGGACGCCTACGAGCTGGTCAGCCATCTGGTGGCCGAGAACGGGCTGGAGATCGACCACCGCCGCCATGCGGCGCTGGATCTGCTCGCGTTCGAACTGCTGATGGATGGCTTCAGCCGCAGCAAGGTGGCTCGCGTTCTGACGACCTCGATGACGTGAATGCACCGCCGCTGGTAGCATGGACCGCGATGGGGATGGGGCTCCCCCGATAACCGCCTGAGAAGGCTGATGGCTCCTGCCAGGACGAACCCGGTGTTCGTCGACGGCAGGTCGTGCCTGCCCTCGGCGTTCGCCATTGACCCTGCGAACCCGCATTCGAGGCACGCCATGCAAGCATTGAACAATTATTTCCTGGTCTTCGTCGGCGGCGGCATCGGCGCCTGCCTGCGCCACGCCTGCAACCTGATCGGCGCGCGGGTGGCGGTCGGCAGTCCCTGGCCCTGGTCGACCTTCCTGATCAACATCAGCGGTGCGCTGCTGATGGGCGTGGTGGTCGAGGCCTTTGCCATGCGCAATGGCGCCTCGCCGCAGCTGCGCCTGCTGCTGGCCACCGGCATCCTCGGCGGCTACACCACGTTTTCCACCTACGCGCTGGAGATCGGCCTGCTGCTGCAGCGTGGCCAGCATGGGCTGGCGGCACTGTATGCCGGTGGCTCGGTGGCGCTGGGCCTGGCCGGTCTGTTTGGTGGCATGAAGCTGGCCCGGCTGGCGCTGGGCTGACCGATCAGGCCGCGCTGGCCCGCGCCTGCCCGCGCCATTCCCGTGGCGACTGCCCGGTATGCGCCTTGAACGCGCGCGACAACGCCGCTTCGCTGCCATAGCCCACTTCGTCGGCGATCCGCTTCAGCGGCCGCCCCTGCCGCAGCGCCTGTTGCGCGAGCCCAACCCGCCACCCCTGCAGGTACTGGCCTGGCGTGGTGCCCATCGCCTCGCGAAAGCTGGCGGCGAACACGCTGCGTGACATGCCGGCGACCTCGGCCAGGTCTTCCAGGGTCCAGGACTGTGCTGGCGCTTCATGCATCGCCACCAATGCCAGCCGCAGCCGCGGATGACCCAGCCCGGCGAACAGGCCGCCGCGCATCTCGCCACCTTCCATCAGCTGGCGCAGCACTTGGATCATCACCACCTCGAACAGCCGGTTGACCATCGCTGCCCGCCCGCAGCGCTGCTCGAACGCCTCTTCGAACAGCAGTTCCAGCGCCGCATTGCCTCCATACAGGTCGGCCAGCGGCAAGCAGATGAAATCGGGCAGCGCAGCACTGATCGGATTGAGCCGTCCGCCCTCGAAATGCAGGTTGGCGCAGGCCATGTCGGCGCCCTGCTGCGGGTCGGTACTGAAGCGATGTGGCATCGGCCGCGGATACAGCAGCAGGCTCGGCACTTCGACCTGCACGGTCTGCTGCCCGTGACTGACCTGCAGCGGCCCGCGCCGCACCAGGTGCAACTGACCCGCCTCATCCTCACCCTCCAGCGTGTTGATGCCGCACAGCGCGCCGGCATGGAACACCGAAGCCGTGACCGCGAAGCGTTCAAGAAGGATGGCGAGGCGGTCGACCATGGCGGGACTCCGGGTCAATCAAAAATGGCTCAATGCGACAGATCGTATCGGAATCAGCACTGGAAGGGACGGCACTGGCCGCGTGATCCCCCGGGCGCTATACAGGCCGCACATTCCCGCGCATGGAGGCACCGATGTCTCTCCGCATCGCCTTGGCCCTGTTGCCGCTGCTGCTCGCGGCCCCGCACGCACTGTCCGCCTCACCCTCGAAGATCGAACACCTGGCCTGGCTGGCCGGTTGCTGGCAGCTTGATGGCCAGCCGGCCGGTGCCGGCGAGCAGTGGTCCATCCTGGCTGGAAACACCCTGTTCGGCAGCAGCCGCACCCTGCGGGATGGCCGCACGGTGGGCTTCGAGTTCATGCAGCTGCGCCAGCACGATGATGGACGCCTGGTGCTGACCGCCCTGCCCTCTGGCCAGAACGCCACAGACTTCAACGCCACCCGGGTCGATGGCAATGAAGCCGTGTTCGAGAATCCCGCCAACGACTTCCCGCAGCGTATCCACTATCGGCGCCTCGACGACCAGCGCGCGCATGCGCGCATCGAGATCGCGCAGGACAATCCGAAGCAGGCAATGGACTTCCCGATGCATCGCGTCGCATGCGGTGGACCGGTGCCCGCGACCTGACCGGCACCGCGCCCAGTCCTACGCCGTATGGCGGATCACCACGAAGCCCTCTTCCGCGGCCGGTGCCACGAAGTGGCGGGTGATCTGTGCGAACTCCTCGTCGCTGGCCTGGAACGGATGCTCGCCGAGTGCATTGCGCGCGCGCAGCCGCGCCTTGCAGACGTCGTCGGCAACATCGAGGAAATGCAGTTGATGTGCAGCGCCAGCCGGCGAGAACACTTCACGTGCCCACGCGCGGCTGGCTGGCGTATTGAATGGAAAATCGAGCACCACCGAAACACCCGCCTGCAGCAATGCGCGCAGATGATCGGCCAGCACAGTGCGCAACGTGGCTGCGCGCTGCAGATAGTCGGCAATGGAATGGATTTCGCCCGGGTACAGCGCCGCCAGCCATGCGTCTTCGCTGATCAATACGTGGCGCGGCGCCAATGCCAACTGCTGAGACAGGGTGGATTTGCCGGCACCGATCTTGCCGCACACCAGGTGCAGGGTCGGCGCAGGGTCGTTCGATGAAAAGTCGTGCATCTGCGTTCTCCTGGGTGGATTCATCTACCCGGGAGAGCGCTGCGTGCAGCCCGCCTTCCCGGGCGGGCTGCATGGCCGTGACGACCGCGCGCTACCCCGCCTTCCCGTGAGGAATGCGGATAATCGACGCGGTGCTGTGCAGGGCCATGCCGCCAGCGTAGAGCGCCGCCTGTTCGGCCCGCAACCCCCTGCGGCAGTGCAGCGCGCGCAACGTTTCGTTGGCATCTATGCTCGGCGCCATTCCCGCATGGAATGACCCCGATGCGTCCCTTGCTTCGATGCACTGTTGCCCTCTGCCTGCTGCCCTGGATGACATCGCTGGCTGCACCGCCGACGGCGGCACGCATGCTCAGCGGCGAACTGCAGGGCGCGCCCTGGCGGTTGGATGTACCGGCAGACTGGAACGGCGACCTGGTGATGCTGGCCCACGGCTATGAGCCCGTGGGCGTGCCGCGCACCACGCCGATGGCCGCCAACGACAGCACGGCAGCGCTGCTGGGCGCCGGTTACGCCGTCGCGCAGAGCGCATACTCCAGCCAGGGCTGGGCGGTGACCGATGCGATTACCGATACGGAACGCCTGCGCCAGCAGGTAGTGGCTGAACTCAAGCATGTGCGCCACACCTGGATGCTGGGATTCTCGATGGGCGGTGCCGTGACCATTGGCAGCCTCGAGCGCTTCCCGCAGCACTATGCCGGTGGCGTGTCGCTGTGCGGTGCCAATCTCAGTGGCGAACAGATCGCGGCCGACCTGCTGACCACGCTGGTCGCGTTCGATTATTTCTTCCCCAAGGCGAAGGGGCTGCCGGGCACCGGGTTGGCATCGCGCGAAGCCGCCGCGCTGCCACAGGGCGAGTTGTACCAGGGCATCGCCAATGCACTGCAGCACGATCCATTGCACGCCGCGTTGCTGGCGCAGCGGCTGCAGGTCTCCGCTGATGCACTGGCCGGCACGATCAGCCTGCATGCGCTGGTCCTGCATGAACTGGCCACGCGCAGCGGCGGCATGCCGGTCGGCAACCTTGGTGTGGTGTACAGCGGATTCGGTGACGACGCCGCGTTCAATGCCGGCGTGCAGCGCATCGATCCCGTGCCTGCGGCGCAGGCGCATGTCCGCAATGCGCTCGCATTGACCGGCGCGGTGAAGCGACCGCTGGCGATCCAGTTCAACCACAACGACCCCACCATCGTGCCGCACATGCAGGCGGTGTATCCGCAGATGGCTGCACGGGCTGGCGCGCGACCATTGCCGCGCGTGCTGCCGCCAGTGGGCGAAGGGCATTGTGGCTTTTCGGAAGCACAGGTGGTCGACGCCTTGAAGGCGGTACAGCACTGAGACCACCGCGTGCCGCAGTTCATCAGGGACCCACCCAAAGGACTGCTCGGTACCATTCCGATCGAAGCGATGGAGGCCGACGTACAGGTGCTGCGCGCTGGTCGCACCATCGAACTGGTCGAAGCTACGCTGCGTCATGACGATCGCCCGGCGCTGCGCGTGCGTGCATGGTTGATGCGCCCGAACGATACGCAGGCCATCGCCGGCACGCCGATCGCTGCCATTGCACCGCCGGAATCAATGCCCGCATGGGATCCAGGTACGGCCTGCCCAGGCGGATTCATCAAGAGCGTGGAGATCCGCCGGCACGATCAGGGGCCAGGCCGTGCCACCTACTGGGCGCGCGCGAAGCATGCGCTGCTGGACGGCGAGCCGGTCAGTCCACTGGCCCGTGCCGCCACCCTGTTCGATCTGTCCAATGGCATGGCCGTGCGCGCCGATCCGAAGGAGGTCGCCTTCCCCAACCTCGATCTGACCGCGCACCTGTTCGGCATGCCCGAAGGCGAGTGGCTGGGCTTCGATACGTCGGTGTCGTTTGGCCACCAGGGTCTCGGCTTGACCAGCACGGTGCTGCACGATGCACGCGGTCCGATCGGCATGCTCGGCCAGGCACTGACCGTGCGCCCGTGATCCCAACGGGCGGCGTCAGCCGCCCAGCGTGCCCATGGTGAAGGTGTAGCCGGAGCTCATCAGGAATTCGCGCATGCGCATTTCGGCGCGCCGCGGTGAGGCCAGGTTGGCCGGGGCGTACAGAGCATAGACCAGGCCCGATCCTTCGATATGCTCGCGGCGGACTTCGCAGCGGGCGGTTTCCGAGGCAATCACCCATCCGTCTTTCAGCCGATCCGGTCCGATGGATTGCCCGTTCTTGAGCCGAAAGGTCAACCAGCGCACATCTGCCATGATTTTGCTCATTTCCGATTCGCTCCGTGCCGCAAGCGATCCGTAGTGTCCTTGCTCGCCATTGCAGCTCCCTAAGACGTGGAACTCGACCATAGCGCCTTTCCATGTCGCAGGTGGCTGAGACTGACCGCAGGGCTCAGGTCGCCAGGGTGAACAGCCGCCACAGTGCCTCGCGCCCCGGCGGAGTCAGGCGTAGTTCGCGCCGGCCCTCGACGCGTCGGAGCCAGTCGTTGCTCACGAAGCTGTCCAGCATCGCCTCGCCGACCAGGCCCGCCAGATGTGGACGCCGCTCGGTGCAGTCCAGGCACCCCCTGCAATAGCGTGCAGGCTTGACCGTCACGGGAAGCCGCAACAGTTCAGTCAGCGGCTGGCCAAGCTCCCGCAGGAACGCTGCACCCTCCACACTCACCTGCCAATGCCCCTCGTGCGGGACCAGGTGTCCTGCCCCCAGCAAGCGGTCGGTGATCGCCACTGCGTGCACGCCAGCCAGATGCCGATAGCAGCTCCGCGCCTGACGCAACGCCGGCATGCTGCGTGATGCGGAAACCGTGCAGGACGGCGTGCGGTCGGCAACGCGCAGGATGCCCTCCAGCATGTCGGCAACCTCGTGCGAGGCCAGCCGGTGGTAGCGGTGTCGCCCCTGCGCGACGGCGACCAGCAGATCGCCCTCAATCAGCCTGCGCAGATGCGTGCTCGCCGTCTGCGGTGTCACTCCGGCCACACGAGCCAGCTCCGTCGCGGTATACGCACGCCCATCCATCAGCTGCAGCAGCATGGCCGCGCGCGCCTGGTCACCGACCAGGGCACCGACGCTGACAAGGGAACCGGAGGTGTGGACCATGCCCGCATTGTGGCACGCCGTTGCGCGCCGACAGTTCGATGCAGGCCGAAGCATCGGCACCCGCTGCCACGGCACAGTGGACACCCCGATAGCGCAAGGCCTGCCGTGAAAGCCGCTCCGATCCCCCGCCGCCGCATCACCCCTTCGGTCCTGTATCCCGGCACACCGGTGCTGCTGATGACCACGCTGAACGACGATGGCAGCAGCAACATCAGTCCGTTGTCTTCGTTCTGGGCCTTGGGCAACCGGGTGGTGCTGGGCCTCGGCGTGCAGGGCCAAGGCTATCGCAACCTGCAGTTGCGCAACGAGTGCGTACTGAACTTCCCCTCATCCGCACAGGCCGCACAGGTCGAGGCCATCGCGCGGGCGACAGGCTGCGATCCGGTGCCCACTGCCAAACAGGCGATGGGCTACGTGCACGTGCGCGACAAGTTCGCGCTGGGTGGATTCAGTGCAGTCGCCTCCACCCACGTCGCGCCAGAGGCGATTGCCGAGTGCCCGCTGCAGGTGGAAGTCAGCGTGATGGCGATGCACCCGCCCGGCGAGGATGACGGCCAGGGCTTCGTGATCGTTGAGGGACGGATCCGTTGCGTGCATGCGCACGAAGCGATCACCGTGGCGGGCACCCAGCACATCGACGTTGCGCACTGGAAACCGCTGATCTACCTGTTCCGCCACTACCTGGGCGTAAGCGAACCGGTCGGGCGCAACTTCCGCGCGGAGACGCCCGTGGGGGCTTCTGTCTAGCTCTCTAGACCGTTTCGCCCTGCAGATCGAGCAAGGCCGTGGTCCAGCGGCGCTCCCCCAGCGCGGCCACCATGCCGCCTCGATAGACGAAACGGCGCGCGTGACCGTCTTCGATGAAGCAGGTCTCGTTCTGCATTGGCACATAGCCCGCAGAGGCGTAGTGCCGATGATCCAGGGCGAACAGCACGGCGAAATCGATACCGCGTTGGCGCAACTTGGCGTGCGCAGCTTCGATCAAGCGTGACGCGATGCCCTTCCTGCGAACGTCAACGCGTACCACCACGCCGCCGATCAAGCCTATGCGTTCCGGCTCGCCGTCCAGCAATACGTTGCGTTCGTACAGTGCGAGGTGGGCGACCACCTGATCACCTTCCATCGCCAGGACCAGAGCGACCGGCCCCGGGATGGCATAGCCGTCGCCCTGCATGTCCGGGAACGCCTCGCGGAGCAGATCCTCCGCTTGGTGACGGTGATCCGGCGCCACGCGCTCCCTGCTGGATACCTGAACGTGCATCGCCCTGTCTTCCTGGAACATGTGTCCAGCCTCATCGTGCCACGGAAACATGACCGTGCCCGCGGCAACATTTCACCGTCAGTGCAGCGAGATCCAGTACGAGACGATATCCGCGTAGCTGCCCGCGCGTTTGACTGCCCGCGGCTCTGTGCCAACTACGCTGAAGCCCAGCGATTCATACAGCGCGCGCGCAGCCGCGAACGCTGCAAGAAGAAGCTGACGGGCGATGCCCTGGCCACGATGGCCAGCACCCACGTGGACACTGTGCACTTCCGCCGTATGCCGTCGCGCCATCCGCATCGGGCGTACATAACGCAGGAAGCCCGCAAGCATGCCGTCGATGGAAGCGCCGAAGTAGCGCGTACCGGGATCAGCAAGCTGGGCGCGCATCACCTCCGCCGAGTCATTCTGCGCCTCGGCCAGCGTGGACAGGAACGCCGCAGGCGACTCGCAAAGCGCCTGCAACCGCGCTTGCCAGAGAATCTCGGCGTCTTCAGCGCTGAGTTGCCGGATAAGCATGCGACACCCTCGTGAAGCTGTTGATGCACAGGTGCCCAGCGTAGCGCGGGTCCACTGATGCGGCGTGCATGCAAGAATGTGGAACGTCCTTTTTCATTCTCCTTCTCCGCCATGACTGAACTGCAGATTCCCCGCGTTGGATGCGGCGCCGTCGTCCGTGATGCCGACGGCCGCATCCTGCTGATCCAGCGCGGACGCGATCCGGAGCGCGGGCATTGGGGCCTGCCCGGCGGCAAAGTCGACTGGATGGAAACGGTGGAGGCCGCCGTGGTCCGCGAAATCCGCGAGGAAACGGCGCTGGAAGTGACGCTGCTGCGCCTGCTGTGCGTGGCCGATCATTTCGAGCCTGCGCTCGCGCAGCACTGGGTCGCGCCGATCTTCGAGGCTCGGGCAGCTGCGGGTGCCGAGGCCTCCATCCAAGAGCCGGGGGTTCAGACCGGGCTGGGCTGGTTCGCGCTGGATGCTCTGCCCCAGCCGCTCACGCAGGCCACGGTGCAGGCGCTGGCCCGGCTGTAGCGGGTATCGATCCGGGCGCGTGCCGGTATCCAGGCAAACAAAAAGCCCTGACCGAGGTCAGGGCTTTTCAATTGGAGGCCTCAAGCGGAATCGAACCGCTGTAAACGGATTTGCAATCCGCAAATAAGACCGCAAATTCATTGACTTAAATGACACTGACACCCGTACCGCCACCCATAGCAGCATAAGCGGGATGTCATACAATCGAAGTCCGCTTGTTCACCTTTGTAGAGATAGGGATGTCTAAACTTCACACTTCTCAGATTGCGACACGGCTGAAGGCCACGTTTGGCACCGCGCTGAATCCTCATGGCGAGCTGAACGACGATATGTTCCTGAGCCGCGCCTTGGCAGCTCATGCAGTGCAGATGGCAACTGACTGCTCTGTACAGGACGCGGTCAAGAGTATCTGGGACGGGCAAGACGATAACGGTATCGACGCAGCTTATTATGAGGCTGACGAAGCGAGAGTGATCTTGGTTCAGTCCAAGTGGATACATGCGGGATTTGGCGAACCGGCCGCCAAGGACATTGGGTCCTTTATTAAGGGCGCTTTCGACCTTATTGAAGTTAATGCATCTGGCTTTCACGCGCGCTTGGCGTCCAAGGTGGCCGATATTACCAAGCGACTCCAAGAGCCAGGAACCACTATCCACTTAATTGTCGTCTCAACTGGAGCGAGCGTCCTATCACCCCCGGCTACCGCGCATATCACCAGGTTTGAGGAGGAGGTCAACTCTGGTGGAATTACCCCGATCGCAAGTTCTTCCACCATCGGGCTCAAAGAGGTTTACAGCTCTATCGCATCTGACGGGGCGAGAGGGAATGTGTCTCTCGATTGCCAAATGCTTCATTGGCATTTCGTCAGAGAACCGTACCCCGCGTACTTCGGACTGGTTGATGGACTAACGATTCGTCAGTGGTGGAAAGACCACGGCAAGCGACTGCTGTCCTCTAATATCCGTCATTCCTTGGGGACCACCGATGTAAACGCCCAGATCCGTCAGACTGCGGAGGATGCACCGGAACGTTTCTGGTACTTTAATAACGGAATCACCGTCATCGCGGAGAACACTTCGCAGGCACCAGCAGCGGGGTCAACGCGGGATGCAGGCGTGTTCTCGCTGCTTGGAGCGTCAATCGTGAATGGCGCGCAGACTGTCAGCACCTTGGGCCTCATAGAGGACGAGGCTTCTCTTGGCAAGGTTCGGGTTTCTGTAAGAGTAATTCTACTCAACCATGCGCCAGATAAATTTGGCGAGGAAGTGGCCAAAGCAAACAACCTGCAAAACCGTATTGAACCGCGCGACTTTGTTGCACAAGATCCTCAGCAGCACCGCCTCCGAGAGGAAATGGCGATGGAGCACATCGACTATCAGTACATGCGTAGCGATGAGTATTCTCCCTCGGCCAACAGCTGCGACGTCCTTGAAGTAACGTCTGCCCTAGCGTGCGCACTAGGTAAATCAAACTTGGCAGTCCAAGTCAAAACGGGTCTTGGCCGTTTTTACGTAGACCTTACCAAGCCGCCATATACCACGATTTTCAATCCCGGAACCACAGGCTCGCGCGCGTTTAATGCTGCAATCTGCCTAAGAGCAATTGACGCTTGGATAGAGAGCACCAAAAGCCAGTTACCCAAGAAGTCAGGGCCGAAACATGGTGTTCTCGTGCACGGAAACCGTATATTGGCGAGCCTTGCTTTTGCACTTCGACTGGGAAAGCACCTAGACAAGCCAGTCAGCGATTTCAATGCACTAGCACCACATGTCGGCCCATCTTTCCGGGAACTCATGGAAGCGCTAGCAGGCTATGCGGAACAGGTCTTGCAGAAGGATTACGAGGGGCGACACTTGGCTATCCTCTTCAAGAATCCATCAGAATCGGGCAGCGTTTTTGACGCAGTGATGGCTCACGCAGCAAAACACAAGTTCAAGGTGCCAGTAGGCACGCCTGAGCCATCCACACCAGCTACGCCGATTGTCAAAAAGGTAGCAATACCTAAGCGCAAAGCCGCCAAAAAGGCAGCGAAGAAGGTCGCCACCCCGGCTCCACTCATCTGAGGCACGGGATGGCAGGGCGGGGCTGGAGAAATCCAGCCCAGTCCCAGACCAGGCGCACTGCGATGCTACTTCACGTGCATCCCATCATGGCGGCATGCTGACTATCGATGACGCAGCCGCTGCAGGCCTTCTCTCAACCACGCCTTGCGTGCGTCCCTCGGGCGGGGCTTCGTCTCTACCGGCGGCGTGCGCGGCTCCAGCGCCGCCTTGATCCGCTCAATCTCTTTTGCCCCAGCCTCGGCCAGGCGCCGGACCTGTTGCTGCTGCTCGCGCGTCGGAGGCAGGCCAGGCGGTGGCGGGGGCGGCTGGATCGGCGTGCTATCGGTCAGCCGGGCGACGGCCTCACGCAGCGGCAGTTCGGGATAGAGCCTGGCCGCGCACCAGCGCTCGGCGTAGCGCTTCGCCTGTCGAACGTTGGCGGCGCGGACTTGCTTCACATGCCACATCTTCTGGCCTTCCATCCAAAGGCGCACCCCGGGGCCGCCGTCGGGCGTGACGCTGGCCGTCTCGCGTCCGTTGTACCAGAGCGCCCAGCGCTCGCCTGTCTGGACCCAGCCAGAGGGGATCGGGGCGGTGCGGAAGCCGTGGTAGCCGTGGGAGGAACGCATGGCCGGAAGAATACGACCGGCCGTCGCAGATCCTGCGAACGCGGCAGCGACCTGCCTGAATCGTTCGAGGAAGGAGTTGTTAAGCGCTGCATCGGCGATTTGACGAAATCGTCAATTTGCCCGAATCGGAGAGTCGAGCCTGACTCGACTCTATGCCGGCATGGCGCTGCTCACGCGCCCCCGGGTTGAGCTGCCTGCGGCCCCGGATCCGGCGAAGTGAGGATGCCCGACCTCCCCGGCTGACACCATCGGGCAACTTCGCTCTGTTGGGTCGGGCTGCACCTACATGCCGGGAAGGTAGGAAGCTCTGAAAGAACCCGAGGCAACGTTCGAAGCCTATTCCGCCTCCGGATGAATCGTCTCAAAGCGCCCTTGGGAATGCAGCTGGTGATCAGCAGGGGAGAGACCATAGAGACCGGATAGGTGATTCATTAGCCCCCGGAACCTATCCCTTGCGCCTCCAAGCCACCCCCCAGCCAGCGTGTTCAACCAAGGCGGATTCACCATCTCCACAAGGAGCTTTTCCTCGGCTTCTTGACGAGTTGCACAGACAGGCCCCTCGATTACCTCAGGCTTCCCATGGGCCAATTTGTCGCGAAGCGTGAAGAGCTGATTGGCGTACTGTAAAGGCTTGCTTCCCCAATCAAATTCCTTGCCTGCATGCAAATGCAGAACTTCGACCTTCTTCCTCCAGGGAATGCGCTCGATCTGATCCCAGAACTCAATGTTCCTGGCGCCCAAGGAGTTTAGATACGCCTCCACGGTGAAAGCCATAAACACCACGACCGGCAGCAGTTCCGCTGGCGAATGTACCCTCTTCTCCAGCTGCGAAATCATCAACATCAGGGCTTCGTAGGCTTTTCCCTGTGCGGTGAATTCCATGTATGGCTTGAACTTCTCCGTCCCCATAGCTACCCGGAATTGTCAGTGGCGTCACAGCCGTAAGGGTACATGCTCCATATGTGCGGCCGATTCGTCCAGCTCCCCGTAATCGACTTCGGCCAGCCGGGGCTGGCTGACCTTGCTCCCGGCCTGGCCGAGATCCAGCCCAGCTACAACCTTGCGCCGACGCAGCGCGCATCGGTGATCCTGGACCGCGGCGAAGGCCGGCAGGTAACTCGGCTGGCGTGGGGCCTGCTGCCGTTCTGGGCCAAGGCCAAGGGCCTGCAGGGTTCGACCATCAACGCCCGGATCGAGACGGTGGCTACCAAGCCGGCGTTCCGGTCGGCCTTCAAGAAGCGCCGGTGCGTAATCCCCATGTCCGGGTACTACGAGTGGTCGGTCAGCCCCGAGGACGGCAAGAAAGACCCGTGGTTCATCCACGCGGCGCAACCGCTGCTGGCTGCAGGTCTGTGGGAGGACACCAGCCCCTTACTACCCGACGGGAACCTTGGCACCTTCACCATCATCACCGGCGACAGCAGCGGTGTCTCCGCCGACATCCACGACCGCATGCCGGTATGGCTGCAGGCCGGCCAGATCGATGAGTGGATGGCAGTCAGCCCCGACGATGCCATGGCGATGCTGCTGGCAAGCTCGCCTCCGTCCATGGAGGCGTACAGGGTCGGCCGTGCCGTCAACACGCCACGCAACAATCGCGAGGACCTGCTCCAGCAAGTTGCGTGACGTCTACAGCAGGGTGGCCTTGCTGTCGTCCCAGCTCTTGATGATCAGCTCTCTGAATTTCTTCCCTCTCCCCTGCCCGTCGCCGATGGTGTAGTCCAGCTGCGGCGGCACCAGGTCGAAGCCGGCGAACACATCTCGGACCTGAGGGTGGTAGTTGGTCGGGACCACGAAGCGCCCGGCCGAGATGCGCATCAGCTCTCTCAAGGCATCCTTACAGCTTTCCGAACCAATCAAAGGGAGACGTAATAACATCCCGCTGAACTAGCGCAAACAAGGCCAAGAACAATCCGGCCAGACGACACCCTACAGACGCCAAGTTTTTCGCTGGAGCCCCCTTCCAATCCAGCAGATCAACAGTACATTGCCAAACCACTACTGTGACGAGGAGCAAGGCCAGATAGACATCAACTGGAAAGCTACGAAAGAAGCCTTGGAGATCCCGCTTCATCCAAATTGCCGCGCCAAGCCATGCAGCGATCGCGACGCAACTTAGCCCAACAAAAAGAGGTTTCAGCACGTTGTCGGCAACTATACTAAGGTGGCGGTGAGGTTTGACTGCACTCTCGACCGGCTTAGCCGACCGCCCATTTTTCTGGTTCGCCATTAGCTTCCTTCTTGCCTGATAAGATTTTATTTGATTCGAGCTCTTAAGCAGTTTCTTCGGCAGCTTCTTCCGCTTTTTCATCGACATTCCATTGCATCGCTCGGTGTTTGGACTCTACACGGACCGCCGAGAAAGTGGTAATTCCAAAAGCTCTTCTTTCAATAGTCCGACTATCGAGGAAGACAATCCCGCCGCTCTCGCGAGGGGACAGGGCCACGGCCAATGCCAAGCGCTGAGACTACCCGTATTGCGGCGCCGCCTGGATGCTTGCCGGCATCCGGGCAGCGCCCAGTTTCGTCAAACGATCAATTCATAGAGCGGCAGATTCGGAGCAGCCTCCACCAACCTGCCTCCACGCACCCACACGTTGTAGGGCGGTGCCAGCTGCAGTTGGCCGAAGGCGCGCATCTGCACGCCGTCATAGGTGGTCAGGCTGCTGGTGCCATCGGAGTTGTGCGCAGTGACTGTGGCGATCAGCCGCGGGCTGCCGCCAACCAGGTCACCGAATTGATCCCACAGGTCAGTCCGCATCGGTGTAGTGCCTCTCCAGGATTGCTGTCTGCTCAATCACCACGGCCCTGTCGTCTGCAGACACTTCGATCCGCAGCGACTCGCACTGGCCGTGCCAGGTGCCATCGGCACCCATCACCTCAACCAGATCCAGCGGCAACAGCAGCCCGACCTCCCCGGCCTTGAGCGGCTGAGCGAACAGCGGCACCGTCATGTCGACGGCCGCCTGCTCTCCGCGATCGCACAGGATGTTCCTGCCCCGCTCCGCGCCCGCCGCCGGCACGGTGATCAAGGGGCTGCTGACCTGCTGGGCATAGAGGCGCCCCTCCTCTCCCGACTTGCGCACCTTGCACGTGACGCCCTTGCCTGCCAGCTCACCCGTCACCACGACAGCGTCGTACAGCGGCGCGCTACGCATCTGCAGGCTTTCAGTCAGCACGATGTCCTCCTGCAGCACATGGTCCGGCGGAGTGGTGCGCCAATCCCAAGGACTGGCCGGATAGGCAGCGCGCACACGCATGGCGAGCGCGGCGGGGTCCGACTGCACGACACCGCCGCTCGCCTCGGCGAGCGCGCTGATAGCGTCTAGCGGCGTGCTGGCGTCATAGAACCAGGCACCTGCCGGCACGTTCCAGTCAACAGTGTCGTATTCGCTGGTGAAGCCGGTATCGGCCAGCTCCTCGGCCACAAGCTGCGCCATGCTGCGCTCTTCCGTGGTGGCCTTCACCCGAGCTGGCGCGTACGGCGCGGCCAGGAGCGCGGTGCGGGAACGGCCGCTCAGGCGAACACCACCACCATTGAATTCCCTTTGCTTCTGGAAGCTCTCGATGATGCCCGTCCAGACGTAGCCATTGAGATTGACCTCAAACTGCCTGGGCCCCGCAGCGGTGGGCTTCAGCAATGCGAGTTGCTGCGGATCGGCCAGCTCGATGTCGAACGTCCATCCCCACGTGCTGCGACTGGAGCTGAGCGAGATCTGCGTGACCTCAATGGGAGTGCGATCCGGGAGGCGAACAAGAGAGACCGTGTTGATCACGACATAGGTCCTACGTTGAGGGCGCACCACATAGCAAGCGGCAATGCCAAGATTCAGTGGTGCCAGGCCCGGGAAACCGATCACCGGGCAACCAAGATTCAGAGCGACCCGATCTCCCTTGGGAAAGGGGCTTTCCGGCTCTGGATCTGGCCCAGGTCCGGGCGTGGGGCGCACACCCCACGGGATGCCCTTTGCGGGGCCCCAAGGCAGCCGAGTGTGACGATTAATCAGATCTGGGTGTCGCCATCTGGCAGATAGTTGAGCAGTGATTGCCGGGGTACTCCCCCTCCATGACAGTCTGCTCGCCCGGGAAGCGCGGTCGAGGAATCGCCAGCCAACCGTAGACCCGGCTGACACGATGCCCGGTTCCATGTGCCACCGGAGACACAACTGCGCTAGCGCCAGGCCGAGGGAGCCCCACCCCACAGAGCAGGCTGCTGCCACCGATCCCGTTGCCTCCCGCCACACCAACTGGCGCCCTTCCTGCAACCAAGGCGAAAGATCCCAGGTCAGCCTCGATGACTGACGTGCGGACAACGCCTTGCCCCAAGACGTGTGCACCGATTGGGTCGCCGACGCCGCTTGCCCCCAGCCAACCCGGATCGCACGGCGCAGAGTGTCTGCCGAAGCCCAGCGAACGGATGCGGAAGCTCGGACTCCACGGACAACAGGCTCAGGTGCGTCGTCATCCCAATTGACACCCAGGTTCAGACTGACAGCTCGACCAAGACGCGGGTCTAAAGGACCAAGGTTCAGCCCGACGAAGCGCCCAAACTGCTCCAGGACACGGTCAGCCATCGACGACAGGCCTCACCCAGTCCTGTAGCGCTCCATTGTGCTCGCCCCGATCATCCAGCCCGATCACCAGGTAGTCCCTGCGAGGATCAAGACCACCCACCCTCCACGTTCCGTCTCCCTTAGATCGAGTCGACGCAACAACCAAGAGAGATCGCCTATCGACTACTACAACACGTCCTGCCGCCGGTGCATTCATGATGCGAAACCTGCCGTCACGATCAGGGTGCTCCTCAGTCGGCGCTTCACCGGCAAGATAGCCTCGCCCGGCGATAGCAAACATTGGCACCACCCCAAATCGGCCAACCCTCATTGCGTTGCTCACCACCAGCCACCTCCCTCCAAAAATAGGAGCTGCCCGATGTAGTCACCGGCGAGAGAACCGGATGCGAACGCACTCGCATAGTTCACAGGTATCAGACCACTTGCATCTGATAGATCTGGGGGAACGGGCTCAGGGACAAGATCGGTAAAAGGCCTCACATGCACTGGAATAAGCATGCCCGGCAACTCACCGCGAGGACGCGCATTTCCCTCCATGATTACAGCCGGCATGTACAACAGACCTTGCGTAACCGGGTTTGGATACACCGATACCCTTGAGGCCACCGTGTTCCAAGGACGGCTCTGTGTGGAGCGATCGCCGCCAAACAGAAATGCAGGTACAGCTTGGAACGCAGAATCAAAAGAGCTCGGCAAATACAGCGCCGGACGATTTGAATCAACCGATGTCAGAGTGTTAGCGGTGGAGAATATCCACCCATCAAAGTTCTCAGTACCAGTGTACGTCGCCAAGCCGTTGATACCCACACACCATGCCTGCGAATCGCCAGGCTTGTACGATCTAAAATCACCGAAGAAGTATGGTGCACGTTGATCAACCGGGTTTGCTGGGCCAGGGTTGATGAAAAGATAGAAACATCGGGAATCAGCAACAATGACCCAGCGCACCGAGGCACCAGACAACTCCCTCGACTTTGCAACCACACTCCCATTTGCAGCTTGACTCGGCTGGGGAGTGGGACTATCCCCGTCACCAAATGAACGGAGAACGTCATAACCGCGAACCGTTGCAAAACGTGCAGTTCCTACCTGAGCGGAGTCATCTACATCCAGATAGAAGCCTGTACCGGCAACAGGATCGTTGCGGTAAGCCCGCCGATTTGTAGCCACCAGCTCGCGCGTCCACCCCGCACCCGGCTTTGCTGTCGCCCCTACTCCATATCCATCAACAAGGACTGCGTCCAACAACGCGGTAAGGCTGCCAACTTGCCCGCTCAGCTGAGGAGCTCCCGCGTCTGTGCTTTTGTAGACCGAAGGTACATTCGACACACAACTCTCCTTAAATGTTTCCTACAACCTGCAGACGGGTCGAGTCGGTCGCCCCCTCGGGTGTTCCCGGCAACGTCGTGCGAATCATCCACACTGGAGCCAGACCGCCCACGGTGTTGAACCGCACCACATTGTTGGTCGACCAACCACCGCCCCACCCCTCTTTCCGCATGCGGAAATAGGGCTGCCCCGTGCGCGGGTTTACCGGCGCAAGGTCCGCAGTCGTGTTCCCCGTAGCGATCACACCGACCGTCTCACCGATCAGCTCGAACTGCGTCGCGGATGTGAACCGCACAGCCCAGCGCTCAGTGATCGCGTCAGCATTGGTCACCACCAGCGGGTAGTCGGTGTCGTTGTAGGTACCAGGGGCCACGCTGCCGGACGGCGCATCGGCCCATACGTTCGACCAGGCAGCCTGGTCAAACAGGTTGACCACCCGCGCCTGCAGATCCAGCGAGCCATTCGCCTCGCCCAGACGCAGGGCAGTGCTGATCATCGCCTCACCCTCTGGATAGTCATGGGTCAGGCCTGTGTTGATTTCGATCTCGCCTGTGATCTGCGGCTGCACCACCAGCCGCCGATCCTCAACGCGCTCGCTGATCGTGATGGGCAGCGTGTAGGCAGCAAGGTTCAGCGGATCACTGAACTTCAGCGTGCCCGCGTCTAGGTCAGCCACGAACCACGCCGCATCCACCGGCGCGCCCAGCGAATCCCTGACCTCGATGGCCGCAACCCGCCCACGGCCGAAGGAAACGGTCTGGTTCGCCTGGGGCGAGGCCACCACATGCTTAGCGGTGTGGTGGATCAGGACCGTCTGCCCTGGCTTGAAGGCCGGGGCGCGCCCGTCGCTCGGGAGCCGCACCGACGACAGGCCGATGACGACCTCGGACAGCGGAATCGAGCGGTAGACGACCGCCCCCATGTAGATGGAGCCGGCCAGCACGAGCGCCGGGCGCCAGATCCGGTCACCTTCCACCAGATCTGGATCAAACCAGGGCTGCCCCTCGTTGCCGGCCACCGGCACCAACTGGCCGAACTGCACCTTGGCGACGCCGCTCTCCCAGTCCACCGTGCCGCGGATCTGCGCACCGGAGATCACGCCATTAATGTCAGCCGTGGCCGTCAGCAGCTCGCCGTCCAGACGGTTGGCACGCAGCGTGAACATCCCCGGCCGCAGTGGCGAGCCCGGCGCGCGGAAGAAGCTGTTGGCAACGCCCGGGTCACCGATACGCGTGAGCAGAGACTGAATCTGCACGCTGTTGGCGCCACCGGCCAGCCATTGGATCAAGCTCACCACACCAGCGGTGTAGTCGATGGTGCCGGCGTAGACACCCGCTCCGGTCAGAGGATCGACCGTGTGGTAGAGACCGCCACTGCGGTCCACGTAGGTCCGACCACGGAAGCTGAACCTGACGCTGCCAGGCACGATGCTGTCGCTGATGGTCGGCGTCAGCTGCAGGGACACCGGCGGCAGTGGTAACGATTCTTCGGCCGATTCCGTACCCGCACCGGCCAGCGTCCAGCCAACCGAGACGAGCGTGCCTGGGGAGAACTGCGCCAGCACGTCCACGCGGCCATAGCCCACCACCTTCAACCGCCCCGAGCGCAGTTCGTACTGGGGGTAGGACACCTGACGAACCATGAACTTTCCAGCCTGCAGGCTCACGGCGCCGGTGCTGTAGTTGATGGCTCCCAGCGCAGTGGTGGCGGCGGTGTCCCCCACCGAGACCGCCACCAGGTTGCCGTTGCCGTCGTCCTTGGCGATGACGCGCATGGGCTGCGGAGCGGAGGCCAGATCGTAGGCGTCCCGCATGACGGTAATGACCCAGTCCAACATCACCGAGCCCGGCTTGACCGGCCCCTGCGGCAGCGTGAATGACACCAGGCCGTTTCCATCCGGCACCGGTTGCGGCGCGGCATGGAGCGGCTCACCCCAGTCGTAGTTGACCGCCACCTGGCTATTGGCGTCGGGCAGCGTATCCAGCTGCAGCAGGCACTCGCCCGTTGCATAGGCGACCGAGCCGCGAAGCTGTCCGGCGATGAGCAGGCCACCGACGCCATTGTCGACCACGTTCACATCCGCGCCGCCCACCCGCACCGTCAGGCGCACGGTCCCGGGCGCGGCACCGGCATTGCCCAGCATGAACCGCAGTGCGGGTGGCTTGATGTTGGTGTCGCCCGCACGGGCCTCGGCAATGATCGATGTGCCCCAAGCACTGATGATGCTGCTGTCCAGGTCGGGCAGCGCACCGGTGGTCAGCACCAGCGAGCCGGTCATGTAGTTGATGGTGCCGCTGCCCTGCCCGGGCTTGCCAACGAGCTGGCCACGACCGTTGTCGGTCAGGCGATACCAGCGGCCGAGCGCGCGGTAGTCCACCACGACAGTGCCAGGCGCCGGCAGCGGCTCCAACTGGGCCAGCCAGACCATGCCCTGGTTGTTCTGGGTCACCCCGATCTCATCGGTGAAGCCTTGCATGGGGATGGTGCCGGCCGGGGTTGCGGTGATGTTGATGCTGGTACTGCCCACGCCGGTGGAGTGAACAAGCGATACCGCACCCGTCTGGTAATCGACGGAGCCCGTCCACGGCGTGACCGCTGCAGAGGCCAGGCCGCCGGTGCCGTCATCCGTCAGCTCGATGCTGCCCACCAGCACCTTCACGCTTCCGACAGCCATCCCGGTACCGAGGAAGCGAGTGACCGCAACACCCGCCGCGAACGTGCTGCTGAAACTCAGCGCTAGGCTGTTGGCCGGCCCCGAAGGAACGTGGCTCAGGGTACCCATGCCAGCCAGAACATCGCTCACGGCGGTCTCTGCGGTGGACGTGGGGACAATCGGCACATAGGGCGAGTCGATCTGCACAGACAGGTCACCCGGCTTCCCAGCAGCGGTAAGCCGCTTCACGCTGTGGTAGCTGGTGGCGTCGACAACGTTGGTCTCATAGACGCGGGTAGCCGGCTTCGTGGCCGAGTAGCGGATGACCTCCTGCCCGTAGAAGTTGAGCAGGAGCGCATTCACCAGCTCGATCACCAGCACATCGCGCTCGAAAGCGCCTTGGTCATCGGTGAACGTCCGCGTAGTCCGAGAAAGCACATTCTTCACCCGCACGTATTGCTCGCCGGGATCGCGGCCCGAGGCACCCAACGTCAGCAGGCTCAGGTTGTCGTTGATGTCCGGGCTCGGCGCATCCTTGGTGGTGTAGACCTGGATGGTCATCTGGCCGATGAAGTGGTCACCCAGCAGGATGAACCGCGATTCAGTGCCACGTGTGATGTAGCTCTCCACCCGGTTCTTCGCGTCCAAGCGCACATCGCTGTAGGAGCCGGTAGCGAACATGGTCACGGTCACGCGCGGATCGGATGGCGGGTCGATCAGCACCGCGATCGCATCCTTCAGCACGTCCGCGCCGGGCGTGTCCACGTGCACGAACATCTTGCGCAACGTGGAACGGCCCGTGGTCCGCTCTTCATCACCAATGTCGGGGAACAGGTTGTTCATGGCGCCGTCGAAAATCTCGGCCTGGACCATGCGGCCGCCGCCATCGGAGTTGTCGGTGAGGCGCTGCGACTGGCGCATCTTGATATCGGTTGCAAGGATCGTCATTGGTCAGACCGTCATGAGGCGAAGGGTGATGGAGAAGAGGTCTGCATCAAGCGCGGGGACAGCAAAGCGGGTGGGATCGACTTCGATGGCCGGCCCATCCGTGCGGCGCCACCGCACCTGGAATGACCGCTCGCCGCTGTTGTGGGCAGGCATGACCAGATCCAGCGGCGCAAGGCGGGCCTCGCTCTCACTGGCCTGCAACGCCCGCAGCACGGGGAGACTGACGACGCCGACGTAGGCGGTACCGTCCCGGGATGTCTGAAGCGTGATCGGCCGCCCTGCCTGTCGCGCAGACTCCTGGACAATCAAGGCACCCGTCAGGCTTGTACGCGCCTGCTGCCCAACCTTCCAGGCCGTGAACTCATCGGTCCATTGAAGGTCAGCCGGCAGTTCGATTCCGGCAAGAACGATGCGGGTCATCAGCTACGCCCTCGCACGGAAACGGCCCTGCTTTGCTGCACCTGCCGCAGGACCAACGGAGCGACGAGGCCCGCGAGGCGCTGCGCTTGCTGCACCTCGGCTGCGGTGGCGCCAGCCACCACTTCCTTCGAAGGCAACTTCCAGTCAATGACAATGACCTGCTCATTGCGGCCGTTGCTGCCGATACGGGCGGCATCCGCCCTCGCCTGCGCCTCTGCCTCAGCTTCAGCCTGCTTGCGGCGCTCGGCGAGCGCGGCAGCGGCCTCCTGGTCTCGCTGCTGCCGCTGCCGCATGACCTGGGCCTCCAGCTGCGCCACCTCTGCGATTTCGCCCTTTCCCACGTAGTCGAACTGCCCTGCCAGCCGTTCCTTCGCAGCTTTGGAGAGTTCGTCCTCAGCGTCGGCGGTCGCCTGGAGCTCTGCCTTGTACTCAGCAAGCTGCTTGCGCTGGTCAGTGACCCGGTTCAGCGCATTGGCAAATTGGACAAGCGGGTTGGGGCCGCTAAGCTTGCGCATCGCCTGCAACGCCGATTCGGAGACCTCGCCAATGCCGAACGCCATTCCTTGCGCGGCGGCACCTGCCTGTCCCATCTGCTTGCCCATTCGTTCGGAACTACTCCCTACCCGGTCAACCTGGTCCGCCGCACCACCCGCGCTCTGGCGCACCTCGTCCAGCCGCTCCCGGCTGCGGCTGGCACCGTCCTGCAGCTGCCGCATCGCCACGTCACTCACATCACCCAGCCGTTGCATGCTGCGCTCGGTGTCGTAGATCGATTCCTGTACTGCAAGCTGGCTATCGACGTTGTCCCGGCGCCACTGATCACTGTCTGCGGCTGCGGCTCGCGTTGCATCGGCATATGCCCGGAAGGCTCGACGCACGTCCTCCACGGATGCCTTGCCCCTGGCCGCGCCGTCACGGATCGCTTCGAAGGCGCTCTTGGCGGCGTCCCGCGTCGCATTGAGCGACGCCTGGGACTGGATGCCAAGCCTGGCGAATTCGTCGGCCAGCGGATCGATGGCAACCTGAATTTCGCGGATGCGAGCGTTCAGCGCTGCGGCTGACCGCGCGGCCGCATCGAAGCCGACCTTACCCTGCCGCCCTGCCGATTCCAGCAGCGCGCCCAGCGTGCGCGCTTCGTCCAGCGTCGCGACCTTGCCAAGCGCTGCCTTGAATGCGGTCTCGATCTGAACACCGGTAGCGATCGCGCTCTCAGCCACTGCTCCGAACGCGGCGATCGCATCCTTGCCACCAGCACTGAAGCCGACGCCCATGCGCGATGCGGAAACACCAAGCCGCTCCATTGCTGCAACAAGCGTGGTCTGCAGCACGGCGGCGGCATTGGTGGCGCCTTGCGGCATAGCCTCAAACGCCGACTGGGCCGAAGCCTGGAAGCGGAGCAGCTCGTCACCGGACAGCTTCTTCAGCGTCTCCAGCAACCCATCACGCACATTGCGCTCTGCGGCGGCGCCTTGGGAGGCGATGTAGCCCAACGCCGCTCCGACCGCCTCCAGGCTCGCCGTGTCTGCGAAGTTGAGCCCCTCAAACACCTTGCCGATCGATTCCTTCGCGAGCTTTGCGTTCCCGTCGATCCCAGCCAACTGCTGCACCACCAGCTGGGCAGCCGGGCCGATTCCATTCATGAGCGCGTCCGCAGCCGTCTGGACGCCACCCCGGAGCGACGCAAAGCCCGTCGACACCTCCAGCAACTTCTGTGTGACCAGGCCCAGCTGCTGCAGCTGCTCCGCCGTCGCGACGCCGGCCTTCTGCTGCATCAGCAGGAAGCCTTCCTGCGCTGTGAGGTACTGCTCCAAGCCGGACAGACGCTTCTCGTATGCCTGCCGCTCCGCCTCGCCCAGCTTGGCGACTTCCTCGGCCGACTTGATGACTACGTCACGGTACGCAACGAAGGACACCGCCTGTTCACGCAGCTGCAGCGCCGAATCGCGTACCTGGCTGATGTAGGCCCGCTGCGCTTCACCGGCACGCTTCAGCGCCGGGTCGTGCTGCTTCCAGATGTCCTGCGCCACGGTCTTGAGGACATCCAGACCGCCCATCGCCGCTTCCAATCCCAGCACGGCCACCGTGATGGGGACTGCCTTCGGCAACCCGCGCAGCAACGCGCCGAACCGACCGATACCCCGGCTGCCGCTTGCGACCGCTGCATTGTTGGCAATCTGCGCATTCGTGGTCGCGATCAGTGCTGCGCGCCATGCGTTCAGCTGGAGCAGGGCCCCCACGATCTTGAACTGCGCATATGCGGCAGCCATCAGGCCGATCACGCGGGCATGGTCCACAACCCACTGCGTCGTGCCTTTAACCGCCTCGGCCATGGTGATGATGGCCTGGGCGGTCTGCTTGGCCCAGCGGGACAGGCTGCCATCGGCGGCCAGTCGATCCAGCGTCGCCAGAAGGGTGTTCAGCTGCTCCTTGAAGTAGGTCAGCACCCCCTGGTCTGCGACCTCCTGTTTCCAATCCTTGAAGCGATCAGTGGCCGTCTTCCACAGGCCAGCGATGGTGCCAACCTTCGCGGCGGCGGCCGCGCCGCCATAGGATTCGGCCAGCAGATCGAGGATGATGGCCTGCGCCTTTGCCACCTGGCCGGTGGCTTCCAGGCTCTTGATCAGCGCCTTCTGGCTGTCATCCAGTGTGAAGCCCTGCTTGCTCAGGCTTTCCATCGCCTTCGACGGCGTCTGCAGTGCCTTGCCAACGACCTCGGCAGACCCCTCCAGCGACATGCCCAGCCGCTGAGCCTGATCGATGGTGATCTGCATTGCTGCCGGGAACTGCTCTCCGACGATATTGGTGTATGACAGCAGGCGTACCTGGGCCGCACTGATCTGTCCATCGTCGAAGAGCCCGCTCTGGAGCTGCTTGCGCATTGCGGCCAGGCTTTGCGCGGTGAACTCACCGCTTCGGCCGGTCGCCTGCAGAGCGGCTTCCAGTTGCGACAGCTCCTGCTCAGCGTCACTGCCTTCCTTCACGATGGCCTTGATGCCATCGACCACTCGGTTCAGGCCGACAAACGCGAGCGCGCCAGCCGCCACAGCCTTCAGCTTACCGAACCAGCTGACAGTGCTCTCGGTGGCCGACGCCAGGTCGGCACTGCCGGCGGTCGCGTCGTCGGCACGCTCGCGATACTCCGCCAGCGACTTGGCCGCAGCCCTGCTGGTGTTGGCCTGCTTGCGGAAGGCCGTCTCTGCCTCATCGATCTGCTGTTTGCGACGACGGCCCGCCTCAGCCTCTGCCGCTGCGGCCCTGGCTTGTTCGGTAAGCGCAGCCGCACTACGGGCGACTTCGATCCGCAGGCGCTGCTGGTGGTCAGCTAGGTTCGCGGTGTTGACGCCGAGCGAAGAAAGCTCGTCGTCGGCCTTGCCGACGGCATCCCACTGCTCATTGAGCGCTTTTTTCAGCCGCTCGCCTTCCTTACGCAGATCCCGCTGGGTTGCCAGCACCTCGCGGGAGGGCTTGTCCATCTCGCCGATGCTGAGGCTGAGCGCCAGTGCAGCCTTCTGGTTGTCGTCAAACTGCCGCTCCAGCTGCGCGAGATCGGCTAGCATGCCGTCAAAGGCATCCGCTTTCGCCGCCGCCTCGTTCAGCCCAGTGAGCGAGTCGAGCAGCTTCGTCGCCTTGCCAGCGGTCTCGACCGACACGTCCCCCAGATCACCGAACGCCGCGCGCAGTTCGTCCACACCTTCGCGGCCCTGCGTTTCGATGACGACCCGAATTGCTTCTTCCAGCCGATCAGCCATTGGAGCTTCCGTTGACGCGCCACTGGCGGCGCAGTTCTGTCAGGTAGGTGGTGTGGAAGCGCTCGATCAGCCGGCGACGGGCCTCCAGGGCGCGGCTGTTGCCATCAGCACCCGAGAGCATCTCGAACGGGCTGGGCCCTCGGAGGATGCGAACCGGGCCTCGACCGTGGCGTTTCTGCTGTGCCCGATCCCAGCCGCGCACACGGATGGCCCTGCGGCCCTTGATCGTCGCGATGAAGGCGCCGTCGTAGGTCTTCGACTCGCCCAGGCCAATGCCGGCCGTGGCACCTCGGGATTTGCGACCGGCCCAGCGACCACCGAACTCGATCAGCGAGATCTGCCGCGTGCTGGCCCAAATCGAAAGGAAGTCGTCCCTGCCACGCTTGCCGGTGCTGTAGCCGCGCTCGCCCGTCTCCACGCGATACTTCCCCCGCAGAGCAGAAGCGCGAATGTTGTAGGAGCCACGTACCTCTTGCTCAGTAGCCGGCCCAGCCCGGCGCTGCAGACCAATAAACGCCCGCTGCACCGACAGGTCGTATCGATTCAGCACCTCGCCAGCCAGGTCGGTCAGACCATGGAAGCCCTTTGCCCGCCTGCCGCTGACGTAGTACTTGAGCAAGTTGTTGTTGCGATTGGACGCCACAATGCCCTTCCTGTTTCAAACCGGGAGGGCGCCCTCGCGGCGCCCTCCCCTCGCCGGGGTCACCGGCAGCCTCAGCCCGCCGACTGCGCGGCGATCTTGAAGGTGTAGAGATCGGCCTCGCCGGCCTGGAAGATGACCGGGCCGGTCAAAGTCACCTGGATCGGTTCGTCGCTGAACCAGTCAACGTCGCCATCCACGGTCAGGTCGACATTGGGGATCGACAGCAGGCCCTCGTCGCCACTGATGCGGTCCTCCATGTCGCCCAGGACCTGGAACGACTTGCTCGGCGTGGTACCGCCGCTGATTGCGGTTTCCAGGTAGGCATCGAAGTTGTAATCGGCCGTCACAACATCACCGGCCTGCAGCGCGCCACCCTTCTTGGGGATCAGCAGACCATGACGGGGTTCGAGGTCATAGTCGGTGCCCTTCACCAGGTCCACTGCGCCCTTCTTGAACACCGGCGCCGGCGTTGCTTCGATGAAGTTGTGCGGCAGCTTCACGGGGGTATCCACGCTGCCAACAGTGACCGACACAGCGCTGGCCGAGCCGGCTGCCACAGTGGTGTTGACCAGGGTGCCGTACAGCATGCGTGCCAGGAAGGCCGGAGGCACTTCCAGCGCGGTAATCGAGACGTTGGTGACGCCCGGATTCGAATCCTTGTGGATGATCTGCTGATAGCGAGCATCGCGGCGCTTGCTTTTGATCTCCACCGAATCGCCGGCTTCGTAGCTGAAGGTCAGCGAGGACTGCTCCAGGGGCTGGTTGCCGAACTTGTCGGCGGGCTCGGGAATGACGGGGACGCGAACGCCCTCGGCGCCGTGCTCCCAGAAGCGCAGGTCACCTGCGAATTTGCGGACTTTTGGCTGTGCCATGGTTCTGGTTCCTTTACGGGTTGGACACGGGCTCAAAGGTCTCGATCAGACCAGCCCGCGCGGTGATCTGAGCGACTACGGCGGTATGCCCTGCATCGTCCTCCAGGGTCGCAAGCTGGGTTTCGATCAGCTCGAAGCTGGTCACCCCCAGCGGCAGCGACTTCTCTTTGAACGTCAGGGCGCGGATCAGGTCATGGCGCGCGCGATGAACGAGCAGCCTAGGATTCGCTTCATCGCTGCTACGCGGGACTTCGAACTCGATGGTGATGGCCGCATCGGAGCTGGACTGGGCCACACCGCCGCCGCTGCGCGAAAGCTGGCGGACAGAGATGATCGTTGCCGGCTCGGTGCTGTCCTCGCTGATCTCGGTTTCATCGATGATCACGGCGCCCGCACCGATGTCGGTGCGGAAGCCACTGCTGCGCGAGATCAGGCGGACGCGAGCAGCGAGGAACTCCACCAGCTGCCACGACAGCGGCTCTGCCAGGTCATCCACGGCTCACCAGCCAGCGGCTCTGCGAGCCGTCATCGCTGATCTTCTTGCTGTTGACGAAGACCTCAGTACCAAACGCGCTCGAAACCACCTCGAAGCGATCGCCCTGGTCAGGCGCTACATCCGATCGCAGGTACGCGATCTCCACACGCGCTGCCCTGAACTGGCGCAGTTCGCCGATGGTCTCAACGGCGCGCTCCACGTAGGCACGCACGCCCTCGGTGGCCGAACCATCCTTGGCCGTATACCGACCTCGCGACGCCATGCCCGCCAGCGTAAAGGCGGCGTGCAACGTGCCATCCAAATCGCGGAGGAAGTCGACCTCGCTCACTTCCCACCTCCGGCGCATAGCAGGGCAAAGGACTGCAGTCCCCTCACCTGTGCGTCGCACTGGGCTGCGGCGCCAACAGCTCGGCCCGCACTCTCAATTCGGTCGTCGGCTCGACCATCAGGCTGGCTGGCGGCTGCGGCGGCTGCGGACAGCTCGGCGGTGGCGACGGTCGCTTGCCAGCGCTGGTGCAGGCGCTGGTTGCCAGCGCGAAGATCAGCGATAAGGCGATCAGCGGCTTTCTGTGCATCGTCCTTTTCCTTTTCATATGTGGCGGCCAAAGCGTTCGCAGCGGCTGCGCTGCCGCGTTCGGCCGCTAGCGTGGCGGCCGTTGCATTCGCCTCGGCCCGGGCCGCATCACGTTCGCGCTCCATCACGTTACGGGCGGCAGCTGCCTTGTCGGTCGCGCGGTGCGCGATAGAAACCGAGCCTCGCTGCCAGACAATCACGCCCAGCAGCAGAAGAGTGGCGAGGATGAGGGCACGGATCATGCGGACACCGCCGGGTCTTCAGGCGGAATGACTGCACCGAGCCCACGCAGCGTGGATTCAAGCTGCCGGACTCGCATCCGCAATGCGCTGGCCTCCTCCTGTGCCTTGAGCCGCATCATCATCTCTTGCTGCAGCCGCTCGTCCTGGACCGAGACCCTCTGTTCCAGCGACCCGATACGCTCGGAAAGACCCTTGATGAGATCCACGTTCGCATCAGTCTCGGTGCGCTCCTTCTTGCGCGACAGAAATGCAGCCCAGGTCTCGCGCAGAATCCACACGGCTACGACGCTGCCCGCAGCCCACCAGGGAGCCGTGGCAGTGACACCGCCGCCGACCATCAGCTGAGCGCCTCGGCGACACCAGCACTGACCACATCGGCACTCCAGTACATGCCACCGTTCTCATGCTTTGCGATGGCCGTCGCGAGACGCCCCAGCGTCACCGGGTTATCCAACCGGATGACTTCGGAAGGTGCGACGCCCACCGCCGCCGCAACCTGCCGGACGTAGGCGCCCGTATCGTTCTCCACCGGTGGTGCCCAGCGTCCGATGATCTCCTTCACCGTGCGGAGGCCGTGCTTCCGCTGATAGGTGAGCAGTGTTTTGCCCAGAGCCCTGAAACCCGCCTGCGGGGTCAGGAAGACGCAGAAGCGAGCCTCGCGAGCGATGGCAGCTGCCGACCGATCCTCGCCCTGCCAGGGCGTGCTGGTGCGGTCGATGTTGCCAGGATTGTTGTTGCGTACGCCGCGCGGCGTGCTGGTGGTGCTCATGCGATCCCCCGTTGTCGCTGTGGAAGAACCGGCACCGCTCACGCCACCCAGGCGTCTGTGAGCGGTGCCGGCCTGTTCGGTTACGCGCCTGCTGCAGCCGAGCCCGGGGTGAGCCGGACGAACACGGTCAGTGCACCGGCACTGGCTGGATAGACAGCGAAGCCGATGTCGCCCACCTGTCCAGCACCAGCTGCAGCAGCAATGGCGTTGCCGGCGGCGACGTCCCAGTTGACGGTGGCGCCGGCAGCGAACACGGCAGCCGGCAGCTTGGGCAGCTCGAACACGCCTTCGACATGCGTTGCGATAGTCTCGCCGGCCTTGCCATCGGTAACGGCGATGGCAACCAACTTGCCCTGTACCAGCAGCTCGCCACTTTTGACGTCATCGGCCAGGGTCACGTCGAGCACGCGGCCGTCCTGATGTGCGTTCTTCATAGATAAATCTCCGGATGCGTGAAGGGATTCAGCAGGCCGCCGCCCACGCGGCGACCCCGATGCGGGACGGTCAGGGATTACCCGGGTTCTTGTAGATCCCGCGGTAGTCGGCAATGGCCGGTGCCGCATCCAGGCGCACCTTCCAGGCCACGCCATCGACGGTGAAGCCCTGGTGCTGTTCCAGATACGGCGTCTGGTTGCCGTCGAGATAGCCCACCACGATGCCGTCGACGTAGGCCGGGTTGGAGATGCCGTACCAGGCCTGAGCGCTCTTGGCGTCCAGACGACCGTCGTCCCAGACTTCGAAGGTTTCACGCACGATGTTGGGGTCGTTGCTGCCAACGCCCGCGCCCACGGCGAACTGGGCGGTGCGTACGGTCTTCGCCAAGCCGCTGAGGGCCACCGGCGTCAGCAGGCCACGCATCGGCACCTGAATGAGATTGCCGTCAGCATCCTTCTGCAGGCGCATGGCGGCCTGCATCGCGCCGACGCTGGCAGTGCTGATCAACGCAGCCGGCAGCAGGTTGTTGTGGTCAGCATGGAAAAGGGTCTTCCCATCGGCCAGCTTGGGGTTGCCGTTGATCAGGTCGAACACCGCCTTGGCAAGCGTACGGCGTGCAGCCTGGCCCATCTTTCGCGGCACGTCTCCAAACACGCCCAGTTCGTCGTTGATGATGGCCTGGCGGGTGATGGTGAACAGCTTGCCGTAGGTCACGATCTTCATGGCCTGCGACTGCTCGGAGAACGAACCCTGCTTGTACTCGCCGCCTTCCGGGACGACATCCAGATCAGAGAAGGCGCCCAGACCCACCAGGTTGGTCGGCTTGAAGTCGCTCACATTCACCGGGCGGGTGTACTGGTCGAAGGTTTCTTCCACTTCCTGGTAGCCCTGCAGCAGCGCCCGGCGCGAAGCGTCTCCCAGCAGCTGCGGGAAGTCCGAGCTGCTGTGGGTGAAGGCCATGCCGACCACTTCCAATCGCTCCATGCCACGGGTATCCACACCGGCCTGCTGCACGCAAGCGCGGGCGATCTCGGTCAGGGACATGCCACGGAAGGCGTTGCCATCTGTCGCCTGGACCAGACCGGCACGAGCCTGGATCGCATTGGACATGGCCGAGCGGGTCAGATCGCGCTGGTCGGTACCAGCAGTGATGGCCGCACCACCATTGAGCGGTGCAGCGTTGCTGCCCAGCAGTGCCAGGATGTGGCGACCCACCGCGTCGGCGGTGATGTTGGAGTCTGCCTGCGCCATCACGCCATCCACGTACTCACGGACCTGTGCGTTGCCCATGTGCGGGAGCGCAATGGCCTGGATCTGGGTGTTGCGCTCGCGCAACGCACCCAAAGCGGCCTGGACCGGATCGCCCGACGTCGGCGCGGGAACGGGAGCCGCGGCCACGACCGGGGTGAGGGGTGCGGCGGCAGTGGTTGCGACTGCCGGGCTCTGTCGACCGGCGTTCGCGAGGATGGCGCTGTACTGCTTCTTCATGGTTGGATCCTCGATATGGCCGATCACGGCCGACTGGCTGACCTCGGAAAGCGAGGCAAATACTTGCGGAGAGAGGCTGGCGACAATGCTTCGACGCAGCTGGGACAGCACGGGCGCGCCAGCACCCTCGATGGACTGCAGATAGCCGCTGATGGCGACGGTCGATGCCGACGACCACATCGCCGTGGCACCGGGGTCGGCGTCCACCACCAGATCGGCCAGGCCGGCATCGACCGCCTGCGGACCGGAGAACCAGTGGTCTGCGTCGTCGGTAAGCAGTCGCTCCATCTCTTCACGCCGCCCAGAGCGGGCGGCGTAGGCCTCCAACATGGCCGACGCGTGCGCGTCCAACGCCTCTGCGTTCTGGCGGAATGCGGTAGCGCTGCCCGCAGCCACGGTACGTGGTGCATGAACCATGACCAGGGAGCTGGCATAGACCCGGCGTTCATCGCCGGCCTGCAGAATCAACGAGGCGATGGAAGCGGCCTGCCCTTCCACGGTGACGATCTTGTGCGCCGGATGGGCCTGCAGCGCGTTGTGGATGGCCATGCCGTCAGCGACGACACCACCAACACTGTTCAAGCGCACGTGGATGGTGCCTGCAGTGATCTGGCCGATCCGCTCAACCAGGTCGGCAGCGGACACCGACTCTTCGAACAGATAGCCACCGATGGCGCCATAGATCATCACGTCGGCGACATCGGCCTCTGCCCGGACCTGATACAAGGCCGGGCCGAGCTCGGCTTCGGTTGCCGCGTCCGCGCGGATGGTGTTCTGGATCGCGCTGGCCAACAGGCGTGCACGCATGTCATTCGCTCCTGGAGAGATCGCGCGTCAGCTGGCCCAAGACTTGGGCACGCACTTCTGCACTGGTGTTGGGCGCCGGCGGCGCAAGGGTCTGGGTCTGTTCCTGCCAGTCCTGACGCTGACGCAGGACCTCAGCGGGGTTGTTGCCGTACTGAAGCGTGTTCTGCTGCGGCGACACCCAGCCACGGTCCTCCGCCTCGCCGCGCGCGTAGGCCTCCTTCAACGGATCAATCCACGGCATCACCGGGCGGACGTACGTGGAGGCTGCCAGGTCCCGCAGCGTCCAGCCACGGGGCAGGCGCACGCGACCCGAAAGCACGCATGCCTCCACGAAACGCATGCGCTGCGGTCGCACGCACAGGGCAATGAAGCGTTCGGCCAGCATCAGGTAGCTGCCCCACTTCTCGACCAGCTCCTGACGCTGTGCCGAATAGGTGCCGTTGTAGTCCAGCGACAGGCTGGAATAGCTCACGCCGATACCGCCGGCAGCAGCGCGCAACTGTTCCTTACGCCAGGTGGCGGCGTTGGGATTTGGCCGGTCGGTGCCCAGACTCTCAATAGACTCGCCCGGCAGCAGATCATCGAAGATCGCACCGGGAGCAAGGCGTAGCTCACGAATAGGAACACCATCCTGAAGGATGGCCTGGCCGCCCAGATCTGCGCCGTACTGCTCGCCGCCGCCCTTCTTGATCTGGAAAGTCATCGACGCCGCCACTTTGGCAGCAATGCGCTCGGACTCTTCGTAGTCCTTCACGTCCTCGAAGCGCGACATGGCGCTCGCGAACACACTGAGGCCCCGCACCTGGTGCAGGCGCTTCATCAGCGCGATGCAATGCATGAACTCGGCAGAAACCCGCTTGGTCTCCAGCCGCGTGCCCATCGGGTCGCCTGGGTGACTCTTGTAGACGTGGAACGCGATAGGCCGGCCCCAGGCGTTGCGCTCGACACCTTGCAGGATGTTGCGCGCCGGATCGTTGAAATCCAGCGGCACCAAGTCGGCTTCCAACATCTCGAAGCTGTACGGCACAACGGTGCCGTGCTCGAAGTACGGCACGGCGCCGATCAGATCCTGGTAGAACGCATCACCGTCGCGGAACCAGCTGCGTGCCAGCAGCTGCTGGCACATGCCGTAGTCGTGCGTCCGGGTGGCCTCGGGCGCGTCCCACCAAGCGTCCCAGAGGTCGTCGAGCTGCAATGCCAGATCGCGGTTGATCGGCTGCCCGGGGAGTCGAGGTGCAGAAAGCACGTCGATGCCTGCGCCAACCGTGTTCTGGACCAGGACGTTCAGCGCGTTGTCCGCCAGGTCCAGGTCACGCTCCAGATGGCGGGCCTGATCGCGAAGCTGGCGCGCATCCATGCCTGCGATGGCATTGCCGCTGCCCCAGTCCCTCGCCAGCTTTCGGTTTCGCGACGGCCGCGTGACTTCGTGTGCGCGGGCGATGACCGGAGCCATCTGTGCCCGCGCCGATTGAATGGCACGATCCGCGCCGACTGCGGCGCCCAATCGTGCCTTGGCGATCTGCGCGGAGGACATCAGGTCACCCCACCGAAATCGGCATTGGCCCAGCGTGCCCGCCGACCGGCGACTGAGTCTGTGCGCAGCACCGCAGCCTGCCACTCTTTCCGACCGGAACGGATCTCAGCCAGGTCCGCCCGGGTCAACTGGCGATCACCGATGCGAACGGTCTGGCCCGAAAGCACGGCGACCTCCGCGTCGATGTAGAAATCCAGCATTGCCTGAGCAGTCTTCATGACTACATAGGCTAGGCACCCGACTGTCTACGTTCTAGGCAAACTCGTGGACAGTGGTAGTCGCAACTCACTGATCTACAAGGACAGAAAAACTATTTTGTCTCCGCTTTTGTCAAAGTCGTGGACAGTTGCTTTTTCGTGGCCCTTGGTAGCCCTCCCGGGAACAGTCCGTGGAGCTTCGCCCGGGAAAGGTCAAACTTGGACATGACCTGTTTCACGGGAATCCCAGCTACCAGTGCGGCTCTTATTTCAGCCATCGGATACTCCCGAGGCGCCGCAGGGAAATATGGTCGCTCACCGGCAAAGCACTGCATCACCGATTCAACGAACGGCAGCGCCATGCGTTCGCTGATTCCGATATCGGCCCGCATTGCGGCCAGGATCCGCTCCTTCAGCTCTTCCGCTGACTCGGTACGTTTTGCCATTACAGCGCCCACCCATCTCGTGCCAGTCCACTGCTACGCGGCCGGACCTGTTGCGTTCCACGCGAAACAGTCTTCGCCTCGACTTCCACAGGCGCCGCCTCTGTTTCACGGGAATCCGTGCTGTTCACGGTCAGCAGCAAGCGGGCTTCCAACACGTCCCAGTCTGCACGCGTGTAGCGATGCAGGCGGACCTCCGGGTGGTGCGCGGCAGCATAGGCGTAGACCCAAGTGTCCAGCGGCTCGTTACGCGTAACCCTCTTCTCGAATCGGTTCTTCACCGGGTTGTAGACCTCCGACACCAAACCGGGGAAGTACTCATCCGGCAGCTCATCGCTGAAGTGCACCAGGCGCGATTCGACGGCGCGCTCCGCATCGGCAGAGAGACGGCTATACAGATAGTGCTTCGCAGCCACAGTGCCGACGTGGTGAATGGTGATGCCACGCTTGTCCGTTTTGCCGTTCCAGGTCACGTCAGCCAGCTTGCCCTTCGACAGCACCGGGGCATTGTTCGGCACGGCGCCGAAAATACACATGGGCCGGGTGACACGCCGCTTGCGAACGTAGTTCTTAACCGCCTCGGTGCGGTGGCCGCCGGCATCGATAGCAACGGCCATCGGGCGCAGAAGTGCACCATCCGCTCGCTCGATAGCGCGGTTAAGCAGATCCGTCAGCGCAACCCACACGGCATCCTCTGCGGGATCGCCTTGCAGTTCCACATAGTCGAGGGTCCACGCGGTCATGCCACGCCCCCAGCCAATGGTGTGGACCGCCAAGCGGCCATCCTGGGTATCGACACCCACTGTTACCGCCAGCACCCCGAGGGGAGCCAAGCGCAGGGCGTAGGGCTCGGCGCGATCCTTGATCACGTTGTGTTTGACCGCGCGCATCGACGGGTCTTCCCACGTCTCGGCCAGCCGGTCATTCACGAAGGTCTTGAGGGAGGCAGGATCACCCTGTGCCTCCAGCCACTCCTTCACCAGGTCCAACCAGCGCGGCCCGAGGCCAAACTGGTAGTACAGGCAATTGATGGTGTAGCCGCGAATCGGCGAGTCCGGGTTCGCCGCCACCCAGCGCCCGTTGGCAATCATATCGGTCTTGAAGTGTTCCTCGATGGCGACGCCGCACTCGCAACAGGCGTACCACGCGTGGCTCTTGTCGGGCGACCACACCAGGCCACTCCACTGCAGCGCCTGGTAATGGCCACAGTGGGGGCACGGCACGTGATAGCGGCGCTGGTCGCTCTTGTCGTACAGCTTCGCGATCCGGCTGAGTCCGGCGATGCCAGGCGTGCTGATGTACTGGCGCTTGTAGGTGGTCGGGAAGGACGACGTGCGGCCGTCCAACATCTTCACCGGATCGTCGCCGGTGGAGAGCTGCTGCGGCGCCTCATCGATCTCATCCACCTGCAGGTACTTCACCGTCGAGGACTTCAGGCGTTGCGGGCTGCCCATGTGCTCCACGAACAGCTGGCCGCCGGCGAAGTCCTTGAACGTGCGCTGGTTCGCGCTGTCCCGGCTGGCAGTGCTGGTCAGCGCCTTCTTGACCGCTGCGCACACCTCGATCATCGGGTTGAGCTTCTGGGCGATCCACTTGTTCATGGACACCTCACCCGGTAGCGCGTACATCATCGGGCCCGGCGCATAGTCCATCCAGTAGGCCATGGCATTGGTCGCCAGCTGGCTCTTGCCGAACTGGATCGGGAACATGCAGACCTGGTCATGCACCGGGCTGCGGGCGGACATGTTGTCCATCGGCTCACGCAGTGGCGGGTTGCGGTCCGTCACCCAGCGCCCGGGCTTGCTGCCGCTCTTGGTGGACAGGCGCATGTGTTCATCGCACCACTGCGACACGCTCATGGGCCGCCGCGGCTGCAGCGAGCGCGCCAGCACCGACGCCAGGCAGCTCTGTGCCTCCATCATTCCGCAGCCTCCGCTGCCTTGGCCGCCAACGTGCGGAAGCCCTGGCTGAGTTCTTCCAGGGCATGACTCACCTCATCCCAGACCAGCCGCCGGCAACCGGCCTCATCCAGCGTTGCGGCGAGCTGCGGCGCCAGCGTGTCGGCCAGACGCTCCATCGCACCCCGGAACGTCGTCGCATGCTCAGCGAGGAATGCCTCCACGTCCGCGCGCGGCAGCAGCAGCCCCAGCTCCTTCTGCAGCGCGATGTGGGCCATGTGCGCGTCAGTCTCCGCCTTGTCGGCCAGCGCTTTCGCTTTGCGCGCGGAATCCGGGGTCTGCGGCCGACCAGCACGTGAGGGCCTGGCTTCGTCGTCGTCGCCGTCCTCTTCGTCGTCATCGATGTCGGCGTCGACGGCATTGACCCCATCCCCGCCCCCCACCAGCGCGCTGCCGCGCTCATCTGCGTGGCGCTGGGCGACACCGGCATAGACCGGGTCTGCGGTGCAAGCGTAAAGCTCCAGGGAGGCGGCCTTCAGGAATCCCTTGCCGCCCTCACCCACCACCACCCTTCCCTTCTTCCTCAGCTCGACCACGTAGGACGGCTTGCAGCCGATCAACGAGGCCAGCTCCTTGCCAGTGATCGTGACGTCTTCCTCAGCCATTGCTACCCCCTTCTCCATTTCCTTCGAAGATCGTTAAAGCGGAAAACGCGCGCGCGCGAGCATGTGCGGGCTGTGCGCTGGTGTGTGCGGGATGCGATAGCCGCTGAACCCGCGCGGCACAAGGCGTGTGCGGCGTGTGCGGGATGTGCGGTCACCCATATACGCACGCGAGCCGCACTGCGGCGTGGCGTTGCGAGACCCGTTCGCGCCCGCGCCCGCCCATGTAGGCCGATGCCCGCACGTCCCGCACACGCCCACTGCTGCAAGCGATTCACGGCAATTCAATGCCCGCACATCTGCCCGCACATCCCCCACACGCCGCACATTGATGGGCATATTGATCACACACGCCCCTTGTAGTCGGAGTACATGCGGCGGAATGACACCACCTGGTCGCCCAGCCATGCCGCCTCTGTCTTGCCGTCAGGCACTGTGCAATCGCCCAGCATCAGGAAACCATGCGGCCCGTTCACGGTCTGCTCGATCTGGTAGCGCTTCCGCGCCCGGTCGGGATGGATGATCTGGCGCTTGCGCACCAGCGCGTTGATGAACTTTGGTGACGGCGCCGGGCGTGGCATGCCTTCGCGTGCGCACCAGGCCTTGTAGACCTCGTACCATTCCTTCGACAGAGCCGGCATGGGTTTCAGCCCCGGAATGTCATCGCCGTAGAGCTCGTCCAGGAACCGCTGCGGGCTGTCCTGGCTCAGGCCGATCAGCTCTTCCTTCGCCTGCGTCATCGGCGGATTGGTGCCGTTGGTGAAGCCGGTCAGGTCAACCTGCAGCAGGTAGTGGTGGAGCGCTGCCGTCGCGCCGTTGCGGATGTCGGCCAGCACCTCGGCGTAAAACTCCAGGCTCAGCTTATCCGGGGTCCAGATCACGGCATGGCGGCGGTCATCCTCTTCCAGCACGACCGGCATCGCCTCGTTCGAGAGGAAGACCAGGTTGGCGTGGTTGTCTTCCTCGTAGGCCTGGATGTTCTTCGGGTTGATGCGGATGCGGTCACCCGTGATCAGCGCCTTGAGCTTGTTCTTGAGGTGGTAGACCTCGGTGCGTGCAACCACTTCGTCGGCCAGCAGGAACAGTTTGCGGCTTGCCCAGTCGTTGAACTTGTCTTCCAGGGCAGCCTGGTCAAGCACCCGGCCGTACTCACCGTAGAGCTTCATGTACTCATCGAAGAACATGTTCTTGCCGGTGCCCTGCGGACCATGGATGACGATGGTCGACTTCATCTTGGCGCCCGGATGCTGGAGCGGGTACGCAAGCCACTTGACCACCCAGTCGTACAGCGCCTTTTGGTTGGCCTCGTTACCGCACATGTGCCAGAGCAGCTGCAGTAGCCGGTCGCAGTTGCCCTCCTGCGGCACCGTCGGCCAGCCTGCGAAGAGATTGCAGGTCACGCCCGGCTTCTCGCCCGAGGGGTCGAAGTCGACCTCGCGGACACGCACGATGGACCGATCCGAATGCTCCATCCAGGCACGGTGCAGTTCCTTGCGCACGCAGGCATCGCGCATATCGCCCAAGGCAACCAGCATGTGCTCCTTGTGGTCGAACACCGTGCCGCCCTGCCCATAGACCAGCGCGAAGCGATCGAGCAGCTCGGTCAGCGAATGGATGGGGGTAAGGCGATCAGTCCCCTCGCCCCCGTCGCTGGTGATGGAAGGCGCGCGTTTTTCTGCCGGCACCCGCCAGGAGAGCTCCGTGAGACGGGCCTCGGCCTGCGCGCGCACGACGTGCAGGCCCTCCTGCGCGTGCAGATCGTTGAAGTCGCTGATCTTGCGGCCGGTGTCGATGAAGCGCTCGCGCCTGGCAGGCTCATCGGCGAATACCGGGTGCAGCACCGCGCCGCCCACGTCCAGCGCTGCGGCCTCGGCACCGAGCAGGCCGGCATTCGATGCGCCATGCGGCTGCGCGCACGATGGGCAGAACTGCGGATGCTCGGCCAGCACCAGACGGCTCTTGCAGTGCCGGCACTTCTGCAACACGTCGTCATCGGCGCAGAGCAGCATCTTGATGCCGCGATAGCGCTTCGCCAGGGCCGAGGCGACGGCCAGCATGTTGCCAGCATCGAACGCCACGGCCACCGGGTAGCCCGTCGCCATGTGCAGTGTGGCCGCCGTGGCATAGCCCTCGGCCACCAGCAGGATCCACTGAGGGCTTCCGCCGATCAGATGGAAGTGGCCCTTCTTGACCATCCCGGCCGGCCAGTATTCCTTGGCGGGCTTACGCGCTTCCGCCGCCAGCCTCGCGCTGCGCAACACCTGCAAGCCATGCACCTGGCCGTTGACGTCCAGCAGCGGAACCAGTGCGGCGCCCGTGGTGCCATAGCGCAGGCCGAAACCCTGCACGCCCTTGCTGACCAGGTAGTCGGCCTCGCCAACGGCGTTGGCCTTGGCCCAGGCCGACGACGCCCGTTCGGCCGCGCGCTTCGCTTGGTTCTGCCGAGCGGCCTCCGCCCTGCGCCGATCCTCGGCGAGCCGGTTGCGCAGCGCTTCGCGCTGTTCCTCGGAGAACGTCTTGTCGCGCTTGCGCAGATCAACCTTCGTTGCGCCGTTCTCGTTGCCGTGCCAGACACCGTACGTGCCTACGACCAGCACTTCGCCGGCCGAGGTGTTCAGTTCGTGGAGCGCGTACCAGCCGCGGCGCTCGCGCGAGCCTTCGACCCGGCAGCGGACCATGCGCCCGGTGGTGTCCAGTTCGGTGACCAGCAGGCCGGCGGACTGCAGCTGCTGCAGCACATCCCCATAGTTCTCAGACATTCAGTAGTTTCCCGAGCCGCTATCTACCCAGGAAATGCGCGTCCGAATACCCGCGTCCGTCAGGTCCAGGGAGGACCCATCGCTGGTATTGCGAATGGCTCGCAATGCCAAGGCGGATTCAGTAGCGCGGGCAGCACGCGGCGTTTCACAAGCCACCCGGGGGGATGGGGTCGAATCAATGCTTGCTTGGTACATCTGGATTCCCCAAAGGCAGACAGTGCTGCCGGTTGTCTTGCTGCTCTTGCCGCTGGCGGATGCGCTCTCGCTCTGCCAATGCTTCCTCGCCTATCAGCCCCGGCACTGCGTCGGTCAACGCAAGTGCAGCGATCTCCATGGCTTGCCGCGCTGAAGCGCTGGCCTGACCACACCGTCGATACTTGGATCGATGGGCGTGGTGAATTGCCACGTCAGTCCTCCGACCCCTGCTGTGCTGCCGCACGGCACGCGTTGCGCTCCAAGCGGTAGCAAAGCCTGCGCACCTCTCGCGACAGGTCCTGGAAACGATCAGCCTCGGGAACGGTCAAGCGATGGTCGGCCAAGGCATCGATGCCCGCACCAGCCAATGCCCCTGTCAGCTTGTGCAGCTCCAGCAGCTTTGCCCGGATCGCTGCCAGCTCGTCGGGCCAACCGCCCTCGGGCGGCGGCGGTACGTAATCCACCATCAGGTCGTATTGGCCTGCGAGGGAGCACACCCAGTCAGTGGCAATCTCCTGCGTACCGACAAATAGCTGCAGGTAGTCCGTCAGGATCTCGGCCATCTCCATAGAGACAGACTCACCATCGATTCCCCGGAGCTTCTTCCGCAGCGCCTCCGCCGATATCGACTTGCCTCGGCGTTTGCTGATGTGCGCTGCCGCATCCTGCAAGCCACCAGGTGCGCGTGCCACTGCATTGTGCAGAGCATCCCGCCAGTACAGGTCAGAGCGGAGGCAGGTCATGCTTCCCCCTGAAATACGCCATTGATCATCGTAGGAAGGTGGGTTGCGGTTGCTGCAACATTGGCGCCATGGCAGAGATCATCAGCTTCCCCCAACGCATGCGCTTCACGGCCATCCGCACCTACGACGTAAAGCGGGGCATCACCGACGTAATCGCAGTGCTTTTCGCTCCCGAGCGCCTTACGCATGTCGCGCCCAGGGGTCCTGGCCTCGGTCTATGCCCTCCGCAAGCGGAACGTTCATGGGCAGCCCTCCGGCCCGAAGACGTCACTGCGCAACTCGTGCCGTGAAACGCCGGTCAGCGACTCCACCCGGAGAACAAACTCAGAAGGGAGTACTCCGTTCTCACGGTTCAACCAAGCCCATACATGTCCCTGCCTGATTGGGCGCTCTCCCGTGCTCAAGGCGCGGGCGAGAGCTGTCTGCCCCCCCGCCACTTCGACGGCCCGGCGCAGGGCCTCACGCCCATTCGTACTTTCCACCGCGCGCCACTCGGCGCATGAGGTCTGAGTGTCCATGGCGCACACGATAAACAACCCAGGTTGTTCTCGTCAACAACCTAGGTTGTTTGATAAAAACAACCGTGGCTGTGAAGGTTCCAAGATGGACCTTGGCACCCGAATCAAGACAGCCCGAAAGCATGCCGGGCTCACCCAGCTTCAGCTTGGCAAGCTCGTTGGCTTGAGCCAGCAGATGATCCAGAAGCTTGAGTCAGGCAAGGCCGACGCAACCGTTTCCCTTCTGGACATTTGCATTGAGACCGGGGTCTCCCCCCGCTGGCTCGCACGCGACGAAGGCGAGATGCTGGATTCTCAGCCCCTGATACTCAATCCAGAGATCATCCGCCGCACGCATGAGGAGTTGGATTCGTACTACTCGCTGCTTGCAGGCAAGGAGTTTGATATCGAAGCCGATCCCGAACTCTTCGTGAAGGCTTATGAGTACCTGGCTAAGGAGGCGACTATTGTCGCGTCGGGCGAAAGGTTCGACTTCGCGCGTTGGTTGGCACGAGTTCTTAAGGGGGTGAGGGATGGAGCAACAAGCGAGGATGCTGGCACAGTTGATCGCGGAGCGAGCAGAGGCCGCGCCATCAAGGCGTCGTAGGCCTAGGGCTGTCTATCTAACTGGGGGATCGGGACATGACCTCCTACTGCGCCGGATTCGCTGGCTCACCAGGACATACGACTTGCAGTGGCTGGTTGATCAGGAGAGCGCTGATGAAACGAGCCTGTCCATTCTTTCGTCAAATCAGTTGCAGGAGCTGCTCGTGAAGCTCGAGCGCGCGCACCAGTGCATCGTGGAAGGAATCGGTTTCGATGAAGCGGGACTGGTCAAACCCATGATTGTGGAACCGCGATGAAGATCAGCCATCCAGTCGTCCTAGTCGGAGTTGTGGCTGCAGTTGCAGCTGCCGCTACTTGGATGCACCAAAGCCACAACATCCGTCCCAAGGACGATCCCACTCCACAGCTCTCCCATGGCAGTGAAGCAAGCACTACCAGCGGAGAAGCCTCGGCTCCTGTTGCGCAGCAACACTCTGCCGCACCAGTCACTCAGCCCAGCCCGGATGTGCAGGTTATCGCTACTGCTCAATCCTTGGTCAAGGACCGTCTGAAGGATCCCGAAAGCGCGCAGTTCCGGAATGTACGCCGGCTGCCAGACGGTGACGTTTGCGGCGAAGTGAACTCCAAGAACGGATTTGGTGGGTATGTCGGGTTTCAACACTTCTGGATCATTCGAGCCCAGTCAAGCCAGCCCGAGGTTCATCTGGGTATCGAGGCTATCGACGTGATCTGCAAGGCAAAAGAAGGAAAAACAACTTAGGTTGTTGCAGGCATACAACTAGAGTTGTATTGTTCGTTCCGCCAGCTCATCAGCTGGCGGGCGACCGGCGGGTCGCCACCCTGCCGGCCCCTCCCTGAACGGCAGTAGCCGCCCCCTCGGCCGTCGACCCGCCGGCGCCCTCCTTCGAACAGGAGCGCGCCATGTCTCATCGATACGCCGATCCAAGCCCCTGCCTGCTGCCCCTGTTGGCCGTAAAGGCCTTGCGGGCCGTGGCAGCACGCGATCACAGCACCGCCCGGACCCTGTGGGTTCGCAGTAAGGGCGAACACAGCCGCAACCAGCTGCGCCGCTCCCGGCGCATGGGCGTTGCCAGCCTCCGCCTGGAAGCCTGCTCGCGCGACATGTCTGCGGAGGTGCGGGCATGACTGCGCTTGCAGCGAAGAACCACCACCTGTGGTGCTTCAACTGTGATGAGAACAGCCCGGACGCTGAGAGCGCTGACGACTGCGAGGATCTCGCCGGGCGCGAGGGCTGGGTGCTTGGGATCGACATCGACGGCGGCGGTGGAGCGCACTACGCATGCGCCGACTGCGCCGAACTCCTGGATGAAGCGCTCCCTGTCAAAAGCCTGCGGGCGATGCGGCAAGAGATTGGCGGAGGTGCAGCATGAGCCGACGTCTCCGCCTCGCCTGGGCAGCTGTCGCGCTGTTGGCCGCGATTGTCGTACCTCTGCGCATCGCCGAGATCCACCAGGCGCACACAGACCGCGATGCGGCCAAGGCGCGCTGGACGCTCAGCACTTCGGTGAGGGGCTGAACATGCGACAGACCTCTCGCCCGCTCCCCGACTCCGTGCCGCTGTGTGGACCCGGCCATCGGCCTCACGTCGTGGTGACTGAAGGCGCCCCGACCGGCCATCGCCTGGGCGCCCCCTGCCCGCCGCTGCTACACATCGAGTGCCATCGGTGTGGCCTTGCCACGCGACCGGTACCGATGGAAAAGGCCGCGCTGGCTGAGCTGCGCTGGACTGATCCAAGCCTCGCTCACCTGCGTATCCCGATCTCCCTGCTCGCCCGCCATCGGGGCGAAGTCCTGGCCGAGATCGCTGCCGCTTCCCCTTCCACGCCCATCGCCGCCTGACCAGGAGAACTGCCCATGGCCGCTCCACTGAAGCCGAAGGAAAAAGCCGCGTTGCTCGCAGCACATGGCGCTTCCGACCTCACTCTCCATCGCACCGCCAACGGCTTTGCACCCCGCAACCGCCCCGAGAAGCTTTTCACACGCCGCGTCATGAACTGGCTGGATGAGCGCGTGCTGATCAGGTACGACGACCCGCAGCTGCCGCGCAAGGCGACATTGACCGCCAGCGGCATTGCCGCCGCCGAGGCCGAGATCGCCAAGGCACGCGACCTGGCGCTGACGGCATGAGCGCGCAGCCCAACCTGCCAGTGGAGCAGCAATTCGCCACCGGCCATCAGGGCCAGTCGCTCGTGCTGATGGTGTGCCAGGGCTGGCTCTGGGCCGGCCTTTACACCGGCGCGCCCCGCGAGTCGCTCCTGAAGGTCGCCGCCAGCGCCAGCCGGAGCGTGGGGGTATCGCACCACTCGCTCACCCTCGGCGGCGTCACGTTTTCCCTCAACCGACTGGCCGCACAGGCGGCGCACCGCTGGCTCGACCGCCAGGGCGTGCGGGTTCGGTCGACCTCCCCCATCAACCGCGCTACGCGCCGCACGCGAGGAATCCAGGCATGAGCTGTTCTGTTGTGGTTTATGGGCCGCATCTGTGCGGCGAAAACGCAAACGCGCAAGAACTGCGCGAACACTTCGGCCTGCAGGCCGTGATTGAAGACTGGGATGGGCACAGCAGCTATCCGCTGGACAACACGCTCGTACTAACCGAGAACCCCGACGCTATCGCGGACAGCTCCTCCAAGGTCATGCACCACGGCTGGGCTATGCGCGAGCTGCTCGCGGAGGCCCGCGTATGAGCGCCCGCCCACAGCAGACCGGCCGCGCTGCCGAAGTGCGCAGGGTCCTGTCCATGTTCCCGCAAGGCGCAACGGTCGAGCAGATCAAGACCGCTGGCCGCATCAATGGCACCCACCAGGCCATCGGCTACACGTTGAAGGGGCTGGCGCGCAGCGGCCAGGCCATCTGCCACCGCTCCGGCGTGCGTGGTATCTGGCGCCTCTCCAGCCACACACAGCATGCGATCGGCCCGCTGCGCGCGGCACCTGCCCTGGTGCAGCCGACCTGCACGCCAGGTCCGCTTACAGGCGTCAGTGACGCGGCGACCACGATCCGACACCGGGAACTCGACCGGCAGCAGCTGGCCGACGACCTGGACGCTTTCCTCGCAGCTGGTGGGCAGATCGAGGTGCTGGGGCACACCCCACTTCGCCCGCTGGTCAGCCGTCACGCCGCCAACCACGGCAGCTATGCAGAGCGCATGGCCGCCCATGACATCGACTGAGGCACCCATGAGCAGCGATTCGCACGCAGCGACCGTCACTGAACCCGGCAGGCCCGGCAGCACCTATTCCGACGGCCCGGCATGGCATGCATTCGGCGTCAGCCGCGCCGCCTACCACGTGGTGCCGCGACGCACCCTGCAGTCGATGCCGGTCGAATGGCAGGCGCGCTTTGTCGCGCTGATGGAAGAGGCACGCGATGCGCTGCCGGATGAGGCGTTCCCCGAGTACCAGGTGATCCGCATCGAAGGCGGCAAGTTCGCACCGGACCCCAACCGCCGCTATCGCCACGCCGTGCCCTTCCCCCTTCGCCCCGCTGGCGCCGAGCAGGCGTCCCAAGTAGCGCCGCTCGCTGGCGCGTTCGTCAACACCGACACCCAATTCGAGCAGGCCCGCCGATGACCGAAAAACTTACCACTCTTCCCACGATCTGCCCCGTTCTGCGCGACGCACTCGAAACGATCAGCGCGATCGCTGTCGAGGCTGTGTGGCTGCCCAACCAGGCGAAGGCCATCACCCTCGGCCAGGCCCAGACCGCGCTGCGGGATCTGCACCACCGCCTGCCGCGCTTGCAGGATCTGCGCGTATTCGAAACCGCCGTCACCGCCTATCGCGCCACCCTGCGCAGCAGCATGCAGGATGGCGACACGCCGCTCTGCGATACGACCCGCGCCCGGCTGGCGCAGGCCGACGAACTGCTGGAGCTGGTCAGGAATCAGAGCCGCACTGTCATCGATCCTGCGGACCCGTGGCGCGGCCTGTACCACCCGAGTCGCCTCCCGGCGCGCAACGCCGACGGCGAGATCCTGTGCCACCCGGACGTGCCCAAGTGGGCTGACGGTCGCGAAGTGTCGCTGCGGCCGTTGTTCCTCGCACAGGGATTCGACCTGCAGGTGACGTTTGGCGACTTCACCGAAGAAGCCGTGGAGACCGGGGACCATCGCTACTGGGATGAGATGCGCGCGTGGCAGCCCACTGGCCCCGGCGCAGATTGGCGCTTGGTCTGGCTGGGTGATACCGAAGATGGTCCAGCGGCATGGTTCGTGCGGCCGCTTGCAGCTGAGGCGCTTGTCGCCTGGGAGGCAGCACATGGCTGACGGCTCCGGCGGTTTCCGCTTCCCGTTGCACGACCTCAAATCACGGCTGCGCGCGGACGAGATCGTAGTTGATCTGTTCGCAGGAGGAGGCGGCGCCAGCCACGCGATGGAGACCGCGCTGGCTCGGGCGGTCGACATTGCGATCAACCACAACCCCTGGGCTGTGGGACTGCACTCCGCCAATCACCCCTTTACTCGCCACCTGTGCCAGGACGTGTGGGAAGCAGACCCGCGCGTCGAGTGCGGCGGTCGCCCTGTGGGCGCACTACATGCCAGCCCGGACTGCACGCACTTCAGCCAGGCCAAGGGTGGTCAGCCGCGCAGCCGAGCAACCCGCTCGCTTTCGTGGGTTGTGCCCCGCTGGGCCGGCACCGTGCGTCCGCGCATCATCACGCTGGAGAACGTCAAGCAGATCCTGAAGTGGGGCCCGCTGATCGCCAAGCGCGACAAGGCGACCGGCCGCGTGATCAAGCTGGACGGCACAGTCGCCTCTGTCGGCGAGCGCGTCCCGCTGGACCAGCAGTTCCTTATCCCAGACAAGAAGCGCGAGGGCAGCACCTGGCGTCGCTTCGTCGCTGTGCTGCGGGCGCTCGGGTATCAGGTGGAGTGGCGTGTTCTTCGGGCTTGCGATTACGGCGCAGGGACGACGAGGCAGCGGCTCTACATGGTCGCCCGCTGCGATGGTGAGGCGATTGTCTGGCCCGAACCGACCCACGGTCCTGACCGCGCACAGTCGCACGTGTCGGCAGCGTCCAGCATCGACTGGTCCATTCCGTGCCCAAGCATCTTTGGCCGCAAGAAGCCGCTCGCGAACGCGACGCAGGCGCGCATCGCCCGCGGCATCAAGCGCTTCGTGCTGGATGCCGCTGAGCCGTTCATCGTCCACGCCACCCACGGCGGGGAACGTAGGCCGCACGGAATCGGTGAACCGATGCCGACCATCACTGCAGCCAACCGTGGCGAGATGATGATCGTGTCGCCCACCATCGTGCAGTGCGCGAACGCATCTGCCAACGGCGTCGCTACCGGAAGTGATCCGCTGGGCACCATCACCGCCTTGCCGCGCGGCGGTTCCCACGCCGTTGTGGCACCTGTGCTTGTGCAGTCCGGGTACGGCGAGAGGATCGGTCAGGCCCCTCGCAGTCTCGACATCGATAAACCGTTGGGCACTGTGGTCGCGGGAGGTACCAAGCATGCGCTGGCCGCTGCAAGCTTAGTGAAGTTCCGGGGCAGCAGTGATGGCGCGGACGCCGGCCAGCCGATGCCGACCATCACCAGCGGCGCTGGCGCGGCGCGGCCGGCCGGTGCCGCCCATGCCATGGGGGTAATGGCGGCGTTTCTGGAACAGGCCAACGTCGGGTTCTACCAGGGCGCCGGCAGTGCCGCCGATGAGCCCATGCCGACCATCTGCGCCAACGGGAGCCATCAACGCCTCACCACCGCGCACCTGGTGACGCTGCGCCGGAACCTGGACGGTCAGACTACGACTGAGCCGCTCAGCACCATCTGCGCTGGTGCTACTCATCATGGAGTCATCGAGTGCGTCCTGAGCCCAGAACAGGAAGCCGGCGCACTCCGCGTTGCCGCGTTCCTGATGCGCTACTACGGCACGGGCGGACAGCATGGCGACCTTGGTGAGCCGCTGGCGACCATCACCACGAAGGACCGGCTCGCGCTGGTCACCGTGCATCTGAGCGGCGTGCCGTATGTGATCGTGGATATCGGGCTGCGAATGCTCAAGCCGCATGAGTTGTTTCGTGCCCAGGGCTTCCCGGCCAGCTACATCATCGATCGCACGCAGGATGGTCGACAGGTCAGCAACAGCCGCGCCGTCGCAATGGTGGGCAACAGCGTGAGCCCGCCGCCACTTATCGCCATCTTGGAAGCGAACGTAGGCGCGGCTGTGCAACCGCAGTTGGAGGCTGCGTAATGGAACCGATGCTCACCAGAATGCATCACGACTACCGCGTCCGGGCCGGTAGAGTGAAGGCATCGCTTTACGCTCGCGTGATCGAGAACAAGCGCTACACAATGCGGCAGATCGCTGATGAGCTCGGCGTGTCGATGACCACTGCCGACACACAGGTGAAGCGCGGTCCCTATCACCTCACTTGGGAATCGCTGCGCATGGCGCGCCTTTCCGCCAGCAACAAGGAATTGCAGGTGGTGATCCCGGACGAACTGCACTTCCGCGTGCGCACAGCTGCCGTGGTCGGCCAGATCGAAGGGCACGTTCGACGCCACTCGGTTCTGGATGTGATCGCTGCCGAGCGACATCGTACAAACGAACGCCAGGCGGTGATCAATGACTGATTCCAATCGAGGCTTGGAAACACCGTCACTAAGGCTCAACCCCGCCTTCTCTAGGCGTAGCGTCCGCGATCCTCGGATTGTCTACCCCACATTCCCTTACCGCAGCGCCGCACGCCAATCTCACAACCTCAAGATCAGCGGCAATGCGCGGCAGCACCGCAAGAAGAAGCTTGTGCGCCTTTGCAAGCTCTTCAACGGGCTGTTCATTCAGGAGAGCTCGGTAGTTGTTGTGCAGAGAGACAAACAGGCCCATTCCTCTGACCAACCTTGGTCCCGTTTGGTCGTCGAGATAGTGATACCGATCCGCCAATTTCTCCGTAAGCGGGAACGCCACCTGTCCCATGTCCTCCATAAATTCTTTTCGGTAGGCGACGTCGGCCAAGAAGAATCCCTCGCTCTCCTCTTTAGAGAGATGAGCATGAAGAGCATTGATACGTTCACGGTTTGCACTGATCTCAGGGGTTACTTGCATCAGCAGGAGAATTCGCTCTTTCCTGTCGCGCGCAAGCTGTCGTTGGGCTTCCTTACTGGCCAGGCTGACTGCCAATTTGCTAGCAACGTTGGCTGCTTTTCCCAAACGATAGGTGACAACACCCAGCACAGCAGTCGTGATCACGGCGGCGAAGGCGCCTATTGCCGCCCAGGCGTCCCACCACACCACGCACCCGCCTTGCCCGGGCGGCCAACATTGACTGAAGCCAACCCACCAGTCCATTACCAGATCTCCTTGTGCGCCGGTCGCCATTCTGCCACGGGTCTGTTCGCCGCCAGGCGGTCCCATGGCTGATCAGCAGCGGAAGCCGCCGCCAATCAACATTGAGGACACGCTTGGCCTCGAAGGAGCGGCAAGGATGCTCCGGCTCGGCCTGGAAGCGATGAAAGAACTGGTCGATAAGGGCGAGGTGCCGGCCGTTCGCCTAAATCAGAAGCACACGGTCATGCTGCGCGAGGACCTGATCGAGTTCCTACGCTCGGAAGGGCGCAGGCAGGCCGCCGAACGAAAGAAGTCGATGATCGGCAACCGACTTGCCGCCAACACGCCTGAGTCAGGACCGCCAAGACGTGCAAGACGTGCAAGCAAGTCGCGTCGCACAAAGCTCCCCGACCTCCGCGCCTACGAACAGGCCGATCACCAAAGCTGATCGGCCAGATCGGAAGCGCGAAAATTGGCGTACCGCTTTAATTGCCGCGGATCGCGATGCCCGGTGATTTTCGCAATCTGAATGTCCGTCAGCGAGGTCCTTTCGTACAGTCGGCTCGTCGCTTCGTGGCGCAGATCGTGGAAGCCAAGATCCGCGCACCCCGCCGAGACGAAGATGCGTTCGAACTGGCGCGACAGCTTGCTCGATACGCGCCGTAGGGCCAGAGGGCTACGCTCGCCGGTCCAGAACGGGAAAAGCCGCCCTTCGTAGTCACCCCCGTACGCGGCAAGCTTCGCCAGCAGAACTGATGTCATGGGTACCTGACGCTTGCTCCCGTTCTTGGTCTTGTCCAGGAAGATCGTACGCTGCGCCACGTCGAGCTGGCTGCGCTCCAGCGTGTAGATCTCGCGCATGCGCATGGCGGTTTCCAGCGCCATGTCGAACATCATTATCAACGCCTCGCGCTGTGGCAGATCGAGCGGCCGCTGACGCCCCGGCGGCTTTGCGCCGGCCAAGATCTCGCGGATGCGTTCTTCCTCACCAGGCTCCAGACGGCGATCACGCTCCTGGTCAGCTTTCGCTTCCCCGTCGATACGCTTCACAGCTACCTTGTCGTCAGCCGTGTACGTCGAATAGCCCCGGGGCAGAAGCCGCAGTGGATTCATTGGCAGCGCGCCATGCGCAGCCAGCCAGTCCAGGGCCCGCGACAAGGCACCCACGTAGTGCCGGATGGTCGAAGGCGCGAGGTTCTGCTCACGCTTCATGATCGTGACCCACTCGGTCGCCCACGTAAACGTCAGCTGCGGCAGGGTAATTCCGATTGGCAGCCGAGAGAGCAGGACGGGCAGCAGCTGCTCGTCATCAACCGAGATGTGCTGCGCGCTCCGATACTCGCTGACCTGGCTGCGTAGATCCTTCGCGGCTGCCTTGGTGTTGGCCAGCTCTTCCGGCACCACCCCACGGTCGAGCAGCGCCTCGAGGCGTCGCACGTACTCATCGCCCTCCGCCTCCGAGGCAAAGCTCAGGTAGACAGGCTGGGGCAGCAGCCCCGCCCGCTTGATCGTGTACTGCCAGGAGTCGCCCCGGCGTCGCTTAGTCGCCATGTAGTATCGGCCGCATTCAAGTGTCGAGATACATTAGCGCTAACCGGCCACACCATTCGTTTCTTATCTGGATGATCTGCTGACCAGATCATCGGGGTAGCGACTAAGCTTTTCTCTTATCCTCAAGCTTACGTCGCTCAGCCTCGTTCTTTCGCTCCCATCGCTGTACCAATGGCGTCAAGCCGGTAAAAACGAGCACCGCAACCGTACCTTTTGTACGCTCATAGGTAATGATCTTTTCCGCACGCCTATAGATGGACGGCACAACACCCCCTAGGGAATCGTAGAGCAGCCCCTCATCCAAGTCGTTCTTCGCAATGGCGACCGCCATGACCTCGTAAAAATTCAGCATGTATCGAAGCGCCAACTGTGCTTTAACGCGCCCAATCCGATCCCGCAGAAGCGCCAGCTCTTCATAGGGTGCAGTCGGCCACTTCCTCGCTTCTGCAGCGGCAAGCTGATCCTCTAACGACTTAAGATGAATACGATCATCGGGCCTGCCCGGATCAGTATCTACTTCGACAATCCCAGAGCCATGAGGGAAATAGCGCTGAATCAGCTCGGACCGATCAATGAATTCTTTGCTGGTGCGAGTCTGCATCAGCAAATTGAAGGCATTGTTGGTTCTGTGAGCTTTGGCCGTGGCTTGAAAATGGACATACCACCCTATGCCCGCAGCCCAAACAGCCGCAATGACAGGTGGAATATTGAGGATCTTTGAGACCGTTTCTCCCTCATCCAATGCATCTGGAAAGAGAAGGAAAAAGGTGACGTACATCAGCATTACTGTGAAACCAAGCAGTACGGCCGACCAGAAGCAGACCTGCCCAATGCTCCCTGGACCATGATCCGCACATCGCCTGACGGCCATCGCAGAAATGACGAGGAAGACCAGGCCACCCAATCCAACGATGAATGGCTTAAGCGCCAAGTAGGTTGGCTGACTACCAATTTCCAGCCCCGTACACAGCGCAAATGTGAGAGCGAGCACAACGTAACCAACGGCCATTGGCCGACTGACGTGCGCCCATACGCTGTTCGGATTCCTTTCCAGCATGACCTTCCCCTGTAGAGGTCGTAGATGTAAGAAGGGCCCCAATCGGGGCCCTTTGCGCTTACCAGTCGCCGGTCGTCTGTCCGATAACTCTCATGGCAGTCTCCCTTGCTTTGCTCAAAGGGCCTTCTATCGTCTGCCGGGCAGCCCTTGGTTACCCGGTAAGCGAATGCTCGCATTCCCGGTACCGAGCTGACAAGTCCCCTTCCGTCACTTGAAAGGCAGCATTCATCGCAATCAGCGTTCTGCTAAACCATCTAAAGAATTCCGTGAGTCCAACTGACGTAAACGCACTTCACACATGTTTACGCGGGTTTGCCACCCGAAAACGGGTGGCAGACCGATGATTTCATGGCCGAATCGGGGGATTCTGCGGACTGCCACCAAACGCCCGACAAAGAAAAACCCCTGACGAATCAGGGGTTTATTTGGAGGCCTCAAGCGGAATCGAACCGCTGTAAACGGATTTGCAATCCGGTGCATAGCCACTCTGCCATGAGGCCAACGTACTTCACGCCAGGAACGTAGCCCTGACAAGACAAAACCCCAAGATGGGGCCTGTCGGAACATGGAGCGGGAAACGAGACTCGAACTCGCGACCTCAACCTTGGCAAGGTTGCGCTCTACCAACTGAGCTATTCCCGCGTAAGCCGACATGGTACCGGAAATCCGGAAAACACACCAGCGATTTCACCTTTCTGACTGCGCGTAAAGCCTTGTGGCTCAACGTGCCCCGCCTTGCCGTGGCGAGAGAAAAACAAGGCCCCTACCGGGGCCCTGTAGAATCTGGAGCGGGAAACGAGACTCGAACTCGCGACCTCAACCTTGGCAAGGTTGCGCTCTACCAACTGAGCTATTCCCGCAGATTCCGTTCGACCTGCGTCGAAGGAGCGCTATTGTGTCCAAATTCCTTCACGCCGTCAACAGTCTTCACACCATGCGGTCACAGGCGTCCGCACTGAGGTACGCTGCCCCGCCCAGCCCCTTGCGCCCATGCTCCTTCGCGGCTCGCCCCTGTTGATCGCCCTGCTGCTGCATCTGCTGGTGGCCCTGCTGTACTGGGCACTGATACCACTGGGAATGAACGGGTATCGCGACCATTTCGGCTTCACTTCCCATCGGGACATCGGCCTGGGCATCGCCCAGTTTCATCTGTTCTGGATGTTCATTGGCGCGCAGCCGCTGATCGCAGTGCTGCGGCCGCTCTTCGCCAAGCTGCTGGTGCTGGCCATTCCCTTGGCATTCGCAACCTGGACACTGATGCACAACCACCCGCTGCGTCTGCTGTACTTCACGGTCGGGCCCGGCCTGCTGGCACTGGCCGCGATCGCCATATCCGTGCGCCATGCATCACGTAGCCACTTGCCCACCACCACGGGCACCGCCGATGCCTAGACGCTACGTCCGCCTGTTCTGGCTGCTGGTCGCGCTCACATGGCTGGCGCTGATCGCCGCGCTGGTCAATGCCGGCTTCACCCCGGACTACTGGCTGCTGCATCACCTGGAAGGCGCCGAGCTGCCCTACCCGACCAGCACCGTCATCGTGTTCGCGTTGCTGGGTACGGTTGAACTGGTGGTGGCCGCCTTGATCGTGCGGCCGTGGCGACTGAAACGACTGTGGCTGCGCCTGTTGATCGCCTTCGTTCTGCTGCTGGCGTGGTCGGTACCGTGGATGCTGTCGGCCATGCACCAGCCGCCGGTGCATGGCATGCACCTGCTGTGGTTGCTGCTGCTGGACGTGGGCCTGCTACTGGCACTGTGCGCGGTGTCGGCGGTGAGCGCGTGGCGGGCACTCAGGCATCGAAAGGGCCCATAGACGGCCCCACCCAACGCCCGGCCTACTTCAGGAACTCCACCCGCACGTGCTGGCCGAAGCGCGCCTTGGCTTGCCCGTCGAACTCCAGCACGCACTCCACCACCTTGGCCACGCCACGCCCTGCGTCTTCAGGCAGGCGCGCCTGCGCGAACACCGGGCTGATGCGCACCACGCGTGCCGGCGGCAGCGTGCCGGTGTTCTCGGCGCCATCGCTGTCCGGCACGACGGTAGCCTTCATGCCCACCTGCACGGCATCGGCATAGGCGGCGCTCAGTTCGGCACGCACCTGCAGCGGACGCGCCGGCAACAGCGAGATCGCCGGCTTGCCGGCCTGCACGAATGCGCCAAGGCCCGGTACCTGGCCGACCACGGTGCCGGCTTCCGGTGCACTCAACGACATCTGCTGCAGTTTCAGCCTGGCGTGTTCCAGCTTGTGTTGGGCCATGTCGACCTGCGCACCGGCCACGTCGACGTCGGCGCGCACACCGGCCAACTGCTGCTTGGCCGCATCGGCCTGCTGGTTCGAGGACACACCTTCTCTGGCGCCCGTGGACAGGCGGGAGGCGTTGCGCTCCAGTTCGCGCAGCTGCGCTTGGCTGCCTTTCAGGCGGTCATTGGCCAACGCCAGATCGGCGGTGGCCATTGCCACTTCCTGCTGCAGCAGGGCGCCATCCAGCGACAGCAGCAGCTGCCCCTTCTTCACCGTGGCACCTTCCTTCACCGGTGCGGCAGTGATCGAGCCATCCACCGGCGGCGCCAGTGCGATCAGCCCGCCTTCGACGTCAATGATGCCCCGCGCTACGGCGACCTTGCTGGCGACGGCAGTGTCCGCCTTGCCTGAGGGTGCAGATGCCGGGGTGGGCGCCTCCCTGGAGCAGGCACCGAGCAGCAATGCCGCCGACAGGGCCAGGCTGAGGGGAAGCAGGTGCGACATCTTGGTCATGGGGCGGACTCTACAGTTTGATTCTGGCGGCGGTCACCACGGACCATGCCGTCTTCCATGGCGATCACCCGATCGGCATGCCGGATCAGGCGCGGATCGTGGCTCACGCACAGCACGGTGGCGCCATGCGCACGTGCGTAGCGATGCAGGATGTCGATCACGCGCTGGCCGTTCTCGGCGTCCAGCGCGCTGGTGGGTTCGTCGGCGAAGATCAGCGTCGGCGACTTGGCGAAGGCGCGGGCAACGGCTACACGCTGCTTCTCACCGCCGGACAACTGCGTCGGTCGCATGTGGCTGCGATGGCTGAGGCCCACTTCTTCCAGCGCCTTGCGGGCCAGCGGCTCGCTTTCGCGATTGCTCATCCCGCGGTAGCCCAGCGGCAGCTGCACCTGCTCCAGCGCAGTCAGTGCCGGGAACAGATTGAAGCCCTGGAACACGAAGCCGACATGATGCAGGCGGAAGCGCTCCACCTCGCTGCGGGTCATGTGGCCCACATCCTGGCCGAGTGCGTGCACGCGGCCACCATCGGGCGCGGACAGGCCGGACAGCAACGACAACAGCGTGCTCTTGCCGCAACCCGACGGGCCCGATACCAGGGTCAGCTCGCCGGGGTAGATGTCCAGCGACAGCCCGCGCAACACCGGCACCTGCACGTCGCCGGACATGAAGCCCTTTTCAAGTGCATCGGCCTGCAGGGTCGGGGCGACGGCGCGCAAGGAAGTCATTGGCCGGTCCTCAACGCAGCAGCAACGATGGATCGGAGCGGACGACACTGCGTACCGCCATGATGCTGGAGAGCATGGCCATCACTGCAACCAGCGCTACGCAGCCGAGGATCACCATTGGTGTCAGCTGCACCGGAACGCGCTGGGTCTGCGCGATCAACAGCACCACGGTGCTGAAGGCCGCCGCCAGCAACATGCCCACGCCGCCGATCAGCAATGCCTGCTCGAACACCACCCGCGCCAGCGCATAGCGGCCTGCACCGAGTGCATTGAGCGTGGCGTACTCACGCACCGAGCCGGCCACCACAGAGGCGAACGACTGGTTGGTGATCACCGCGCCGACGAAGCAGACGATGACGGCCATGAACAACACCGCGATGCCGGCGCCGGTATCGAACAGCCAGTACTGCTGCGAGCGGCTGGCGAACTCCAGCGCGGTCCAGAACTCGACCGGCGTGGCCCGGCCCATCGACGCGGACAAGCGGTCACGCACGCGATCGGCCAGGTCCGGCGAGCGCAGGCCCGCCACGAAATAGGTGCTGCCCTCATGTGGGTCGGTACCGGCGATGGCGCGCGCGGTGTCGAGTGAGGCCAGCACGTTTACGCCCCCCAGGCCACGCAGGCCCGGTTGCGCGGCAACCACGCGCACGGCCTTGCCATTGATCCAGGCACGGTTGTTCTGCAGGTCCACGCCGAGCGTATCCAGATCGGCGCTGTCGACGATCACCGCACCCGGCTCGCGCAGCTGCGCGCGCAGATCGGCCGGCAGGATGCGCGCGAACATCATCGCGTCGTCGCGGGTGGAAATGCCGGACAGGTACACCGACACATTGCCGGTGCCCTGCGCACTGGAACGCCACTCGCCATCCACCCACTCGTAGGGTTCGACGCGGGCGACATCCGGATCCATGCGCAGGTGGCTTTCCACATCCGCGCTGATCGCATGACCGTAGTTGACACTCTGGGTGCCGGGGAAACCGGCCCAGATGTCGGCCGACGATGCCTTCACATAGATCGCGGCGGTACCGAAGATGCCCAGCACCAGTGCGGCCTGCACGATCAGCAGCACGCCGGCGAAACACATCGCCAGCACCACCGGCAGGAACCGGCGCCACTCATAGGCCAGGGTCTTGCGGGCCAGCGCGATCATTGCTGCTCGCCCTCCCCCTCGACCGGCAGCGGTGCGCCGCCAAGGGCACGGTAGAGCGACGCAAAGGCCAGCACGCGTGCACCCTGCGCGCCGATCAGGTCGGCCTGCGAGGCGAGTGCCGCACGCTGCGTGTCCAGCCCATCGAACTCGCTGGACAAACCCAGCTGCGCCTGCCGCGCATGGCGCTTGACCTGCTGGTCGGCGGCATCATTGGCCACACGCAGCGACTGGATGCTGCTGCCCTGGCGCGCCAGGCTGCCGAGCGCACCTTCCACTTCGCTCACGCCTTCCAGCACCGCCTTGCGGTAACCGAGCAATGCGGCGTCCAGCTGCTTCTCATCGGCCTGGAAACGCGCGCGGCGTTGACCCCAGTCCCACAGCGGAATATCGACGTACGGGCCGATCGACGGACTGGAATCGGAATTGGAGCGGGCGTTCTGGGTAAGGTTGTAGGCATACAGGATGGAGCCGCCAAGGCTGACCCGCGGATACATCGCGGCGCGTGCCGAACCCTTGCTGGCCGCAGCCTGCATCACCTCCGACTCGGCCAGCAGGATCTGCGGACGATGGCGCAGCAGATCCGCGGGAACCTGCTGCAGCGAGAACGTGCCCAGCTTCGGCGGCGTGCGATACGCGCGCCAGGCCGGATCCGGGCCGTCACGGCCCAGCAGCAATGCCAGCGCGCGAGCCGCGTTGTCGGCGTTTTCCCGAGCCTGTGCGATGGCGGCACGGGTGGCGGCCTGGCGTGCGCGCAGGCGGTCCAGCTCGCCGGGCTCATCCAGGCGCAGGCGCTGGCGGACCAGGGCCAGTTGTTCACCGCGGTCGTCCACGGTCTGCTGCCGGGCCAGCAGGTCCTGCTGGGCCTGTGCCACGGTCAGGTCCAGATAGCTGCGCACCACGTCGGCAATCACCGCCACCTGTGCGGCATTGCGCAGCGCCTCGCCGTTGCCGGCCGAGGCCTGCGCGCTCAGCTGCGCGCTCTCGGCGGCGCCGAACAGGCCCAGGTCCCAGATCGCTTCGATGCCCGCATGGAAGTAGGTATCGACGGCGGCGGCGTCCTGCACCTGCTTGGCGCTGGCCGAGATTTCCGGCAGGAAACGCGAGTCGGAGGTGCCGGCGACGATCCGCACGGCCTGCAGCCGCAGCGTGGCCTGCTGCAGGTCGAGGTTGCCTGCGATGGCCTGGTCCACCAGGCCGTCCAGCGCCGGGTCGGCCAGCACCTTCCACCACTGCCTGGCGTCCACCGCCACACCCTGCCCCTGCGGCACCTGGGTCCAGGCGCTGGGTGTGCGATCCGGCAGGTCCGGGACGGACACCGACATGCAACCCGCCAAGGCCAGGGTTGCCAACAACGCGCCGGGGCGCAGCACTGCCTGCAGGGAGAGTCCACGCCCTGTCCTGGGCACTGCCACTGAAGTGATACGCCTGACCACCAGCCCGCCAACGTGTAGAAGGAGCATGAAGGCTACCGTGCGATTGTGGAGCGAACATGGAGAAATCGTCCAAAAAAGGTCACAGCACGCGTGCGGTTCAGGCAACGCCGACCCAGCCTTTCACTACGCTTTCAATGCGTTCCCAGCACGGAACACTGGACGACTTTCACGGCGTATTGCACATTGCGGCACTGCCTTGCTTCGATGCTGCCCGACCGTGAAACACCCTCGCCGCTGGCTGCTGATTGGCTCGATCACGACAGCGACTGTCGGTGTGATCGTGCTCGTCCTGACAACCCCACTGGTCTCGAACGCCCTGCTGCTACTGATGGAGCGCAGCAACTTCATTCCCGCCGAATCCTCGATCCTCACCTTCGAGCCGTATGCGATCAACGACGGCTCGTCGAACTACTGGTTGTATGGGAAGGACCGCACCTACTACTACCACTTCACCTACGAGGATGACGTTCCCTACGTCTACATCCCGCAGGACAACCGCTGCCCCGGTTTCGACCGGCAGAATGCCCGGACCTGGTGCAGCGCCCTGCCCGGCAAGGCACGCCAGCGCGGTGGTGGTGCAACCGGTGTGACAAACGAAAAACGCTCCCTTTCGGGAGCGTTCTTCTTGAATCTGGAGCGGGAAACGAGACTCGAACTCGCGACCTCAACCTTGGCAAGGTTGCGCTCTACCAACTGAGCTATTCCCGCAGATTCCGTTCGACCTGCGTCGAAGGAGCGCTATTGTGTCGATATTGCTGCACGGCGTCAACAGGAATTTTCACGTGACGTGAAGGATGGCGTTCAGGCGCGCCTGCCTGTTCCCTTCACGTGCGCAGCCCGCGGCGATGGAAGTAGACCTGTTCGGCGATGCGGCGCATGGCCGCTGTATGCAGCAGTGCATCGAGCGGCCAATCAGCCTGCAGATGATCCATCGCCCAGCGCAGCATGCGCTTGCCATGGAACGCCGGCGCCACCTGCCGCGCCACCCGTTCCGCTTCCGGTCCTTGCCCACGCAGATGGCGGGCCATCGCCTCGCCGACCGCCCAGCCATGCCGCCACGAGGAGTGGATGCCCCCGGCGGAGAGCGGCGAGACGATGCCCGCCGCGTCGCCGGTCAGGATCACGCGTTGGCCGGTGATCGGCCCATCCGGCCGGCCGCAGGGCACCAGGCCGGCGCGGGTGGCCGAGGGACGCGCGGAAGGCGGAACGCCGACCACATCGCGCACATGCTCAAGGAAACCTTCAATATCCGGCGGCCGCACCTGTTGCGGGTCATGACGCAGCGCCAACCCGACCTGCAGGCCGGTTGGATTCTGCGCGACCCAGCCGATGTAACCCGGCGCGTAGCGCTTGCTGACGAAGCAATGCAGCGCATCGCCCTGCGTCACCTGCAGGCCGGCGAACTCACGTTCGACGCCGTAGAGGTTGTCACGCACCTGGCCGAGCCCGGTGCGCTGTGCCACACGTGAACGTGCGCCATCAGCGCCAACCAGATAGGCGCAGCGCCCTGCCCCATCCACCAGCCAGCCGTCACCATTGCGATGTGCATCGGTGAAGGACTGCTGCAGGCGCAGGTCGACACCGTTCGCGCGCAGCTCGCTGGCCAGCCAGCGCATCAGGTTCGGCGTATCGGTGGTGAGGAAGTAATAGCCCGGCGCGGCCAGCAACACGCTGCGCAGATTCGGCGCATACAGGCGCACGTTTGCGACGCGTTGCACGAGATGTTCGGGCATGCGCCCCAGCCAGGTCTGCTCCATCGCCTCTTTCACCACGATGCCGGTGGTGTGCAGGCGCTCGCCGGGGTCGGCCTTGCGTTCCAGCACGCAGACGCGCAGGCCGTACTGGGCAGCGGCCAATGCGCAGGCGGCACCGGCGAAGCTGGCGCCGACGATGACCACATCGTGGTCGTAGGCGGAGGGAGTGTGGGGCATTGCTGCATCGTCCTGGAGGAACACAGATGCAGCTTCGAACGGGTGCGTGGTGACGCGATGGGGTGGCGGTGAAGTGGGGATGAAGCGGGCTCTACGCAAACGAAAAACGCCCCCTTGCGGGAGCGTTTTTCTTGAATCTGGAGCGGGAAACGAGACTCGAACTCGCGACCTCAACCTTGGCAAGGTTGCGCTCTACCAACTGAGCTATTCCCGCTTGGGAGGCGAAATTTTACCTATTCCAAGGAAGGCGTCAAGCGCTTTTTTTCAGGGTCTGCGAGATGCCCGGCGTCGCGTATCGGCGCCATGCGTGGATACGCGCATCGATGGGCTCAGTTGCCCAACTTCTTCTGCCGCGCACGCTCACGCGCGGCGCGCTCGTCATCGCGCAGGCTCGGCCAGGCTGCATGCAGGTACTGCAGGCCCGACCACAGGGTCAGCACTGCGGCAATCGCCAGGGTCCAGTCGCCGATGTGGAACACCGGCCAGCCCATCCAGATGTCTTCCACCGGTACGTTCGGGGCCACCGAATACAGCAGGCACAGCAGCGCGACCATCTGCGCGGTGGTCTTGACCTTGCCGATCATCGCCACGCGCACCTTGGCGCGCTGGCCCAGCTCGGCCATCCATTCGCGCAGCGCCGACACCGCGATCTCGCGGCCGACGATGACCGCCGCCCAGAACGCCATCCACGGCGTCGGGTGGCCCTGCACGATCAGGAACAGTGCCACTGCCACCATCAGCTTGTCCGCGACCGGGTCGAGGAAGGCACCGAAGGCCGACTCCAGCTGGTAACGGCGTGCAATCCAGCCATCGAGCCAGTCGGTGATCGCGGCCAGGCCGAAGATCGCCGCCGAAGCGAAGTTGGTCCAGGTGTAGGGCAGGTAGAACACCAGCACCAGCACCGGGATCATCACGATCCGCAACAACGTCAGCCAGGTGGGCAGGGTCAACTTCATGCTTGCGTGCTTCTCTCTCTACTCGGCCGCATCAGGCGTGGCCAACCCGTGCAGGTTAGCGTAGATACGTGCCGCGAGGGCGTCATTGATGCCTTCCACCTTGGCGATTTCCGCTTCGCCAGCGGCTTTCAGGCCCACCAGGCCACCAAAATGCTTGAGCAGGCTGGCGCGGCGGCGGGGGCCGATACCGGGGATGTCCTCCAGCTTGCTGGTCATCCTCGCCTTCTGGCGGCGGCCGCGGTGGCCGGTGATGGCGAAGCGGTGGGCCTCGTCGCGCACCTGCTGGATGAACTGCAGCGCCGGATTGGCTGCGCCCGGGCGCAGTTCGCGGCCATCGGGCATCACCAGTGCTTCGTGGCCGGCGCGGCGCTCCACGCCCTTGGCCACGCCCACCAGCAGCACGCCTTCCACGCCCAGGTCGGCCAGTGCGGCCTGCGCCTGTGCCAGCTGCCCGGCGCCACCGTCGATCAGCAGCACGTCCGGCAGCACGCCCTGCTCTTCCACCGCACGGCGGAAGCGGCGGTCGATGGCCTGGCGCATGGCGGCGTAGTCATCGCCTGGCTCGATGCCGCTGATGTTGAAGCGGCGGTACTGCGCACGCACCGGGCCGGCCGCATCGAACACCACGCACGAGGCCACGGTAGCCTCGCCCAGGGTGTGGCTGATATCGAAACACTCGACCCGCTTGACCGGCTCGGCCAGGCCCAGCATCTCGCGCAGCGCATCACTGCGCGCGTGCTGCGCGTTGCGGCTGTTGAGTTCGGTGGCCAGGGTCAGCTGCGCGTTGCGGCTGGCCAGTTCCACGTAGCCGGCGCGCTCGCCGCGCACGCTCCACTTCAGCTGCACCTTGCGTTCGGCCGAGGCCGACAGCGCGGCAACCAGCAGGTCCGCGTCGGGAATCTCGCGGTCCAGCAGGATCTCGCGCGGCGGCTCGAATTCGATGTAGTACTGCGAGACGAACGCGGCCAGCACCTCTTCCGGGCTTTCTTCACCGTTGGTGCGCGGGAAGAACGGACGGGTACCAAGGTTGCGGCCATCACGGAACGCCAGCAGCAGCACGCAGGCCTGAGACCCCTGCATGGTCACCGCCAGCACGTCCAGGTCGGCGGCGCGGCCATCCACGTACTGCCGGGTCTGCATGCTGCGCAGCGAGGAAATCAGATCGCGCAGACGCGCAGCCTGCTCGAATTCCAGTGCCTCGCTGGCGGCCTGCATCTGCTCGCCCAGCTCGCGGGTGAGTTCGTCGCTCTTGCCTTCGAGGAACAGCGCGGCGCGGCGTACCGACTCGGCATACTCCGCTGCCGGCACCAGCTCCACGCAGGGCGCGCTGCAGCGTCCGATCTGGTACTGCAGGCACGGCCGCGAGCGGTTTCGGAACACGCTGTCCTCGCAGCTGCGCAGCTTGAACAGCTTGTGCATCAGGTTCAGCGTTTCGCGCACTGCGGTCACGCCGGGATACGGCCCGAAATAGCGACCGGGAATGGCGCGCGGACCACGATGCAGCGCGATGCGCGGCCAGTCCTCGCGGGTCAGCAGCACATGCGGGTAGGTCTTGTCGTCGCGCAGCGAGACGTTGTAGCGCGGCGACAGCGACTTGATCAGCTGGTTTTCCAGCAGCAGCGCCTCGGCTTCCGAGCGCGTCACGGTCACGTCCATGCGCGTGATCTGCGAGATCATCGACATGATCCGCGCGTTCTTCGGGCTGCCGTTGAAATAGCTGCCGACGCGATTGCGCAGCGCGCGCGCCTTGCCCACGTACAGCAGAGTGTCGTCGGCCGCGTACATGCGGTATACGCCGGGGGCGGTGCTGAGCTGGGCCGCGAAGGCCTTGCCATCGAAGACCGGAGCAGGAACGTCGGTCATTCGCTGATCGGCACTTCGCTGAGCACGCCGCTGTCGGGGTCGAATCGCAGCACGGCGTGGGCGTCGGTCTCGGCGATCCACACCGCACCGGCACCTACCGCCAACCCCGCCGGGCCATGCAGGCGGCGTGGCAGCGGTTGGGTGGTCAGTTCGCCACCGCCCAGGCGCAGCGTGCGCAGGCGACCGTTGCCGGTATCGGCAATCCACAGCAGCGGGGCGTCCGAGCTCAAGGCGATCGCCTGCGGGAACTGCAGGCTGGCGTCCGCGCGCGGGCCGTCTTCACTGCCGAAGCGCCATGGCCCCTGCCCGACCAGCGTCTGCACCAGGTCGCCGCGCAGCTGCAGTGCGCGGATCGAGGATCCCAGTGCATCGGCGACGTACAGCACCTGCTGCACTACGGCCAGCGCAGTCGGTTGTGCGAACGCGGCCAGATGGCCGCTGCCATCACGCTCGTCGATGGAACCACTGCCCGCGCGCCATTGCAGGCTGCGCTGGCCCAGGTGGTAGCTCCAGATGCGGTTGTCGCCGGCCATGGCGATGTGCAGCTGGTTGTCGGCGATGGCCAGCCCGACCGGATGGTCCAGCGAGACCTGCCGGGCCTGCGCGACCGGACCTTCCACCGGCGCACCGGGACGGCCATTGCCGCACAGCGTGTCGACGATGCCGGTCAGCAGGTTGATGCGGCGCACGGCGTGGTTGCCGGTGTCGGCGACGTACAGCGCATCGCGTTCCAGCACCAGCGCCTGCGGGCGGTGGAACGCCGCTTCGGCGAGGTTGCCGTCCATGAAATCGGCGGTACCGAGGCCGAACTGGCGCAGGATGCGGCCGCCATGGCTGCATTCGAGGATGCGGTGATGGCCGCTGTCGGCGATGTAGAGGCGCTCGGTACTGACCGCCAGGCCCAGCGGGAAGCGCAGTGCCTGGCGGGGCTCCGGATGCAGCTCGCTACCGCCACGCGGCGGCGCCGACGGCGCACCCTCGCACAGCGCATTCAAGGCACGCTCCAGTTCGCCGGGCGCGCCCTGCCCGACCAGCCGCTGCTGTTCGCGGCCCTGCGCATCCAGCAGCACCAGGGTTGGCCAGGCGGTGATCCCGAAGCGGCGCCAGCCATCCCAGTCGGCATCGAGCAGGACCGGCATCGTCAGGCCCTGGCGACGCAACAGCTTCAGTGCGGCACCGGCGTCGCGTTCGAAGTCGAAGCGCGGCACCTGCAGCACCAGCGGCTGCAACTTGCCGGGGTGGCGCGACAGCCATTGGCCAAACTCGGCCAGGCGTTGCGCGCTCCAGGCGGAGGCGGCGTTGACGAACAACAGCGCCACCGGCCGACCGCGCAGTTCGGTCAGGGTGCAGGGGGTGGCATTGAGCCAGGTGGCGAACTCGGGCAGGTCCGGGACGGGCTGGACGTTCATGGCCCGATTATGCCGGAGTCGGCGTCATGCAACAGTCGTGCCACGGCACGTTTTGCAGCATTGTCGACCAATGTCCAGACCTGTTCGAAATGATCACTGCCGCCGGTGTAGGGATCCGGGATCGCCACCCGGCCCTCTCCGCCCGACCATGGCAGGTACAGTGCCAGGCGTTCGCGCTGGGCCGGTGTGGCGATACGGCCGGCATCACGCAGGTTGGCCTCGTCGGCGCACAGGATCCAGTCGAAACGTTCGAAATCCACAGCCTGCAGCTGGCGTGCACGCAGGCCGCCGATGTCCACGCCGTGCCCGGCCGCGCAGGCGATCGCACGCCGGTCCGGCGGCTCGCCCACATGCCAGTCGCCGGTGCCGGCCGAATCCACCTGCACCCGCCCGGCCAGCGGCGAGGCCTCCAGGCGTGCGCGCAGCGCACCTTCGGCCATCGGCGAACGGCAGATGTTGCCGAGGCAGACGACCAGCAGCTTCATCGTGCCGCCAGCGTCTGCAGCAGTGCTTCGGCGCGCTCCAGGTCCTCGGGCGTGTCGATGCCCGGCGGGAACGGTTCCGGCGAGATCGCCACGCTGATCGGGAAGCCCGCTTCCAGCACGCGCAGCTGCTCCAGCGATTCGACCTGCTCCAGCTGGCCCGGCGGCATCGCCGCGAACTGCTGCAGGAAACCGGCGCGATAGCCGTAGATGCCAATGTGACGCAGCCAGTTGTGACCGGCCGGCAACGTGTCACGGCTGCGTGCGAAGCCATCGCGGTGCCAGGCGATCGGCGCGCGGCTGAAGTACATCGCCTCGTTGCGCACGTTGCGCACCAGCTTCACCACGTTCGGATCGAACAGGGTTTCTGCATCCTCCACGGCGGTCGCCAGGGTCGACATCGGCGCATTGCCGTCAACCAGCGCCTGGGCCACCGCACGGATACCCGCTGCGGGTGCAAACGGCTCGTCGCCCTGCAGGTTGACCACCACGGTGTCGTCAGCCCAGCCGGCGATGCGCGCGCACTCGGCCAGGCGGTCGGTGCCGGAGGCATGCGAGGTGGCGGTCATTGCCACCTTCACTTCGGCCAGGCCGGACAGTGCGTCGGCAATGCGTTGATCGTCGGTAGCGACCCAGACCTCGCCGGCACCGGCCTGCAGCGCGCGGCGCGCCACATGCAGCACCAGCGGCTCACCGCCCAGCAGGCGCAGCGGCTTGCCCGGCAGCCGCGAGGCGGCATAGCGGGCCGGGATGGCGACGACGAATTCGGTCATGGGGCGGTACTCGGCAGGCTCGTTACAACGGGAATGCGGCCGGCGGCGCATGAATGCAAGCGCCGCCGTGCCACTCAGTTCGGTCGCAGCTTGTCCAGGCGGTCGGTCAACGCCACCCAGAACGCGGCAGGCAGCTCGGCGCGCAGCGGGACCGCGTAGTGCCAGTCATTGCCGAACGCCCGGCATTTCACCGCGTCCTTCTCGGTCATCAGCACCGGCAGCTGGCTGCCAAAGGACAGGTCCTGCGGCTGATAGGCCTGATGGTCGGCGAAGGCGTGCGGCACCACGCCGATGCCTCGCGCGCGCAGCATGTCGAAAAAGCGCTGCGGGTGGGCGATGCCGGCCACGGCGTGCACACGCTGGCCCTTGAAGTACGACAGTGGACGGGCACGGCCACCGGCCAGCGGCTGCGCGCTGTCGATGTGCAGGGCCATCGGCCACTGGCCGAAACCACAGGCCTGGGCCGCAGATTCCTCATCGGCCTGGCCGAGATTCACCACGCGGAAATCGCACTCGCTGGCGCGGCTGACCGGCTCTCGCAGCGGTCCGGCCGGAATCATCCGGCCATTGCCGTAGCGGCGCTGCGCATCGACCACTTCGATCTCGATGTCGCGCGCCAGCCGGTAGTGCTGCAGGCCGTCGTCGCAGACGATCACATCGCAGCCGGCCTCGATCAGCGCCTTGCCGGCAGCAACGCGATCACTGTCCACGCGTACCGGCACGCCTGTCTTCCAGGCAATCAGCACCGGTTCGTCACCGCCCTTGGCGGTCGGCGTATCGGCCTTCACCCACAGCGGTTTGTCCGCATCTTCGCGGCCGTAGCCACGACTGGCCACGCCCGGCTTCCAGCCGGCGGCACGCAGGCGCTCCACCAGCGCGATGGTCAGCGGCGTCTTGCCAGTCCCACCGGCGGTGATGTTGCCAACCACGATGACCGGCACCGGCAGCGTGTAGCGCTTGCGCCAGCCACGCCGATAGGCGCGCCGGCGCAGCGCGGTGACGCCGGCATACAGCGGCGCCAGCAGTCGCATCGCCCACGGAACCGGGCTGCCGTCGTACCAGTACGGCGGGGTCTGGGTACCCTTGCCGGCCATCAGTCCTGCCTTTCGCGGAACTGCATGCTGTGCAGATGCTGGTAGAGGCCACCCATGGTGAGCAGCTCCTTGTGGGTACCGCGCTCGACGATGCGACCGTGGTCCATCACCAGCACCTGGTCTGCATGCTCGATGGTCGACAGGCGGTGCGCGATGACCAGCGTGGTGCGCTCGGGCATCAATCGCTGCAGCGCGTCCTGCACCAGGCGCTCCGATTCGTTGTCGAGCGCTGCGGTGGCTTCATCGAGGATCAGGATCGGCGCGTCGCGCAGGATCGCACGGGCGATCGCCAGGCGCTGGCGCTGGCCGCCGGACAGCAGCGCGCCGTTCTCGCCCACCGGGGTCTGCAGCTGCTGCGGCATGCGCGCGATGAACTCCCAGGCGTTTGCGGCTTCGGCCGCCGCTCGGATCTGTTCATCGGTCGCGTCCATGCCATAGGCGATGTTCGCGCCAATGGTGTCATCGAACAGCATGACCTTCTGCCCGACCATCGCCACCTGGCGACGCAGGTCGGCCAGCGGATAGTCATCCAGTGCCACGCCATCGAGAGTGATGCGCCCGCCGCTGGGTTCATAGAAGCGCGGCACCAGCCGGATCAGGCTGGTCTTGCCACTGCCGGACCGACCGACGATGGCAGTGACCGTACCCGGCTTGGCCACGAAGCTGATGTCGTCCAGGGCGATGCCACTGTCTTCGCGGTAACGCAGCATGACGTGCTCGAAGGCCAGTTCGCCGCGCACGCGCTGCACCGTGTTGCGGCCATCGTCGCGCTCGACCGGCATGTCGAGGATGTCGAACAGGCGCTCGGCGGCGGACACACCGCGGGAGATCGAGGACTGCACGCTGGTCAGGCGGCGCAGCGACGGGATGATCGCCGTCATCGAGATCATCAGGCCCATGAACTGGCCGGCATTGAGGCGGCCTGCCAGTGCTTCGCGGGTCGACACCCAGACGATCACCGCCAGCGCCAGCGCGGCCAGGAACTGGACCACGCTGGAGGCACCGGCACGGGTGATTTCCACCTTCATGTTCAGCGCCAGCATGCGGTTGGCCAGGCGCGAGTAGCGCGACATTTCGTGCTGCTGGGTGCCGTGCACCTTCACTTCCTGCTGGGCCGCCAGCGACTGCTCGGCGGTCTGCGCCATCGTGCCCATGCCGTCCTGGATGCCACGGCTGATGCGCCGGTAGCGCTTGCCGACGTAGGACACGATCACGCCGATCATCGGCACCACCACCAGCATGGCCACGGTCACCTTGACACTCATCTGCAGCATCACCGCCAGCATGGCGATGATGGTCAGGGTGTCGGCAACCACGGTCTTGAGCGCATCGGCACTGGCCTGGGTGACCTGCTCGGTATCGAAGTTCAGGCGGCTGACCATCACCGGCGTCGATTCGGTATCGAAATGCGAGGACGGCAGGTGCAGGTACTTGGCCAGCACCTGTTCACGCAGGTCACGCACCACGCTGCGACCGGTCTTGGCCAGCGCGTAGTCGCTCACCCAGGTGGCGGCGCTGCGCATCAGGAACAGACCAAGGATGGTCAGCGGCAGGATCACCGCCATTTTCGGTTCGGGGTTGACGAAGCCGCGGTTGACCAGCGGCTCCATCAGCTTGGTGAAGTGGTAGCCGGCCACCGACTCCACTGCCATGGCGATGACAGCGGCGACCATCATGCCCCAGTAGGCACGGGTGTATCCCAGCAGACGTTTGTAGATCGGCCACACCGGCGCGTGTTTGGAACTCATGGACGCACCTCGGGTGCTGTTGCAATGGCAATACGGCGGAAGCCGAGCTGACCGAGCGCATCCTGCGCGGTCACCACGGCCTGATAGGGCGTGCGGGCATCGGCACGCAACAGCACCGGCTGGGTGCGGTCGCTGCCGGCAACGGCCGCGATGGTCTGCTTGACCGACTCGACGTCGTTGCGCAGCACTTCCTGGTCATTGATGAAGTAGCGGCCTTCGGCGTTGATCAGCACGCTCAACGAGCGCGGTGGCTCATTGCTGGGCTGCTGGCTGGCCGTGGGCAGCTCCACCTGGAGTGTCGAGCGCGCGTCGAAGGTGGTGGTGACCACGAAGAAGATGATCAACACCAGGATGACGTCGATCAGTGGCACCAGGTCGATATGCGGCTCATCCTGGGATCGGTCGTTGCCGATACGCATCGATCAGGCCTTCGCCGTCGCCGCGCCGGCCGGGCGCGTGGCAGCAGCAGGGTTCATCACCCCGGGTCGGCCATCCAGCGTATCCAGCAGCGCGCTGGCTTCCTGCTCCATCTCCACCACGTAACCGTGGATGCGGCCCTTGAAGTAGCGGTGGAACATCAGCGCCGGAATGGCGACGATCATGCCGGTGGCGGTGCACACCAGCGCCTTGCCGATACCACCGGCCAGCTGGTTCACATCACCCACGCCGTGGTCGAGGATGCCCAGGAACATCTGGATCATGCCGATCACCGTGCCCAGCAGCCCCAGCAGCGGTCCGGCCGAAGCGATGGTGCCCAGCGCGTTGAGGAAACGCTCCATGCGGTGCACCAGGTGGCGGCCGGTGTCTTCGATGCGCTCGCGGATCTGGTCGCGCGGGCGGTTGCGGGCTTCCAGTGCGGCAGCCAGCAGCGCGCCCAGCGGCGAGTTCGCGCGCAGGGTCTGCAGGTGGGCCGGGTCGAGCTTGCCGCGTGCCGCCCAGTTGCGCACTTCCTGGCCGAGGCCGGGCGGCAGCACTTCAGTACGCCGCAGGGACCAGAAACGCTCCAGGATGATCGCCAAAGCCAGTACGCCCAACAGCAGCAGCGGCACCATCGGCCAGCCACCGGCCTTGACCAGTTCCCACACGTTTCAACCCTCCGGCCCAACGGCCGCTTGTCCGATCGGGGATAGGATAGCAGCCGACCGCGCCCGCCCAGCGGCATCCCACCAGCGGGATGCGTGGATGCGCTGTTCACGCAGCTGCAGCCCTTGTGCGCCAAGCCATATGCGGATCGCCCCGGAATCGGCCGTGGCCAGTACCTCGGCCCCTTGCGCCTGCCAGCGCTGGACCACGTCCTGGCGAGGGTGCCCGAAGCGGTTGCGGTGCCCGGCCGAGACCACCGCCAGCCGTGGCGCCACAGCCTCGACCCACGGCGCGCTGGAGCTGCCGCCGCTGCCATGGTGGGGCACCAGCACCACATCCGCCTTCAGCGCTGCCGGAGACGCCTCCAGCAGCGTCCGCTCGGCCGGCCGGCCGATGTCACCCGGCAGCAGGACCGCGCCGTGGCGGCTGGCGATGCGCAGCACGCAGCTGTCCTCGTTTTCGGCCTGACGGCTGCCAGGCGCCGGGTGCAGGACCTGGAAATCTACCCCGTCCCACTGCCAGCGCAGCCCCTGCTGGCAGGGCGTGGCGCCAGCGATGGTGCTGCCCGGTGACGCCAGCAGCTGCAGTCCGGGCAGCTGCCGTCGCAGGCTGGACAGGCTGCCGGTGTGATCAAGATGGTCATGGCTGAGCATCACCTGCCGGGGCGGCCCCTGGCCGAGCGCGCGCAGGGCCGGGACCAGAATCCGTTCGTTGCCTTCGCCGCCGGTCGGCGGCCCCACGTCGTACCAGAGCGCGTGCCGCGCCGTACGCACCAGCACCGCAGTGCCCTGCCCTACGTCATGCACCAGCAGCTCCAGTTCTCCTTCGGCCGGTGCATGCCGGGCGGGCCACAGCAGCGGCAGGCACAGCAGCAGGCCCGCCAGGCCACCGCCGGCGCCGCGTGGCAGCAGCCACCAGAACACCCCGGCCAGTGCCGCCGGTACCGCCCAGCGCGGCGCCTCAGCCAACCACCACATCGCCTGCGGGTGCAGCGCCAGTGGCTGCAGCGCCTGCCAGCTCAGCTCGAACAGCCAGGCCGCGGCACGCCAGGCCCAGCGCCCGGCACCGTCGTGCAGCACCTGCAGCGCGGTACCCAGCAACGACAACGGCACCACCAGCAGGGTCCACCACGGAATGATCGGCAGATTGACCAGCGGCCCCAAGCGCGCGGTGCCGCCGAACAGGGCCACGCACAGCGGCAACAGGCCGAGGCTGGCCACGCCCTGCGCGGCCAGGAAGCCACGCAGGCCCCCACCGGCGCCCTCGGGCCCGGTTCGCGGCAGGCACCACAGCAGCCACAGCACGCCGCCAAAGCTGAGCCAGAAGCCGGCCGACAGCACCGACAGCGGCGCCGGCAGCAGCATCACCATCGCGGCCAGGGCCAGCCCCTGCCCCGCACCCACCGGGCGACGTCCGGCACGGGCCAGTGCCACCAGCCCGATCATCAGCGCCGCACGGACCGTTGGCAGCGCGCCGCCGGCTGCCACGGCATAGGCGGCTGCGGCCAGCGCCGCGCCCCATGCCGCCGCCTGCGGCCGTGGCCAGTACCGTCCCAGCACTGGGCACAGCCACCACGACACGCGGCACAGCAGCACGCCGAAACCCGCCACCACGCCCACGTGAAACCCGGAAATGGCGACCAGATGGGTCAGGCCCAGCGCGCGCAGGTGTTCCCAGTCGGCATCGGACAGGCCGCGGGTGTCGCCCAGGGCCAAGGCCTGCACGAACCGCGCGGCAGGATGTGCCACCTGCGTGGCGATGGCATCACTGCTGCGCTCGCGCCAGGCCGGCAGGCCCTGCGCAGGCGCCTGCTCACGGGCAGCGCCCGGGTCGCGCACCGTGCCATTGCCGGAGATACCACGCAGCAATGCATGGCGTTCGCCATCGAAGCCGCCGGGATTGATCCGCGAGCGTGGCGCACGCACGCGCAGCGACAACTGCCAATGCGCCCCGGCACGAACCGCATGGCGCCCGCCGGCCTCGTGCGCTGACGATCCGCGCCACGGGTCGTTCCAGGTGACCTGCAGGCGCTTGCCGCGCAGCACTGGCAGCGTATCGGCCTCCTCCACGTGCAGCACGAAACGCGTGTAACCGGGGCCTCTCTGCGGAAGATCGGCCACCCGCCCGCGCACCTGCACATCCTGCGGCGGCGCGTCGGGTGGAAGCTGGTCGTGCAGGGCCCACTGCCCGTGCACTGTTGCCCATGCCAGGCCGAGCATGACTGCAGCCCAGGTGCGGCCTCGCCAGCGCAGCAGCCAGCCCGCGCCGCCTGCAACCGCCATCGGCACGCTCAGCCACAGCGGCAGCAACGCCGGCATCTGCACGCAGGCCAGCGCGCCCAGCACCAGGCCGGCGGCGCAGCCGGGGCCGAACAGGGCCGGCGCGGAACGTTCGGAAACCATTCCAGCAGCCTGCCGCCGGGCGCGACAGGTTGCCTATCGGGGTTTTCCCCGCGCGGCTGTCAGCGCCGGACGGTGCCGCGGTGGAAATTGACCCGGAAGCTGGCACCACCGCCAGCGGCCTCGCCGACACTGACCGAGCCGCCGTGGTGCTGCACGATTTCCTTCACCAGATGCAGGCCCAGGCCACTGCCACTGCCCGCCGCGCGCAGGCGATGGAACGGCTCGAAGATCGCTTCACGATCGCTCACCGGAATACCGGCACCCTGATCGCTGACTTCCAGCAGGCCACGTGCATCCAGGCGCACGCAGATGGTGCCGCGTCCGCCGCCGTGGACAATGGCGTTGTGCACCAGGTTGGCGATCACCCGTCCCAGCGCCAGGCTGTCGCCGTGGATCCACACCGGCATCTCAGGTGCATCCACTTCGAAGCCGTAGCCGGCACCGACCACCAGCGGCGCCAGATCGGCGGCCGCTTCACGCACCAGCAGCGCCAGATCCAGCCGCTGCAGTGCGCCGACATTGCGATCAAGTCGCTGCAGGTCAAGCAGGTGCTCGGCGACGTTGCCGAGCCGCGCCACGTCGGTCAGCAGCTGCGACTTCAGCTCGCCCTGCGGCAGCTGCGACAGGCGCGCCTGCACCACTGCAATCGGCACACGCAGCTCGTGCGCGGCATCGGCAAGGAACTTGTCACGCGCTGCATAGCCCTGCTGCACCTTGTCGATCGCGTCGTTGAAGGCTTCGACCAACGGCGCGACCTCGGTCGACACCAGCTGCGCATCCAGCCGCGCACCCGGCTGGCCGATATCCAGCTCCTTGGCCTGTTGCGCGGAGCGGCGCACGCCACGCATCGCGCGGTGGATCACGGTCGGCATCACCAGCAGCGTGACCACGATCAGCGGCAGGAAGAACCACAGGCCGATCAGACGCAGCACCATCAGCGCGCCATCCAGCAGCCCGCCCTTCGGCGCCCCGCCCACCATCACCGTGATGCGCCGTCCATCCTCGTTGCGGATCATCACCCGCGCCACATCCAGGTAGGGCGGCACCAGCGAACCGAGTTCGGTCGCGCCCAGCGTCGGCAACCGCGCCAGCAGCGGCGCGTGGATCGCCGGAATCGTGCCGCGCTCCAACCAGCCCCCCTTGTCGTCGACTGCCGCGAACCAGAGGTTGCCGCCGGCACTGGCATCGAGCTTTTCCCAGCGCGCCTGGTCCAGCACCAGCCGGCCACCATCGCTGTGCACCGCCTTGGCCACCGCCTCGGCCATGAACATGTCCATGCCCCAGGTGTCCTTGTCACCCCAGGTCAGGATCAACGCAACCACAGCGAACAGCACGGTGAAGGCCTGCGCCAGGAACAACCGCCAGGCCAGCCCAAGCGTGATGGAGCGGATAGGACGTGCCATCTCAGGCCTCCGCCAGCAGGTAGCCGACGCCGCGGATCACGTGGATCTCCACGCCGGCCCCGGCCTGCTGCAGCGCCTTGCGCAGCTTGGAGATATGCGCGTCCAGTGCATTGGACTGGATCTCGTCATCGAAACCGTACACTGCCGCCTCCAACGCGCTGCGGGTGACGGTGCGTCCCTGTCGCATCGCCAGCGCCTGCAGCACCAGCACCTGGCGCCGGGGCAGCGCCAACAGCTGGCCCTCCACCTGCGCCTGCAGCGATTCGAAGTCGAATTCCAGCCGGCCCAGATGCAGGCTTGGCGTCACCATCGCCGAGGGCCGGCGCGAGACCGCGCGGATCCGCGCCATCAGCTCCTCGATCGCCACCGGCTTCACCAGGTAGTCATCGGCACCGACGTCCAGCCCCTCGACCTTGTCCGACAGCGTGCCCTTGGCGGTCAGCATGATCACCGCCAGATTCGGGCGCAGCGCGCGCGCGGTGGCGACGAAAGCCACGCCATCACCATCGGGCAGCTGGCGGTCGAGCAGCATCAGCTGGTGCACCGGCTCGCGCAGCGCGATCGCGGCTTCGGCCAGGCTGCCGACCACGTCGGCGACCACGCCCTGCCGCTCCAGGCCCGATTGCAGGGCACGGGACAGATCGGGATCGTCTTCGACCAGGAGGATGCGCATCAGGGGCTCGGCTACCGGAAACGGTGCCGATCATAGTGCCTGGCGCCGGCTTTGGGCGCCTTCGCGTGCCGAATGCCAAGGCGCAATGTTCTGACAATGTTGTGGCCGCACCATGCACAGCCATCCCCCGCAAAGTGGCTGATCGATGCCGTCGCTGTCCCCGACCCTGCTGCGCCCGTTGCTGTTCTCCGCTGCCATCGGCCTCCCGTTGATCACCCACGCCGCCGACCGGAACCCGGGGGTGCAGGCCGGTATCAGTGCCGGCGCGACCTCAGGGGCCTACGCCCACTACGACGTCAAGCCGCTGGTCGTACCGTCCATTGCCTGGCAGGGCGAGCGCTTCTTCGCCAGCCCCGGCTCGCTCGGCATGTACCTGTACAAGCGCGAAGGCCTGCGCCTGTCGGCGGCGGTCACGCCCTACACGCTGCGCTTCAAGACCGACGACGTGAACGATCCTCAGCTGCGTCGCCTGCACAGCCGGCAGATGTCCGCCATGGCCGGCATCAATGGTGAATACAGCGCCGACTGGGGCATCGTCGAGGCCAGCGTGATGCGCGAGGTCACCGACCACGGAGGTGGCATGGAATCGCGCCTGCACTACAGCTATCCGATCCAGGCCGGTCGCTTCACCTGGGTGCCCAAGGTCGGCGTGGTGCACTCCAGTGCGCGCCTGCTCGACTACTACTACGGCATCACCGACGAAGAAGCGCTGCGCTCGGGACTTGCCGCCTACAACCCGGGCAGCGCGACATCGCCGAGCCTGCAGATCGCGGTCAGTACGCCTCTGGGCACGAAGTGGCGCGCGACCGGCGTCGTCGCCAACCAGTGGTTCGGCGATGCCGTAAAGGACAGCCCGATGGCCCGTCGCGGCACGCAGACGTCGGCCTTCATTTCCCTGATGCGCTCGTTCTGATCGAGCGCCCGCAACGGACAAGGACCCCCCATGGCCTCCGTCTCCCCTGCTGCTGAAGCGCACGCGATCCTGCGTGCCCCGGACCTGGACAGCGCCGAGCGCGCCTACCTGGGGCTGCTGCCCGACCTGGAACACGTGAACGCACTGACGCGCCGCGCACTCGGCCTTTCGCGTGCCGCCGATGCGGCACGCGGCTATGCGTTGTCGATGACGCTGGTGGGATTGCGCCTGCAGGAACTTGAGATGGGCGAAGCAACCGCCAAGGAACATCGCCAGGCCACGCTGCGCAGCCTGCGCCAGGCCTTCAGCGCCTGAGCGCAGGCCAGCAACGCTGCCGGCGCTGCAGGGCAGTGGGAAGACTCAGCGGAATGTGGTCCACGCCAGCACCGCCGCCAGCAGGGCCACCCAGATCACCGCCTTGAAGGTACCCTCCAGCATGTTCCCGCCGAACAGCAGCTCGAGGATGGGATTGGGCCGGGAAACCGGAACGTGATCGCTCATGCGGCAGCTCCTTGCAGTGACGGCGCGATTGCGCGGTAGACCGAAGTCTACGCCTGCACGGCCCGGATTCATCGCCCCCCCGGCCGTCTTTGGCGGCTCAATTCCGGCCTTCGTCGCAGACCGGCTGCAGCACCCCACATGTCATGCCAGCCTGCGTGCACTTTCCCGCTGGAGCACCGTGCCATGCCGATGCTTGCCCTGATGCTGCTGCTCTCCAGCCTGTTCGGCGCTGGCAACGAGCCCACTGAAGAGGCCCTTCGCAGCCAGATCCTGATTGCCGAAACCCAGCGGCCGGAAGCCGTACGACAGGATTGCGGTTCGCCCTCCCTGCTGCTTTACCGGCTGCGCCAGGACCGGGTCCTGAGGCTGGCCAACCAGCCCGTGCAACGCGAACCCGCCGATGCCCAGCCCACGCGTGGTGCGACGGTTCGCGTTGCCCAGCTCTGGGAGCGCGTGGACGGCCACTGGAAGTTGCAGCGGATGATCAGCGTCGAAGATCTGGCCGTGCAACGCTGACCATGTGGAACCGTGGTCGATGCCTAAAACGAAAAAATCCGGCCCAGGGCCGGCTTCCATCGTGATCCACCGCTGCACCGGCAATGCCGGGAGCCAGGTGGTGGGCGGTACAGGGTTCGAACCTGTGACCCCTACCATGTCAAGGTAGTGCTCTACCGCTGAGCTAACCGCCCATCTTGTTCTTGCCGCCCGAAAGCTGGCCTTGCTACGTAAAAACCCGGCGCCAGGGCCGGGCTTTGCTGTTCACGACAGCCCCCTTCCGGAGACTTCGTGGTGGGCGGTACAGGGTTCGAACCTGTGACCCCTACCATGTCAAGGTAGTGCTCTACCGCTGAGCTAACCGCCCGTTTTTGCTTCTGAACGTCCGCGATTGCGTCGGTGCAGGCCGCGTATATTACGGATGCCGGCCGTGAAGCGCAACACTTTTGTGAAGAAGATGCTGCACTGCCGCGTTCAGCCCAGACTCGCTTCCTTCAGCTGCCGGATCTGGTCACGCACGCGGGCGGCATCCTCGAATTCCAGGTCCTTGGCGTGCTGGTACATCTGCTGTTCCAGTGCCTTGAGACGGGACGCCAGCTGGGCCGGGCTGAGCGATCGATAGTCACTCCCCTCCTCGGCAACGCCGGGCCTGCCTTTGCCCTTGCCCTTCTTTGCTTCCTTCTCGGCGGCGTCCGAACGCGCCCCTTCCAGCACGTCGACGATCGGGCGCGCCACCGAGCGCGGCACGATGCCGTGCTCCTCGTTGTACTCGACCTGTTTGGCGCGACGACGGTCGGTCTCATCGATCGCGGCCTGCATCGAACGGGTGATCTTGTCCGCATACAGGATCGCCTTGCCGCGCACGTTGCGCGCGGCACGGCCGATGGTCTGGATCAGCGAGCCGGTCGAGCGCAGGAAGCCCTCCTTGTCGGCATCCAGGATCGCCACCAGCGACACTTCCGGCATGTCCAGGCCTTCGCGCAGTAGATTGATGCCCACCAGCACGTCGAACTTGCCCAGGCGCAGGTCGCGGATGATCTCCACGCGCTCGACCGTGTCCACGTCCGAGTGCAGGTAGCGCACGCGGATGCCGTGCTCGGTCAGGTACTCGGTGAGGTTCTCGGCCATGCGCTTGGTCAGCGTCGTGACCAGCACCCGGTCACCGGCCTTGATGCGCGCGTTGGCTTCGCTCATCAGGTCGTCAACCTGGGTCCCCACCGGGCGGATCTCCACCACCGGGTCGATCAGGCCGGTCGGGCGCACCACCAGTTCGGTGATCTCGTCACCCGCCTCGCGGTACTCGTAGGGGCCTGGCGTGGCCGACACATAGATGCTGCGCGGGCAGCGCTCCTCCCACTCCTCGAAGCGCAGCGGCCGGTTGTCCAGCGCCGAGGGCAGCCGGAACCCGAATTCGACCAGCGTCTCCTTGCGCGAACGGTCGCCCTTGAACATGGCACCGATCTGCGGAATGGTCACGTGGGATTCGTCGATCACCAGCAGCGCGTCGGCCGGCAGGTAGTCGAACAGGGTCGGCGGCGGTTCGCCGGCATTCTTGCCGGTCAGGTGCCGGGAGTAGTTCTCGATGCCGTTGCAGAAGCCGACCTCGGCCATCATTTCCAGGTCGAACTGGGTGCGCTGCGCCAGGCGCTGTGCTTCGACCAGCTTGTTCTGTGCGTACAGCTGCTCCAGCCGCTCCTTCAACTCGACCTTGATCGTCTCGATCGCTGCCAGCACACGCTCGCGCGTGGTGGCGTAGTGGGTCTTCGGGTAGACCGTGAAGCGCTGCATGTTGCGCAGCGTCTCGCCGGTGAGCGGGTCGAACAGGGTGATCTTCTCGACCTCGCCATCGAACAGTTCCAGGCGCAGGGCTTCGCTGTCCGACTCGGCCGGAAACACGTCGATCACTTCGCCACGCACGCGGAACGTACCGCGCTGCAGCTCGTACTCGTTGCGCGTGTACTGCAGCTGGGTGAGGTGGTTGATCAGATCGCGCTGGTCGATGCGCTCGCCCTTGGACAGGATCAGGCGCAACGACAGGTAGTCTTCCGGCGCGCCCAGGCCGTAGATCGCAGATACCGTCGCCACCACGATCGCGTCCGGGCGCGACAGCAGGGTCTTGGTCGCCGCCAGTCGCATCTGCTCGATGTGCTCGTTGATCGAACTGTCCTTCTCGATGAAGGTGTCCGACGACGGCACGTAGGCTTCCGGCTGGTAGTAGTCGTAATAGCTGACGAAATACTCCACCGCGTTGTGCGGGAAGAACGCCTTGAACTCGCCATACAGCTGCGCCGCCAGCGTCTTGTTCGGCGCCATGATCAGCGTCGGCTTCTGCACGTTCTGGATGACGTTGGCGATGGTGTAGGTCTTGCCCGAGCCGGTGACGCCCAGCAGGGTCTGCTTGGCGATGCCCGCTTCAAAGTTGCTGGTCAGCTTTGCGATGGCATCAGGCTGGTCGCCCGCCGGCGAATACGGCGAGACGAGTTCAAAACGGTCGCTCATGGTGTTGCCAGTTCCCGGGAAGGGTGAGTATACGGGGCAAGCGGTGACGGCCAGCTGAGGGGTTTCCGGGCAGGCAGCCGCGGCGTTGGCCGATGGTGAATGCGCGAGCACGGAACGAGGCTGGAGGCATGTCCCTTCATCTTCGCCCTGCCCGGCTCCACCGCGGCCTCCATCTGATCGAGCTGCTGATCGCTGTCATGGTGCTGTCGGTCCTGCTGGCTTTGGCGTGGGGCCCCTGGCAACGCACGCTGCGGCACTTCCAGGCGGAAACGCTGCGCGCCGAACTGGTCGCCAGCCTGTCGATGGCACGCAACGCCGCCATCACCGAACGCCGCCGTGTGACGGTCTGCGGTTCGTCGGACGGCATGAGATGTGACCAGGCATGGAGCCAGGGCTGGCGGGTGCAGGTCGAACCGGCCAACAGCGCGACCGGCGCCGCAAGGGAACTCCGCGTGCACAGGGCACGCCGGCGTCATGTCGACCTGCGCACCAGCGATCATCGGCCCGACATCCGGTTCCGGCCCGACGGCCGCAATGCCGGCACCAACCAGTCCATCGTGCTGTGCATGAATGGACAGGAGCACAGCCGCGTCATCATCAGCGTCCCCGGGCGGGTCAGGAGCCAGCGCCCGAGCAGGCCGATCCCCTGCTGAAAACTGAAATGCCATCGCGGAAACGAAAAAAACCGCGATTTCTCGCGGCTTTTTCGAATCTGGCGCCCGAAGTTGGACTCGAACCAACGACCCCCTGATTAACAGTCAAGTGCTCTAACCGGCTGAGCTATTCGGGCGGGGTGCGCATTTTAGCCAGCGTTCGCAGGGGAGTGCAAGCCTTTTATGCGATGTGGCGAAACGGCCCGCCCTTCACCAGCATCCGGGCCCCTTGCTGGCATTCGGCGTCTTTCGTCCGGCCTGGTCTAGGGTCAGTGTGCCGCAGTCGTCCTTCTTCTGGATCTCGGTCGGTGCCGCCTGGAGGGTAAAGGAGGTGCCATTCGGCGTTCCCACGTAGGAAAGCGTGTATCTGGCGGCACCGTCCCGTGGCGATTGCGAGAACGGCAGCGTCATGCCCGCGTAGGTGTTCTCCACGGTATGCCGCCGCTCCAGCATCTGCGCCAGCTCGACCAGATCGGCCTTGGCCTGGGCACGATTGGCCTTGCGCACATAGGCCTGGTACGAAGGCAACGCGATGGCAGCAAGAATGGCGACCACGGCCACGGTGATCATCAGCTCGATCAGGGTGAAGCCGGCGGTGGTTCGACGCCTGCTGTACAGATGCATGGGCAACCTCGATATCGGATTCATCAACGGATCTGCCGCCACGATTGCCGCCCACAGGGCCGTGGCATGTAAAGCGGATCAGCGCCGGCCGCACGCAGCACGAACGTACACTGGCTGGCCTGCAGCATCTTGTCGACCGTGCACCCCGTGTCGCCAGGCTTGCAGGGCGTAAGCTTGGGCACAAAGATGTTGGTGTCCTTCACTGGCGGCCCTTGGCTGAGGTCACCTTTCTTGGTCAGGGCGACACCACCGCAGTTGCCGGTGCACAGCGCTTCTCCGCCGATGGTTGGGCTCAAGCCGGACATCTGGCCACCACCGGTCAGCAGATTGAGACCGTACAGCCAGTTCACGCCACCGCCGCTGCCGCAGATGGCGGTACCTGGCACATAGGACGTGAAGAACACGATGCCGTTCTGCACACGGGGGTTGCCGACGAAGCGTTCGCCTTCGACTGCCGATCCAGCCTGCAGGTCCACATACCAGCCGCGGGCCGAACCGTAGTTCACCGCATTGCGGGTGACATCACGCAATTGATAGCCGCTGGCCGATGTGCCGGTAGTGATCACCTGCTGTACCAGGTTGTCGCGCGTGCCAACCGCACTGGCAAGGTTATCCCAGATGCCATACAGCGACTGCACTGGCGAGGTGCTGCTCACCGCATTGTCATCGGCGGCGAAATACTGGCCGGTACCGAAGAACAGACTGATGCCGCCGCCCGGACCCGTGCTGATCTCGATGCCGCTCATGATCGGCTGCGGGCTGTTATTGCGCGTAGCGGTGAACAGCGGCGTTCCAGACAGGGCGATGTTCCAATCGGTCGGATCGGTGCTGGAAAGATCGAACTTCCAGATATTGCCCTGCATGTCACCGCCATACACAGTGTCGGTGATGCCATCATTGTTCTTCAACGCCACCGTGGCGATGTTGATCAGGCCATTGCGTGCCGCGTACTTGGCACCTACCGGCGAAAGCCGCTTGAGCACCTTGCCGGTCTGGATATCAACCACGAACAGCGCTGCCTTGCCGCTGGTGGAGTTGACGCCATTGCCGAAGATCGCAACGAAGCGTGGCGAAGCGTTGGCATCGGCGCCCTTTACCGCCACCACAGCCGGCTTGCCCAGCACAAACCCGAGATCCGACTCTGTCTTCCCCGAGACTTCCCACAACACACTCGATGCACCGAACGCGGTCGGATCGCTGACATTCAGCGCGAACACGGAGCCATTGCCTACGCTCGTCGCATTGGGCGCCTTGCTGGAACCACCACCACCCGTGGTGCCCACCAGCACCGTGTTCCAGGCATCCCCGTAGTAGACGTCGGACGACGTCAGTGGGCCATCCACGTAGTAGCGATGCCCATACTTGGGGTTGGCCAGCTCGGCAATGTGCTGCATGGCAGCTGACGGAATGAAGGCCAGTTCTTCGGTACCGCCGGATGCTCCATTCGAACCGTTGAAACCATGCACCATGCCGTCATTGGCGCCAACATAGATCATCGTCGGCGGCCCCGATGTCGCGCGCTTCGCTTTCAGGAAGACGTCATAAGACGTGCCCAGCGTCGCCTTCCACTTGACTGTCGACTGCCTCGCCCAGCCTGCATAGCCGAAGTCATCCGTTTTGGAGACGATCTCGGTGGTGGAATTGACGATGTCACCCAACGGCGAAGTACGCGAACGGAGCCCGCTCACCGCCGCGCCGCGCAGATAGTTGACCAGGGTGGTCGAGGTCTGATTCGCGAACCATGCAGGAATCGAGTCACTGAATCCCAATGCCGACAGCTTCGCCCGCTCATCATTGCCCGGCAGATTGGTGGCCAGGAACTCGTTCGCATTGACCGGGGTCACCGTGCCATCGGACGCGGTCTTGGTCGGGGACGTCGCCATGTAGATGCGGCGCGTGGCACTGCCGATGTTGCTGGACGCCTTCCACAGCACGGCTCCGTCCGCACCCTGGCCGTCGACCTGGGTGGCAATGACATCACCGGTCCAGTCCACAGTGCCAGAGGGCACGCTGTAATGGGACGATACGGTGAACGAGTTGGTCGAAATGCGCGCGCCACTGCCGCTACCACCGACCGGCGCATCACCTTCCGCTGCGCTGTTGAAGATCGCCTCCAGCGCCTCCTTCAGTTTGGTCGGATTGCGTGCCAGGAAGTAGTTATCCGGCACCCCTGGCTTCTTGCTGTCCCACTTCTTACCGGCCGGGACACCGTACTTGGCGGCATACCACAGCGGGCTCTGCAGCTGGCCCGCCGCAGTGGTAGAGGCCTTGTACTTGATGACTACCGGCCTCTGCCAGTTGCTCGGGAAGTTGTTTGTGCTGGTCAGCACGGAGCCATTGCTATTGCCCGGACGCAGCGCCAGACGTTGCACGGTGCTGGAGGCATTTGACCCTGTGATCGTGTAGCCCGTCAGCATTGCGTTGCCAGCGTACGCCGACAGGTTCTCGATCCGGATGAGCACTTCATCCTCCTCGACCTTGCCGGCCAAAGTCGTGCCGATCCAATCCACCCCTTTGTTTGCAGTTGTGTAGTCGCACAGTCGCGTATTGCCCGCGGCACTGTTGCTCACTTTCGCATCAGCACGCCAGCAGATGTTGTTGAAGGTGCCGGTATCGTTGCACGCGGCGCCCACGCAGTAGCTCAGCATGGCAACGACGTCGTTGTCATGGTCATTGCCCCACAGCGAGTCTTCCCACACCAGCGAGAAGCTGCCGGACTTCGCATCTGTCCGGTAGGGACGGCCATAGACCAGCTTCCCGCCAGTGTCGTTGGCCTGCTTGGTGCCAATGCCGACCGAGCCCAGGAAGCAGCTGCGCCAGCCAGCACTTGTTGCCGTTGCGCCGCCGGTGTTGTTCGCCTGGCAGAGCGGGGCCAGTCCGATCTTGCTGTTGCCCACCGCAATTTCGAACTGCGGGAGATTTTCCGCCATGGCAACGGCGTAGGTGGTGGCGGTGACCTTGTACGTGCTTGGCTTGTTCTGCACGTTGGGACGCAGATCGGTCTCCGCGGCCGCCTTGGCCAGCCCCGCCATCAGGAAGCTGCCTTCCATGGAGGGAATGTCCGGGCAGATGCCGCGCGCCTTGCTGAGGCTACCGATTGTCTGGCCCTGGCAGATATCACTGTGGGTATCAAGCGAAGCACCGCGCGGTGTATCACCCACGCGACCGATCATGTAGCTCTTGCCAGCGATTCCTTCGGCCGTGCCGACTGCATCCGTCGCGGACACCGCAGACGCAAGGCCGGTCACGGAACCGACGTTGTCGCTGTCAAAGGACGGCAGGCCCGACGATAGCACCAGGATATTGCAGGTCGCACAATAAGAGTTGCCACCTTCTGCGGGCAGGCGGTAGGGATCCTTCCAGCTGATATTGGTTGGCAGCCCACTGAGATCTCCGCTGTCACTATAGACCTTGGAACCCGCAGTGATGTAGCGCAGCGCCTCCGCATACATTTCCGCCAATGGATTGCCCCAGGCACTGCACTTCTGGCCTCCGGTCCCCGGATCGGTCAGATTGCCATTTCCCTTCTGGTCCTGGCGATTGAGAATGCCGTAGGTGTTGCAGTCATTCCAGTTGTTGGACCAGTTCCAGTTGTCCAGACGGAAGCTTGAAATCGCGTTGATCACGCCCTCATCGTCGGCCTTGGCGTTTCCCGTCAGATTCAGGTAGCAGAACTGCCCCGTAGACAGGTCGATTTCATCACCCACGCCGCAGAACTTCGTCCCGTTGCCCGCGATCTTGCCGATGTTCCGCCGCAGGACACCGCCATCCCGCGGATTGGCGTAGGTTCCCGTCACGAGCCCAAAGCGCAGTCGCCCGCTCTCACCGTAGGTCTGCAGCAGCCCGGCCGGCTTGAAACGGTCGGTGATGCCATCGTTGTATTTCCGGCAGAAACTCTCACGCACCGTTGAGCTGGCATCACACACTTCCACGCGCACGGTGTAGTCCGTGGCTGAGCGGGGAATGTCCGCGTAGCCATCGGCGTTGCTGGCTCGTCCGGTATCGCACTGGTTGCTGGCTGTCGAGGCCCACTCGCCCAGTGCACCTTCGGCCACGCGCATCAGCGGCGCCCCGGTTGCAGAACGGGTCACACTGCAGAAGCTGAAGGTTGTCCCGCTTCCAGCAAGGTTGGCGAACTCGCGAAGATCCGATCCACTGTAGACCTTGACCCACGCATGCAGATCGCTGGGGATCGGCGCCCGCTCCAACACCGTCTTTTCCTTCGTATCGGTGAAGCGCTGGCCGCCGTACAGCACGTAGCGCATCACATCCAGGCGACTCATCGTCACCCAGTTGAGGAAGTTGCCCGACCACGCGCCACTGCAGCTGTGCTTGTTGGCGCCCTTTGCCTCTGCACTGGCCTTGAAGACACCGCTGTTGTACGAGTAACAGAGGTTGTAATCGAAGTAGCCTGAGTAATCGAACTTGTCCTGGTAGGTGGTGTCCAGCACCCCGTCCCCGTCCAGGTCGCTGTAATCGCTGTAGGCCTTGTTGAACAGCTGCTCGTCACGCGACATCACCATCATCATCAATGGCGGCTGGCTCTGCTTGCTGTACAGCGGCTCCTGCGCGATATCGTAGTCACCAAGCGCAGCCTGCAGCGGAATGATCAACGCGGCAAGGCCGGCAAGCGCAGCAACACCCACACCGGCCCGCAGCCAGGTGGAGGAACGAAGTCGAAGGAAACGGCGCTCGCTGTTCATGGGATGAAGATCGTATCGATGACCGCACTGGCGGACGCATTGGAGGGATCGTCACTGGCAAGCGCCGTGACCTGGTAGATGTTCCCGGTTTCTTCGTTCTGTCGGCCGCCGGTGCGCCGGCTGGACGCTGCAAAGCACTTGTCGATGCGACGCGTATAGGTGGACTTGGTCTCACTGAGACCATCGGCCCACGTCTGCGGATCGTAGGAGGGACTGCATTCCTCCTGGCTGGCCTTGAAGATGCCCCCGTCAGCCAGCGCCTTCTCGATGGATTTCTCGGTCTGCCGGGCGTCGGCCTCAGCGTTCTGGAAGGCAACGTTGCTGCGCAGATAGTTGGCAGCCATCCGTTCCTGCATGCTTGTGACCTGCATGCCGGCGATGCCCAGCAGGGCCATCAGCACCAGCATGATCAGCACGACGTACAGCACCGCGCCGCGCTGGGAACGCGGTGAATGCAGAGAATGGCGGCGGGCGGGATGGGTACGCATGGTGGCCTCAGTTGCCATACAGGCGATTGCGCAGAGCGATCGTGCTCTGGTAGGCGGCGCGCATGCGGCCGTCAGAAGGCGCGGTGTAGGTCACGCCGAGCGCGGTCAGCGGCGTACTTGAACTGGCCTGGACAGATGCGGCCGGGTCTGGACTGGACACCACCAGCCCCAGTTGCACCGTGCCCACGCGCTGCCAGCCACGCGAGGCCGGCACGATGGAGGCCTGAACATCGGTCGCGGTACCCTGGCGATCAATGTAGCCGGTCGGCGACACCGTGCTCAGACCGTGATCCTGGCCATACAGCAATTGCATGTTCTCCACGCCCTCGACCAGCGCCTCTGCTGGTCCCGCGACCAAGGCAGCACCGGGCTTGGCGGTGAATCGAAGGCGATACAGCGACGATTGCTTGGTCGTAGCGTCGTAGCCCACGTACAGGATCGACGTCTCGGCGCGATACAGCACCGCCTGGCCGGGCTGGTAGTTGCGGGCGATGGCCACGTCGTTGTTGGGTGCGGTGCCCACCGTCACGGTGCCGGCCTTTGCATCGATCGCACGAGCCTGGAAGACCGTGGCGGAAATGCAGTCGGCCACACCGAACAGCCCCGGGTCGGTAACTCCGCTATCAAGCACGGCAAGACGTTTGGGATCAAAGCTGAAAACCGGCTGGGCAACCGTACCGGCTACCGCCGTGACCGGCACACCGGTGGGCACCAGATAGCGCAGAGCGACGATATCGCTGCCGTCGACCCGGTTCTTGATGGCCGCGGCGAACTCACTCGGCAACGCCGGGGAGTACTTGTCGCCCCCCGTTGACGGCGTTGCCGCCAACGTCACCGCGTCGCCCGGCTTGGTATTCGTTGCTTCGTAGCCCTGGATCGACCGCGCAAAGTCCAGCGCGGGGTGGCCTCCCGCAGCGAAGGTGGTTGCCAAGGTGCCCTGCGGATCATGCGCCTGATCGTTCACGCAGCCGAAGTGTCCCGCCATGCGCAGTTCGCGTTGCAGGGAATCCATCGCGAAACGGCTGTTCTCCTGGACCCGCGCCAGCCCTTCAGACAGCTGGTAGGCCGTGCGTGAAGCGGCGAACACCTGGACCACGCCCAGCATGATGATCAGGCCGATGGTCAGGGCGATCATCAACTCGATCAGCGACAGGCCACTCATCGTTTGGCGGGAGCGCATTCTGGTCATCACAGCAGGCTCTCCGCAGCAAAGGTGGTGTCAGCCTTCGAATCGGGATTCCAACGCTCATCGCCCCAACTGACCGACACCCGTACCCGGCCGTCATTGACGGTTACCGTTCCGGATGCCGAGTCACCCAGTGCGCGGCCCAGGCGGCAGCGCCAGTCGCGGGTGAAGTCATCCTTGCCGATATCCTTGCCAATGGACGGCGCGCAGTCACCCTTGCCGGTGGTAGCAGCATAGGTACCGGCATAGCTGAGCGCGTTGATCCGGTTAGCCCGGATCTGATCAAGCAGTTCGTACCCCAGGTTGGTGGCCTGGGTGCGGTAGTTCGCGCTCTGGACGAACCGCACATTCATCGTCTGCAGCAGCGCGAAGCCCAGCAGGCCGATACCCATCACCAGGATCGCGATCATGACCTCGATCAGGGTGAAACCGCCCTGCGCCGTACGGTGCGGCTGGAAGCCGATCTTTCTCATGAGCAACTCTCCTTCAACAGCCTCACCTGTCCCGTAGGCGATATGCGCAGCGTTCGCTGCAGGGGCTGGTCGCCACACTTTTCAGGGCGCAGTGTCACATCCACTTCCGCGTTGGCGCGATTGCGGCCACGGCCATCGAAGCCGATGGTCAACGTTTCGGTTGCGGACTTCATCGTTGGGCGACCTTCGCTGTAGCGCAGCACGTTCTCACCGGAATCAAGCGACCCGTTCCCGTTGCGATCCTCCCAGACCATCCAGCCGTCGGCCCAGCTGCTGCCATCACATTCTTTGCCCGCTGTGGATGCGCATACAGCCCCGCCACGCGTGTTCTTTATTGCCTCGGAACGGGCAAGTGCCAGCGACGCGATCAGTTCGTTGGTCGTCGTGGCCACACGATTTGAGCGGATCGTACTCTGGAAGCTGGGATACGCGATGGTGCTCAGGATCGCCAGGACGGCAACCGTGACCATTAACTCAACCAGCGTAAAGCCGTTTTGCCGGCGCAAAGACATTGGACGCTCCCCAGCGTGTTGATGGCCACGATGGGCCATCGCCCTGCCACCGGCAAGCGGCGGCAGGATGAACGGTCATTCCGGGGCGACGGGCGTCAAGGCCTTGACGACCCGCCCTCCCCTGCCTGTACCGGCGCGATCCCCATCGCGCCGGCGCAGACTCAGGCCAGCACCTGATAGCAGGGCTGGTATTCGCCGGAGATCTTCATCCGGCGCTGTTCGACGAAGGCACGCAGCAGCGCGTCCAGGGCCTGCATCATGTCGGTGTCGCCATGGATCTGGAACGGCCCGAACTGCTCGATGCGGCGCATGCCGTCTTCCTTCACGTTGCCGGCCACGATGCCCGAGAACGCCCGGCGCAGGTCGGCCGCCAGCGCATGCGGTGCACGCCCGTGGTGCAGGTCCAGCGCGGCCATCGCTTCGTGGGTCGGCACGAACGGCTGCTGGTACTCCCACGGAATCTCGATCGACCAGTTGAAGAAGAACGAGTCCTTCTGCGCCAGGCGGTGCTCTCGCACGCGCTTGATGCCGTTGGCCATCTTCTTGGCCACCACCACCGGGTCGCCGATGACGATCTCGTAGCGCTCGGCGGCCGCATCACCCAGGGTCAGGCGGATGAACCGGTCGATCTGCTCGAAGTACGGCGCCGCCACCGTCGGGCCGGTCAGGATCAGCGGGAACGGCAGGTCCTTGTTTTCCTCGCGCAGCAGGATGCCGAGCAGGTACAGGATTTCCTCGGCGGTGCCGACACCACCGGCGAACACGATGATGCCGTGGCCGATGCGGACGAAGGCCTCCAGGCGCTTCTCGATGTCCGGCATGATCACCAGGTGGTTGACGATCGGATTCGGCGACTCGGCCGCGATGATGCCCGGCTCGGTCAGGCCGATGTAACGCGTCACGGTACGGCGCTGCTTGGCATGGGCAATGGTGGCGCCCTTCATCGGGCCCTTCATCGCGCCCGGACCGCAGCCGGTGCAGATGTCCAGGCCGCGCAGGCCCAGCTCATAGCCCACCTGCTTGGTGTACAGGTACTCGTCGCGCGAGATCGAGTGGCCGCCCCAGCAGACGACCAGATTCGGGTCACCCGGGTTCAGGATGCGCGCGTTGCGCAGCAGGCCGAACACCGCATTGGTGATGCCCTCGGACGACTCCAGCTCGGCCGCGTAGGCCGGGCCCATCTCGATGGCCATGTAGGCCAGGTCACGCACCACCGCAAACAGCAGTTCGGCGACGCCGCGGATGATCTCGCCGTCGACGAAAGCCATCGCCGGTGCATTGACCAGGTCGATGCGCACGCCGCGATCCTGCTGCGCCACCTGGATGTCGAAATCGGGATACAGATCGCGCGCCGCGCGCGGATCGTCAGAAGCACTGCCGCTGGTCAGCACGGCCAGTGCGCAGCGGCGCAGCAGCTCGTGCATGCCGCCGGCAGACGCATCGCGAAGCCGGGCCACTTCGGCCCGCGACAGCACATCCAGCCCACCGCGCGGGTAGATCCGCGCGTCCTGCACCGGCAGTGCACGGGCTGATTTTTCGTTCGTGGTCATGTCCAATTTTTCGCTTCCTTCAAGGTTTCCGACTGTACTGCCGCCCCCTTAAAAAGCAAAACGGCCGGGAAGCCCGACCGTTGGATGTGTGCTTCCCGCGTTCGCCTTTCCGGGACCGCATCGGCGGCGTTGGCACCGCGCACATTTCTGGATGCTACGCCGATGCCAGGTGACCTGCAAGGACTTTCGCCTGAACGGAAAACGGCCGGGTTTCCCCGGCCGTTCGACAGAGAGGAGGCTTAGTCCCTGGACCGCATCAACGCATGCAAGCCAGGTTACCTCCTGCAATCAAATATCGGCACAGGATTAGGATCGATGGGCACTGACGACGATGGATCAGTTATCTTCCAAGATTCATATGCAAGCCTCCCGTGAAGCTCCGGGATATCACGATAGGCTACGAAGTACTCCCCTCTATCCGAGTTTTCATAGTAGTCAACGCGATACTCCAATGGCAGTGAAAGGAAGCTCGCCAGCACCGCTGCATATCGCTCCTGCACCGGGGTATCGCAACTCATATGCGCACCGGAAACAAGAAGAAACGCGTCTCCGCTCTGCCCCGATGTTGAAGTATCCCCTCCACCAGGATAGGTAGGAGTCGGCGGGCAATAGCTGGGATTACACCACGGATCCAAAGCACTGACTTTCGATGCCGCAGTCATACCCATACCAAATACGACAGATGCGATGATCACACTCAACTTCATGGCAACTCATCCTTGTCTTGATTCCAACATTGAACTTCAGAACACTTCACCTTCGGACAACCACTTCTACACACTGCAACTTCATGCCTGGGCCAGAATCCTTCCAAGCAGGACTCCGCGCCCCCACTCCTCCAACCCACCCGGATTCACGCGCAATCGCTCGAAGAGTTCAAGTGCAGCACAATTGAACTCCTCCAGGGCACTTGGCGCACCATCAGCGGCCAGTTCGATCGCGTGAACAAATTCTCTTTGCATGACCTTTATATAGATCGCTAGGAAAGCAAAGAAATCACAGTGATAGTGGATCGAAAAGACGAACGCAATCGCTCGCATCAATCGACCATTTCCATCCTCGAACGGATGAATTATGTTGACTGTCAACAGCAGCGCATACAGCCGAACAATTGGCGCCATTTTTTCAGTGGCACCAATAATTCGAGACAGATGTGATTGAACATCGATATGTGCTGCAACGAAGCTCTGAGGCGCGTCCCTAGGACCGACCCATATTCGCCCGACCCGAAATCCGGCACGCTCCACAGCACCACTGGAAAATCTAGCGTGGATGAAGAGAAGTGAACGAGCGTGCATATTCAGGATGTTGCACTTTCCTGCAGACTTAAGGTATTCAGCACCTCGGCGGCAGCGCAGGAAATGATCATCTGCAGAACGACAGCTCGGACAAAACCGCATTCGACATGAAAGCACACGAGCGAACAACTCTCTCAGGCGTCGACTCGAGCAATGATCAGGAGCATTCCCCGGCAGCGCGAATTTACAGTCCTGCAGCCCGTCAATGGACGACTCCGGCAATCCGTACCTGACCTTCATTTCCGCCTTCCATGGGAAGCCACACCAGTCACTTATATCGAACGGAAAATTACTTGTCCACCTCAAAGAAAAACGGCCGGGTTTCCCCGGCCGTTTCCACTTACTGCTTCAGGCTCTGATGGATCAGAACTTGTACTTCACGGTCAGCTGCATCGACCAGCGCGACACGGCGGTGTTGCCCTTGTCGTTGTTGTTTTCCTGGATCGACGAGTTGTCGGTACGGCCGGTGAAGTTGTACAGGTACTTGCCGGTAGCCGGGTCGATACCCGAGTAGTTGGCAACGCGACGGGTGGCGTAGAAGCCGTAATCGTCGATCAGGCCCCACTTCTTGTTCAGCAGATTGCCGACATTCATGATGTCCAGTGCGATCTCGCCCTTGTGGGTCTTCGCGAAGCCCGGGAACTCCTGGCTGATGCGGACATCGAAGCTGTTGACCCACTTGGCGCGATGCTGGTTGGCCGGTACCACGCTGCCACGGTAGGCATCGAGCTCCGGATTCTGCGCCAGCCATTCGAAGAACTTCTTCTCCATGTCGGCGCCGCCGGTGAAGATCACGTCACCCGGGCCCTTCGGCACGTAGAACAGATCATTGGTAGCTGCGCCGTCGCCGTTCACGTCGTTATAGAACACGTAGCTGTACGGACGACCCGAACGGCCTTCATAGAACAGGCCGACGCGGGTGGCGTTGTCACCGAAGAAGTTGTGCTTCCACTCGAGGGTGCCGGTGATGCGGTCCTTGATTGCATAGCGCGAGTTGTACGCAACGTTGTCGTTGGCGTTCAGGCTCAGCGTGTTGTTCCAGTTCGAGGTGTTCTGCGAGCTGGACAGCGGGCTCACTTCCTTCGCCTGGGTGTAGGTATAACCCAGCGACCAGCCCCAGTTCTCGGTCAGCGGCTTGGCCAGCGAGAACGTAGCCTGGGAACCACGACCCTTGTCGGTGTTGCGCAGCAGGATCACGTCGCCGATATCGCTCGGACGGTTGACACGGTCACCCGGGCAGGTCTGATCGGTGGCCGAGCAGGCACGACCGTTCTTCTGGCCAGCCTGCATGCCGTTCGAGCCAGCATTGGCACCGTTCATGCCGTAGTCGTTCCAGTACAGCGCACGACCGTCCTGACCAACCGAGCGGTTGGCGTTCGGGGTCATGACGTCCAGACGATCGAAGTACAGGCCATCCTTGACCTTGGTGACCAGCAGCTCGGCCGACGCCACGATGCCGTACCACGGCAGTTCGTGATCGAAGGCCAGGTTGGCCTTCCAGACCGACGGCAGGCGGGTGCCCGGAGCGATCAGGTCGACGTTCTGACGGGCCGACGCAAGCGAGGGGTCCGGAATGAACGGATTGTCCGCATCGAAGCTGAAACCACCCGGATTACGGGTCAGGTTGTACTCGGAGTAGTTCAGGCCGGTGTTCTGGTAGGCACCTGCCAGCCACACGTTCGGAGCAGCACCGCCGAACAGGCCCACGCCACCGCGCAGCTGGGTCGGGCGATCGCTGTCGAAGGTGTAGTTGAAGCCGACGCGCGGCTGGAACAGCTTCTTGTCGACCAGCTTGGTGTTGTTGAAGCCATACAGTTGTTCGATGCGAGGGTTGTACAGGCGCTGGGTGCTGAAGTCCGGCATGTCAACGCGAACACCGAACATCAGGCTCAGGTTGTAGTTGATCGCCCAGGTATCCTGGATGAACAGACCCGTGTTCTTCAGGTGGAACTTCGCCGGAATATCATTCAGGCTGCCACCATCGCGCGGCACGCGCACCTGGTACGCGGACGGGGTGCCGGCTTCAAACGCAGCCAGGTTGGCGAATTCGTACGCGCCGTACAGATTACGGCCGTAGAAGTTCATCAGGTCGTTGTCGGTGTAGTCGAAACCGAACTTGACGGTGTGGTCGCCGACATACCAGGTACCGGCACCGAAGGCGCTCAGTTCCTTCGACTCGACCAGGTTGGTGTGGGTGTTCTGCTCGGTACCCAGGTACAGCGAGTTGTTGTTGTCGAAGCGGACGCGGATCTGCGGCAGGTGCGAAGCAGCAACACGGTTGGATGAGTAGTCCTTGTGCGAGACCTTGAACTCGGTCGAGAAGTTCTCGGACCAGTCACTGAACAGTTCACCCATCCAGGTTTCATACTCGGTCGGCTGGGTGTACCAGAAGTCGCTCAGCGAAATTTCGCTGTTGCTGACCTTCGGGAAACGCACCACGTCCTGCTTCATCTTGTTGTAGCGCAGGGCCGCACGGTGGTTCTCGTTGATGTTCCAGTCCAGCTTGACCGCGTACTCTTCGATCTCGGTCTTGTTGTTCAGCGCACCGACGCCGCCGACCTGATAGCCAAGATCGGACATACGCTTCTGGACGCGGGCGATATCAGCATCGCTGATGCCGCCAGCCTTGTTGTACGGGCTTTCGCCAAGGCTGACGCCGCCACCGCTACGCTCGTACTTTTCGTAGTTGGTGAAGAAGAACAGCTTGTCCTTGACGATCGGGCCGCCGAAGGTCATGCCGTAGGTCTTCTCGTCCTTGAAGCCGTTGAAGTCCTGCTTGTCACCTTCCAGGCGCGAACGGACCATGTCCTTGTCGCGGTACGAACCGTACACGGTGCCGTGGAATTCGTTGGTACCCGACTTGGTCACGGCGTTGATCACCGCACCGGTACCACCTGCGATGGTGGTGTCGTAGTTGGCCAGGTCGATGTTGATTTCCTGGATGGCATCCATCGACACCGGCTGACGCTCGGTCGGCAGGTTGTTGGAGCCCAGGCCGAACGGATCGGAGGCGCTGATGCCGTCGATGCGGATGGCGTTGTAACGGGTGTTCTGGCCACCGGCCGAGATCGCGCCGTCAGCCTTGCTGACCTGCGAGATGCGCGGATCCAGGCGGATGTAGTCCTGGATGTTGCGGTTGGCCGACGGCAGCGCGTCCATCGTTTCGCGCGTCACGTTGGTGCCGCTGCCCATCTTGGTGGCGCTGAACAGGTCCAGGCCGCCGGCGGTGGCGACAACGTTCACGGCGTCCAGGTTGGTGGCAGCCAGGTCACCGCCCAGATTGGCATTGACGGTGTTGACCTGGTTCAGGTTCAGGAAGACACCTTCTTCGGTCTTGGTGCCTTCACCGGACTTGGTGATGGTGATGGTGTACGGACCACCCACGCGCAGGCCGCGCGCGTTGTAGCGACCCGACGCATCGGTGGTGGCACGCGAAACGGTGCCCGACTCAGTGTGGGTGATGGTGACTTCAGCACCAGCAACAGGCTGGCCTGCGGCGGACATCACCTGGCCGCCGACACCGGCAGAGGTGCTCTGGGCGAAGGCGGGAGCGGCGGCGAGCGCAGCCACGAGACCAAGGGTGAGCTTGGACATCCGGAGTGGGTGGGTCATTTTTCGGTAGCCTCGATGCGAGTTGGCGATGGCGGAAAAAAAAGCGCATCCAAACAGCCCTGCGGGTGGCTGGTCGGACATTTATCTGGGGTTCCCTACCGCTTGGCTGAAGGAAGCCACAACGGTTAACACTAGATTAACACGCTACGCCATCAATGTGACGGTTGTGCGACAAACGGCACCGGATCGCAACGCAATCGTGACGGGTTCTTCACTCCGCCTTTCCCCGGGATTTACTCGCCGGGGGGCGCCTCGCTGGCATCGAGAATCTGGCCGCGCCAGGTAGCGCCAGCACCGGACAACAGGGTCACGGCCGCGGCGGCGGCGGCCTCCGGGCCTTGCGCGGCCGGGTCCTGGTCTACGGAATAGGCCCGGGCCCGCAAGGCCGTGCGCAGCGGGCCGGGGTACAGGCCACTCACCCTTACCGGGCTGCGACCGAGCTCGTCGTGCAGGCTGGCGATCAGGCCACGCAGGCCGTGCTGGGCCACACCGTAACCGCCCCAGTAGGCCTGACCGACCCGCTCGGGGGCATCGACCGCAAACACCAGCGCCGCATCTTCGCGCTGCCGCAGCAGCGGCAGGCAGGCCTGGGCCAGCCAGGCGGGCGCAGTCAGGGTGACGTGCACCGCGCGGGCGAAACTCGCTGGGTCTGCCAGCTCAAACGGGGTCAGGCCCGGGAAGTGAGCGGCACAGACCAGCAGGCCATCCAGGCGCCCCAGCTCGCGCTGCAGGGCCTGGGCCAGCTCGGCATAGTCGTCGGGGCCCGCGCCTTCCAGGTCCAGCGGATACAGCAGCGGTTCCGGGCCGACCGCCTGCACCTGGGCGTAGACACGGTCCAGGCGGCGAGGCTTGCGGCCCAGCAGAACCACGGTGGCCCCGGCGGCCGCAGCAGCCACTGCCGCCGCACTACCCAATCCGCCACCGGCACCGGCGACCAGCACCACGCGATCCTGCAACGGGCGGCCATCGAGCGCCCCGTCGGTCGGTGACGTCGATGGCCGGGCACTCATCCCTGGGTCGCCTCTTCGACGATGCGCTTGAGCTCGCCGGCTTCGAACAGCTCCAGCACGATGTCACAGCCGCCAATCAACTCACCGTTGATGAACAGCTGCGGGAAAGTCGGCAGGTTGGAAAAGCGCGGCAGGTTGGCGCGGATCTCGGGCTCTTCCAGCACGTTGACGGTGCGCAGGGTGACTGCGCCGGCCGCCATCAACGCCTGTACGGCGCGGCTGGAGAAGCCGCACATCGGATATTGCGGGGTGCCCTTCATGAACAGCACGAGCGGGTAACGATCGACCTCGGCCTGGATTTGCTGCATTACCGCCACAACCACACTCCTTGCTTCGCCGGACAAACCGACCGTGATGGTCGGCTAGACTGCCCACGGTAGCCGCCATTGTAAGCGGATGGAACCGGCTGCCGCCGCCCCCTGGCCACGAACCTGTCCATGCCTGTCGAATTGCCCGCCCTGCCCTATCTTCCCGGCTCCCTGCAGCCGCACCTGTCCGCACAGACCGTGGAACTGCATCACGGCCGCCACCATCGCGCCTATGTGGATGCCGTCAACGCCGGCATTCTCGGCACCGAGTGGGAGGAAGCGTCGCTGGAGGAGATCGTCCGCCACGCCCAGGGCACGCTGTTCGATGCCGCCGCCCAAGCCTGGAACCATGGCTTCTACTGGCAGTGCCTGCGCCCACGCGGCGGCGGTGAGCCGCAGGGGCGACTGGGCGAACTGGTCAAGCGCCAGTTCGGCGACGTGCAGCGCCTGCGCGAGGAATTCAACCGCACCGCGCTGGGCCTGTTCGGCTCCGGCTGGGTCTGGCTGGTGCAGCATCCGGGCGGGCAGCTGGGCCTGCAGGCCACCCGCAATGCAGGCACGCCATTGACCGGTGAAAGCACCCCGCTGCTGTGCTGCGACGTCTGGGAGCACGCTTACTACACCGACTACCAGAACGATCGCGCGCGGTATCTGGACGCGTTCTGGCAGATGGTCAACTGGGAATTTGCCGAAAGCCAGCTGCGCTGACCCCTGTAGAGCCGAGCCCATGCCCGGCTGCTGTCCGGCCAGCCGAGCATGGGCTCGGCTCTACAGATCAGGCATCACGCGCTCTCGTGCGCGGCCACGGCGTCCATCACCCGCGCCGAGTACACCAGCGCCGCACCGGCGTTCAGCGACACCGCCACACCGAGCGCCTCGGCGATCTCCTCGCGGCCGGCGCCGTGCTTCAGCGCGGCATCCACGTGCACGGTGATGCAGCCGTCGCAGCGGGTGGTCACGGCCACCGCCAGCGCGATCAGCTCGCGGGTCTTGGCATCGAGGTGGTTGGTCTGGGCACCGGCGTTGGCCAGCGTGGCATAGCCCTTGACCGTGTCCGGCGAGAGCTTGCCGATCTCGCCGATGCGACCCTTCAGTTCCTTGCGGTAGGCGTTCCAGTCGAGCATGGGGGTGACTCCTGAGAAAGGAGCTCCACGCTACCACCGGAAATGTTGCGCCGATGCCTGCACCGGCGCGTCACAGCGTTGCACTGCCGGCCAGCGGCCGGCACTACCGGGCTCAGCGATTGCGCAGCGCATGTACCGCCGGTGCCACCTGGGCCTGGCGATCCAGCTCCAGGCCGAGCTGGTCCAGCGCATCGGCCAATGCAGCGGCATCATCGTCGCGCAACGTGGCGTGGCCGACCTTGCGGCCTTCGCGCGGCTCCTTGCCGTAGTCGTGCCAATGGCCACTGGCCTGCGCCAGCACCGGCGCCGGGTCGGGCATCGCGCCCAGCCAGTTCAGCATGCAGGCATGGCCGAGCATGCGGGTGCTGCCCAGCGGCAGGCCCAGCACGGCACGCAGATGGTTCTCGAACTGCGAGGTCTCGCTGCCTTCGATGGTCCAGTGGCCGGAGTTGTGCACGCGCGGTGCCATCTCGTTGGCCAGCAGTTCGCCGTCACGACAGAACAGCTCCAGTGCGAACACGCCCACATACTGCAGGTGCTCGGCGACGCGGCGGGCATAGCCGATCGCGGCCTGCTGCTCGGCATCGGACAGCACGGCCGGGGCCACGCTGGCCGACAGCACGCCGTCGACATGCCAGTTGCCGGTGACCGGCCAGGCCTCGAAGCTGCCATCGCGGCCACGCACAGCGACCACACTGACCTCGCGCTGGAAGGCAACGAAGCCTTCCAGGATCAGCCCGGTGCGCTCGACCTGTGCGCCAAGCGCGTCCCATGCAGCGTCGATGTCGGCTTCGCTGCGCAGGCGGAACTGGCCCTTGCCGTCGTAACCGAGGCGGCGGGTCTTGAGGATGCACGGCAGGCCGAACTCGGCGGCCTTCGCGGCCAACTCGTCACGGCTGCGGATGTCAGCAAAGGCGGGCAGCGGAATGCCCAACTGCTGGAACAGGGTCTTCTCGCTCAACCGGTCCTGGGCCACCGCCAGCGCAGCCGGCGGCGGGTAGACCGGCACGCGGTCGGCCAGGAACTGCGCGCTGTCGGCAGGCACGTTCTCGAAATCGAAGGTCACCACATCGACTTTGGCGGCGAAGTCCGCCAGCGCCTGCCGATCATCGAATGCGCCGACGGTGAGCGGCGCCAGCGGGCCGCTGCAGGCGTCGGCTGCCGGGTCGTACAGTTCGAAGCGCAATCCCAGCGGCGCACCGGCCAGGACCATCATGCGGGCGAGCTGACCGCCGCCCAGGATGCCGACGGTCAGGCTCATTGGCGCGGATCGTCGTGGGCCATCACGTCTTCGGTCTGGCGTGCACGGAAGGCGTCGAGCGCCTGGCCGATCGCCGGCTGGTCGCTGGCCAGCATCGCTGCGGCGAACAGCGCGGCGTTGGAGGCGCCGGCATTGCCGATGGCGAAGGTGGCGACCGGAATGCCGGCCGGCATCTGCACGATCGACAGCAGCGAATCCATGCCGTTGAGGGCCTTGGACTGCACCGGCACGCCCAGCACCGGCACGGCGGTCTTGGCGGCGATCATGCCCGGCAGGTGCGCGGCCCCGCCGGCTCCGGCGATGATCGCGCGCAGGCCACGCGGGCCCGCCTGCTCGGCGTAGCTGAACAACACATCCGGCGTCCGATGCGCGGACACCACCTTCACTTCGAACGGAACACCCAGGGCTTCAAGCTTCTGGGCGGCGTGCTGCATGGTTTCCCAGTCGGAACGGGAACCCATGACGATGCCGACAAGCGGCGCGATCGGGTTGGGGGTCATTGGCCGTCACCTGCCTTAAAGACGTATTCTAGCCATCTTCCACGCAAGACGAAGAACCATGGATCGCAAGCTGCTCGACCTGCTGGTGTCGCCGGACACCCGCCAGCCCCTGTCCCTGCTGGATGGCAAGGGCCTGGAAGCCCTCAACAAGGCCATTTCCGCCGGCGCGGTGAACAAGGCCGATGGCAACCCGCTGGCGCAGCCGCTGCGCGAAGCGCTGGTCACCCGCGACCGCAAGCAGGTCTTCCGCGTTGACGACGGCATCCCGGTGCTGCTGGCCGAGGAAGCCATCCCCACCGCCCAGATCGCCGACTTCCCGGCCGCATGAGCGCGCTGCCGACGCCGGATGCGGCCGTTGTCGCCGCCGATGTCGCGCGTGCGCTGGCCGAGGACCTGGGCAGCGGCGACGTCACCGCTGCGCTGTTGCCCGACCAGGCTGACAGCGCGTACCTGCTGTGCAAGCAGGACGGGGTGATCGCCGGTCGCCCCTGGTTCGACGCCACCCACCGCGCGCTCGACCCGGAGGTGCGCATTGAATGGCGTGTCTCCGAAGGTGACGCGGTCACTGCCGGCACCGTGCTGGCCCTGCTGCATGGGCGCAGCCGCAGCCTGGTGAGCGCCGAGCGCACCTCGCTGAACTTCCTGCAGACGCTGTCCGGCACCGCCACGACCACCGCGCGTTACGTGGCGGCGGTGGCCGGCACCGGCACGCGCATTCTCGATACCCGCAAGACCCTGCCCGGCCTGCGCCTGGCGCAGAAGTACGCAGTGCGCTGTGGCGGCGGCGAGAACCACCGCTTCGGTCTGTACGACACGGTGATGCTGAAGGAAAACCACATCCGTGCTGCCGGTTCGCTGCCCGCAGCCGTGGCTGCCGCGCGCCGGCAATGGCCCGCGCTGCCGCTGGTGGTCGAGGTGGAGGATCTGGCGCAGCTGCGCCAGGCGCTGGAAACCGGTTGCGAACGCATCCTGCTGGATGACTTCAGCCCGGACCTGCGCCGCGAGGCGGTGCGCATCACGGCGGGCCGCATTCCGCTGGAAGTGTCCGGCAGCGTGGGCCTGGGTGGCCTGCGTTCGATCGCGGAGGACGGCGTGGACTGCATCTCCATTGGTGGCCTGACCAAGCACGTGCAGGCGATTGACCTGTCGTTGAAGCTGGGCCCGCCGCCGGGTTGAGGCCTACGGGACCTTGTAGCGCCGAGCCCACGCTCGGCTGCTTCTCGATCTGCGGCGCGCCCTGCACGCGCTTCGCGCGATAAGCCGGGCATGGGCTCGGCTCTACACGATCCGGGACGCCTTCACGGCTCGGCCACGCCTGCCTCTGCGACGCTGCCGGCATCCCCCACAGGAGCCGCGCATGCGCCGGATGCTCTTGCCTGCCTGTCTGCTGCTCGCGGCAGCCCCCTTGTCCGCAATGGCCGCCGAAGCCTGCGATGTGCCACCGCGCTTCGGCCTGAGTCCGCTGGCGGTGGCCATCCGCAACACTGCCTGCAACGAGCACCGGCTCTGGTACCGGCCCTTCATCGACCGCGATGGCCGCGCCGCCAGCCTCAGCGTCACCGAAGCCGAACGTGATCACCTGGCCGACAACGGCCTGATCGCCTGGCAGCGCGTAGCCGGCTACTGGCGCGACAGCGGCACGCTCAACGCAATGGGCAGCATCACCGGCGCCAGCAGCTGCTTGGCGCCGCTGGGCACGCGCTACACCGACAGCGACTGCCGCGCGTTCCTGATCGACAACCCGTGGTCAGCCGCCTTCATTTCGTGGGTGATGGTGCGTGCCGGCGTGCCCGGCTTCAACACCTCGCCGCGCCATATCGACTACATCCGCGCCGCGTACCAGGGTGGGCCTTCGGGCGTGCCCTACCGGCTGGTCGACCCGGCCACCGCCAAGCCCGCGCCCGGCGACCTGCTGTGCTTCCTGCGCGACCGCAGCACCACGCTCAGCTACAGCGGGCTGGTGCAGGCGCTGGGCAACGGTTCGGTGGGCCACTGGAAATCGCATTGCGAAGTGGTGGTGGCTGCCAACCTAGGGGGCGACCAGACCCTGTACCTGGTCGGTGGCAACGTCATGAACACCGTGGCGATGCGGTTGCTGCAGCTGGACCGCACCGGGCTGATCAAGTTGCCTCCGGCACGCGAACGCAACAGTACCGGCATCGACCCCAGCTGCACGCCCGGCCGCGAGGACGAATGCAGCTTCAACCGCCAGGACTGGGCAGCGCTGCTGCAGTTGACCGCCACATCACCGCTGGTGATGCCGTCGCCAACTGCGACGCCAATGCAGTCCGCGCCACCGCAGCCGGTCGTCATACCGCCTCAACCAGTCTCTGCTGGTCCACAACCGACGCGGTGATGCGAGGCGCTTGATCCAGCGCGCGTTCGCCGCCATCTTTGCGGGATCGACCTCTGACGGCTGAAGCCATGCCCACCCTGCTGCTGTTGCTGATTGCCGGCGGAATCATCTATTTCTTCTGGAATGCCGCACGTTCGGCCGCCGAGCGCGCGGTCGAACTGGGGCGCAATGCCTGCCGCGCCGCCGATGTGCAATGGTTGGACCAGGCGGTGCACGCCACCGGCCTGCGCCTGTCGCGCGGCGAGGATGGCCGACTCGGCTTCGAGCGCACCTTCAAGTTCGAGTATTCCTACGATGGCATCGATCGCCATGTAGGCCGCATGGTGCTGCGCGGCGATCAGCTGATCTCATTCACTGGCCCGGGCGCGGCGCGGATCAGCCAGATCCGCGCAGATGTGGACGATGCCGAGGATGTGTAGGACCTGAAGGTGTGCCGACCAACGGTCGGCACCCACACAATTCCGGCACCCGCCGATAAATCCTGCAAAGGAAAACGCCGCCCATCGGGGCGGCGTCGGAAACATTACTTGACCACGCGCAGGTTCGGGCGCCCCTTCGGCGGCGGACTGGCCGGCGGCGTATCGTCCGGCGGCGTGCCTTCCTCGTGCAGCAGCTCGTCGCTGGTCGCCGCGGTTTCGTTGCCCGGAATGTCATCCGGCAATGCCATGCCCTGCCCGGTCTCGCGGGCGTAGACGGCCAGCACGGCGCTGATCGGTACCTGCACCGGGTAGCTGGTGCCGGAGAAGCGCGCCGAGAAGCTCACCATCTCGTTGTCGATCATCAGCCGCACGACGGCACGTTCGGCGATGTTGAGCACGACCCGGCCATCCTTGACCGCCGAAGGCGGGACCTGCACGCCGGGAACGCCGGCGTCGACCAGGATGTGCGGGGTCAGCTGGTTGTCGTTGATCCATTCCACCAGCGCCCGCAGCAGGTACGGGCGGTGGCTGGTCATGTGGAAGAAGTCTTCGGTCATGCGTGAAGTGTACGCGCCCGGCGCCCTGCCGGGGCGGATCGCCTGCACGCCGGTCGGCGTGCAGACGGGTAACGCATGCCCGGATCAGACCGGCAGATCGCGCAGCTTCTTTTCCTGGTCGGTCAGGCTGCGGACGAAACCGGGATGGCGGAAGATGCGGTTGCCGTAGTCTTCGATCGCCTTGCCGTCCTTCGGCAGCGGTACGTCCAGCGACTGCAGGCGCCAGATGATCGGCGCCATCGCGCAATCGGCCAGGCTCATTTCCGGGTTGAGGAAGAACTTGCTGGCCTTGAACAGCGGCAGCGAGGCGGTCAGCAGCTCCTTCAGGCGCTTGCGGCCGGCCTCGGCCTGGGTCTTGTTGCCCAGCTGGATGGCCTGCACCTGCGGCACCCAGTCGTGCTCGATGCGCAGCATGGCCAGGCGGATGCGCGCACGCGACAGCGGGTCGACCGGCATCAGCGGCGGATGCGGGTAGCGCTCGTCCAGGTACTCGCTGACCACCGACGCGGCGTAAAGCACCAGTTCGCGTTCGACCAGGGTCGGCACCGAGTGGTACGGATTGAGGTCGATCAGGTCTTCAGGCGGGTTCTGTGGATCGACCGGAACGAAGTCGAAGGTCACACCCTTGGCCGCCAGGACCAGGCGTACACGGTGGCACAGTACATCGTCGTTCGAGGAAAACAGCGTCAGTGTATTGCGCATGCGTACGCTCGCCGCCATCAAAGGCTCTCCCACGACAGGAGACCGCCTGCCGCATCGGCGCCGCCGGCACCGTGCCAGCGATCGACTCCTCCCCGAGTGTGCAACCGACCATCACAAAAGCCAATAGGCCCGTGCGATGGCCGGCGGCAGATTCAGTGAACGTCCTTCCAGTATTCCTTCTTCAACAGATACAGCAGGAAGGTCAGCAGGGCCAGGAACAGGATTACCCACACGCCCAGCTGCTGGCGCTTGAGCGCGGCCGGTTCGCCGGCATATTCGAGGAAGTTGGTGATGTCCCGCACGGCCTGGTCGTACTGCCCGGCATCGACCGAACCCGGCGTCTCAATCTTCAGGCCGGTCACCGGCGGGTCCATGCCCGGCGCTTCGGGCTTGCCATGCACGGCATGCTGCAGGCCCTGCATTTCCCACAGCGGGTTGGGCATGGACGCGTTGGCGAACAGCGCGTTGTTCCAGCCCAGCGGCCGGCTGCTGTCCAGGTAGAACGACTTGAGATAGGTGTAGACCCAGTCACTGCCCCGCACGCGCGAGATCAGGCTGAGGTCTGGCGGCATCTTGCCGAACCACTTCTCGGCATTCTCCTTGGGCATCGCCACCGGGATCGGATCGCCGATCGCCGAGCCGGTGAAGTTGAGGTTGTTCATCACCTCCTCTTCGGTCAGGCCCAGGTCCTGCGCCATCCGCGAATAGCGCAGGTACTTCAGCGCGTGGCAGCCGGAGCAGTAGTTCATGTACAGCTGCGCGCCGCGCTGCAGCGAGGCGCGGTCACCGAGGTCGTTGCCGGCCTGCAGCAGCTTGGTGCCGCCTTCGGCGGCGGAGGCCAGGAAACTGCCCAGCATCAGGGCGGCCGTCAGGGCCAGCCGGACCATCCAGCGATCAGTCATGGGTGGTCACCCTCTCCGGTACCGGCTTGGTCTTGTCCAACCGTGTCCATAGCGGCATGGTGATGAAGAACGCGAAGTACAGGAAGGTCAGCACCCGCCCGATGTAGGTCTCGTGCACGTCGGTGCCCGGGCCGGAACCAATCACGCCCAGCCAGACGAAGCACACCGCCAGCACGCCCAGCATCACCTTCGAGATCCAGCCGCGGTAGCGCACCGACTTCACCCTGGCCTTGTCCAGCCACGGCACCAGGAACAGGATCGCAATGGCCGAGAACATCACCAGCACGCCGCCCAGCTTGTTCGGCACCACGCGCAACATCGCGTAGTAGGGCGTGTAGTACCAGACCGGCTTGATGTGCTCCGGGGTGACCAGGCGGTTGGCCTCGCTGAAGTTGTCGTGCTCCAGGAACAGGCCGCCGAAACCAGGCGCGAAGAAGATGATGAAGGCGGCGATGATCAGCAGGAAGCCGGCGCCGACACCATCCTTGAGCGTGTAGTACGGGTGGAACGGAATACCGTCGGCCGGAGCGTTCGGCGACCAGCGGTTGCCCTTCGGCCCCTTCTTGATCTCCACGCCATCGGGGTTGTTCGACCCCACTTCGTGCAGCGCGCCCAGGTGCAGCACCACCAGCAGCAACAGCACCAGCGGCAGGGCGATGACGTGCAGTGCGAAGAAGCGGTTGAGCGTGGCGTCACTGGGCAGGTAGTCGCCCATGATCCATTCGGTCAGGCCGTTGCCGATCACCGGTATCGCGCCGAACAGCGAGATGATCACCTTGGCGCCCCAGAACGACATCTGGCCCCACGGCAGCACGTAGCCCATGAAGGCTTCGGCCATCAGCACCAGGTAGATCAGCATGCCCAGGATCCACACCAGCTCGCGCGGCTTCTGGTAGCTGCCGTACAGCAGGCCACGGAACATGTGCAGGTAGACCACGATGAAGAACAGCGAGGCACCGGTGGAGTGCATGTAGCGGATCAGCCAGCCCCACTCCACATCACGCATGATGTATTCGATGGAGCCGAACGCCTCGGCGGCGTTGGTCTTGTAGTGCATCGTCAGGAAGATGCCGGTGACGATCTGGTTGACCAGCACCAGCAACGCCAGCGAACCGAAGTAGTACCAGATGTTGAAGTTCTTCGGCGCGTAGTACTCGCTGACGTGCTTGCGGTACACCGGCATCAGGCCGGGCGCGCGGGCATTGACCCAGTCGGCCACGCCGCTGGCGGTACGGGCGAGGATATTGGCCATCAGGCAGCCCCCTGCGGATCGACACCGATGATGATGGTGTTGTCGTCCTGGTAGTGGTGCGCGGGCACCTTCAGGTTGATCGGCGCCGGCACGTCCTTGAAGACGCGGCCGGACATGTCGAAGCGCGACTTGTGGCAGGGGCAGAAGTAGCCGCCCTTCCACTGCGGGTCGTAGGGCTCAGGCCGGATCTCGGCGACCATTTCCGGCGAGCAGCCCAGGTGCGTGCACAGGCCGACCAGCACGGAGATGTCCGGCTTGATCGAGCGCAGCTCGGGGTTCTGCTTCAGCACGTACTCCGGCTGCTGGTCCTTCTCGCCGGACTCGGGGTCCTTGAGACGACCGTCCAGCCCGTGCAGCGCATCGAGGATCGCCTTGGACCGCTTGACGATCCAGATCGGCTGGCCACGCCATTCCACGATCAGGCGTTGGCCTTCCTGCAGGGCGCTGATGTCGGCCACCACCGGTGCGCCGGCAAGCTTGGCGCGGGCACTGGGGTTCCAGGATTTGATGAAAGGAACTGCGGTGAATCCGACGCCGACGGCGCCCACCACGGCTGTGGTGGCAGAAAGAAAACGCCGACGTCCGGTGTTGACTGGATCGTGTACCCCATCGTTGGCCATCCGGCACTCCGATATTGATTAGGTAGCTTTAAGGCTGCCAGCGGATCCGGTGGGGGCCAGAGCCGCATTGAATCACGGTTGAGTGTAGCGGAACCGTCGCGCGCCACACAACGCATTGCAACAACATTGATTTTTGGGTTGCCGGCCAGCGACCAGCACTACCGGCTGCTTGCCGCTTCGCTCGCCAGGCATGGCCTGGCGCTACTGCTTGCTCAATGCGGTGCGGTAACGCTCGGCCAGCTGCCCGACCCGGCGCACGTAGTACTGGGTTTCGCTGTAGGGCGGTACGCCGCCATGGCGGTCGACCGCGCCTTCGCCAGCGTTGTAGCCGGCTGCGGCAAGGGTCAGGTCGCCATTGAAGCGCTTCAGCAACCACGCAAGATACTGCACGCCGCCGCGGATGTTCTGCCCGGCATCGTAGGAGTCACTGACCCCGAAGCGCGCGGCGGTTGGCGGCATCAGCTGCATCAGGCCCTGCGCACCGGCACGGCTGAGCGCGGTCGGGTTGTAGGCCGACTCGGCATGGATGATGGCCCGCACCACCGCCTCTTCCACGCCGAACTCGCGCGCGGCCGAGGTGATCTCGGTCTGGAAGGCCGAGGTGTTCAGGCGCACGGTGCCGAAGTCCACGCGTGGATTGACCCCGCACGCGTAGCAGCGCTCCATGAAGCTGTAGCGGATGGTCCGCACTGGGCCGAGGTTGGCGACCTGGGTCGGGCGCGCACTCGTGTAGTGGCGCACGCCGTCCTTCATGAAGGAATAGACCTGGCCGCTGACCATGCGCCCGCCACGCGAGGCGACCGGCTGTGCCGGCGCGGCGGCTGCAGGCGCAGGCGCGACCGTTGCCGGCGCTGCGGCGCTGGCGGCAACGGCAACCGGGTTGCGTTCGATGCTGGCCACCGTGGTCGGCGCCGGCCTGGATGCGGCCACCACCGGGCGCGGCGCAGGACGGGTGTCGCGGCTGTAGCTGATGGTGCTGCAGCGCGCACCTGCCACCCGCTTGCTTACATAACTGGTGACACCGTCAGGGCCCTGGCACTTGTACAGGGTGCCAGCGCTGGCCGGCGCAGCGGTCAGCGCAGCGATGATGATCGCCGTTGTCCCCAGTATCCCCTTCATGGCGGCGAGTGTCCCAGCTTCGCCGGGGCTTGCCAAGCGATGTGGCTCAGCCTGTGACCGGCGGCACGGCCAGCACCTGGCCCAGCCCGGCCAGGCGCTGGGCCAGTTCGTCGCGCAGGCCCGGCGGCGTGGTCCACAGCGCCACCGGCACGCGGTCCAGGCTGAGGATCTGCGCCAGCATCATGCCCCGGCTCTCGGCCCCCATGCGCAGCAGGCAGTGCTCGGCACCATCCGCCTCCAGCACCCCGCACCAGGGCGGAATGCGGCCTTCCAGTTCGGCGCGGCTGCCGGCCAGGCGGACGATGGCCTGCAGCGCGAACGGGGCCTGGCTGACCGCCTGCCGCACCATCACGTCCGGCGGCGCCGGGGTGCGCCGGTGCATGCCCGGCTCGGAGCACTCACGTACCGCGCCCATCCGGTCCACGCGCAGGGTGCGCCAGTCCTGCCGGCCCAGATCCCAGGCCAGCAGGTACCAGCGCCGGCCGTAATTGACCAGGTGCTGCGCCTCGACTTCGCGCTGGGTAACAGCCTCCTGCGCGCTGCGGTATTCGAAGGCCAGCCGTGACGCCTGCCGGCAGTACTGGGCCAGCCGTCCGAGCAGGCGTGCGTCGGTGGACGGAAGATCGGACAGGGTGGCCGTCGCTGCATGCACCTCGCCGGCCTGCTGGCGGCGACGGGTCGGCACCAGCGGGTCGAGCTTGGACAGCAGGCCACGCGCGGTGTCGTCGATGCCGGCGACGGTGGCCGAGGCCGCGCGCAGGGCGATGGCCAGGGTGGTTGCCTCCTCCTCGTCCAGCAGCATCGGCAGTACCGGTGCCCCGGCCCCCAGCTGATAGCCGCCCCCTACCCCGGCCGAGGCCTGCACCGGGTAGCCCAGCTCGCGCAGGCGCTCGATATCGCGGCGGATGCTGCGCCGGTCCACACCCATGCGCTCGGCGAGCTCGGCCCCGGACCACTGGCGGCGGGCCTGCAACAGGGCGATCAGGCGCAGCAGTCGGTGGGCGGTATGGCGCATGAAGGATCGAGGACAGAAGTCGTCCGCAATAGTGCCCCAGGATGGCCTCCAGTTCACCACCCACCGCAAGGAGCAATGCCATGAATTCACGCCGGATCACCCTGTACCACGCCGCCCGTTCCCGCTCGAGCGGCGCCGTGGCCCTGCTCGAAGCGCTGGGTGCCGACTACCGCATGCAGGTGCTGGACCTGAAGGCCGGCGCCAACCTGGCCCCGGCCTACCTGGCCATCAACCCGATGGGCAAGGTGCCGGCCATCGTCCACAACGGCGCACTGGTAACCGAACAGGTGGCCATTTATCTGTACCTGGCCGACCTGTATCCGGAAGCCGGGCTGGCCCCGCCGATCGGCGACGCCCTGCGCGGGCCCTACCTGCGCTGGATGGCCTTCTATGGCGCCTGTTTCGAGCCGGCGATGATCGACAAGGCGATGCATCGCGAGCCGCCGCCGCGCCTGATGTCGCCGTACAACGACGCCGAGACCGTGCTGCAGGTGGTCGAGGCCCAGCTGGCGCAGGGCCCGTACCTGCTCGGCGAGACGATGAGCGCCGCCGATGTGCTGTGGGGCAATGCGCTGGCCTGGACCACCGCCTTTGGCCTCGTACAGCCGGCGCCGGCAACAGCCGACTACATCGCCCGGATGAGCGCGATGACCGCCTTCGACCGGTCGCGGCGGATCGATGCGGAGCTGGTGGCGGCGTAATCAGCGCCCCCTTGTAGAGCCGAGCCCACGCTCGGCTGCTCCTCCGCCTTGCACAAGGCAGCCGAGCGTGGGCTCGGCTCTACAGTGACGACCACGCCGGGCTTGGGCTTGGCCGCATGAACGCGGCGGCTGGCGCGGGATGCGGGTAGAATTGCCCGCTTTCCCGCCACCCGAATGGATTAAGCGCCATGACCGGGACGCCAGACGTCTTTCCGCCCGCCACGCCGGGCGGTACCCCGCTCGTTGCCCTGCCCGCTGGTCCGCGCAAGCCCGACCAGGTCAAGGGCAAGCTGTACATCAAGACCCACGGTTGCCAGATGAACGAGTACGACTCGGCCAAGATGGCCGACGTGCTTGCCGCCAGCGATGGCCTGGAACTGACCGATACCCCGGACGACGCTGACGTCATCCTGGTCAACACCTGCTCCATCCGCGAGAAGGCGCAGGAGAAGGTATTCAGCCAGCTGGGCGTGTGGAAGGGCCTGAAGAACAAGGGCCGCGAGGTCATCATCGGCGTCGGCGGCTGCGTCGCCTCGCAGGAAGGCGAAGCGATCATCAAGCGCGCGCCGTTCGTCGACCTGGTTTTCGGACCGCAGACCCTGCACCGCCTGCCGGAACTGATCCGCGCGCGGCGCGAACAGAAGCGCCCGCAGGTGGACATCAGCTTCCCCGAGATCGAGAAGTTCGACCGCCTGCCGGAGCCACGTGCCGATGGCGCCTCGGCGTTCGTGTCGATCATGGAAGGCTGCTCGAAGTACTGCTCGTTCTGCGTGGTGCCCTACACCCGCGGCACGGAGGTCAGCCGCCCGTTCGAGGACGTGGTGGTGGAAGTGGCCCAGCTGGCCGCGCAGGGCGTGCGCGAGATCAACCTGCTCGGCCAGAACGTCAACGCCTACCGTGGCCCGTATGGCGATGGTGAGTTCGCCGACCTGGGCCTGCTGATCCGCACCATCGCCGAGATCGATGGCGTTGGCCGCATCCGCTTCACCACCTCGCACCCGCTGGAGTTCAGCGATTCGCTGGTCGATGCGTTCCGCGACGTACCGCAGCTGGCCAACTTCCTGCACCTGCCGGTGCAGGCCGGCAGCGACCGCGTGCTGTCGGCGATGAAGCGCGGCTACACCGCACTGGAATTCAAGTCGAAGATCCGCAAGCTGCGCGCGGTGCGCCCGGACATCTCGATCAGCTCGGACTTCATCGTCGGCTTCCCCGGCGAGACCGATGCCGATTTCGAGAAGACCATGAAGCTGATCGAAGACATCGGCTTCGACCACAGCTTCTCCTTCATCTATTCGCGCCGCCCGGGCACGCCAGCGGCCGACCTGGAGGACACGATCAGCGATGCGGAGAAGCACGCGCGCCTGTCGCGCCTGCAGGAGCGCATCAATGCGCACGCGGCCAGCATCTCCCAGAAGATGGTGGGCACGGTGCAGACCGTGCTGGTGGAAGGTCCGTCGCGCAAGAATCCGAACGAGCTGACCGGCAAGACCGAGAACATGCGCTCGGTGAACTTCCCGGCGCCGGCACGGCTGATCGGCCAGTTCGTGGATGTGGTGATCACCGAAGCGCTGACCAATTCGCTGCGCGCGCGGGTGGTGGCGGAGTAAGGTCTGGGTGTGCCGACCAACGGTCGGCACCCACCGGAAATGATGCCGGCCAGCGGCCGGCACTACCGAATGACAGGCCTCAATCCAATCGCTTGCGGAAGCGCAGGATCGCCAGCGTCATCATCACCACGATGAAGGCCAGCAGCGCCAGCGCGTCGTGCCACAGCTCCCACAGCGAGGCGCCGCGCAGCATGATGCCGCGCACCAGCCGCAGGAAGTGGGTCAGCGGCAGCACTTCCGCCAGCCATTGCACCGGCCGCGGCATGCCCGCAAACGGGAACATGAAGCCCGACAGCAGGATCGACGGCAGGAACAGGAACAACGTCATCTGCATCGCCTGGAACTGCGAGCGCGCGCGCGTGGAAATCAGCAGGCCCAGTGCGAGGTTGGCCAGCACCAGCAGTACTGCGGCCAGGTAGATGTCCAGCAGGCTGCCGCGGATCGGCACCTGGAACAGCCAGGTGCCCAGCACCAGCACCAGCGTGGTCTGCAGCAGGCCAATCGCTGCATAAGGCAGCACCTTGCCCACCATCAGTTCGCTGCGCGACACCGGCGTGGCGATCAGCAGCTCCATGTTGCCGCGCTCGCGTTCGCGCACCACCGCCACGGCCGTGAACATCACCAGGGTCATGGTCAGGATCACCCCGATCAGTCCCGGCACGATGTTCACCGCCGAGCGCCGCTGCGGGTTGTAGAAGCTGGTCACGCTGACCTGTCCACTGGCGATGCTGCCCTCGCGCAGGGGACGCGTGTTGCTGGTCGGACGCGTATCCAGCGGCACCTGCGCCAGCTGGATCGCTGCGCTCTGCACCACGGTGTCGCTGCCATCGACCAGCACCTGCACCGCTTCGCGACCGTCAAAGCGGCGACGCTCGAAGTCGGCCGGCACCACGATGCCGACACTGATCTCGCCACGGCGCAGCGCCTGCATCAGCTGGTCCGGGCTGTAGGCTTCGCTGCGCGGGGTGATCACGCCGGTGGCCATCATGTCCTGCACCAGCGCGCGCGAGGCGGCGCTGTTGGCCTGGTCGGCGACACCGGCATCAAGGTGGCGCAGGTTGAGGTTGATCGCATACCCGAACAGCAACAGCTGCATCACCGGAATACCGACGATCATCGCCAGCGTGATGCGGTCGCGCCGTAGCTGCCGCAGTTCCTTGAGCATGATCGCCCACAGCCGGCGCAGGTTCATTCCGCCGGCTCCCGGCCACGACCACGGGTGGCAGCCACGAACACGTCTTCCAGGTTCGGTGCCACCTTCTCGATGCTGGCCTGCGGGTCAGCACTGGCCAGCGCACGGCCCAGCACTGCGATGTCCGCCGCTCCCTCATTGCACAGCACGCGCAGATGGGTGCCGATCTGCGCCACGCTGAGCACGCCGGGCAGATCGGCCAGTGCGCGGCTGGCCAGGCGCGGCTGCGACGCGGTGACCTGCAGCGTGCGCCCTTCCAACCGTGCGCACAGCTCAGCCGGTGTGCCATCGGCCACCAGCGCACCACGATCGAGGATCGCCAACCGATGGCAGCGCTCGGCTTCGTCCATATAGTGGGTCGATACCAGCACGGTGGTACCGGCGTCGGCCAGTTCAAACAGGGCCTCCCAGAAATCGCGGCGTGATTCCGGGTCGACCGCGCTGGTCGGCTCGTCCAGGAACAACAGCTCGGGCGCATGCACGACGGCGCCGGCCAGCGCCAAGCGCTGCTTCTGGCCACCACTGAGGGTGCCAGCCAGCTGCGGCTGCCTGTCCAGAAGACGATACTGCTGCAGCAGCTCGTCGACCCGCTGCCGGGCCTGCGCGCGTGGCAGGTCCTGGATGGCGGCGAGGAATTCCAGGTTCTCGCGCACCGAAAGATCTTCATACAACGAGAAGCGCTGGGTCATGTAGCCGATGCGCCGGCGCAGTGCTTCGGCCTGCTCGGGAACCGCCAGGCCCAGCACCTCGATCTGCCCGGCACTCGGTTCCAGCAGGCCGCACAGCATGCGGATGGTGGTCGACTTGCCCGACCCGTTCGGCCCCAGGAAGCCATAGACCTGGCCACGCGGCACGGTCAGGTCGACATTGTCCACGGCCAGCAGATCGCCGAAGCGGCGGGTCAAGCCCTGCGCATGCACCGCGATGTCCGCACCGGTGCTCAGAAGCGCACCTGTACCGGAAGACCCGCTGGCAGCTTCTGCATGTCGCTGTTCCCGTCCACTTCGATCTCGGCCAGATAGCTCAGGCGCTCGACGTCATCACCGGTCAGTGCGTAGTACGGCGTGAACGACGGCTCGCTGCGGATCGCACGCACGTGCCCCGTCAGCACCATGCTGCCTCCCTCCAGCTGTATCTGCGCGGCCTGTCCGACCTTGACCTGCAGGCGCAGCGGCTGCGGCAGGTAGACGCGTGCATAGGGGCGCTCGCCGACCAGCATCACCGCCAGCGGCGCGCCGACCGGCGCCTGGTCCCCCTGCCGGTAAGGCAAGGCATCGACCACGCCGTCGCGCGGTGCGCGCAGCTGCAGCTTCTGCAGGTTGACGCCCTGCACTACCTGCTGCGCCTGCGCAGCGTCCGCTGCGGCCTGCCCCTGCGCGATGTCCTGCGCGCGGCTGCCATGCACCCGCTCCAGCCAGGCCTGCTCGGCGGCACGCACGCTGGCTTCGGCGTTGCCGGCCGCAGCCCGTGCCCGGTCCAGCTCGGCGGCGGCGATCAGGCGCTGTCGCGCCAACGGTTGCACCCGCTGGTAGTACGCGCTGGCTTCAACCGCCTGCGCACGCAGGGCCGCCAGCTGCGCCTGGGCCTGGGCGATCTGCTCCTGCCTCGGGCCGATCTTCAGTTCCTCCAGCTGCGCCTGCGCGCGCACCGTGTCCGCCTGCGCTGCAGCGAACTGCGCATCGCCACGGGCCGGGTCGAGCTGCATCAGCACCGTACCGGCCTTGACCTGCTGGCCCTCGCGCACGTCCACCGTGGCGATGACTTCGGCCGCCGGCGCCGGCACCGTGATCCGGTCCCATTCCAGCGTGCCCAGTGCAGTCGGCGCTGACTGCCCGCACCCCGCAAGCAGGCCGATGCCCGCCAGTCCGATCCCACGCATCCCGTTGCCGATGCCCATGCCATCCCCTCCTGCGACGGCGACACGGTGCCATGTACCCCGTGCACCCTCAATGATTCCGATCAGCCCTGACGGTTTTTTCACCACACGTGGGCAAGCCTTTTGCCGCAAGGCTCCGCACCACCTATCCACAGGTTGATTCGGCATCATTCCACAACCGCTGTGGAAATCCGCCAGGACGTGGCTTTGTTGCTCGCCCGGCAACGAAACCTGCACTGCCATCACGATGAATGCCCCCGTGCAGGCCACCTGTGGCAGTGCTGCCGCAGCGACGAACGGCCATGACGCTTTTTTCACCAGGACCTCATGGGCCTTGTGGCACAAGCATTGCAAAGGTCTATCCACAGGTTTCCGCGCGCCCCGTCCACACCGGGTGTGGAAAACGCTGTATCGACCGTCTGCTGGCCGTGTGCCCCGCACGCGCGCTACCCTTGTCCTCCCTGAATACACTGCGGTGGAAGGCGTCCGCCCCACCCCAAGCAATGAAAAGCATCGATCATCGAGACTTCACCCTGTCGCCGGAAGACAACGAGCGACTGGCCAACCTGTGCGGCCCCTTCGACGGGCACCTGCGCCAGATCGAGCTGAAGCTCGGCGTGGAGATCGCAAATCGTGGCTTCGTGTTCCGCATCAGCGGGCCGAACGAAGCCATCGTCGAGGCGCAGAAACTGGTTGAAGCGCTGTACGCCGAAGCCGGCGAAACCACCTTCGACAACCACGCCATCCACCTGCGCCTGGCGCAGGCCAACGTCGAGCAGATCGCCGAACGCTCCTACGAAGCGCAGGAGGTGGCGATCAAGGTCAAGCGCGGCACGGTGCGCGGTCGCGGTGCCAACCAGGGCCGCTACCTGCACCAGATCGCCACGCATGACATCAACTTCGGCATCGGTCCGGCCGGTACCGGCAAGACCTTCCTGGCCGTGGCCAGCGCGGTCGAAGCACTGAACGAATCGCGGGTGCAGCGCCTGATCCTGGTGCGCCCGGCGGTGGAGGCCGGCGAGAAGCTGGGCTTCCTGCCCGGCGACCTGAGCCAGAAGGTCGACCCCTACCTGCGACCGCTGTACGACGCCCTGTACGAGATGATGGGCGTGGAGAAGGTGGTCAAGCTGCTGGAGAAGAACGTCATCGAGATAGCACCGCTGGCCTACATGCGCGGCCGCACGCTCAACGATGCGTTCGTGATCCTGGACGAAGCACAGAACACCACCATCGAGCAGATGAAGATGTTTCTGACCCGCCTGGGTTACGGCTCCACTGCGGTGGTCACCGGTGACCTGACCCAGACCGACCTGCCCAAGCATGTGAAGTCCGGCCTGCGCGACGCCATCGACGTGCTGCGTGAGGTCGAGGGGGTCAGCTTCACCTTCTTCGAATCCCGTGACGTGGTCCGCCACCCGCTGGTCGCACGCATCGTCAGCGCCTACGACCGCCGCGACCTGCATCAGATCCAACCTGGAGCGACTCCATGACCCGTGGTCCCGTGCGACTGGACGTCGCCGTCAGCTATGCCCTCCCGCGTGCCGGCCTGCCGTCGGCGGTGAGTTTCCGCAAATGGGTGGCTGCCGCGCTGAAGGGCCGCATCCGCGAGGCCGACCTGGCCATCCGCGTGGTCGATGCCAAGGAAGGGCAGTCGCTGAACCGCCATTACCGCGGCAAGGACTACGCGACCAATGTGCTCAGCTTCCCGGCCGAAGTACCCGAAGGCCTGCCCAAGGGCGTCAAGTTCCCGCTGCTGGGTGACCTGGTGATCTGTGCACCGGTGGTGGCACGCGAGGCCGACGAACAGGACAAGGCGCTCAACGCCCACTACGCGCACCTGACCGTGCACGGCGTGCTGCACCTGCTCGGCTGGGACCACGAGGACGACAAGGAAGCCGAGGCGATGGAGCAGCTGGAACGGGAGATCCTGGCCGAGCTGGGCATCGACGACCCATACGCGGGCGAGCGCTGACACCGGGCTCTGTTCCGAGCCCACGCACTCACGGAAGAGGAGCGCAGCATGTCCCTGCCCGCACTTGTGCTTGCCGCGCTACTGCAGTCCGGGGCTGGCCTGATGCCCGATCCTGACCGTCCGTCACCGTTCCCCACCAGTGACAGCGAGGCCGACATCGCCGCAAAGATCGCCGAACTACGGGCGTTCTTTGGCAGCAACGAGCGCGACACCCGCAATACCGTCGCCACCGCCCAGCAACGGGCGCTGATCGACCGCCTGGAAGCGCGGCACGCGGCCCGCCTGGCCGGCATCTGGGTGGACAATGCGAGGGGCTGGAACGTTGTGGTGCGACTGACAGGCGCCGCACCCGAGGCCGATGAGACACACCCAGGGGCGGATGGCCCGCAACGTGTGCACTACATCACCGGCGCCGCGATGACCGAAGCGGAGATGGAGCGCCGCCTGCATGCTCAGCGGGACGGGCTGCTCGCCCAGCTGCCCGACCAGTTCGGCTATAGCCTGGATGTCAAGACCGGGGAGCTGGAGGTGGAACTCCGGGATACCCCAGCCAACCGCGCAACGGCGGCGACCGTGCGCGACCACCTGCAGGTGCAACTGGGCTACCCGGTCAGGCTGCGCTGGTATCCGGCGACATCGCAGCGGCGATCCCCCTGACCAACGTGGCCAGCGGGCGCCGGTCCGCGCGCTGCGCTATTGTTCGCCGCCAGGCATGGGGCGCAAGGAAACCAAGGATGACCTCGGACAACGGCTCGATGATGTTTACGCTCGGCGTGGGTCTTTTCGCCGTGCTGCTGGCGCTTGGCGCCTATGCCGTGCGCCGCATCAGCGCCCGCGACCCCAGCGGCAGGCATTGGCTGCTGCGCAGCCTGGCCCTGCTGTCGCCCCTCTGCCTGCTGACCGGCGCGGCGATCGGCCTGATCGGCCCGCATCTCAATGGCGAACGGGAACCGGCCCATACCCCCGCACTGTGGGGGGCGTCGATGATCCTGGTACTGGCGGGTGCGCTGACTCTGCCGGTGTTGTGGCGGATGCTGGTGCACCGGCACCTGGGCCGCCCGGTCAACGCGCTGCCGTTCTTCCATGCCAGCCGGACCTCGCTGCTGGTGCTGTTCGTGCTGGCCCTGATCTACCTGAAAGCAAGCGGCAAGGCGGCGGACGACCTGATGCCGTGGCTGACAGGTCCAGGCCTGTGGCCGGCAGTGGTGCGTGCCGCAGGGGAAGCCATGCAGATCGCCATGACGTCGGTCGTGCTCACCTTGTCCTTCATGGTCGTGCGGTTCCTGATGATGGGTTTCGCGCGCCGTCTGGTGGCACCGCTCCGGCGCTCGCCAGGGCTATGATGGCGCCCCTCTGCCTGCGGAAACCGCTCGTGTCACTGCGCTGCTGCCTGCCTCTGCTGTGTGTCCTTGCGGTCCCATCCGCGTTCGCTTCCCGCCTGGACCTGCCGGCGCTGATCGAATGCCGCCAGGGCGTGGCCGACCAGGCTGCGCTGGCGCCGTTGCTGGCCGACCCGCTGGCGGCCGTGGCCCAGGGCCTGCAGCCGCTGCCGCAGGGCAACCAGTTCATGAGCGAGTACCGCCTGGCCCAGCCGATCAGCGTGTTCGGCGTGAGCACCGAGCGGGTGGCGGTGGCCGGGGCCAGCGTCATGGCAGTCCTCGACCAGGCCGACCCACGCCCGCTGGCCAAGCGCCTGGCGCTGGAGACCGGCTACGACCAGGACGGCAAGTTCATGGCCGGCCGCGAGCTGGTCAGCCGCGACGTGACCGACCCGAAGACCGGCGAGGCCCAGATCGAGTCGATCATCCTCAGCGTCTCCACCGTGGCCTCCCACCCGGGCAAGACCTTGGCCGGCTGCACCTACAGCCTGGACCTGCCCGAGGAAGCGGCAGCCCCGGGCTCCCCTGCCCCGGCCACCGGCAGTCACTGACAGGCCGCCACATCCTGCTAGACTTGGGCCAACGCCCGGCCTGCCGGGTGCCTTTTTTCCAGAGATGTCAGAAGACGACAGTAGTAGCTCCCCTGCGGAGCACAGTGAAAAGAAGCGCGGCTGGCTTGAACGCCTGACCTCCGCCTTCTCCGGCGAACCCCATACCCGCGACGAGCTGGTCGCTGTCCTGCACACCGCGCAGGAAGAGGGTCTGATCGCCGCCGATACCCTGAAGATGATGGAAGGCGCCATTTCGGTGGCCGAGCTGACCGTGGGCGACGTGATGATCTCGCGCTCGCAGATGGTCTCGCTGCCGGTCGAGGCGCCCTTCCTGGAACTGATGAAGCAGGTGGTCGAATCCGGCCATTCGCGCTTCCCGGTGCACGGCGAGAACAAGGACGACATCCTCGGCATCCTGCTGGCCAAGGACCTGCTGCGCGGCGTGGTTGCCGACAACGGCCCGGCCAACGTGCGCGAGCTGCTGCGCCCGGCGGTGCTGATCCCGGAGGCGAAGAAGCTCAACGTGCTGCTGAAGGAGTTCCGCCTGTCGCGCAACCACATGGCCATCGTGGTGGACGAGTACGGCGGTGTCGCCGGCCTGGTCACCATCGAGGACGTGCTGGAACAGATCGTCGGCGAGATCGACGACGAGCATGACGAGGCCGAGGATCCCTCGGCGCAGATCGCGATCCAGTCCGACGGCCAGTACGTGGTCGACGCGCTGACCCCGATCGGCGACTTCAACGAGCGATTCGGCGCGACGTTCTCCGACGAGGACTACGACACCATCGGTGGCCTGGTCACCGAGGCCGTGGGCCATCTGCCGGAAGTCGGTGACGAACTGGCGCTGGACCGTTTCATGTTCCGCGTGGCCCGCGCCGATGCGCGCCGGGTGCAGGCCTTCCACGTGACCGTGCTGCCGCCGGACGCGCAGGACGACGCTTGAAGCGCCGCGGCCTGATCCTGAAGCTGTGGCTGGCACTGTGCGTGCTGGCCATGGCCCTGCCGCTGGCCGCGTTCGCGCAGCCGGCGGCGGCCCCGCCTGCCGCTACGGCGCCCGCCAGTACTGAAGCCCCCGCCCCGCGCATCGGCGTGGTCACCATGCAGCCGGGCACGGTGTTCTTCGAACGCTTCGGCCATGACGCCATCGTGGTGCTTGATCCAGTCAGCGGTGAGGCGACCTCGTACAACTTCGGCTACTTCGACCCGTCCGAGGACGATTTCATCAGCCGCTTCGCACGCGGCGACATGATGTATTACCTGGTGGCGCTACCGCTGCAGCAGGATCTGTCCTACTACGACGAGACCGGCCGTGGCGCCAGCGTGCAGTGGCTGGACCTGCGCCCCGACCAGGCACGTGCGCTCGCTGCCGATCTGGCCGAACGGGCCAAGCCGGAAAACGCGCGTTACCACTACGACTACTACACCGCCAACTGCGCCACGATGGTGCGCGACACGGTGGACAAGGCACTCGGCGGCGGCCTGCAGTCGCAGCTGTCGGGGCGCTCGCGCGGCAACACCTACCGCAGTGAATCGGTGCGCCTGGCCTCGCCGGCACCCTGGATGTGGCTGGGCTTCGATGTAGGCCTGGGGCCGTTCGCCGACCAGCCGCTGTCGCGCTGGCAGGAAGCCTTCGTACCGATGCGCCTGGCCGATGCGCTGCGCCAGGCACGTAACAGCGATGGCCGTCCGCTGGTGCAGTCCGAACAGGAACTGCTGCCGCACCGTATCGATCCGGAGCCGAAGGAATCCGCGCGCCGCTGGTGGCCGTGGCTGCTGCTCGGTCTGATCGTGGCCGGCGGCGTGCTGGCGCTGCGCCGCCGTCCGCGCCTGCTGGCCGGGCTGGCGCTGCCGTTCTGGCTGCTGTGTGCCCTGTTCGGCGGCGTGCTGGTGTTCCTGTGGGGCTTCAGCATCCACTACGCCGCGTGGGCCAATCGCAACCTGCTGTTGCTTTCGCCGCTGGCGGTGCTGCTGCTGCCCGGGGCGATCAGCCTGCTGCGCCGGCGCGTGCCGGGCCGCATGTTCAGGATCGTACTGTGGCTGCTGGCGGTACAGGCGGTGGCCGCGCTGGTGCTGCACTGGCTGAGCCTGCAGGCGCAGTACAACGTGCAGTGGATCGTGCTGCTGCTGCCCGTCCACGTCGCGCTGGCATGGGTGCTGGGGCGTACTCCTCACTTGTCCAAAACACAGCCCTGACGCACGATGGCGGGCATGTCATTGCCCGCCTCCGCTGCCGCGCCCGCCTCAGCCAACCCCGCCTGCGTCATCAACTGCGTCCACTACGATGACGAGGGCAAGCGCCACGACATCACCCTGGACGCCATCAGCGATGTCATTGCCGGTGGCAATGGCTTCGTCTGGGTCGGCCTCTACGACCCCAATGACGATGTGCTGTTGAAATTGCAGGAAGAGTTCTGCCTGCACGACCTGGCCATCGAGGATGCGCGCAATGCGCACCAGCGGCCCAAGGTCGAGACCTACGGCAATTCGATGTTCGTGGTGGTGACGACCGCGCAGATGGTCGACGAGCGCATCCAGTACGGCGAAACCCACGCCTTCCTCGGCCCACGCTTTCTGGTGACGGTGCGCCATGGCGCTTCGCTGTCCTACGCCCCGGTACGCGCGCGGGTCGAGCGCGAGCCCCAGCTGCTGAAAATGGGCCCGTCGTACTGCCTGTATGCGGTGACCGACTTCGTGGTCGACAACTACCTGCCCATCGTGCACCGCTTCCGCGACACCCTGGACCTGCTCGAAAAGGACATCTTCGCCGACACCTACAAGCGCAGCACCGTGGTGCGGCTGTACGAGCTCAAGCGCGAACTGAACAAGATGCGCATGGCGGTGGCGCCGCTGCAGGACGTGCTGGCACAGCTGCGTCGCTATCAGGGCGAACTGATCCCCGACGAGGTGAAGCTGTACATCCGCGACGTGCACGACCACGCGGTACGCATCAGCGATGTGATCGACACCCTGCGCGAGATGCTGGGCACCGCACTGAGCGTGAACCTGTCGCTGGTGACGCTGGCGCAGGGCGAGACGGTCAAGCGGCTGGGTGCATGGGCGGCGCTGCTGGCGGCGCCGACGCTGATCACCAGCTGGTACGGCATGAACTTCAGCCACATGCCGGAATTGAACCAGCCGTGGGCCTACCCGCTGATGATCGTTGGCGTGGGCGGCGTGTGCGTGGGGCTGTACCGGCTGTTCAAGCGCGCGAAGTGGTTGTAGATCGTATCGACCAACGGTCGATACCCGCCAGACCGGTAGGCCACGACCGTTGGTCGTGGCGCATTGGATGATCCATCAAGCCACGTAGACGGTCTTGATGTTCATGAACTCATGGATGCCATGGTCGGCCAGTTCGCGACCGAAACCGGACTGCTTGCTGCCACCGAACGGCAACCGCGCATCGCTCTTGACGATGGCGTTGACGAACGCGGCGCCGCATTCCATGCGCTGGGCAAAGCCTTCGCCGCGCACCGCGTCGCGCGTCCACACGCTGCCGCCCAGGCCGAAACGGGTGTCGTTGGCCACGCGCAGCGCCTCGGCTTCATCCTTGACCCGGATCACCGCCGCCACCGGCCCGAACAGTTCCTCATCGTAGGCCGGCATGCCAGGACCTACCTGGTCGAGCACGGTGGCCGGATAGCCGGCATGCGTGCCGGCAATCGGCTCGCCACCGATCAGCACGCGCGCGCCCTTGGCGACGCTGGCCTGCACCTGCTTGTGCAGTTCGTCGCGCAGGTCGGCACGCGCCATCGGCGCCAGCGTGGTGCCGCGCTCGTCAGGGTCGCCATACTGGCGTTCGCCCGCCGCTTCCACGAAGCGACGGGTGAATTCATCGGCCACCGCATCGACCACGATGAAGCGCTTGGCCGCGATGCAGGTCTGCCCGCTGTTGTCGAAGCGTGACTTCACTGCCGCGGCCACGGTCTTGTCGAGGTCGGCATCGTCGAGCACCACGAAGGCATCGCTGCCGCCGAGCTCCATCACCGACTTCTTCAGCTGGCTGCCGGCATTGGAAGCGATCGAGCGCCCTGCCCGTTCGCTGCCGGTCAGCGTCACCGCCTTCACCCGCGCGTCGCGCAGCACCTCGGCGGCCTGGTCGTTGTCGATGTGCAGTACATCGAACACGCCATCGGGCAGGCCGCCGTCACGGCATACCGCCAGGATCAGGTCGGCGCACTGCGGCACGTTGCTGGCGTGCTTGAGCAGGGCCACGTTGCCAGCCATGAACGCCGGGGCCAGGAAACGGAACACCTGCCAGATCGGGAAATTCCACGGCATCACCGCGAACACGCAGCCGATCGGCTCGTAGCGCACGTAGCTGCGCTGGGCTTCGGTGTCGATCAGCTGCGGCTTCAGGTAGTCGGCCGCGTGGTCGGCGTAGTACTCGCAGGCGGCAGCGCACTTGTCGACCTCGGCCAGCGCCTCGGCCTTGAGCTTGCCCATCTCGTGGGTCATTGCCTGCTGCAGGTCATCGCGACGGGCGCGCAGCTGCGCGGCAATCTGGCGGAGGATGGCGCCGCGGTCCTGGAGCGAGTGATCAGCCCAGCCGGGGAAGGCATCGGCAGCGGCCTGCAGGCGCTGCTCGATGTCGGCTGCACCCATCAGTTCATGGCGGTAGGTCACCTGGCCGGTGGCCGGGTTGATGATCTCGACGGTCATGGGGGATCTCCATCTGGAAGACCCCCATTGTGCGCCGCTGTCCGTGAGCCGGGTGTTGCCGGCGCTGTCGACAGGCCGTGTGCTCAGCCGTTGTCCTGCCGCGCCAGCTGCAGATCGCGCTGGCGCCGCTTCTCCGCACGCGCATTGATGTACCAGCCGATCACCGCGGCGATCGACACCGCCGACACCAGCAGCGTGGCCAGTGCGTTGATCTTCGGGCTGATGCCCATGCGCACCGAAGCGAACACCTTCATCGGCAGCGTGGTCGAGCCCGGCGTGGCGACGAAGCTGGCCACCACCACATCATCCAGCGACAGGGTGAACGCCAGCAGCCAGCCTGCCACCAGCGCCGGCGCGATGATCGGCAGGGTGATGCGGCCGAACACGGTCAGCCGGCTCGCGCCCAGGTCCATCGCGGCTTCTTCCAGCGACAGGTCCATCTCCTGCAGGCGCGAGGACACCACCACGGTGACGAAGCACAGTGTGAAGGTGACGTGCGCGATCCAGATGGTGGTCAAGCCACGCGCCGGGAACCCGGGAATCGCACCCATCGAAGCCAGCAGCGCCATCAGCGAGAAGCCGAGGATCACATCCGGCATCACCAGCGGTGCGGTGACCAGCGCGCCAAACAGCGGCTTGCCGCGGAAGCGCTTGAAGCGGGTCATCACCATCGCCGCCAGCGTGCCCAGCACGGTGGCCGTGCAGGCGGTCCAGAACGCGACCACCAGGCTGGTCCACATCGCATCCATCAGCGCGCGGTCGGCGAACAGATCGCTGTAGGCGCGGGTGGAGAACCCGGCCCAGACCATCGCCAGCCGCGAGCTGTTGAACGAATAGAACATCAACAGCAGGATCGGCAGGTACAGGAAGGCGAAGCCGAGCAGCAGCACGCCCAGCCCCAGGCCCTTGGCGCTACGCGGGCTCATGCCTGCTTCCCTTCCAGCAGGCGCTGCTGGGAACGGTTGAACAGCAGGATCGGCACCAGCAGCAGCAGGATCATCGCCACCGCCATCGCCGAGGCGCCCGGCCAGTTACGGTTGTTGAAGAACTCGTTCCACAGCTGGCGGCCCACCATCAGCGTCTCCGAGCCACCCAGCATTTCCGGGATCACGAATTCACCGATCGCCGGAATCATCACCAGCATGCAGCCGGCGATGATGCCCGCCTTCGACAACGGCAGGGTGATGCGCAGGAACGCCTGCCACGGCTTGGCACCGAGGTCGTAGGCCGCTTCCAGCAGGCGGTGGTCGTGCTTGACGAGGTTGGCGTACAGCGGCAGCACCATGAACGGCAGGTAGCAGTAGACGATGCCGATGTAGGCGGCGGTCGGGGTGTCGATCAGCTGCAGTTTCTGCAGGCCCATCGACGTCATGAGCGACTGCAGGCCGGTGAACTGCAGGAACTGGTCGAGCAGGCCGTTGCGGTCCAGGATCGCCTTCCACGCATACACGCGGATCAGGAACGAGGTCCACGACGGCAGCACCACCAGCATCATCGCCACGTTGCGCGCGGCCGGTGACAGGCGGGCGATGGCATAGGCCATCGGGTAGCCGATCAGCAGGGTCAGGAAGGTCGAGATCGCTGCGATCTTGATCGAGCTCAGGAAGGCCTGCGCATAGATCGAATCGCGGAACAGCGCCAGGTAGTTTTCCAGGTTCAGCTTCAGCGAGAAGCCGCCGTCGGCGTACTGCAGCAGCCAGGTGTACGGCGGCGAGCCGACCCGGCTGAGCGAGAAGCTGATCATCAGCACGATCAGGAACGGCACTGCGAAGAACAGCAGCAGCCACAGGTACGGGATGCCGATCACCGTGGCACGCAGCCCCGGCAGCCAGCGCTTCAGGCCGGCCGTGCTCATGAGGTCAGCACCACGCCGTCGTTGTCGCGCCAGTGCACCCACACACTGTCGCCCCAGGTCAGGCCATCGCTGGCCCAGCGCTGCGAGTTGGCGAAGTTGGCCAGCACCTTGGCACCGCTGGGCAGGCGCACGTGGTAGACCGAATGGCTGCCGAAGTAGGCGATGTCCTCGATCACACCCTGGGCCTTGTTGGTGTGCCCTTCCGGCTCGTCCTTGCCGATCATCACCTTCTCCGGGCGCAGCGCGAACGCGACCGGCTGCCCTTCATAGCCGGTGATGCCATGGGCGATGTAGATCGGCGCCGGGAACAGCGGCGAGCGCACGGTGACGTACTCGGGCAGGTCCTCGTCGATCACCCCGTCGAACAGGTTGACCGAACCGATGAACTCGGCGACAAAGCGGTTGGCCGGCTGCTCGTAGACCTCGTCCGGCTTGCCGACCTGCTGGATCCAGCCGGCATCCATCACCGCGATGCGGGTGGCCATGGTCATCGCTTCTTCCTGGTCGTGGGTGACCATCACGCAGGTCACGCCCGACGATTCGATGATGCTGACCAGTTCCAGCTGCATCTGCGAGCGCAGCTTCTTGTCCAGCGCGCCCATCGGCTCGTCCAGCAGCAGCAGCTTCGGCCCCTTGGCCAGCGACCGCGCCAGCGCCACGCGCTGCTGCTGGCCGCCGGAGAGCTGGTGCGGCTTGCGCTTGCCCAGGTGGCCCATCTGCACCAGGTCGAGCATCTCGCCGACGCGCTTGCTGATCGCGTCCTTGCCCAGGCCATCCTGTTTCAGGCCGAAGGCGATGTTCTGCTCGACCGTCATGTGCGGGAACAGGGCGTAGGACTGGAACATCATGTTGACCGGCCGCTGGTACGGCGGCAGCGCGTCCAGGCGCTGGCCATCGAGGGTGATGCTGCCCTTGGTGGGCGTCTCGAAGCCGCCGAGGCAGCGCAGCAGGGTCGATTTGCCACTGCCGGAGCCACCGAGCAGGGCGAAGATCTCGCCCTTGCGCACGTCCAGATTGACGTCGTCGACGGCGACGAAACCGTCGAATTCCTTGCGCAAATCACGAATGGAGAGATAGCCGGGCGCACCGGTCGTGTCGACGACGGCGGCTACCGGCTGGGCTTCAACGGGCATGGGGGCTCCGGGAGCGGGCGGTGGACAGCGGCCGCCATTCTACCGGCCGGGGGCTGCAGGGGATATGACGGGAGCAGGTGGAAGCGGCCGCTGGCCGGCCTCGGGGCCTCGAGGGGTGTCGGTTTTCCCCAGCCATGCTGGCCTGTCCGCCGGAAGGCCCGGGCTCTCTTCGACGCCCGGGCGGCCGTCCCGACCAGACACCACGGGCGGCAGCCCGATCTGCAACATTTTTCAGAACGGGATCCGTTGAAAGCCAAGGACATTCCCCGCGCAATGCCTCGGATCAAGGCCTTGCATGGACCCACACTGGTGATTCCCCCGGACAGCCCCTCCCCCTCCCCCTTCCCGCCCCGCCTGCCGGGCTCCCTGCCCGCAAGGCTGCCACTGGTCATCATCGGCGCCGGCCAGGCCGGGTTGTCGCTCAGCGCGCTCCTGCAGGAGGCCGGCGTCGAGCATCGCGTGCTGGAAGCCGAAACCGTGGGCGCCAGCTGGCAGCGACGCTGGGAGTCGTTCCAGACCAACACCGCCAATGCGACGATGGCCCTGCACGGTCATGCCTATGCCGGCGATGACCCGGAGGGCTTCATGGGTGCCCCGGAGGTGATCCGGCGGCTCCGCGCGTATGCCCACGAGCGCTCCTTGCCGATCAACGAGGGATGCGTGGTACATCGGGTTGGGCCTGAGTCCGGTGGCTATGCCATCGACAGCAGCCAGGGGCCGATCCATGCCCGCGCAGTGGTGGTCGCCACCGGTGAATACCGCCGCGCGCGGATGCCCCGGGTCCCCTTCGCACCCGCGCCAGGCCTCACCGTGCTGCACTCGGGCGACTACCGCAGTGCCCGTCAGCTGCCCGATGGCGCCGTGCTGGTCATCGGGGGTGGGCAGTCGGGCGCGCAGATCGCCCAGGACCTGCGCAACAGCGGTCGCAGCGTGTACTGGTCACTGGCCCAGCGTCATTCGCACACCCGCCGGCTGCGCGGCAAGGACTCGATGACCTGGTGGGACATGGCCGGCCGCATCCACCAGCATGTGAGTGAAGCGGCCGCCGTACTGGCCGGAGAACCGGATGCGCTGCGCAAGGCCCGCACCGCGGAGTTTCCGCTGATCTCGGGCAAGGGAAGCGGCGGCCTGGGCAGCTCGATCAGCCTGCTGGCGATGCACCGCGCAGGCATCAGGTTGCTGGGCCGGTTGCAGGAATTCAGTGGAAACACCGCCCGCTTCGCAGATGTCCGTCCGCAGCTGCGCACCGCGATCGAGGCCACTCGGGCCGAGTATGCCTATCTCGATTCGCTGGCCAGCGCGTACTACGCCACGCGGCCCGAACCGCGCACCGACGATGCCCGCTACATTCCCGAAGAGGTCTATCTGCACTGGGAGCCGGAACCGTCGCCATGCGAGCTGGATCTGCAGGCCGCAGGCATCCGCTCGGTGGTGCTGGCCACCGGTTTCGTCGCCGAATGGCCCTGGCTCGACGTGCAGGGCGCGCTGGATGCACACGGCTATCCGCTCGGCGAGTTCGGTGTTTCACCGCAGCCGGGGTTGTTCTTCATCGGCATGCACAACCTGCAGCGGATGAGTTCGTCGTTCCTGTGCAACGGCGGCCGCGATGCACGCGACCTGCTGCCGGCCATCCTGCGGCACCTTGGCCGAAGCGGGAGTACAGGCTTCGGCGCAGGGTAAGGGAGCCGCCGGGCAAGGCCCGACGGCGCCAGACCGGCTTAGCGGCCGGTCTTCACCTCGGTCCACAGCCGGGTGTAGAGCTTGTCGGTCTCCGGCGTGTTGATCGAATAGGTGAACATCTTCTCGGCCACGTCGGCCGGCGGGTAGATGGTCGGGTCGGTACGGATCGCCTCATCCACCAGCGGGGTCGCGGTCGGCACCGGGTTGGCGTAGTGGATGAAGTTGGTGTTGGCTGCGGCAACCTTCGGCTGCAGCAGATAGTTGATGAACGCGTAAGCGGCTTCCGGATGCTTGGCATCCTTCGGGATCGCCAGCATGTCGAACCACTGCGGGGCGCCTTCCTTCGGGATCGAATAGGCCACGTGCACGCCGTTGCTGGCTTCCTCGGCGCGGTCGCGGGCCTGGATGATGTCACCCGACCAGCCGACCACCAGGCAGGTTCCACCGTTGGCCAGCGAACCCACGTACTGCGAGGAGTGGAAATTCTGCACGTACGGGCGGATCGACTTCAGCAGGTCGGCCGCCTTCTGCAGCTCGGCCGGGTCACCGCTGTGCGGGTCCAGACCCAGGTAATGCAGCGCGATCGGAATCATGTCCGCCGGCGTGTCCAGGATGGTCACGCCGCAGTCCTTCATCTTGCTGATGTTCTCCGGCTTGAACACCAGGTCCCAGCTGTTGGCGATATCCGTGCTGCCGCCAAAGCGCTGCTTCAGCATCTCCACGTTGTAGCCGATGCCGGTGGTGCCGATCATGTACGGCACGCCGTACTGGTTGCCCGGGTCCTGGGTGGCGATGCGCTTCATCACCGCCGGATCGAGATTGGCCAGGTTCGGAATCTTGCTCTTGTCCAGCGGCAGGAACACGCCGGCCTGGATCTGGCGGCCGAAGAAGTTCAGCGTCGGCACCACCACGTCGTAGCCGCTGTTGCCGGCCAGCAGCTTGGTCTCGACCATCTCATCACTGTCGAACACATCGTAGGTCACCTTGATGCCGCTCTCCTTCTCGAAGGTCGGGATGGTGTCCTCGGCGATGTAATCGCTGTAGTTGTAGACGTTCAGGACCTGGCTGTCCTGCGCGCCGCCGTTGCCACCGCTGCAGGCGGCGAGCATGGCGGAGGCCAGGCCGAGCGTGAGGATACGCAGCTTCATCGGGTGCTCCAGAATGCGGAAAGGGGGGCCGGCGGGGCCGGCAACGGGTGCCAGCCTACCCCCCGGCGGCGGATTATTCTATTCCAGATGCTCAGACGTTCAGCAGCAGGAACTCGCGCTCCCACGAGCTGATGACGCGGAAGAAGGTCTCGTATTCCTTGCGCTTGACCGAGATGTAGGCGCGGCAGAAGCGCTCGCCCAGCAGCGCCTGCAGCTCGCTGCACTGCTCCAGCCCGTCCAGCGCTTCGCCCAGCGAGCGCGGCAGGTTGTAGCCCAGTTCCTTGGCACTGCCGGTCACCGGTGCATCCGGTGCCAGCCGCTCACGGATGCCCAGCAGGCCGCAGGCCAGGGTCGCGGCCATCGCCAGGTAGGGGTTGGCGTCGGAGCCGGCGAAGCGGCTTTCCACGCGCATGTTCTCAGGCGTATCCAGCGGCACGCGCAGCCCGCAGGTGCGGTTGTCATAGCCCCAGTGCACGTTGCTCGGCGAGACCTCGCCGAACACCAGTCGCCGATAGGAATTCACATTCGGCGCGAAGAACGCCATTGCCTGCGGCACGTACTTCTGCAGGCCGCCCAGGTAGTGGCCGAACACCGGGCTGAACTCGCCTTCGGCATGGGTCTCGCCGGCGAACACATTGCTGCCATCGCTCACCCGCACCAGGCTCTGGTGGATGTGCATGGCGCTGCCCGGCTCGTTCTCCATCGGCTTGGCCAGGAAGGTGGCATACACCCCGTGGCGCATCGCTGCCTCGCGCATGGTGCGCTTGAACAGGAACACCTGGTCGGCCAGGTCCATCGCATCGGCGTGGGTGAAGTTCACCTCCAGCTGCGCTGCGCCGGATTCGTGGATCAGCGTGTCCACGTCCAGCTTCATCGCATCGGCGTAGTCGTACATCAGGTCGAGGATCGGGTCGAATTCGTTGACCGCGTCGATCGAGTACGACTGCCGCGCGGTTTCCGGGCGCCCGGAGCGGCCGGCCGGTGGCAGCAGTGGGAAGTCCGGGTCGGTGTTCTTCTGCACCAGGAAGAACTCCAGCTCCGGCGCCACCACCGGGCGCAGGCCCAGCTCGGCGTAGGCTGCCAGCACCCGGCGCAGCACATTGCGCGGTGCCAGTTCGTGGGGCTCACCGTTCTTGGTGTAGCAATCGTGGATGACCTGCGCGGTGGCATCGGCCGCCCACGGCACCATGCGCACCGTGTCCGGATCGGGGCGCAGCATCATGTCCGAGTCCGACGGCGAGGTCAGCTCGTAGTAGTCATCAGGGAACTCGCCGGTGACGGTGGTGGCGAAGATGCCTTCGGGCAGCCGCGTGCCGTAGTCGTGCGAGAACTTGTCGGCGGGAATGATCTTGCCGCGCGCGTTGCCGGTGATGTCCGGCACCAGGCATTCGACCTCGGTGATGCGCCGCTCCTTCAGCCAGCGCAGCAGGCTGCTTTCCTGCGGTGCGGGGGGCGTGGCCGTCTTGCGCGGGCGCGTTCGGGAACTCATCGGGAATCCAGTCGGTTCTGTTGGTGCTGCCGGCAAGCTTGGCCGAACGCACGGAAAATAGCGTGATAGAACGGCGCCTGCATGACACGCCACTCCGGGTGCCACTGTACGCCGAGCACGAAACGATGGTGCAGGCTGCGCGCCGCCTCGACCAGTCCATCATCAGCCACGGCCTCGACCTGCAGACCCTGCGCGAGGCGGGCAATGCCCTGCCCGTGCACCGAATTGACCTGCGCCCGGTCACTGCCGTGCCACTGCGCCAGCCAGCCATCGGCAACCAGGGTAACCGCGTGGGCCGGTCCGTACTGCACCTCCACCGGCGCCTGCGGGTCTTCGCGATGATCGGACAGGCCCGGCACCGCATGCACCTGCGGATGCAGGCTGCCACCCAGCGCGACGTTCAGTTCCTGGAAGCCGCGGCAGATCGCCAGTACCGGAACATCCTGCGCCAAAGCCTCACGCAGCAACGCGAACGCATTGGCATCACGGGCCGGGTCATGCGGATTGCCCGGCCAGCTGCGACCGCCCTCGTAGTGCTGCGGTTCGATGTTGCTGACCGCGCCGGTCAACAGCAGGCCATCAAGCCCCTGCAGCCAGTCGCCAGCCGGCAAAGGAGGCTGCAGGCTCGGCAGTACCACCGGGGTCACTTCGGCGGACTCGGCCAGCGCGCGCACGTACTTCTCGCCGGCCACCGCGAAGCGGTGATGGCCGAGCACGGTACTGTCGGTGGGCAGGCCCACCCAGGGCAGGCGGCGCATGGAAAAACTCCTTGACGTGCCGACACGTTACCCGTCGCCCGGCGAAGGCGGCAAGTCGTCGCCGTCACACCATGGCTGTCACGCATCGGCGAAACTACGCGGGTGAATGCTGATCGTCCTCCCCCGCTCCCCCCTCCCGCACTGCGCCCGCGAGGCCCGCGGTGAGCGCCGCCTTCCCGCCCAGCTGGTACGCCGCCAGCCTGCCAGAACCGCCCGCACTGCCCTCGCTGCAGGGTGAGGTTCAGGCCGATGTCGCAGTGCTCGGCGCGGGTTATACCGGCCTGACCGCCGCACTTGAACTGGCTACCCGTGGCCAGCGCGTGGTGGTACTGGACGCGCAGCGGATCGGCTGGGGCGCGTCCGGTCGCAACGGTGGCCAGGCGCTGGTCGGCTATGGCTGCGAGGTGGACGAGCTGGAGCGTCAGCTCGGTCGTGATGATGCGCGCCACCTGTTCGACTGGTCACGCGACGCGGTGCAGGCAATGCGCACACGCATCGATCGCCACGGCATCGACTGCCATTGGGTGGAAGGCCACGCCAGCGTCGCCATCCGCGAACGCCATGAGCGCGACCTGCGGGCCAACTGCGAGCATCTGCAACGCCACTACGACTACCCCATGCAGTGGTGGGACCGTGATGCCCTGCGCGCACAGCTGGACAGCCCGCGCTACCGCGCCGCGATGTTCGATCCGCTCAGCGCGCATCTGCAGCCCCTGGCCTATGCCCGCGGACTGGCCGATGCGGCGCGTGCGGCCGGCGCGGTGATCCACGAGAACTCCGCAGTGACCCGCGTGCAGCTCGGACCGCAGCCCACCCTGCATACCGCGCAGGGAAGCGTGCGCGCCGCGCATCTGGTGGTGGCCGGCAACGCCTGGCTGCAGGGCCTGCTGCCCGAGCTGGAACGGCGGATCATGCCGGTCGGCACCTATATCGGCGCCAGCGCGCCGCTGGGTGCCGAGCGCGCCCATGCCCTGATCGGCAACAACATGGCCGTGGCCGACACCGCCTGGGCACTGGACTACTTCCGTCTCAGCCACGACCACCGCCTGCTGTTTGGTGGCCGTGCCAGCTATTCAGCACTGCCCCCGCCCGGCCTGCGCGGGGTGATGCAGCGGCGCATGCACCAGGTGTTCCCGCAGCTGGCCGACGTGGCGCTGGAGCAGGTCTGGGGCGGTTATGTGGACATTACCCGCAACCGCGCCCCGCATTGGGGCCGGCTGGACGGCAACCTGTACTTCGCGCAGGGGTTCTCCGGCCATGGGGTGGCCGCCGCCGGGCTGGCCGGTGAGGTGATCGCCGCTGCCATTGCAGGCCAGAGCGAGCGCCTGGATGTGTTCCAGCGCCTGCGGCATGCCCCCTTCCCTGGCGGCCGGCTGCTGCGCACGCCGCTGCTGGTGGCGGCGATGTCGTGGTACAAGCTGCGGGATGCGTTGTGGTGAGTTGATCAGGGATCACCCTGAATTGGCTCCCTCGGAAACTGTGAAACCCGTCGCCACGGGAATTCATGTGATGATTTTCTCACTTGCCCGGCGCTGCGCTGCGGAGATTGCATAATCGAACGCGTGTCGATACCGTCGGCACGAACCGGGTCCCGCGGCGAATGGATGCTGACAGGGAACGTACTGTGAAGGGGTAGTGCGATTGAATTGGTGGAATGAAGGCCTGCAGCTGAAGTTGCGCATCCATCCGGCAGGACTTGCCTTGGCTGTGCTGTATGCCATTGCCTGTTGGGCCACCCGCCAGTTGTCCCTTGATCAGTTCTACCTACCTGCCGGCGTTCGCGTGGCTGCAGTGCTGCTATGCCCAACGCGGTTCTGGCCTTATCTGCTGCTGGGTGAGTACGCCTACTTTGCGCAGATGCGATTGCCGATGGTTGAAAAGTACGGCGCAGCCTGGGCCATCCTCGCGTCAGGCGTGCTGATGCCTGCAGTAATGCTCATCACCCGCTGGGCCCGCAGCTTTTTTGCGAACTCGGTCACATCCCGTCTTCTGGCCATCGCGTTCCTTTCCTCCGTCGTGGTCACTCTCTTGAATGTGAGCCTTTCCCAACTGCTTTGGCCAACGCCACCCGCAGATTCGGCGCTTGCGTTCCTTTCCCGTGCAGCACGTTTCAGCGTAGGTGATTTCATTGCCATCCTTACGGTGACTCCCCTCGCATTGCTTTGGGCAATGAGAAACACCGAACCACACTGGAAGACCATTTTCACAGGCCCCACCGCCGTGGCCCTGTTGTTGATGACATTGCTCGGCGTTACCGCATCGTTGATTCCCAACGAAGCCAGTACACTCCGGACGTCCCTGCAGTTACTGATGGGGCTGCCCGTGATCGCACTCACGTGCCTGCATGGCTGGCGCGGTGCGGCCGTCGGCGTACCGATGCTGAATCTGATTATTGGCCTGACAACGCCAAAGCCCTATGCAGCAGCCTTTGATGCCGCAACGTTCACCACACAGCAAATCATGGCCATCACGGGAGTAGCACTACTGCTGCTTGGCTCCCGTATAAGCCACTTTCGTCGGCGCTATCAGTTGCGTGAGGTGGGCGAAAAGAACGCCATCAACCTTGCGCGCAGCTCGCACCTGGCGAGCGAGTCAGATCTTCGCGAACGCGCGATTCACCTGCGCAAGCTGGGTGACGGCATCGACCTGTCGCTTTCGGAAGTCATCAACTGGCTCAACAGCCACGGTCATTCCGCAATTGCCAACAGCCTGACTCACACAGCCAATGTGCACTCCCGGCTGTTCCGCGAACAGGCAAGCCTGGTGTATCCCACTGCGCTTGAGCAGTTGGGTCTGTATGTTGCACTGCAGGCCGGAGGCGTGCGCTCGGCGTGGGTCAATACGCACCGCGTAGCCGAACCGCGCCTTGCCGGTGATCCCTGCCGTCTCAGCCTGGACTTGCAGCTGACGGCATACCGGACTCTCATCGATGCCGTTTCTTTGTTGTTGAAGTGCGAATCCGGGCAGGTCATCGTCCGGGCACGCTGCGTCAACGCGGGACAACAGCGAGGAATCGTCATGACAGCCTCGCTGCTGGATCGGCATCGCGCATTGTCCCCAACAACCGTCAGTCTCGTCAGGGAGCGGTTGGCCGGGCGTGCGCTGGCCTTTGGTGGGTCCGTTCACTGTCGCCAAAGCCGCATCGTCATGGTGCTGGTGGAGCCTGGCACCACGACACTGCGTGAGTCGCAAGAAGGGAGTTCATTTGGCGCCCGAGTTGCATCTTCCGCCTAGGCTCAAAATCGGGTGAACGCCTGACCACAGTCGCACCGGCGTGCCGGTGAACGGACACATGGCTGACCGAGATTTGGCTGAGAACGGTTGACCAACAGGTGATGTTTGCCACCTGCTGACCAGTGATTACTGCGTTTCGATGGCCCAGACCGCACTTGTACCGGCGCTGTAGCGCACCAACACGAAACCATTTCCGCGATAGACCAGCGAGCGGATTGCATTGCCTGGTACTGGCAACGGCTGGCCTGGCAACGACACAGGTATCTGCGCCTTGCCGGCCGGGAGCGCCCAGAAAACTCCACCAGCGTTGCCTATGATGACCTGGATGCGACCAGCGAGGTCATTTACCTGGAAATAGGAAATACCATCACGCTGGAAACCGTAGACCTGCCAAGCAGGATCCTGGCTCAGATTGACCGTCGCAGGGAATGCCTCCCCCAGCCCCTGCCGGCTCAAACGGATACCGTGATCGTCAGACTGTGCCCAAACCGCCATCGGCAGCCCAGCGGCGATGATCACTCCCAACACCGCCCCAGCATTAGTTACTCGCATTTTTTTTCCTCGATAAAGAAAACGAAGAGCACGATGAAACTCCCACCCTGTTGAGCCGGGCACCGCCGTCAATGCTCCGCCGCACGGCACCCTCGCCTCACCTGGGCATTCAAGGACCACTATATGTCTATGGGCCCTCTTGATACATAGCAGCGCGCATCTGGATGCAATGTGGAAAACTGCGTCCGCCGCGGAAGATCAGGAACCAACTACCAGCACCCTGTGGGCGCCCTATGCCCCCCGTAGAGATTGCACGTCCTTTCGTCTACAGATAGTGTCCACATCGGGCTTGGCGTGATGCCCCGGAGCATGGGAGGCTCAGGCTTGGACCGATTCAAGAAGGCAATTGAGCTGAGCTTCCGGATCCGTCCGGTCGGTCTTGTGCTGGCCGCCACCTATGCTGCCAGCTGCCTCATATCGCGTCAGTTCTCGCTGGATCAGTTCTTCCTGCCCGCAGGTATCCGGGCAGCGGCGCTGCTGATCGTCCCGACCCGTCTGTGGCCCTACCTGCTGCTGGGCGAGTATGCGTACTTCGCAACGCTGCGCATTCCTATGATCGACTCCTATGGCCTGGATTGGGTCATTCTGGCTTCGACACTGCTGATGCCGATGGCGATGCTGGTGGTCTACCTGCATCGAAGGAGAATGCCGTCCGAGGCAGCCACCGGCCTCTGGCTGCTGTCGTTGTCGATCTGCACGGCACTGTTCGTCCCGGCTCTCAACCTGAGCATTTCATATGTCCTCTGGTCGAATCCTCCGCCGAGCAACCTGCTGGACGCGGTCGACCGAACGATCTTTGGCCACTTCGCGGCCATCATTACCCTGCTCCCACTGGCCTTTCTTTGGGCGCAGCGGCACGTGGATCCCAGTTGGAGCACCCGCTTTGTCGCGCCTACAGCTGCGGCGATCCTGGCGATGCTGATACTGGGGTTGGGCATGCAACTGACAGACAGCAGCGCCCATACCACCCGCACACACCTTGTCCTGCTGGCGGCTCTGCCTGCCATCGCCCTGACCTTCATGCATGGCTGGCGTGGCGCTGCCATCGCGATTCCGCTGTTGAATCTCCCACTTCACGGCGCTACGCCCAGTACCGGCCTGCCCTCCTCTTTCGACCTCGGTACGTTCGCCACCCAACAGAACATGGCTGTGATCAGCGTCGCATTGCTCGCACTCGGATCCAGCATCAGCTATCACCATCAACGCGCACAGGCCCGTTGGCAGGCTGAACGGAACGCCCTGCGTCTGGCACGCAGTTCCCACCAGACCAGCGAGCGTGAGCTGCGTGAACGCGCGGCCCATCTGAAGCATCTAGGCGAGGGCATGGACAGTTCGCTCAGCGAGATGGTCAGCTGGCTGAAGGATCAGGGTCATCATGCCGTGGCGAACAGCCTGCAACACGCGTCATCCGTGCACTCACGTCTGTTCCGCGAGCAGGCCAGCATGGTCTACCCCACCGGGCTGGAGCAGGTCGGGTTGTACATCGCGCTGCAAGCAGGCGGCGCATGCGAGATCTGGAACAACACGCATCGCGTCATTCCGCCCAGGCTGGCGGGTAACCCTTGTCTGCTGACTGTAGATCTGCAACTGGCCATCTATCGCTCCTTGATCGAGGCGGTGTCACTGCTGCTGGAGCTGGAGACCGGGCAGGTCTGCGTGCGTGCCCGAAGTGGCCGGGCGGGCGGACGTCGCGGCATCGTTGCTGTCGTGAGCCTGCTCGACCGTGGTTGCACGCTGTCGGCACGCACCACCGACCAGGCCGTCGAGCGCCTGGCCGGTCGAATGCTTGCTTACGGCGGCAAGGTCAACTGCCGGGGCAATCGGCTGCGACTGGTCCTGCATGAATCGATCAGCCACGCGGCGCCAGCGGCGGCCTGACACGGAATCTGGCCCAGCGCGCAACGTTCGCCGCTAAAGTTACACCCGAAACCGCCGCTATCCGTGCCGAGCCCTCCTTCGTGAGCCACCGCATCATGCCCGTCCTGCCGCAGGCCGCCGTCGATGGCGACCTGGCCGATCCCCTGCCACAGCGGATCCTGCTGGTCGAAAATTCCCGTGCGTTCACCGGCATGCTGCGCGAAGCCATCGAACAGCGTCTGGAACTGCCGGTGGTGATCGCTTCCACCCTCGCCGAGGCCGATCGCCTGCTCGGCGAAGGTGGCGGCTGGTTCCTGGTGCTGACCGGGCTGGTGCTGGCCGACGGCGACCGTGATGCGGTGGTCGAGTTCTTCCTGAAGCGCGACCTGCCAACGGTGGTGGTCAGCGGCGTGTACGACGAGGACCTGCGCAAGCGCGTGCTGCAGCAGCAGATCATCGACTACGTGCTGAAGAACACCCCCGGCAGCATCGACTACCTGGTGTGGCTGGTGCAGCGGCTGGAACGCAACCGCCGCATCGCCGCGCTGGTGGTGGACGATTCGCCGTCCGCGCGTGGCTATGCTGCGGCCCTGCTGCGCATGTACGGCCATGAGGTGCATGAAGCCGCCGACGGCAACGAGGGCCTGGCTGCGATCGAGGCGCACCCGGCGATCCGCCTGGCGGTGGTCGACCAGGAAATGCCCGGCATGCAGGGCGTGGAGTTCACCCGTCGCCTGCGCACCCTGCGCTCGCGCGACAAGGTGGCGGTGATTGGCATCTCCGGCAATACCGATGCCTCGCTGATCCCGCGCTTCCTGAAGAACGGCGCCAACGATTTCCTGCGAAAACCCTTTTCGCGCGAGGAATTCTTCTGCCGCGTCTCGCAGAACGTGGACCAGCTGGAACTGATCGGCACCCTGCAGGATCTGGCCACCCGCGACTTCCTGACCGGCCTGCCCAACCGCCGCTGCTTCCTGGAGCAGAGCCAGCGCCAGCTGCCGCAGCTGCAGCTGCATGGCCAGTGCGTGGCGGTGGCGATGATCGACATCGACCACTTCAAGCACATCAATGACACCCATGGCCATGAAGCCGGCGACGATGCACTGCGTGCGGTGGCCGGCGCGGTGGCCGCACATGCGCGCAGCCAGGACCTGATCGCACGTTTCGGTGGCGAGGAGTTCTGCCTGCTGGTGCCGGACATGGAACAGGACGAGGCGCTGCTGTACTTCGAGGAACTGCGCCAGCGCATCGCCGCGCTGGAAGTGGACATCGGCACCGCCACCCTGCGCATGACGGTCAGCATCGGCCTGTGCTGCCTGCGCCCGCAGCGTGATGCACTGCACCGGTTGATCTCCGAGGCCGACCGCCAGCTGTACCTGGCCAAGGCCGGTGGCCGCAACCGGGTCAGCTGCACCACGGTGGCCAGCCCGCTGCGCCCGCGCGAGCCTGCCCTGCCCTGACCGGCCCGCTTTGATCCAGATCAACGCCGCACCCGCGCGGCAGTTCTACAGTCGGCCCCGACATACGCATGAAGGGGAGCCGGGGATGGCACTACTGGTCTGGCAGGACGATCTGAACATCGGCATCGATGTGATCGACCAACAACACCGCCGCATCATCGAGATGCTCAACCACCTGCACGTGGCCCAGGCCAGCATGCAGCGTGCGGCGGTGGGTGAAGTGATCGATGAGGTGGTGGACTACACCATGTCGCACTTCGCGTTCGAGGAAGAGCTGATGGAGGAAGCGGGCTATCCGTTCTGTGCCGCGCACAAGCGCGTGCATGAGGTCTTCATCAAGCGGGTATCGGAGTACCGCATGCGCTTCCAGGCCGGTGAGGACATCAGCGATGAACTGCGCACCATGCTCTCGCGCTGGCTGTTCAACCACATCCGCGGTGATGACCAGGCCTATGCCGAACAGGTCAAGGCGCACCTGAACCAGTTCGCCCGCGAACACCAGGGCGGCGGTTGGCTGGGGCGCACGCTCAAGCGCTTCTTTGGTTGAGCCGCAGCGCGCGCCGGTGCAGTGCCACCAGCGCGCACAGGGTCGCCACCGCGGTCAGGCACAGGTAGTAGCCCACCGCGACCAGGCCGAAGCGTTCGGCCAGCCAGGTGGCCAGGTACGGCGCTGGCGCCGCGCCGAGGATGCCGGCCAGGTTGAATGACAGCGACGCGCCGGTATAGCGCACCTCCACCGGGTAGATCTCGGCCAGGAAAGTGCCGCAGGGGCCGTAGGTCAGGCCCATCAGGAACAGGCCCAGGCACAGGAAGCCAGTGACCAGCCACGGGCTGTGCGGCTGGAACAGCGGTGCGAACAGCACACCGAAGCCGACGATCAGTACGCTGGCAACGATCATCGTGCGCCGCGTGCCCCAACGGTCGCCATAGCGCGCCGACAGCGGGATGCCCAGCGCGAAGAACAGCATGCCGGCCATCTGCATCAGCAGGAACTGCTCGCGGCTGTAGCCCAACACTGCAGTGCCATGGCCGAGACTGAACACCGTCATCAGGTAGAACAGCACGAAGGTGGCGAACGCGCCCAGGGTGCCCAGCAGCATCGGCACCGGATGATCACGCAGCACGGTCCACATCGGCAGCCGCACCGGCGCCTTGCGCTCCAGTGCCTTCTTGAAATCGGGTGTCTCGTGGATGTTCAGGCGCACCCACAGGCCGAGGCCGACCAGCAGCGCGCTGGCCACGAACGGAATACGCCAGCCCCATTGCAGGAAGTCGTCCTGGCTCAGGCAGCGGCCAAGCACGAGGAAGATGCCGGCCGACAGCAGAAAGCCGAGCGGTGCGCCCAGCTGCGGGAACATGCCGTACCAGGCGCGCTTGCCCGGCGGTGCGTTCTCGGTGGCCAGCAGCACCGCCCCGCCCCATTCCCCGCCCAGGCCCAGACCCTGGCCGAAGCGGCACAGCGCCAGCAGCGCCGGGGCCCACAGGCCGATCTGGGCATGGGTGGGCAGCAGGCCGATCAGCACCGTGGACAGGCCCATGGTCAGCAGCGCGGCCACCAGTGTGGCCTTGCGGCCGATGCGGTCACCGAAGTGGCCGAACACCGCCGAGCCCACCGGGCGCGCGATGAACGCGACCGCAAACGTTGCCAGTGACTGCAGCAGCGCGGCCTGTTCGCTGCTGTCCGGGAAGAACAGGTGCGGAAACACCAGCACTGCAGCCGTGGCGTAGATGTAGAAATCGAAGAACTCGATGGTGGTGCCGATCAGGCTGGCCAGCAGGACTCGACTGGGGGAATTCACGGGTGGCGCGGCAGCGGTGATCGTCGACATCGGCAACACGGGTAACGGCGGATCGCCCGATTCTGCCACGCGCCGATGGCCACACGGGGCGATGGTTTCAGCCGACACCGATGCCAACGGAATTTTTCGGGCCGCCCGCTAGTCTGCGCCACCGGTCCCTGCATGGATGCTTTGCCGATGACTGCAGTCGCGCTGTCGTGGTCCGATTCGCCGAAGCTGCCGCGCATGGCGGCATGGCTGGCGGTGCTGCTGGTGCATGGGTTGATGGCAGTGTGGCTGCTGGGCAGTGGCAGGATGACGCTGCGCAGCGACGAAGGTGCCAGGATTTCATTGCGCTGGATACCGCCGGAGCACCCCCCGGCGGTTCAACCACATCCGGCGCCCCCCACCACATCGGCGGCGCGTCCGGCCCCCTCGACAGCGCCACGCCCGACCCCGTCGGCACCCACGGATGTCAGCACGCCCGCGTCCGAGGAACCGCCTGCACCGGCGCCACTGATGCTGGACCTGCCTGCGGGCAGCATCGATGGCGGTGACGGTATCAGCGCGGCGGGCGTGGCGCCACGCCTGATCGGTCGGCGCGAGGTCCATCCCGCGTTCGGGCCGCGCCGCAATTACTTCCGGATCCGTCGGCAGATGACCCCCGAGCAGATCGTGCATGGCGTGGCGCAGCTGCTGGGGTTGTGGCCACCGGGGTACATCGTCGACCCGTGCGAGCTGGGCAAGCAGGACATGGACTATTTCCAGAACGCCGTCGAAGAAGCCGACCGCGACATGCTGCGTGCGGCCGTGCTGCAGGTGAGCACCCGCTGCCGGTAGAGGGCACGCCTTTGTAGAGTCGAGCCATGCTCGACTGCTCTTGCCGAGATGCAGCCGAGCATGGCTCGGCGCTACAGAGGGGCGAACGGCAGTCGAGCATGGCTCGACTCTACAAAGAGCGAACAGCCGTCCAGCAATCGCGTCGTTACAACTGGATCCAGGTAGCCTTGATCTCGCTGTACTTGTCGAACGCATGCAGTGACTTGTCCCGCCCATTGCCGGACTGCTTGTAACCACCAAACGGGGCGGTCATGTCGCCACCATCCCAGCCGTTCACCCAGACACTACCCGCGCGCAACTGCCGCGCGACCCGATGGGCGCGGCTGAGATCACGCGTCCACAGGCCCGCGGCCAGGCCGTAGCGACTGTCATTGGCCAGGCGCACCGCTTCGGCCTCGTCGTCGAAGCCGAGTACGGCCAGCACCGGCCCGAATACTTCCTCACGCGCCAAGGCCTGCTCCGGGCGCACCTGGTCGAACACTGTCGGCTGCACATAGCTGCCGCCGGCCTCGACCTCGGCCCGTCGCCCACCCAGCAGCAGCCGCGCGCCCTCGCCTTCTGCGCGTGCAATATCGTCCATCACCTTGTGCAGATGCGCGGCATCCACCAGCGCGCCCATCGGTGCATCGGCCTCCAGCGGATGCTGCGGCTGCATGTGCTGGCCATGGGCGACCACCTGGTGCACGAAATCCTCGCGGATCGAGCGCTGGACCAGCAGCCGGGAGCCGGCAGTACAGACTTCGCCCTGGTTGAAGAAGATGCCCTGTGCCACCGCCTTGGCGGCGACGTCCAGATCGGGGGCGTCGGCAAACACCACATGCGGGCTCTTGCCACCACACTCCAGCCAGACCCGCTTGAGGTTGGATCGCCCTGAATACTGCAGCAGCTTCGCGCCGGTGGCAGTGGAACCGGTGAAGGCCAGCACGTCCACGTCCATGTGCAGGGCCAACGGTTCACCGACGCGCGCACCGTGGCCCGGCAACACGTTCAGTACGCCCTCCGGCAGGCCCGCCTCGGCGGCCAGTGCGGCCAGCCGCAGCGCACTCAGCGGTGACCGCTCGGAAGGCTTGAGCACCACCGAGTTGCCCATGGCCAAGGCCGGTGCGATCTTCCAGCACGCCATCAACAGCGGGAAGTTCCATGGCACGATGGCCGCCACTACGCCAGCGGCCTCACGCGTGACCAGCCCCAGCTCGTGCGGGCCGGTGGGCGCGACCTCGCCGTACAGCTTGTCCACCGCTTCAGCGGTCCAGCGCAGGCAGCGCACCACGCCGGGCAGGTCGATACGGCGCGCGTCACGCACCGGCTTGCCCATGTCCAGGGTTTCCAGCAGGGCCAGTTCATCGGCGTGCGCTTCCACCAATGCCGCCATCGCCAGCAGCACGCGCTTGCGATGGGCCGGAGTGGCCTGCGACCAGTGGCCCGCCTCGAAGCTGCGTCGCGCGGCCAGGACCGCGCGCTCGACATCCTGCGCGTCGCAGTCGGCAACCGCGCCCAGCACGCGACCGTCGATCGGGCTGATGCAGTCGAAGCGGGCGCCACTGGCGGCATCGACATAGCGGCCGTCGATGAAGGCCTGGCCCGGCATCGACAGCTGGAGGGCCAGCGCCTGCCAATGGCTACGGTCGGGGAAATCAGCCATGGAAAGCTCCAACATTCAACGAGCCTTCGTTGTACCGGGACCGCCGCGACTCCGCCGTGACGCGGCTGCGCTACATTCGTCGCATCGGACCCGACGGAGCTGGCATGAAGCGTCCCGAAAGCGACCTGCACGACCTGGCCACCCAGCGCCCCGAGTCACTGGACGCGTACTGGATGCCGTTCACCGCCAACCGCCGGTACAAGGCGGCACCCCGCATGCTGGTGCGCGCAGAAGGCATGCACTATGAGGATGTCGACGGCCGCCAGATCCTCGATGGCACTGCCGGCCTGTGGTGCTGCAACGCCGGCCATGCCCGCCCACGCATTGTCGATGCCATCGCCGAGCAGGCACGCACGCTCGACTACTCGCCGGCCTTCCAGATGGGCTCGCCGCCGGCCTTCGCGCTGGCGCAGCGACTGGCTGCACTGGCTCCGGGCCCGCTCAACCATGTGTTCTTCACCAGCTCCGGCTCCGAGGCGGTGGATACGGCGATGAAGATCGTGCTGGCCTACCACCGCCAGCGTGGCGAGGGCCAGCGCACCCGCTTCATCAGCCGCGAGAAGGCCTATCACGGCGTCGGTTTCGGCGGCATGGCACTTGGCGGGCTGCCCAACAACCGCAGGGCGTTCGGCCTGCAACTGGGTGGCGTGGACTACCTGCGCCACACCCTGGACCTGCCGCGCAATGCGTTCAGCAAGGGCCTGCCGCGCCAGGGCGCGGAACTGGCCGACGACCTGGAAAGACTGATCACGCTGCACGACGCCTCGACGATTGCCGCCGTCTTCGTCGAGCCCATCGCCGGCTCCGCCGGGGTCATCCTGCCTGCGCCCGGCTACCTGCAGCGCCTGCGCGAGCTGTGCGACCACCACGGCATCCTGCTGGTGTTCGATGAGGTCATCACCGGTTTCGGCCGGGTCGGCATGCCGTTCGCCGCGCAGCGCTTCGGGGTCACCCCGGACCTGCTGACCTTTGCCAAGGCGGTCAGCAACGGCGCGGTGCCACTGGGCGGCGTGCTGGCCAGCGACGCCGTGCATACCACGCTGATGCAGGCCCCGCCGCAGGCCATCGAGCTGTTCCATGGCTATACCCATTCCGGCCACCCGCTGGCCTGCGCCGCAGCGCTGGCGACGCTGGACGTCTATGCCGAGGAGCGCCTGTTCGAGCGTGCCATCGAGCTGGGCGAGTACTGGCAGGAACGGCTTCATGCACTGCAGGGCCTGCCCAACGTGATCGACATCCGCAACTTCGGGCTGGTCGGCGCGGTCGAGCTGGCACCGCGCCGCGATGCTCCCGGCAGCCGTGGCTACGAGGTGTTCCGGCGCTGCTTCCACGACGGCCGGTTGCTGGTGCGCTGCACCGGCGACATCATCGCGCTGTCGCCGCCACTGATCGTGGACAAGGCACAGATCGACCAGATCACCGGCACCCTGGGCGAGATGATCCGGGCCACCGCCTGAGCCCGGGCCAGCGGTGGCGAGCGGGTACAATGGGCGGTTCCGCTCCTGCTCGCTGCCGTGCCCATGGATATCGTCGTCAAAGAAGAACTCAAGGCCTACATCGACCCGCTGACCGCGGACGAACATGACGCGCTGGAGCGCAGCATCCTGGCCGAAGGCTGCCGCGATGCGCTGGTGCTGTGGGGTGATGTGCTGGTCGATGGCCACAACCGTTTCGGCATCTGCCAGAAGCACGGCCTGCCCTTCAACACCGTGCAGAACACCCGTTTCCAGAGCATGGAAGACGTGCACCTGTGGATGATCGAGCAGCACCTGGGCCGCCGCAGCGTGTCCGATTTCCAGCGCGGTGTGCTGGCGCTGCGCAAGCGCGACATCCTGGCCGCCCGCAAGCAGGTCGAGCAGGCCCAGCTGCAGCGCGAGAGCGACGGCACCGCCGACGTCGTCGTAGACGCGGGTGAGGACAGCCCGCCGTGGGAACCGGCGCCGAAGATCAGCCGCGCCGAGCTGGCCCGCGAGGCCAAGCTGAGCACAAGCCAGGTCGGCATGATCGAGCGCATCCACGCCCAGGCCGCGGCCGAGGTGGTGGAAGCGGTGAAGGCCGGCGTGATCTCGATCAGCGCCGCTGCGGCCGTGGCCGACCTGCCGGAAGACGAGCAGCGCGCTGCCGCCGCCGGTGGCAAGGACGAGCTGAAGCAGGCCGCCAAGCGCGTGCGCGAGTCCAAGCGCAAGCCGCGCGCACCGAAGCCTGAACCAGCCGAGATGGATTTCGAAGAACCCAGCGAGGACGAGGTGGCCAGCCGCGATGCCGAAGTTCTGTCGGCACTGGAACAGCTGGGCGAGGATGCACCGGCCCTGCGCCGTCGCGTGGTCGCGCTGACCCGCGAGAACGACACCCTGCGCGCGCAGCTGGCCGCGCTGCGCAAGCAGCTGGAAGCGCTCTAAGCGCTCTCGACGCGCTTCTGTAGAGCCGAGCCCATGCTCGGCTGCTCTTTTCCACGCGCAAGGCAGCCGAGCATGGGCTCGGCTCTACAGACAGGCGTCACCAAGCTGCGGTTAGACTTTCCGCATGACGCCTGCCCACGATCCGCGCCGCGCTCAGCTGCGGCGCCTGAAAGCCCTCGCGCTGGGCCTGTTGCTGTTGATGCTGGCCGGTTTCGCAATCAGCCACTGGCAGGGCGAGCGCGGCATCTGGGCCTGGGTCTCGGCCTTCTGCGAAGCAGCGGCCGTGGGCGCGCTGGCCGACTGGTTCGCTGTGGTCGCGCTGTTCCGGCGGCCGATGGGCCTGCCGATCCCGCATACCGCAATCATCCCGCGCAGCAAGGAACGCATCGGCGACAGTCTCGCCCTGTTCGTGCGCGACCAGTTCCTGGAGCCGGGTGTGCTGCTGGCCAAGCTGCAGGTGTTCGATCCAGCCAGCCGCCTCGGCAGCTGGCTGGCCGACCCGGCGCGCTCGCGGATGCTGGCCGACATGGCCCGCGGCTGGGCCCTGCAGGCGCTGGATTTCTTCGACGAAACCGCCGTACGCCGCCAGCTGCACGCCTTTGTGGTGCAGCAGCTGCGGCAGTGGAATGCCGCCGCCACCGCCGGTGAGCTGCTGGCCCTGCTGACCGCCGATGGGCGCCACCAGCGCGTGCTGGACGAGGGCCTGCAGCGCCTGGGGCGCTGGCTGGAGCAACCGGAAGTGAAGGAGCGTGCTTCGCAGCTGATCGTGCGTTACATCCAGCGCGAGTGGCCCACCCTGTCGAGCACGGTGAACTGGGTCAAGCCGATCGACGAGATCGGCGACAGCCTGGCCGAGCGCCTGGCGCGGGCGGTGCTGGAAGAACTGCAGCAGGTGCTGGCCGAGCCGCAGCATCCGCTGCGCCAGGACTACGAGAGCTGGCTGCAGAACTACGTGCAGCGCCTGCGCGAGGACCCGGCCCTGGCCGAGCGCATCGAGCAGCTCAAGCAGGAAATGATCGACCACCCCGCCCTGCAGGACTACGTGCAAGGGCTGTGGGCGCGCATCCATGCCAGCCTGCGCGCCGACCTGCAACGCGAGGACTCGGCACTGGTCGGCCACCTGCAGCGCAGCCTGGCGTCGCTGGGCAGCAGCCTGCAGGCCGACCCGGCCCTGCGCGAGGCCCTCAACCAGCACCTGCTGGAAGGTGCGCAGCGCCTGACCGGGCGCCTGCGCGAGGGCGTGACCACGCATATCGCGCAGACCGTGAAGGGCTGGGACGAGCGGCACCTGGTCGAGCAGCTGGAACTGAGTGTGGGCCGCGACCTGCAGTTCATCCGCTTCAACGGCACCCTGGTAGGTGGCCTGATTGGCCTGCTGCTGCATGCGGCCACGGTGGTGTTCAGGTTCTAGCCCCGGCCAACGCCCACGATCAGCACGCTTGATTCATAAAATGCGAATACATATCATTTACTGATCGGTTGTACGCTTAGCCAAACGGGCACGAAGACGTGCCCATCGCCCGTGTACTGCCCCGACTTCTGGGCTGCCCGTCTGCGCGGGCAGTGCTTCGTCGATGGGACACGCTGGGCGACATGCGCAGGGCGCAAGGGGGCCGCGGACGCGTTCCATCCCCTCCCCTACCTGCAGGAACGCCGTGGACCGCTCGCCCGCAACCGCCAGCCCCCGCACCTTCTTCTCCAACCCGCGCTGGGGCGTGCTGTCACGCTCGTTGGCTGCAATCTTCGGCGGCTACGCGCTGGCCTCGGTGACCAGCGTGTTCTGCGCGGTGGCCCTGCCTGGCGCGCGCGGCCAGACCGTGCTGACCGGTATGCTGCTGGCGATTCTGGTGGCCGCCTGCGCGGCGCTGTGGGCGTTCGCTACCCGCAGCGCGCTGCGTGCGTGGATCGGCATTCTCGCTCCCACCCTGCTGATGGCTGCCATCGCGCGCATGCTGGGGGCCTGGGCATGAAGAACGGATTCCGCCAGTCGATGGCCTGGCTGCACACCTGGACCGGGCTGCTGGTCGGTTGGTTGCTGCTGCTGATTTTCATGGCTGGCACGGCCAGCTACTACCGCGAGGAAATCAGCCGCTGGATGCGTCCCGAACTGCCGTCCAGCAACGTCAGCATCGACGTCGCCGCGCAGCGCGCGGTGGACTACCTGCAGGCCAACGCCGCGCAGGCCGAGAACTGGTTCGTCACCCTGCCGCAGCCGCGCAACCCGGCCATGCAGATGTTCTGGCGACTGCCCCCGGAACTGGCCGACCCCAGCCGTGGCCGTCGAGGCGGCTTCGGCGATGCCACGCTCGACCCCAACACCGGCCAGGCACTGAAGGCCCGTGAGACCCGCGGCGGTGATTTCTTCTACCGCCTGCACTTCGACCTGCACTACATCCCGGTGCTGTGGGCACGCTATCTGGTCGGCTTCTGCGCGATGTTCATGCTGGTGGCGATCATCACCGGCGTCATCACCCACAAGAAAATCTTCAAGGACTTCTTCACCTTCCGCAAGGACAAGGGCCTGCGCTCCTGGCTCGATTTCCACAACGTCAGCGCGGTGATGGCCCTGCCCTACCACGCGATGATCACCTACACCGGCATCGTCACCCTGATGATCATGTACCTGCCGTGGGGCGTGAAAGTCGCCTACCCGCAGGACGAGGACAAGTTCTTCAGCGAAGCCTTCGGCGGCATGCCGGAGGTGACCGCGCCGGCCGAAGGCCGCGCAACACCGCTGCCGATCGCGCAACTGCTGGACAGCGCGCGTGCGCATTGGCACGGCGTGGAAGTGGCCGGCTTCACCGTGTCCAACCCGGGCGCGGCCAATGCGGTGATCGACATCCGCCAGCGTGATGGCAAGCGCCTGTCCACCGACACCCCGGCCGTGCGCTACGACATGGTCAGCGGTGCATTGCTGGAAGAAACACCGCCCTCCGGTGGCGCCACCGCCACCCGCGGCGTGCTGTACGGCCTGCATCTGGCACGCTTTGCCGACTGGGGCCTGCGTGCACTGTTCTTCCTGTCCGGCCTGGTCGGCTGCCTGATGGTCGCCAGCGGCGTGGTGCTGTGGGCGGTGAAGGAACGTCCCAAGCATGCCAAGAGCGGACGCATCGGCTTCGGCCTGCGCCTGGTCGATGCGCTGAACATCGGCACCGTGGCCGGGCTGCCGATCGCCTTTGCCGCCTACTTCTGGGGCAACCGCCTGCTGCCGCTGGCCATCGCCGAGCGCTCGAGTGCGGAAGCCGACGTGTTCTTCTACGCTTGGGGCGGCGCGCTGCTGGCCGCTTTCATCTGGCCGAAGCGGATGATGTGGGCGTGGCAGCTGTACCTGGGCGCCGCCGCGTTCGCGCTGGTGCCGGTGGTCAACGCGCTGACCACGCATGCCCACCTGGGCGTCACCCTGCGCAACGGTGACTGGGTGCTGGCCGGCGTTGATCTGTCGATGATTGCCTTCGGCGCGATGCTGGCGATGTGCGGCTGGCGCATGCAGCGCTGGACGCCACCGCTGAGTGCGGCCGAGAAGAAGAAGCGCGCGGCTGCCGCAGCAGCGCCGAAGGCATCAGTCGAAGCGGCCGAAGCGGAGGCCAGCGCATGATGCTGCTGGCTCTGACGCTGTCGTTCTCTGCGTTCACCGCCCTGTCGCTGGCGATGGAAAAGCACCAGCACGACCTGCACGGTAAGGCTGCAGCTCCCCCGGCACGGCGCACGCAGTGGCGGGTGCTGGGCTGGGCCCTGCTGACGGTGGCGTTCGCGTTGTGCGTGGTCGACCATGGCTGGGCGATGGGCCCGGTGCTGTGGCTGGGCACGATGACCCTGGGCGGTGTGGCGCTGTCGTTCGGGCTGTACCCGTACCGACCGAAGTGGATCGCGCCGCTGGCGATCGTGTTGCCGGTGGCCGGGCTGGTGGTGGGGTTGCTGTAACCGCCATCCACGCATGGCGTGGATCTACTGGCCAGATGGGTGGTGCCGGCCATCGGCCGGCACTGACGGACTTACCCCAACCGCTTCAGTTCCCACGCGCGGTGGATGCGCGCGTTGCGCTCGAAATCCGGACCGATGGTGCGCGCGGTGATCTCGCGGCACTGGGCGAATTCGGCGATGGCGTTCTCTTCCAGCTTGAAGCGGCGGAAGTTGTTCGAGAAATACAGCACGCCGCCCGGTGCCAGCCGCGCCACGGCTGCGCGCAGCAGCTTCAACTGCTCGCGCTGCACATCGAAGTCATCGGCACGCGCGGAGTTGGAGAAGGTCGGCGGGTCGCAGAAGATCACGTCGTACTGGCCCCGGTCGCCTTCCAGCCAGGCCATGGCATCGGCCTGCACCAGCAGGTGCTGGTTGCCGCCCTGCCCGTTCAGCGCCAGGTTGTCGTAGCACCACTGCAGGTAGGTGGCCGACAGGTCGACGCTGGTGGTGCTGGCGGCACCGGCCACCGCGGCCTGCACGCTGGCCACGCCGGTGTAGCAGAACAGGTTGAGGAAACGCTTGCCGCGCACCTGCTCGGCCATCATCCGGCGCAGCGGGCGGTGGTCGAGGAACAGGCCGGTATCGAGGTAGTCGAACAGGTTCACCTGCAGCAGCGCGTTGTTCTCGCGCACCACGATGAACTCGTCACGCTGCTCGAAGCGGCCGTACTTGCTGCCGCCCTTGCCGCGCTCACGCGACTTCATCGACACCTGCTCCGGCGGCACGCCGAACACTTCGCGCGCTGCCGCCAGCAGCTCGTTGCGGCGGCGGCGCACGTCGTTCTCGGGAATCGCCGCCGGTGCGGCGTATTCCTGCACATGCAGGAAGGTGCGGCGCTTGCCACCGTCTTCCTCGTAGACATCGATGGCCGCCGCGTACTCCGGCAGATCGGCGTCGTAGGCGCGGAAGCAGGTGATGTCCTCGCGGGCACGCCAGCTCTTGAACTTCTTCAGGTTCTTGCGCAGGCGATTGGCCACCATCTGCGCACCTTCGCTCAGCTCGCGCGGCTGCGCCGGGTCACGGCCCGGCACGGCGATCGGGTCGCAGACGATCAGCGCGCATTCCAGCGCACCGTTGAACATCTGGTACTTCTTGCCCGCACGCAGGCCGGTGGCGAAGGCCAGCTCGTCGTTGCCGCACAGCAGGCTGGCACGCCACTGCGGCACGGCCTTCTGCAGGGCGTTGCCCAGTGCGCGGTACAGCGCCGGATCGGCGGCCAGGCGCTCGTCGTACGGCGGGTTGCAGACCACCGCGCCGATCTCCTGCTCCGGCGCGGCCAGGTCGGCGACGTCGGCGCGGGTGAAGCGGATCGCGTGGGCGACGCCCGCGACCTCGGCATTCTCGCGTGCCGCCTGGATCGCGGTCGGGTCGATGTCGCTGCCGTGGATGACCGGCTTCAGCGCGGCCAGGCCTGCGGCCTCACGGTCACGCGCTTCGCTCTGGATGGTCTTCCAGGCGGCCTTGTCGAAGCCCAGCCAGCGGCTCGGCGGCAGGCTGCCATGGCGCATCAGGCCGGGAGCGACGTCGGCGGCCATCAGCGCGCCCTCGATCAGCAGCGTGCCGCTGCCGCACATCGGGTCCAGCAGGCCACCACCGGCGGCGTGCAGGCGCGGCCACTGCGCGCGCAGCAGCAGCGCGGCAGCCAGGTTTTCCTTCAGCGGTGCCTCGTGGGCGGCACCGCGCCAGCCCCGGCGATGCAGCGGGCCGCCGCCGAGGTCGATCGACAGCGAGGCACGGCCCTTGCGCAGTGACAGGTTGACGCGCACGTCCGGCAGGTCGGTGTTGACCGAGGGGCGTTCCAGGCCCTCATCGCGCATGCGGTCGACGATGGCGTCCTTGATCCGCTGCGCGGCAAAGCGGGCGTGGGTGATCTTGTCGCCGGACACATGTGCGTCCACCGCCAGGGTCATCTCCGGCTTGATGTGCTCATGCCACGGCAGCGCACGCACGCCGTCATACAGGGCCTGCTCGTCCGGGCACTCGAACTCGTCGATCGGCCACAGCACGCGGCTGGCCAGGCGCGACCACATCACGATCCGCAGCGCCTGCTCCAGTTCGCCCTCGGCGTTGACGCCGGCAATGGTGGCAGTGGCCTTGGCAAGGCCCAGGGCCGACAGTTCATCGGCAAGCAGGTATTCCAGGCCCTTGGCGCAGGAGACGAAGAATTTCACGGAATCGGTTCGCAGATGGTCGGGCGCGGCACAGGGGCCGGGCCAGTCGGAAAGGAGGGCCGTAGGCACGGCCGGCAGGCCCGCGCCGGGGGCGGCGGGGCTGTCATTGTAGTCAAAGCGGGCGGGCGCGCCGTGCGCCCGGGGTTCACAGTTGCCGCAGCAGGCGCTCGAAGGCCTGCGCGGAGGCCTCCACGTGGTGCTCCAGGCGGTGACCGTCGTCGACCAGCAGCAGCTGCGCCGAACGCGCCTGCGCCCAGGCAATCACCCCGGCGGCCGGTACCACGTCGTCATGCCAGGCCTGCACCACCGTGGTCGGCACCGCCGCAGCATCCAGCGCCGGCATCGGGCCCATGGTGGTCGGCGGCACCATCAGGAACAGGCCGGCCACAGGCACCTGCAGCGAGGCGATGGCGGAGATGTAGGCGCCCAGGCTGGAGCCGGCCAGCACCACCGGGCCCTGTTGGGCGGCGATGGCGGTACGTTCCACCAGGCGCTGCAGCCGGGTGCGCACGTCACCCACCCGGCTGACCTCGCTCATCGCGTCCAGGTCGGTGTAGTCCGGGCGTTCATGGGTCCAGCCCAGGCGTTGCGCCACGTCGGCCAGCGCGGTGACCTTGGTCGCTTCCGGGCCGCTCTCGAAACCGTGGGACAGGATGCAGTGGCCGCGGCTCATGCACGCGCTCCGTGGGAGCGGGTCGGCGGCGAAAGAGGAGGCAGGTTCATGCCGCAATGCTAGCATCGCTGGATGCCCAACCCGCTCCTTCCCGACCTGCAGCTGCAGCCCCTGCCCTATCAAGACCGCCTGCCGCTGCGCGACCCGGCCACGCTGGAGATGGTGGTGATCCACTGCACCGAGCTGCCCGATCTGGCGATGGCCCGCGAGTACGGCGAGCGCGTGCTGTATGACAGCGGCGCCGGCAACAGCGGCCACTTCTACATCGACCGCGATGGCAGCGTGGTGCAGTACGTGGCACCGGAACGGGTGGCCCACCACGTGCGCGGCATGAACGCGCATACGCTGGGCATCGAGCTGGTCAACACCGGGCGCTACCCGGACTGGTTCGACAGCCGCCATCAGGCGATGGACGAGGCCTACACCGAGGCACAGCTGGCGGCGCTGGAGGCGCTGCTGCTGGCGCTGGTGGCGCGCTATCCGTCGCTGCGGCGGATTGCCGGGCACGACCAGCTGGATCTGGAGCAGGTGCCGGCCAGCGATGATCCGACGCTGACGGTGGCGCGCAAGCGTGATCCGGGACCGTTGTTCCCGTGGGCGCGGGTGCTGGCGAAGGTGCCGCTGCAGCCTGTTGGGTAAGCGGCAGGGCTGCGCCCTGCACCCGCAGAGGCAACGGCCGAAGCAAGGGCAACAGCAGGATTCCCTGGGATGGCGGGGTGGGTCCGGTTGCGGGGGACGCCGTAAACCCGTCCATGGGGGCTTGGCCGCGGCATCCATGCCGCGGACACCCCCGCAACCGGACCCACCCCGCCTTCGACAGATTTCTGCTGCTGTTGGTGGGTGCCGACCGTTGGTCGGCACGGAGTCGGATCGATCGGAGGGTGCCTTTGTAGAGTCGAGCCGCGCTCCATGACCTGCGGGCGCCGATGATTTGAACGCATCGCCATGCGCGTGGAGCCGGCCGCTCGGCTCTCGAGAGGCTCCGCGCTCGACTGCTCTTTGCGTGGAAATCGAGACGATAGAGTCAGGCGCCGGTCGCCACCGGGCGGCTGCTGTCGCTCACCCAGCCGCTCCAGGAATCGGCATAGATGCGTGCGCCGCTCAGGCCCGCGCTTTCCATCGCCAGCAGCAGGTGGCAGGCGGTCACGCCGGAGCCGCACATCAGCACCACCTGCTGCGGATCACGGTTGCCGATCACGCCCTGCAGTTCGGCGCGCAGTTCCTGTGCATCCCGCAGGCGGCCGTCGGCAACGTTCAACGCAAACGGGCGGTTGACCGCGCCGGGTACATGGCCGGCAACCGGGTCCAGCGGCTCGACTTCGCCACGGAAGCGTTCGCCCGCGCGTGCGTCGACCAGCCAGCCCGGCGCGTGCTTCAGGCGTGCGCTGATTTCGTCGGCATTGGCAATCTGGGTGGTGTCGAAACGGCCCGGGTAAGCCGGCAGCGCGGTCACCTCATCCTGCCCCGTCGCCAAGGGGTGCCCTGCGGCCTGCCAGGCGGTGATACCACCATCGAGCACGGCGACCTTGCGGTGCCCGATCAGGCGCAGCAGCCACCACAGGCGCGAGGCGGCCATGCTGCCGTCACTGCCGTCGTAGACCACCACCTGGGTGTCGGGACCAATACCCCACTGGCCGAGCTTCGCGGCGAAGGCATCGCTGTCCGGCAGTGGATGACGGCCGTGGCCGCTGCGGGTCAGATCCGACAGATCCCGATTGAGGTCGGCATACACCGCGCCCGGAACGTGCCCCGCCAGATACTGGCCGCTACCCGCCTGCGGATCGGCCAGCGAGGACCGCGCATCGACCACGCGTACGGCGGTGCTGGCAGTGGCACGTGCATCGACGACACGTACGTCCTCACCCAATGCTGCCGCCAGGCTGGCGACATCGACAAGCGTGGTCCACGGCGGATCGATCGGCTTCATTGCACTTGCTCCAGGCGGCGACGCAGGTTGTAGAGAATGGCGGCGGTCGCGCCCCAGATACGCTGGCCGGGCCAGCCGTACTCAAGGACGTGGCGGATGCGGCCGCGGTGATTGATTTCGACCTGGCGCAGATTGTCTGCGGCCATCAGGTAGGCCAGCGGCACTTCGAACACTTCGGCCACTTCGCTGGGCTGCGGCACCGGCACGAAGTCCGGATCGACCACGGCCACCACCGGCGTGACCCGGTAGCCGGTGATCGTCACAAAGGGATCGAGATAGCCCAGCGCCTGCACCTGGCCGGGCGCCAGTGCGATTTCTTCCTGGCTCTCGCGCAGCGCGGCCGCCAGTGCGTCGCGGTCATCGGGTTCGGTGCGCCCGCCGGGGAAGCCGACCTGGCCACCATGCTGGCGCAGGGTTTCGGTGCGACGGGTAAGGATGACCTGTGCGCCATTGGCGCGCGGCACGATGCCGGCCAGTACGGCGGCTTCCACAGGTGGCCCCGGCGGCAGCAGGTCACTCAGTTCGCTGCGGTTCCAGCCGTCGCCGGCCGGCGGCTCGGCCAGTGGATGCAACGCCCGCATCAAGCGTTCGTGATCGGCCAGCGAGCCGCGCAGTGATTGCTGCAGCTGTTCACGCAGGGGTTGCACGCGATGCACGATGCGGCTGCGTTCCTCGTTGCTCATCGACGACCACCGTGCGATTTCATCGATGTGCCGCCCGCAGCCGGTGCATTGCCGGTCCGGATCCAGCGTGCACACTCCGATGCAGGGACTTGCGACAACACGCGCCGTTTCTTCCATTGTTTGCACCCGGCAACAGTAGCGCGATCGGGCTGAATTTGCGCGGGGTGCAGATGCGGTGCGTGGCACCGTCGCGCTCCGCGCAAACAAAAACGCGCCGGTGGAATCACCGGCGCGTTTCGTTTACGGCTTCGATTTACTTGACGCTGACCAGCTTGATCTCGAACTGCACAGCCACGTTCGGCGGGAACGGGGTGCGCGGGTCGGCACCGTAGGCCTGGTCCGGCGGCAGGGTGACTTCCCACTTCGAGCCTGCCGGCATCTGCAGCAGGGTCTCGCGCATGGCCTTCATTTCGACGTCGCTGACCTTGATCGACGGAATCTGCTGGGCCGGACGGGCTTCGGTCGGGCGCTGGCCGTACGGGAACGGACCGGCCACTTCCAGCTGCACGGTGCTGGCCTGGGTCGGCTTGGCGCCCTTGCCGGCTTCGATCACGCGGTACTGGACGCCGCTCGGCAGGGACTGCACGCCGGCCTTGGCCTTGTTCGCCGCGATGAACTGATCGCTCTTGGTCTTGTTTTCGGCAGCAGCCTTTTCGTACTCGGCCTTGGCAGCCTGGGCACGGCCCTGCTCGCGCTTCTGGAACGCTTCAACGGCCGGCTTCAGCTGGTCGGCGGTGATCGCCGGCTGCTTCTTGGCGTAGGCGTCCTGCAGACCCTTCACCACCGAGTTGATGTCCAGCTGCTCACCACGACCGGTCAGCTCCGCCAGGTTGTTGCCGTAGTCGTAACCGAAGTAGTAGCTCAGCTTGCCCTTTTCGGACGAGACGTCCTGGGCGAAGGCATTGCCCGTCAGGGCCAGGGCCGCGACGGCGACCGCGATAGAACGCAACTTCATCAAACAGTTCTCCAGGGGTGGTAACTCAGGGACGTTCTGCGCCGCCCTGAGGCGACGGGTTAGGATAACGGGCACAACGTGTAACCGCTACTCACGATGCAGGCTAAGACCCGTCTGCGTTGGCGGAGTTCAATCTCACTTTTTTTTAACGTTTCAGGAGTTTTCCCGTGGCCGATGCCCTGATCGCTGTCGCCGACGACGGCGCCATCCGCACCGTGACCGTCCAGCGCCCGGACAAGCTCAACGCCTTGAATGCCGCGACCCTGCAGGCGCTGGCCGAAGCGTTCAGCGCCGCCGCTGCCGACCCGGACGTGCGCGTGGTGGTGCTGACCGGTGCCGGTCCGAAGGCGTTCGTGGCCGGGGCCGACATCGCCGAGATGAACACACTCAGTGCGGTTCAGGGACGTGATTTCTCCCTGCTCGGCCAGGCCCTGATGCGCCAGATCGAGCGCATGCCCAAGCCGGTGATCGCGCGCGTGAACGGCTTCGCCCTGGGCGGCGGGCTGGAGCTGGCCATGGCCTGCCACCTGCGCATCGCTGCCGATACGGCCAAGGTCGGGCAGCCGGAGATCAATCTGGGCCTGATTCCCGGCTTCGGCGGCAGCCAGCGCCTGCTGCGCCTGTGCGGCCGCGCCGCCACCCTGGAGCTGTGCCTGCTGGGTGCACCGATCAACGCCGCGCGTGCGCTGGAACTGGGCATCGTCAACGAGGTGGTACCCGCCGACGCGCTGGACAACCGTGTGCAGGATGTCGCCCGCCAGTTGGCGCGCTCGGCGCCGCTGGCCCTGCGTGGCCTGCTGGATGCCGTGCACGTGGGTGGCGAATGCAGCCTGGAGGCAGGGCTGGAGTACGAAAGCGCGCAGTTCGGCCTGCTGTTCGCCACCGAGGACATGCGCGAAGGCACCGGCGCGTTCCTGCAGCGCCGACCGCCGGCGTTCCAGAACCGCTGACGCCATGGCATCCCGACCCAACCCCGCGCAGCTGTTCGCCCGGGTCCAGGCAGACGATCTCGATGGCGCCCTGCAGGCGGGCCTGATGGACTACATCGCCCGCGCCGGCGACGCGCAGCTGCTGCCCGGCCACCCGGATCTTCCGCAACGCCTGCACCAGGCCCAGCAGCAGCTGCACGCGGCATGGGCCGCACGCGAACGCTATCGCGCGCGCGCGGTGCGCCTGGCGCGCCGTGAGGCCGAGCGCGATGCACGCCGTACGCCGGCCCCGGCGCCGGACATGAAACCCGCCCTGCCCGCCGCAGCCGCCGCCATCCTCGCCCGGGCCAAGGCCCGCGCCAGCGGCAAGGAGCAGTAATGGCCACCCTGAAGAAGACCGCACGCGCCCCGGCGCGGCGTGGCGGCACGATGCCGCGCGCCGACGTGGTGGAAATGTTCACCCGCCTGCGCGAACTCAATCCACACCCGAAGACCGAACTGGAGTACAGCTCGCCGTTCGAGCTGCTGGTGGCGGTCGCGCTGTCGGCGCAGGCCACCGACGTCGGCGTCAACAAGGCCACGCGCCGTCTGTTCCCGGTCGCCAACACGCCGGCGAAGATCCTCGCACTCGGCGAGGACGGGCTGAAGCAGTACATCGCCACCATCGGCCTGTTCAACGCCAAGGCGAAGAACGTGATCGCCACCTGTGCGATCCTGCTGGAGAAGCACGGCGGTGAAGTGCCGCGCGATCGCGATGAACTGGAAGCGCTGCCAGGCGTTGGACGCAAGACCGCCAACGTGGTGCTCAACACTGCATTCGGCGAGCCGGTGATGGCGGTGGACACGCATATCTTCCGCGTATCCAACCGCACCGGCCTGGCGCCAGGCAGGAACGTGCGTGAAGTGGAAGACAAACTGGTGAAGGTGATTCCGGCCGAGTTCCTGCTCGACGCGCATCACTGGCTGATCCTGCACGGGCGTTATGTGTGCAAGGCGCGCAAGCCGGATTGCCCGGGCTGCGTGATCGCCGACCTCTGCCGGTTCAAGGACAAGACCCTCGCAGAGTGACGACAGCATCCACGCATGGCGTGGATCTACTGCAACCGGGGCGCAATCCGGGCGTCATACGCAAGCGGTTTCAATGGCAGGCCATGCCGTGACGGGGCCTGCGGTGGATGTCTGCCGCGCGCGAACTGTCACATTTACGCAATCTTTACCTTCTAGCCTGCGCGCATCTTCCAACCTGCCTGCAAGGCTCCTCTCCATGAAACTGCATCACCAACTCCTGACGGTGGCCGTGGCTGCTGCGCTGTATGTGCCGGCTGCACACGCCGAAGTCGCCATCGACGTGATCGGCGGTTCGGAAATCACCTTCGAAGGCCTGGTCCAGGCCGACGGCAACTGGTTCGACAACGACCTGACCGACCTCAACGGTGGCGACGCCGGCAACGGCAAGAACAGCGAATTCGAACTGCGTCGCGCCGAGCTGGTGCTGAAGGGCAAGGGCCCGGGCAACGTGGAATGGGTGGTCGGCTATGATGCCAAGGCCGATAAGTTCCTCGACACCAACGTGAAGTACAAGCTGCTGGGCAACGCCAACCACTTCCTGCAGCTGGGCCAGTTCAAGCAGCCCAACAGCCTGGAAGAACTGTCCAGCACCAAGAACAACGATTTCATTTCCAAGGCAGCAGTCACCAATACCTATGCCATCGCCCGCCGCCTGGGTGGCGCGTACAGCTACGGCCAGGACAACTGGTCGGTGACCGCCAGCGCCTTCGGACGCGAGCTGACCCGCAACCTGGCCCACGGCAGCGGCTACGGCGCGCGTGGCACCTGGGCCCCGATCAATGAAAAGGGCCAGGTCCTGCACTTCGGTCTGAGCTACGTCAACTACGACGCCGACGCCGACACCCTGCGCGTGCGTGCGCGTCCGAATGCCGACCTCGCCACTGCCCGCCTGATCGACAGCGGCAACCTGACCGACACCGACCGGGTCAGCACCATCGGTGCCGAAGCGATGTACTTCCAGGGCCCGTTCAAGGCCCAGGCCGAGTACTACACCAGCAAGGCCAAGCGCTACGACCACGACAACTACACCAGCGACGGCTACTACATCAGCGGCGTGTGGAACGTCACCGGCGAGACCTGGAGCTACAAGGGCGGCACTCCGGGCACCGGCCTGCCGAACAACCCGGCCGGCGGCCAGTGGCAGCTGGGCGTGCGCTACGACCACATGGACCTCAATGACGGCAACCTCGCCGCCAACCCGGTCGCTGGTCGCCCGCCGATCGTCGATGGCGTGCTGGGCGGCAAGATGGACATCTGGACCGTGGGCGCCAACTGGTACCTGCGTTCCAACTTCAAGCTGATGCTCAACTACGTGATGGTCGACAGCAAGAAGTACAGCTCCACGGCGCGCGGTTTCGTCAACGACGATCCCAACATCCTGGAAGCCCGCGCGCAGTTCTTCTGGTAAGTCCGGCCGCCTGCGTTGAACCGCGAAGGCACGGCCCCGTCCGTGCCTTCGTCGTTGCAGCGGTGCCCGTGCCGCCCTGCCGGCGCAGCGGACGTGACACCCCTCATGACGCGTGTCACGTCCGCGTCACATGACAGACGCGGACATGTCACGCAACCGTTATGGAATGTGCACCGAAACGTCGGGCAACCGCCCTTCGACCACCACCCCAGGAGTCTCCCCGTGATCCACGCCTTCAAATCGCGCGCCGCTGTCGCCATCCTGGCTGCATCGTCCGTGTTCGCCGCCAACGCCGCCGACATCACCGGCGCGGGCGCATCGTTCATCTACCCGGTCATGTCCAAGTGGTCGGCCGACTACAGCGCTGCGACCCGCAACAAGGTCAACTACCAGTCGATCGGCTCCGGTGGTGGCATCGCCCAGATCAAGGCCAAGACGGTTGATTTCGGCTCCTCCGATGCTCCGCTGAAGCCGGAAGAACTGGCCGCCTCGGGCCTGGCGCAGTTCCCGTCGGTGATCGGTGGCGTGGTGCCGGTGGTGAACGTGGCCGGCATCGCCCCGGGCGCGCTGAAGCTGGACGGCGCCGTGCTGGCCAACATCTTCCTGGGCAAGATCAAGACCTGGAATGACCCGGCCATCGCCGCGCTGAATCCGGGCGTGACCCTGCCGAGCGCCAAGATCACCGTCGTGCATCGTTCGGACGGTTCGGGCACCACCTTCAACTTCGTCAACTACCTGTCCAAGGTCAGCCCGGAGTGGAAGAGCTCGGTCGGTGAAGGCACCTCGGTGCAGTGGCCGGCCGGCATCGGTGGCAAGGGCAACGAAGGCGTTGCAGCGTACGTGAAGCAGATCAAGGGCGGCATCGGCTATGTCGAACTGTCCTACGCGCTGCAGAACAAGCTGTCGTACACCGCGATGAAGAATGCCGCCGGCAAGTTCGTGCAGCCGAGCGATGCGTCGTTCGCCGCTGCCGCCGCCAGCGCCGACTGGGCCAACGCCAAGGATTTCTACCTGGTCATGACCAATGCGCCGGGCGCTGAATCCTGGCCGATCACCGCCACCAACTTCATCCTGGTGCAGAAGACGCCGAAGAATGCTGCCAATGGCAAGGCCACCCAGGAGTTCTTCCGCTGGGTCTACAAGAACGGCGATGCCCAGGCCCGCCAACTGGACTACGTGCCGCTGCCGGACAGCCTGGTCCGCCAGATCGAAACCTACTGGACCCAGAACCTGAAGTAAGCGCGTTCCCCCGCAGGAACGGGATCGGCGGGTCCTCTCTCCCCCGCCGATCCCAACCCGGGCGCGAGATCCTCGAGATCTCGCGCTCTTCTTGTTTTTGGGGTGCACCAGGCTCTGTAGAGCCGAGCCCATGCTCGGTTGGGTGCTGGAGCGTGCAGACCAACGGTCCGCAGCTACCGAGGACAGGGAGCAGTCGAGTATGGCTCGACTCTACCCAGCGCCCAGGCCGTCATATCGATGCGCAGATCCGGGGTCTCAGGGCTCCTGCCAAGGGCCGGCCAACCCCGTGAAACCCTTGTCAGAACGTGATCCAGGACACCTCTGTCATGGTCGTAATACGGCTGTAACAAAAACATCATTTCATAGCCGCATCCGCCGACGTCGTCGGCTCTACCCCGCTATGGAGTGACCATGAAACTGCACTCGGCCGGCCTTGCCGCCCTTTCCCTGGCCATCGCCCTGGGCCTGTCGGCCTGCGGTGGCGACAAGCAGGCCGCGCAGCAGCCGGCTGCCGACGGTGCCGCGGCCCCGGCCGCTGCCGGTGCCAAGGTGACCGCCGAAGTGTCCGGTGCCGGCGCTTCCTTCATCTTCCCGCTGGTCTCCAAGTGGTCGGCTGACTACAACGCCAGCACCGGTGCCAAGATCAACTACCAGTCGATCGGCTCGGGCGGCGGTATCGCCCAGATCAAGGCCGGCACCGTCGACTTCGGTTCCTCCGACAAGCCGCTGAGCAGCGAAGAGCTGGCCCAGGCCGGCCTTGCGCAGTTCCCTTCCGCCATCGGCGGCGTGGTGCCGGTGGTCAACATCGAAGGCCTGGAAGCCGGCAAGCTGCGCCTGAGCGGCGCCCTGCTTGCCGACATCTTCCTGGGCAAGGTCAAGACCTGGAACGACCCGGCCATCGTCGCCGCCAACCCGGGCGTGAAGCTGCCGGACGGCAAGATCACCCTGGTCCATCGTTCGGACGGTTCGGGTACCACCTTCAACTTCTCCAACTACCTGTCCAAGGTCAGCCCGGAGTGGAAGAGCAAGGTTGGCGAGGGCACCTCGGTGCAGTGGCCGGACGGCGTCGGTGGCAAGGGCAACGAAGGCGTTGCTTCCTACGTGAAGCAGATCAAGGGCTCGATCGGCTACGTCGAACTGGCCTACGCGCTGCAGAACGGCATGCCGTACACCGCCATGCAGAACGCGGCCGGAAACTGGGTCGAGCCGAGCGCGGAAACCTTTGCCGCAGCGGCCGCGAGCGCCGACTGGGCCAGCGCCAAGGACTTCAACCTGGTCATCACCAACGCACCGGGCGAGCAGGCGTGGCCGATCACCGCCACCAACTTCATGCTGATGCAGAAGAAGCCGAAGGACGCCAAGCGCAACCAGGACACCCTGGCCTTCTTCAAGTGGGCCTTCGAGAACGGCCAGGCCCAGGCCAACGAGCTGCACTACGTGCCGCTGCCGGCCGAACTGGTCAAGCAGATCGAGGCCTACTGGGCGACCGACCTGAAGTGATGGACCCGACGGTGCCCGCCCCACGCGGGCACCGCTTCTTCCACGCCATGCCGCCCCGCCCCTTCCTGGCCCTGCCGTCCCCATGAATGCCATCGCCCAGCCTGTAGCCGCCCCGTCCACGCGTGATGCGCGTGATGCCCGCAACGACAAACTGTTCCGATGGGTGCTGGTCGGCACCGTCATCTTCGTCCTGATCGCCCTGGCCTGCGCCGCGCTGTCGATGCTGTGGGGCGGCCGCCATGCCCTGCAGATGCAGGGCCTGAGCTTCTTCTTCTCCGCCGACTGGAATCCGGTCGAAAACAAGTTCGGCGCCCTCGCCCCGATCTACGGCACCCTGGTCACCGCCGTCATCGCGATGGTCATCGCCGTGCCGGTCAGCTTCGGCATCGCCTTCTTCCTCACCGAAGTCGCGCCGCGCTGGCTGCGTGGCCCGGTCGGTACCGCCATCGAACTGCTGGCCGGCATCCCCTCGATCATCTACGGCATGTGGGGCCTGTTCGTGCTGGTGCCAGTGATGACCGAGTACGTCACCCCGTTCCTCAACGAAACCCTGGGCGAATGGCCGATCATCGGCCCGATGTTCCAGGGCCCGCCGCTGGGCATCGGCATGCTTACCGCCGGTTTCGTGCTGGCCATCATGGTCATTCCGTTCATCTCCTCGGTGATGCGCGAAGTGTTCCTGACCGTGCCGACCCGCCTGAAGGAATCGGCCTACGCGCTGGGTTCCACCAAGTGGGAAGTGAGCTGGGACATCGTCCTGCCCTACACCCGCTCGGCGGTGATCGGCGGCATCTTCCTCGGCCTCGGCCGCGCTCTGGGCGAGACGATGGCGGTGGCATTCGTTATCGGCAACAGCGTGCGCCTGTCGCCGTCGCTGCTGGAACCGGGCACCACCATCGCCGCGCTGATCGCCAACGATTTCGGCGAAGCCACTGAAACCTACCGCTCGGCCCTGCTGCTGCTCGGCTTCGTCCTCTTCATCGTCACCTTCGTGGTGCTGGCCATCGCCCGCCTGATGCTGATGCGCCTGTCTCGCAAGGAGGGCAACTGATGTCCACCACCGCTGATTCGCTGTACCTGCGCCGCCGCATCGGCAATGTCATCGCCATCGCCGCATCGTGCGCCACCGCCCTGTTCGGCCTGTTCTTCCTGGGCTGGATCCTGTTCACCCTGGCCTCCAAGGGCCTGGCCGGCATCAACTGGGATCTGTTCACCAAGATGACGCCGCCGCCGATGCAGGAAGGCGGCCTCGCCAACGCCTTCTTCGGCAGCGCGGTGATGTGCGCGCTGGCGATCGGCATCGGCACCCCGCTGGGCGTGCTGGCCGGCACCTGGCTGGCCGAGTACGGCAACGCCCGCAAGGCCGGCACCGTGGTCCGCTTCGTCAACGACATCCTGCTGTCGGCGCCGTCGATCGTGCTCGGCCTGTTCGTCTACACCCTGTACGTGATGCAGACCGGCGGCAACTTCTCGGCGTTCGCCGGTGCCCTGTCGCTGGCCTTCATCGTGCTGCCGGTGGTGGTGCGCACCACCGACGAGATGCTGCGCCTGGTGCCCTCGCAGATGCGTGAGGCGGCCCTGTCGCTGGGTATCCCGCAGTGGAAGGTGATCGTGCAGGTGCTGTACCGCAGTGCATCGGCCGGCATCATCACCGGCATCCTGCTGGCGCTGGCCCGCATTTCCGGCGAGACCGCGCCGCTGCTGTTCACCGCCTTCGGCAACCAGTACTGGAACAACAACATCTTCCAGCCGATGGCCTCGGTGCCGGTGGTGATGAACCAGTTCGCCGGCAGCCCGTATGAATCCTGGCAGGTGCTGGCCTGGGCCGGTGCCCTGGTGCTGACTGTCTTCGTGTTGCTGGTCAGCCTTGCCGCCCGCGGCATCCTGCTGCGCAACCGTATCTCCCATGACTGACCTTTCCGTGGATAACGCCATGAACGACCTTTCCAACGCCGTGCCGATGCAGCGCATCGCCGTGCCGTCCTCGCACGAGAGCCTGCACACGCCGTCGCCGGTGAAGCTGGCTGCGCGTGGACTGGACTTCTACTACGACAAGTTCCACGCCCTGAAGGGCATCAACCTGGAGATTCCGGAAAAGCGCGTAACCGCGCTGATCGGTCCCTCCGGTTGCGGCAAGTCGACCCTGCTGCGCATCTTCAACCGCATCTACGCGCTGTACCCGAAGCTGGAAGCGCGCGGTGAAGTGCTGCTGGACGGCGAGAACATCCTGTCGCCGAAGTACCCGATGAACCGCCTGCGCAGCAAGGTCGGCATGGTGTTCCAGAAGCCGGTGCCGTTCCCGATGACCATCTTCGAGAACGTGGCCTACGGCATCCGCCACCACGAAAAGCTGAGCAAGGCCGACATGGCCGACCGTGTCGAGCAGGCGCTGCGCCAGGGCGCGCTGTGGGACGAAGTGAAGGACAAGCTGGGGCAGAGCGCGCTGGGCCTGTCCGGTGGCCAGCAGCAGCGTCTGTGCATCGCCCGTGCCGTGGCCCTGCGCCCGTCGGTGCTGCTGCTGGACGAGCCGACCTCGGCGCTGGATCCGATCTCGACCAGCCGCATCGAGCAGCTGGTGGAAGAGCTCAAGCACGAGTACACGATCGTGATCGTCACCCACAACATGCAGCAGGCCGCGCGCGTATCCGACTACACCGCCTTCATGTACCTGGGCGACCTGATCGAGCACGACCGCACCGAAGTGATCTTCTCGCAGCCGTCGCAGCGGCAGACCGAGGACTACATCACCGGTCGCTTCGGCTGATCGACGCTGTTCCTTCGCCACATGTTCCAGCCAGGCATGGCCTGGCTCTACCCGGATTGCAGACCATGAATCTTCCCAACGACCACATCGTCAAGAGCTACGACGAAGAGCAGCAGCGCCTGGTGGCCGAAATCGTGCGCATGGGCGAGATGGCCGTCGCCCAGCTCGAAGCGGCGATGGACGTGATCGAGAAGCGCGACGAGAACGCCGCCCATCGCATCATCGCCAACGACGAAGCGATCGATGCGCTTGAGCAGCAGATCAGCCACGACGTGATGCGCCTGGCGCTGCGTGGCCCGATGGCGCGCGACCTGCGCGAGATCCTCGCCGGCCTGCGCATTCCGGCCGACATCGAGCGCATTGGCGATTACGCCGCCAACGTCGCAAAGCGTTCCATCGCCCTGGGCAAGGTGCCGCCGCTGCCGCAGATCCAGGGCCTGCGCGCACTGGGCCGCCTGGCCGCGCAGCAGGTGCGCCGCGCCATTGCCGCCTACCGCGACAACGACGCCGACGCCGCGCTGGCACTGCGCGAGGACGATGCCCGCCTGGACGCGCAGTACACCGCGCTGTTCCGCGAGCTGCTGACCTACATGATGGAAGACCCACGCAACATCACCCCGTGCACGCACCTGTTGTTCATGGCCAAGAACCTGGAGCGCGTGGGTGACCACGCCACCAACATCGCCGAGAACGTGTGGTTCCTGGTGCACGGCGAGCAGCCGCTGCCGCCGCGCGAGAAGCGCGACGAAACCTCCAGCACCGGCCAGCCCTGACGCTGCACTGCAACACCGGAGTCGACTCCAAGGTGGCCGCTGTCCTGGTGACAGCGGCCTTCTTGTTTCTGGGCGTTCCACCCGCGTTGTGGGCGCCGGGCTTGCCCGGTGCGAACCTTCCGGATGCTTCTGTAACAAACCTCACGAAAATTTGAGGTCTTGGCGAGGATTCGTTGAGTAGGATCGCTGCACCATCGTTTCCACCGGCATCCCTGCCGGCCACCCGGGCACCCGCCCACACCACCCAGGAGCACGACCGATGAGCAGTTCCAACAAGACCCTGTCCCTGCTGACTGCTACCGCCCTGGCCGCCGGCCTGGGCATGACCGCCAGTGCCTCGGCGCTGAGCATGAGCGACCTGGCCCAGGGCTATCTGGTGGCCGGCCAGGCAGCCAAGGCCAGCACCGATGCCAAGGCAGCAGATACCAGGATGGCCGCCGACGCGACCAAGCACGCCGAAGGCAAATGTGGTGCCGACGGCAAGAGTGCCGAAGGCAAGTGCGGCGCCGACAAGGGCAAGGCCGCCGGTGCCGCGGCAGGCGCCAAGGCCAAGACCGGCGACAAGAAGGCGGCCGAGGGCAAGTGCGGCGAAGGCAAGTGCGGTGCCAAGCACTGACGTCCGCGCCAGCGCCGTCCACCTGCGGTCGCCGCTTCATGCGGCGGCCGCCGGGTTGGGGCTGCGCAGGGCGCTGCTGCAGGATCTGCGCGATGCACCGGCGGGCGACTTCGATTTCCTCGAATGCGCACCGGAGAACTGGATCCATGTCGGTGGCCCCGCTGGGGATGCGCTGGCCGAACTGGCGCAGCGCCATCCGTTGAGCTGCCACGGCCTGTCTTTGTCGCTGGGCGGCAGTGCGCCGTTGGATACGCAGCTGCTGGAACAGGTCGGCCAATTCCTGGAAAAGCACCGTGTGCCGCTGTACAGCGAGCACCTGAGCTACTGCAGCGACGACGGCCACCTCTACGACCTGCTGCCGATTCCGTTCACCGACGAAGCGGTGCGCCATACCGCCGCACGCATCGCCCGCGTGCAGGACCTGCTGGGTCGCCGCATCGCGGTGGAAAACGTGTCCTACTACCTGGCACCGGAGCCGGCAATGGACGAACTGGCCTTCACCAACGCCGTGCTCGCCGAGGCCGACTGCGACCTGCTGCTGGACGTCAACAACGTCTATGTCAACGCCTGCAACCATGGTTACGACGCCGACGTCTTCATTGCCGGGCTGCCTGCAGAGCGCATCGTCTGCCTGCATGTGGCCGGGCACCTGGACGAGGCACCGGACCTGAAGATCGATACCCATGGCAGCGCGGTGATCGACCCGGTCTGGGAGCTGCTGGCGCGTACCTACGCGCGCATCGGCCCACGCCCCACCCTGCTCGAACGCGATTTCAATTTCCCGCCCTACGCCGAACTGCAGGGCGAACTGCAGACCATCCGCCGCCTGCAGGCCGCGCACGCCGGGGCTGTACATGGCTGACACCACCGACACCCTGCGCGCGCAGCAGCACGCGTTCACCGCTCACCTGCGCGATCCGCAGGGCGTACCACCACCGGCCGGTCTGGAGCCACGCCGGGTGGCGGTGTACCAACGGCTGCTGTTCAACAACCTGCTCGGCCTGTTGAGCAACGGCTTCCCGGTCTGCGTGCGCCTGCTCGGCGAACCGGCCTGGAGCGGACTGGTGCGCCAGTACTTCGCGACCCATCGCTGCCAGACGCCGCTGTTCACCGAACTGGCCGCCGAATTCGTGCAGTGGCTGCAGGCCCAGCCACAGCTGCCGCACCCGGCGTTGGCCGAACTTGCTCATTACGAGTGGGTGGAAACCGCGCTGTACCAGCTTCCTGCCGAGCCTCTGCCTGCGCCGGGTGGCATCGACCCGCTGCGGGTGCCGCTGCAGCGCTCGCCACTGGCATGGCCGCTGCTGTATCAGTGGCCCGTGCACCGGCTCGGTGCCGAGGACGCACCGTCACAACCGCCGGCGGAACCGACCGGCCTGCTGGTTCGTCGCGAGGCCGATGGCGAGGTGCGCTTTGCCGTACTCAGCCCGCTGGCGGTGTACCTGCTGTCCAGCATCGGCGAACACCCTGGCCTCGATGGCCATGGCTACCTGCGGCACCTGGCCGCTGCGCACGGCCTGGCCGAGGACGCGCTGGCCGGACCCGGTGCCGCGCTGCTGCAGCAGTTCCTGCAGGCCGGCGTGATCGGCCCGCTCGCAGTCCCCGGCTGACGCCCCCTTCCCCCGGAGAACCACCGATGAACCTCCCGACCCTGGCCGCCGTGCGCGGCCAGCTGGACCGTCTCGCCCCCTGGCTGGCCCCGCTCGGCCTGCGCCTGCTGCTGGCCTGGGAATACTTCGAATCCGGCCGCGAAAAACTGCACGGCCAGAACTGGTTCGCCGACCTGCAGGATGCCTTCCCGTTCCCGTTCGACCAGCTGCCGGCCACCCTGAACTGGCAGCTCGCCACGTGGTTCGAACTGATCGGCGCGGCCTGCCTGCTGGTTGGATTCGGCACCCGGTTTGCCGCGGCCAGCCTGCTGGTGCTGACCGTTGTGGCCACCTATGCAGTGCATTGGCCGATGGAGTGGAACTCGCTGTCTGACCTCGCCATGGGCTACGCGATCACTGACCAGGGCTTCGGCAACTTCAAGCTGCCGGTGCTGTTCATGGCGATGCTGCTGCCACTGATCTTCACCGGCGCCGGCAGGCTGAGCGTGGATGCGTGGTTGGCGCGGTGGCAGCCATCGGGCACGACGGCACGGCCCGCAGTCCGGTAAATGCCGACCCTGGTCGGCGCGCACCGTGCCAACCAAGGTTGGCACCTACCGGAATCCTGAGCGTGCGGTGCCCGGTAGGTGTCGACCTTGGTCGACACACGACCACGCAGGGAACCCATGCACAGAAGGCTGGCCGGGCGCTCAGGGTCGCTCTGCTAGAATTCACGCATGACTGACCCCACGCCCGCACCTGCCGCCGCTCCCGATTCCGCAGTACCCCAGGCGCAGCGCGCGATGTCACAACGCTTCCGCGGCTTCCTGCCGGTGGTGGTGGACGTGGAAACCGGCGGCTTCGACAGCCAGCGCAACGCGCTGCTGGAAATTGCCGCCGTGCCGATCGAGATGGACGAGAACGGCCTGCTCTACCCCGGCCAGACCGCCAGCGCCCACGTGGTGCCGGCCGAAGGCCTGGAGATCGACCCGAAGTCGCTGGAAGTGACCGGCATCATCCTCGACCACCCGTTCCGGCTGGCCAAGGAAGAGAAGGCAGCGCTGGACCACATCTTCACCCCGGTGCGTGCGGCGATGAAGAAATACGGCTGCCAGCGCGCGATCCTGGTCGGCCACAACGCCCATTTCGACCTAGGTTTCGTCAATGCGGCGGTGGCACGTACAGGTCACAAGCGCAATCCGTTCCATCCGTTCAGCGTGTTCGACACGGTGACCCTGGCCGGCATCGCCTACGGGCAGACCGTGCTGGCGCGTGCAGCCACGGCCGCCGGGCTGGGCTGGGACGCCAACGAGGCGCACAGCGCGGTGTATGACACCGAGCAGACCGCGCGGTTGTTCTGCACCATCGCCAACGCCTGGCCACGCTAAGGCAGCGCTTTCTGTAGAGCCGAGCCATGCTCGGCTGCGCCTTTTTCCGCGCTGTCGCGCTGTAGTCGAGCATGGCTCGACTCTACCGATCGATAGAGGCATATCCACGCCACGCGTGGATGTGATCAACCGATGCTCGTGCGATCGCGGCCGTCGCTCTTGGCGCGGTACAGCGCGCGGTCTGCGCGCTGGTACAGCAGCGCCGGGGTGCGGTCGTCGGCGTCCAGCTCCACCAGCCCCGCGCTGAAGGTCACGCGCAGGCCGTCCACACCGGCCCAGTCGGGGTGGTCATGGAACAGGCCGCGCAGGCGTGCGCACAGCTGTGCGGCTTCCTCCAGGCGGGTGTCGTTGAGCAGCAGCGCGAACTCTTCGCCACCAGTCCGCGCGGGCAGGTCCGAGTCGCGGCTGGCGGCGGCGATCAGCCGCGCCACCTGCACCAGCACGGCATCGCCGATGCTGTGGCTGTGGCGGTCGTTGACGTCCTTGAAGTGGTCGATATCCAGCACCACCAGGCACAGCGGATGACCACTGCGCTGCGAACGCGCAAAGTCGCGGGCCAGCGTTTCATCGAAGGCACGGCGGTTGGCCAGGCCGGTCAGCGCATCTTCGCGGGCCTGCCGTTCGAAGGCCTCGGCCTGGCGTGCCAGGCGCTCGGCCAGTTCGGTCTTTTCCTGGTTCAGCGCCTGCAGGTGCACGGTCTTCGCCTGCAGGTCGAAGGTGGCCTCGTCCACCCGCCGCGCCAGGCGCAGGTTGCTGGCCTTCAGCTGCTGCAGCAGCAGGCGGTACAGCGCCACCAGCCCGGCCAGCAGCAACAGTCCACCCAACCCCTGCACGCTGCGTCGCTGCCACCAGAACGGCTCCACGGTGAAGCTCCATACCGCTTCCTGCTGGCCCCAGCTGCCACTCGGATGGGCAGCGGCCACGTGCAGGGTGTAATCGCCCGGCGGCAGGCCGACGAACTCCACGCTGCGCTGCGGGCCGCGTTCGACCCACCCCGCATCCAGGCCATCCAGCCGCGTGCGGTAGCGGATCCGGTCAGACATCAGGTAGCTCAGGCCGACATAGCTCACCGTCAAGCGACGGCCGCCGGGAATGTAGTTGCGGTCCGGGCCCTCCCAATGCACCGGTGCGCCATCCACCTGCACGCTTTCAATCGCTGCCGGCGGTGAAAGGCGCTCACGGAAACGCTGCAGGCGCTGCGGGTCGACGGTGCTCAGGCCACCGGCGGTGACCACCCAGAACGTGCCGTCCTGGCGCAGGATCGCCGATGGCCCGGAGCTGCCGTTGGCCTGCGCATTGGCCATGCCGTCGATCTCGTTGTAGCGCTCCACCATCACCCGGGGTGCGCGGCCATCGGCCACGGCGTTGAGGGTGGCCATGTCGGTGCGCAGTACACCGCGGTTGCTGCTGATCCACACATTGCCAAGGCGATCCGGCACCAGCTGGAACACCGCATCCACCGGCATGCCCTGCTCCAGCCCCACCCGCGCCAGCGTGCCGTTCCGCCAGCGGTACAGGCCGCGGTCGCTGCTGATCCACATCGCGTCGCCCAACTGATGGAAGCCGAACACGCTGCGGCCACCGCCCAGCGGCGCCAGGTCGATCGACTGCACGTGGTCGCCGCGCAGCACGCGGATTCCCTCGATGGTGCCGATCCACAGGTTGCCCTGATGATCGTGCTCAAGTGCGGTGATCAGGCCGCCGGGCATGCCCGGGACGTTCGATACCTGCACACGGTCACCGTCGATGCGGACCACGCCCTTCTGCGTGCCGGCCCAGACCACACCCTGCGGGTCCACGCTGATCGCGCGGATGTTGCCACCCGGCATGCCATCGGCGGCGGCATAGTTGTGCCGCAGCCGGCCGTCACGACCAAGACGGTAGACGCCATCGCCGAACGTTCCGACCCACAGGTCACCGTCCGGGCCCTGCGCCAGGCTGAGCACCGAAGGTGCCTTGCCGCCGCGGTTGTGCAGCGGCATCGCACGGAAGCGGCCATCGGCGGTCTGCAGATCGAGGCCGCTGGCACTGCCGACCCACAGCTGGCGGTCGCGGTCCTCGAACACGGTGCGCACATAATCACCACTGAGGCCATCGCGCTCGGTGTAGCTGCTGAACAGCGTTTCGCGCAGGCGGTACAGGCCGCCGTTGGCACCGACCCAGATGCTGCCCTCGGCATCCTCGCGCAGGCTGACCACGCGTCCACCCGGCAGGTTCAGGCCCGCCGGCAGCCGCTCCAGTCCATGCGAGGAGATCCGTAGCAGGCCCTGGTTCTCGGTGCCCAGCCACAGGTCTCCATGGCGATCCTGCAGCATCGAGGTCAGGTGCAGCTGGCCCGGCAGGCGGTGCATCAGCACCAGCTGATCATCTTCCACGCGGTACAGGCGCTCGCCGGCGACGATCCACAGCGCGCCGTCCGGAGCGCGGTACGGCCACGACAGGCCACTGCCGGCGCCCAGCCCCCACGCCGCGGGCGCCCGCTTGAGCACGCCGTCGTTGTCGCGCAGCACCAGCCCGTCCAACGTACCGGCCCAGACCCGGTCCTGCGCATCGACCACCAGCTTGGTGAAGCTCATCGCCATCGGCAGGTCGGCGGCCGGCGCTTGGTAGACGATGCCGGTGTCCGGCGTCAGATAGCCGATGCCCTTGCCTTCATAGAGCAGCCACAGGCGGCCCTGGCTGTCCATCTGCATGGACTGGATCAGTACCTGCGGGGTATCGGCCTGGTGCTCCCAGACCCGCCACTGGCCATCGTTACCGCGGTGGCTGACGTTGCCGCGCGAATCACTGATCCACAGCCCGCCCTGACGGTCGACGAACAGCGCACCGATGCCGTTGTCGCGCAGGCCCGGGCGGGTGCTGCGGTCGAACACGGTGAAATCGAGGCCGTTGTATCGCACCAGGCCTTCCCAGGTGGCGAACCACAGGTGGCCTTCGGGGGTCTGCGCGATGTCGCGCAGCGAGTTGTGTGGCAGGCCGTTGCGCGACGTCCATACATCGATGGCGTAATCGCGCAGCGGCGGTGCCCCCTCCTGCGCAGCCACCGGCAGTGACAGGGCCAGCAGCAGCCACAGCAGGCCCTGTCGCAGCCATCGACCGATACCTGATCCGCAGCGCTCCGCCCAGCGCCCGATGTCCCCCTGTCCGGCCATCAGTGCAGCGGCGGCGGCCAGGCAGGGCTGCCGGGCCTGGCAGCATGCGGGAGCTGCCAGGCAGCGCTGAACGGCATGCCGGCGGGAACGGGCTGGCTCATCGGGGAGAAACTGGGAAGATGCGCAGATGATAGGCCAAACCCGGCCCACGGCGTCACCATCGCCAGCCGCGAAGACTCAGCCCGCGCGCCCCGGCGGCGTTACCTGTGCACTGGCCGGCCACTGCACTACCGCCTCCAGCCCGCCTTCGGCGCGGTTGCGCAGCCACAGCCTCGCGCCATCCTTCTCGGCCAGAGCGCGGGCGATGGTCAAGCCCAGACCGGCGCCGCCGGTTTCGCGCGAACGCGAGGTCTCCACCCGCACGAACGGGTCGAACACGGCTTCCAGTTGATCTTCGGCCAGGCCGGGGCCGTCGTCGGCCACCACCACGGTGATCGCGCCGCCACTGCGCTCGACCCGTACCCTCACCCGGTAGGCGTACATCACCGCGTTGTCCACCAGGTTGGAAAACAGCCGGTGCATGGCCAGCGGACGCAACATCAACACCGCACCGCTGCCCCCTTCGAAGACGACATCACCGCCACCCTCGGCGGTGTCTTCAACGATGCTCTCCAGCAGCGAATCCAGGTCCAGTGCGGCACGCTGCTCGGCGCTCTCAGCGCTGCGCGCCAGCTCCAGGCCTTCGCGCACCAACGCCTGCATCGCGGCCAGATCGCCGATCAGGCGCTCGCGCAGTACCTCGTCGCTGACGTTCTCCAGGCGCAGGCGCAGGCGGGTCAGCGGGGTCTGCAGGTCATGGGTGATCGCCGCCAGCATCTGCGTGCGCTCAGCCAGGTGCCGCTGCAGGCGATGCTGCATGGCATTGAAGGCTTCGGCAGCACGCTGCACCTCGCGCGGCCCGCGCAGCGGCAGGGGATCGCGCTGCAGGTCGTCGCCCAGGTCTTCGGCGGCGGCCGCCAGCTCCTGCAACGGCGCGCTGGCGATGCGCGCGACGATGTAGGCCAGCACCGCGATCGCCAGCACCAGCAGGGTCAGGAACCACGGATCAACGGCGAGGATGCCGTTGTGCGCCACCGCCGGCGAATCCAGCGCCAGCTTCAGCAACGTGCCGTCGTTGAGGGTCACGTCGACCGCACGGCACTTGGGCGGGATGAATGCCGGATCACGCTCGCGCGGGTGCTTGCGATGCCCGGGCGGCGGCGGCGGCAACAGGTCCTGCAGCTTGGGAATGCAGGAGCGGAACGAAGCGAAGTGCACATGCGCGCGAGCGACCGGCCCCGGCCGGTCATCCAGGACTTCCATCAACGCCGTGTCGGCCCGCCCCAGGCGCGCGCCGGGTTGCAGCGCGCGGACGCTCGGCCCACCGATTTCGAGCAGGCGCTCACGCAGCTCGGGATTGCCGTCGAGCAGGTTGACGTAGCCCTGCAGGCGGTCGGCGATGCGGTTCAGGTTCTGCCGCTCGAACTCCTGCTGGCGCTTGGAGGTGGCCAGCATGGTCGCGCCGATCGCGGCCACGCTCATGCCCAGCAGCAGGATCACGAACAACCGCCCGACCATCGAGGACAGGAAATGGCGCAGGCGCTTCATCGCGGCTTATTCCAGGTTCACCGAGGAGGCCAGTACATAGCCTTCGTTGCGTACGGTCTTGATCAGCCCGTCCGGGCCACCATCGTCGCCCAGCTTGTTGCGCAGGCGGCTGACCTGCAGGTCGATCGCGCGATCCTGTGCCTCGTAGTTGCGGCCACTGCTGAGCGCGACCAGCTGCTCGCGCGACAGCACCTTGTTGGCATGGGCGATGAACACCCGCAGCAGGCGGAACTCGGCGCCGGACAGCACCACCACGCGATCGTCCGGGTCCACCAGGTGGCGATGCTCCAGATCGAACACCCACCGCGAGAAGCGCGCACGGCGCACCGCCAGCGGCTCCAGGTTGGCTGGCAGCGCCTCGGTCCGGCGCAGCACGTTGCGGATGCGCGCCAGCAGCTCGCGCGGTTCGAACGGCTTGGCAAGATAGTCGTCGGCGCCCATTTCCAGGCCCAGCACGCGATCGATCGGCTCGGCGCGTGCGGTCAGCATGATCACCGGCGTGTTCGAGCGTGCGCGCAGGTCGCGGCACAGGGTCAGGCCATCCTCACGCGGCAGGTTGAGGTCGAGCACGATCAGGTCCACGTGCTCGCGGTCCAGCAACTGGCGCATGGCGGTGCCGTCGGCAGCCGTGCTCACCTGGTAGCCGGCACGGCCGAGCTGCTCGGCCAGCAGGGTGCGGATGTCGTTGTCGTCGTCGACGATCAGCAGTCGGTGCATCGTGTTTTCAGTCTCCATGTCGCGATCATCCCGTGTCGGCAGCTGAACCGCATCCGGGGCAATGCGTACCAGTGTATCCACCCGTGGGCGGGATACCTGTGGTTACGCGTATTCACCGACAGTGTTACATAGAGACATACCCCGAGGATTGAGCCGCCCATCGCCCGGTCTTCACAATGCCCACCAACGCCGCCGCCGCGGCCCCGAGAGTGAAGCCACGACGTGACGTTCCGCCTGCTGCCCGCGACCCGCCGGGGTCGCCTGATACTGATCGCCCTGCTTGCCCTTGCCGTCGCCGCAGCCGCCTGGTGGCTGCTGCGCAAGCCCGCCGCCCCGGCGGTGGCGACCACGCCCGTCAGCCGTGGTGACATCGAGCAGACGGTGGAGGCCACCGGTGTGATCGACGCCTACAAGCTGGTCAGCGTGGGTGCCCAGGCCTCGGGCCAGATCAAGTCGCTGAAGGTGCAGCTGGGCGACACCGTGAAGGAAGGCGATCTGATCGCCGAGATCGACGCCACCACCCAGCAGAACCAGGTGCTCAACGCGCAGGCCTCGCTGGACCAGGTCACCGCCCAGCGTGCCGTGCAGCAGGCCACCCTGCGCCAGGCCGAACTGGAGTTCGCGCGCCAGCAGCAGATGCTCGCCGCCGAAGCCACCTCGCGCCAGGAATACGATGCCGCCGAGGCACAGCTGAAGACCGCCCGCGCCCAGCTGCAGTCCTACGAGGCGCAGATCAAGGGCCGCGAAACCGAACTGGGCACCGCCCGTGCCAACCTGGCCTACACCCGCATCACCGCGCCGATGGACGGCACCGTGGTGGCGGTGGTGGCCGAGGAAGGCCGCACCGTGAACGCCAACCAGACCGCGCCGACCATCGTCATGCTGGCGCGGCTGGACGTGGTCACCGTCAACGCCGAGATCTCCGAGGCCGACGTGGTCAAGATCAAGGCCGGCATGCCGGTCTACTTCACCACGCTGGGCGACCCGGACCGCAAGTACCACGCCACCCTGCGCCAGATCAATCCGGCGCCGGCCTCGATCGCCAACGAGAATTCATCCAGCTCCAGCAGTTCGTCCAGCTCCAGTTCCAGCAGCGCGGTCTACTACAACGCGCTGTTCGATGTGGAGAACCCGGACGGCACGCTGCGCATCGACATGACCGCCCAGGTCTCCGTGCTGCTCAAGCAGGCCAAGAATGTGCTGATGGTGCCGGCGGTGGCACTGGGGCCGAAGCGCCGTGGCGACGAGCGCATGGTGCGGGTACTGGACGACAAGGGCCAGCCGCAGCCGCGCAAGGTCAGCGTGGGCATCAACAACGGCGCCTCGGCCGAGATCCTGTCCGGGCTGAAGGAAGGCGAGCGCGTGGTGGTCGGCGAAGCCGGTGCGGCCGGTGCCAGCGCTGGCGGCGGCAACCGCAGCGGCATGCAGATGCGGGTCGGCGGCCCGGGCATGGGGCGCCGATGAGCACGACGGCGCCGCTGCTGCGCCTGCGCGACCTGCGACGCGAATTCCCGGCCGGCGACGATGTGATCGCCGTGCTGCGTGACGTCAACCTGGACATCCACGCCGGTGAGATGGTGGCCATCGTCGGCCAGTCCGGCTCGGGCAAGTCGACGCTGATGAACATCCTCGGCTGCCTCGACCGCCCTACCCGTGGCAGCTACCAGGTGGCCGGCCGCGAAACCGGGAAGATGGAACCGGACGAGCTGGCCGAACTGCGCCGCGAACATTTCGGTTTCATCTTCCAGCGCTATCACCTGCTGGGCGACCTGGACGCGCGCGGCAACGTGGAAGTGCCGGCGGTGTATGCCGGCAGCCCCGGCGCAGTGCGCAACGCACGGGCCGAGCAGCTGCTGCAGCGGCTGGGCCTGAGCGACCGCATGCACCACAAGCCGGGGCAGCTGTCCGGTGGCCAACAGCAGCGCGTGTCGATCGCACGTGCCCTGATGAACGGCGGCGAGGTGATCCTGGCCGACGAACCCACCGGCGCGCTCGACACGAAATCCGGCGAGGAAGTGATGGCGATCCTCGGCGAGCTGCACGCCGAAGGCCACACCATCATCATCGTCACCCACGACATGAGCGTGGCCGAACACGCACAGCGCATCATCGAGATCCGCGACGGCGAGATCATCGCCGACCGCGCCAACCCGAACGCACCGACCTACCGTGCGCAGCGCGAGGCCAGCACCGGCGTCGCCCGCGGCAACAGCTGGCGGGCGGCCCGCGACCGCTTCACCGAAGCGTTCCGCATGGCACTGCTGGCGATGAACGCGCATCGGCTGCGCACCTTCCTGACCATGCTCGGCATCATCATCGGCATCGCCTCGGTGGTCTCGGTGGTGGCGCTGGGCAATGGCTCGCAGCAGCAGATCCTGCAGAACATCAGCGCGCTCGGCACCAACACCATCGACGTCTATCCAGGCCGTGGTTTCGGCGACATGCGCTCGGCGCGGGTACAGACGCTCAAGGCCAGCGATGCCGATGCACTGGCAAAGCAGAGCTACGTGGACAGCGCCACGCCCAGCGTGTCGACCTCGGTCACCGCGCGTTACCGCAACCAGTCGTCCACCGCCCAGGTCAGCGGCGTCGGCGAACAGTTCTTCCGGGTCAAGGGCGTGACCCTGCTCAGTGGCAGCTTCTTCGACAGTGATGCAGTGAAGGGCCTCGGCCAGGTGGCGGTGATCGACGAGAACACCCAGACCCAGTTCTTCCCCGATGTCGACCCGGTCGGCCAGGTGATCCTGCTCGGCAACGTGCCAGCACGCGTGGTCGGCGTGGCCAAGCGCCAGAGTTTCGGTTTCGGCGGCAGCACCAGCCTCAGCGTGTGGGTGCCGTACACCACGGTGATGTCGCGCATGCTCGGCCAGAGCCACGTCTCCAGCATCACCGTGCGCGTGGACGACGACACGCCGATGGATGCGGCGCAGGAAGCGATCACCCGCTTGCTGACGATGCGCCATGGCACCGAGGATTTCTTCCTCAGCAACAGCGCCGAGATCCGCCAGACCATCGAACAGACCACGCGCACGATGACGCTGCTGATCGGCGCGATCGCCGCCATCGCGCTGCTGGTCGGTGGCATCGGCGTGATGAACATCATGCTGGTGTCGGTCACCGAGCGTACGCGTGAGATCGGCGTGCGCATGGCCGTGGGTGCGCGGCAGAGTGATATCCGCCAACAGTTCCTGATCGAAGCGGTGCTGGTGTGCCTGCTCGGCGGCGTGCTCGGCATCGGCCTGGCCCTGCTGCTGGGCTCGATGATCGGCCGCTTCGCCAGCGACTTCCAGGTGCTGTTCTCCACCGCCTCGATTGTCGCCGCCTTCGCCTGTTCGACCCTGATCGGCGTGGCGTTCGGCTTCCTGCCCGCGCGCAATGCCGCGCAGCTCGACCCGGTGGAGGCCCTGGCCCGCGAATGAAGATGATGACCCGACTGCCCTTCCCTGCTCCCTCGCGCCTGCTGCTGGTGGGCGCTGTTCTGCTCGCCCTCTCAGGCTGTGCATCGGTGGGCCGCTACCCGGTGCAGGCCCCCGACGTGGCGGCCAGCTACGGGCGTGGCGATGCCACCCTCAACGCACCGGCCGACGACCCGCGCAGCAGCCTGGATACACCCGGCCGCGACATCCGCCAGGACACCTGGTGGACCGGCTTCGGCGATGAACGACTGGACCGTCTGGTGGCGCAGGCGCTGGCCGCCAACAGCGATCTGGCCGCCGCCGGTCTGGCCGTGCAGCGTTCGCGCCTGCAGGCTGGCCTGGCCAGCAACGCGCTGTGGCCGCAGCCTTCGTCTTCCGGGGTCAGTGGCAGCGCCAGCCGCGCCACCGACCAGGCTGATGACTGGCGTCGCAGCTATTCCACCGGCGTTTCGCTGGGCTGGGAGGTCGATCTGTGGGGCCGCCTGCGCACCCAGCGCGACATCGCCCGCTGGGAAGCCGAGGCCAGCGAGGAAGACCGGCAGAACACCGCGCTGCTGGTGATCGGCGACACCATCACCCAGTACTGGAACCTGGCCTATCTCAACCAGTCGATCGCCACCGGCCAGGCCAACCTGGAGCGGCTGGAACGTACCCGCGAACTGGTCCAGGCCCGCTTCGACGCCGGTGCGGTATCGCGCCTGGAAGTACGCCAGGCACTGCAGAACCTGCAGTCGCAACGTTCCGCACAGAGCGCGCTGGAACAGCAGCGGGTGGAAGTGCGCAATGCGCTGACCGTGCTGCTGGACGGCACGCCGTGGCCACAGCAGGACGAACCGCAGGACCTGCTGGCCGCACGCAGCCCCGGGATCAACGAAGGCCTGCCGACCGACCTGCTCGGCCGCCGTCCCGACCTGCGCGCAGCCGAACTGCGCCTGCGCAACAGCCTGAAGACCATCAAGGTCACCGCGACCCAGTACTACCCGGCATTGAGCCTGACCGGCAGCCTCGGCTCCAGTGCAACCTCGCTGGGCGATGTGCTGCGCAACCCGGTGGCCACGCTGGGCGCCGGCCTGTCATTGCCGTTCCTCAACCTGCAGCGCGCGCAGCTGGATACCGACATCGCCGGTACGGCGTACCAGATTGCTGCAACCAACTTCCGCAAGACGCTGTACACCGCGCTCTCGGAAGTGGACAACGCGCTGTCGGCACGTGAGCAGCTGGCGCGCCAGGTGGCGGCCTCGCAGGCTTCGTATGACGAAGCGGTGGAAGTGGAGCGCGCGCAGGAAGTGCGCTACCGCGTGGGTGCCACCGATCTGCGCACCTGGCTGGAGGCACAGCAGACCCGGCGCGACGCCGAGCTGTCACTGGCGCGCGTGCGCCAGGGCCAGCTGAACAACGACGTGACCCTGTTCAAGGCGCTGGGCGGCAGCGCGGGCTGAGGCCCGTCCTGTAGAGCCGAGCCCACGCTCGGCTGCAACGAAGAGCAGCCGAGCGTGGGCTCGGCTCTACAGATCAACCGCGCTGGCGCACGGCCTCGAACAGGCTGACGCCGGCGGCGACGGAGACGTTCAGGCTCTCGATCTCGCCCGGCATCGGGATCTTGACCAGGCCATCGCAGTTCTCGCGGGTCAGTCGGCGCAGGCCGTCGGCTTCGCCACCCAGCACCAGGGCGATGTTGCCCTTCAGGTCCAGCTGGTACAGCGAAGCGGTGGCTTCGCCGGCCAGACCATAGATCCACACGCCCTGCTTCTGCAGGTCCTTCAGGCAGCGCGACAGGTTGGTCACCGCCACCACCGGGATCAGATCGGCGGCACCGGCCGAGGTCTTGCGCACAGTGGCATTGACCGTGGCCGACTTGTCCTTGGGGATGATCACTGCGGTCGCACCGGCGGCAGCGGCCGAACGCAGGCAGGCGCCGAGGTTGTGCGGGTCCTGCACCTCGTCCAGCACCAGCAGCAGGGCCTTGCCCTCGGCGGCAGTGACAAGGCCTTCCAGCTCGTTCTCGCTGTAGGTACGGGCGGCGGCATAGCGCGCGGCCACGCCCTGGTGGCGCACCGAACCACCCACGCCATCCAGCGCCTGGCTGTTCACCTTGCGCACGTCGATGCCCTTGCGGCGGGCATTTTCCTCGATCTCGGTCAGGCGCGGGTTCTTCGCACCGGCCTCGACCAGCACTTCGCGGACGTTCTCGGCGTCGTTCTCGATGGAGGAGGCGACGGCGTTGACGCCGACAATCCACTGGCTGTTCTTGCTCATGCGGGCGGGGACCGGAAAGGGGGTGGCTATGGTAGAGCATCGGCGGGCCGGGCGCTGCGGCGGGCCGCCTGTAGAGCCGAGCCTGCACCCGGCGGCCTTGGGTTCAGGCTGCGGCGACCCGCCAGCCGAGCGTGGGCTCGGCTCTACAGGTGCGTTACCGGCTGCGCGGCGGCCAGTGTGGGGTGTCGTGGTCGGGATGCTGGTGGGACACGATCGTGGCCAGGAAATCCAGCGCGGCGATGTCTTCCTCGGTACGACGGGCCGGCAGGCTGGCCAACGTATCGACGAACGGCAGCTTGCGCTCGACCCCGTACTGGATCGTCGGCGGCAGGCGCTCGGGTTCGTCAAAGGCACCGGCCGCCACCGCCACGCCGTCCGGCGCCTCGTAGGTCAGCGGCGTACCGCAGTCGGCGCAGAAGCCCCGCCGCACCACGTTGGACGACTGGAAATAGCGCGGCTGGCCGCGGGTCCAGCTGAACTGCACGCCGCGCACCGACACCAGCGGCGCGTAGTAGGCACCGAAGGCCTTCTGGCACATCCGGCAATGGCAGATCGAGCTGTCGGTGAGCGCGCCACGCGCCTGGAAGCGGATCGCGCCGCACTGGCAGCCGCCGCTGTACTCGGGTTGGCCCTGCATCTGCGGTCCTCCGTAACGTCGTGCCAACCAAGGTTGGCACCTACCGGGTGAGGGATGTGCCAACCAACGGTTGGCACCTACCGGGTGAGGCAGGTGCCGACCATTGGTCGGCACACCTTTCAATACTGCTTCTTCGTCCGCTTGGCCGGCTTTCCACGCTCCGGCAGCGGCGGTAGGCCATCGCCTTCGTCCTCGCCCTTGTGTTCGACCAGGCGGAAGTCGATCTTGCGCTCTTCCATGCTGGCCTTCAGCACCAGGATCCGCACGCGGTCACCCAGCCGGTAGCTGGCGCCACGGCGCTCGCCGGTCAGCGTCTTGCGGGTGGCGTCGAACTTGTAATAGTCCTGCGGCAGCTGGGTCACGTGGACCAGGCCCTGCACTTTCGACTCATCCAGCTCGACGAACAGGCCGAAGCTGGTCACGCCGCTGATCACGCCATCGAACTGGCCACCCACGTGCTTTTCCATCCACGCCGCGCGATAACGCTCGTCGACCTCACGCTCGGCTTCATCGGCACGGCGCTCACGCTCGGAGCACTGCAGCGCCAGCGCAGCCATTTCGCGCGCGTTGTAGGTGAACTTGTCCAACGGCTTGCCGGACAGCGCGTGCTTGATCGCGCGGTGCACCAGCAGGTCGGGATAGCGACGGATCGGCGAGGTGAAGTGCGCGTACGCCTCCAGCGCCAGGCCGAAGTGACCGTGGTTCTCCGGGCTGTAGATCGCCAGGCTCTGGCTGCGCAGCAGCACCGATTCCAGCAGCGTGGCATCGGGACGGTCGCGGATCTTCTTCAGCAGCTTGGTGTAGTCACCCGGGCGCACCTTGGACCACGGCGGCAGGCTCAGCTTGAACTCCTTGAGGAACTCCAGCAGGTCGGCGTACTTGGTTTCCGGCGGCTTCTCGTGGATGCGGTACGGGGCCGGCACGTGGCGCGACAGCAGGTACTTCGCCGCCTCGACGTTGGCCGCGATCATGCATTCCTCGATCAGCTTGTGCGCGTCGTTGCGCACCAGCATGCCGGCCTGGGTCACTTCACCGCGGTTGTCCAGCACGAAGCGCACTTCACTGCTTTCGAACTCGATGGCACCGCGCTTCGCGCGCGCCTTGGACAGCACCTTGTACAGCTGGTGCAGGCGCTGCACCTGCGGCAGCAGGTCACCCATCCAGGCCTTGGTATCGGCATCGTCCTCGCCCACCGCCTTCCACACCTGGGTATAGGTCAGGCGCGCGTGCGAGTTCATCACCGCCTCGTAGAAGCGCGAATGCGTCACCAGGCCGTCGCGGTCGATCTGCATGTCGCAGACGAAGCACATGCGGTCGACCTTCGGCATCAACGAACAGATGCCGTTGGAGAGCGTCTCCGGCAGCATCGGCACCACGAAGCCGGGGAAGTAGACCGAAGTCGCACGCTTCTGCGCTTCCTCGTCCAGCGGCGTGCCGGGACGGACGTAGTTCGAAACATCGGCAATCGCCACCACCAGGCGGAAACCGTCGGCATTCGGCTCGCAGTACACCGCGTCGTCGAAGTCCTTGGCATCTTCACCGTCGATGGTGACCAGCGGCGTGCTGCGCAGATCGACACGGTCGCCGATCATCGCCGGTTCAACCACCATCGGCACCGAGGCGGCTTCGTCCAGCACCTCCTGCGGGAACTCGAACGGCAGCTCGTGGCCGTGGATCGCGGTCTCCACCACCAGCGATGCGGTCAGCTTGTCGCCGAGCACGGCGATGATGCGGCCGATCGGCGGGCGGCGGCTGTCCGGCGCCTGGGTCAGTTCGCAGACCACCAGCTGGCCATCGCGCGCGCCACCGGTCTGGTCCGGCGGTACCTGCACGTTGCGCTGGATGCGCTTGTCATCGGGCACCACGTAATTGATGCCCATCTCGATGCTGAAGCGACCGATCAGGCGGGTCATGCCGCGTTCGAGCACGCGCGCAATGCTGCCTTCGCGACGGCCACGGTGGTCGATGCCGGTCACGCGGGCCAGCACCTTGTCACCGTGCATGACCTTGCGCATTTCATACGGGGGCAGGAACAGGTCGTCGCCCCCCTCGACCGGGCGCAGGAAGCCGAACCCTTCCGGGTTGGCGATCACCACGCCGGTGACCAGGTTCAGGGTCTGGATCGGGGCGAAGCCGCCACGGCGGTTCTGCACCAGCTGGCCATCACGGACCATGGCACCGAGCCGGCGCGACAGCGCTTCGGCACGATCGGGTGCGGTCAGGCCCAGGCGTGCGCCCAGTTCCTCGGCGGTCTGCGGCCCTTCGCAGCGCTCCAGCAGGGCCAGGATGGCCTCGCGGCTGGCGATGGGCTGTTCGTATTTCTCCGCTTCACGCGCGGCATAGGGATCGTCGATCACCTTGCCGGTCGGCGGCAGCTTGCGGCCCGGGGTCGGGCCTGGCGCGTCGGTATTGCGGACCTTGCGGCCACGCGGTGGTGCGCCGCCCTCATTCAATTCGGGGAACCAGCCCGGCAACGGCTTGCCCGGCTTGGTGGTGCGGGCTGCGCCCGCCTTGGCGCCCTTCTTCGGGCCCTGGCTGCGGGAGGTGCTCCCGCCCTTGCTTGGTTTTTTGGTAGTCATCGCCCTACATGGTAGCCGTTGACGGCGTGCAGAACGGGTCAGTGGCCGTCTTGAAGGCCTTGCGTGAAAAATATTCAGGAAGTCGTTGACAGCCTGCGGATTCATCTTCACAATTGCGCCTCTGGAACGCCCAGGTGGCGGAATTGGTAGACGCACTAGTTTCAGGTACTAGCGGGTAAAACCGTGGAGGTTCGAGTCCTCTCCTGGGCACCACGTTTCAAGGCTTCGGCCGCACAGAACCCCGCCATGGCGGGGTTTTTGCGTTATGCCCGTCCCCCACGCCAGCAATGGCGGCATGGAAACGGGACGCCGCCATCGGCGTCCCGGCGGATAACCGGTAGAGGCGCTAGGGCAGCGGCGGCGGGTCACCCGGGATCGGTGGCATGCCCCCTTCTGCAAGCGGCGGGATCTCCCGCACCGCCTTCCAGGCAGGCAATCCCTCATGCCAGACCAGTGTCTCCACAGTGATGCGACGCTCACGCAGGAGGCGCAACACCTGCTCAAGGCCGTGAGGCCCCGACGCATTGCCGTCCACGGCCAGGAAGTACTGCGTGGCGACAGGAAGCAAGGGAGGCTGTGCCGGCAGACGCGGCGTCAGCGCATCCAGCTGACTTGCCATGCCCCGCCCCAACCCCAGGCCAGCACCGAGCCCCAGCCCGGCCTGCACCGCCGGATTGCCTTCGTTGGCCGCTGCGGTTTTCAACACGTCGATCGACCTGTCGTACTGGTAGATATCGCGCCCCAGCATGTTCAGCTCAGCCGTCTTTTCCTTCAGTTCCTTCAGCCGCCGGAAGCTCGGATCGTCTTCCGGTACGTTGACCGAGTGGAAGTAGAAATTGACGACGCTGACGCCGAATTGACCCATCTCTTCATCGATGGCCGCACTGCATTGCGCAGCAATCTCCTCAAGGTGCAGCGACGCTTCGACGACGGAGATGCGCAGCGTCGTCAGCGCGCGCGCCAGGTGCACGTTGACGGCCTGCAGCACCACCCCGGTGAAGTACTCGACCACCTGCCCGGCCGAAAAGCCGGTCCCCGCCCCCACCAGCGACTCCAGGAACCGCCGCGCGTCGGTGATCCGGAAACCGTACTGGCCATAGGCGCGCACCGGCACGACCACGCCGTATCGGGGATCCTCCAGCTGGATCGGGCGACGGGTCCCCCACAGGTTGTCCAGCTTCGAGACGAGATTGACGAACCAGACTTCGGCCTGGAACGGACTGTCCATTCCGAACGGCACGCTGGTGAGCGTGGTCAGGAAAGGCAGGTTGTGCGTATCGAGCGTAATCGTCCCTTCGCGCACCTCCTCGCGGATGGTGCCGCGGTAGACGAAGAACGCGACCTGGCCAGGCTTCACCACCAGCTGCGAACCCCACCTCAGGCGGGTGGAGGGAAACTTCCAGACGAAGTCCTGCGCAGTGTTCTCGAACGCAACGACATCAATGAGCGCCATGCAGTCAGGCCTCGATCATGTTGGCAGACAGGCGACGGCGCGCCCACGCAGCCAGCGGTGCAACAAGCAGCACCCGCGTAGCGCCACGGGCCAGCGCACTGCCCTCGATCAGGCGAGCCACCGGCGGCGAGCAGCGATAGTAGAGCCTGACAAAGCGGCGGCCTGCCGCTGTCCTGCGCAGCACGCGGTCCCGATACCGCCGCAGCACCCGCACGCTGCCATCCTCATATGAGCCCATGGCCGCCGTGGCAATGAAACACCCCGTCTTCGCCGGCGGCGGCAGGCCACCGGCCACCGCTTCGGGCCAGGCGCTGGCATCGTAGACGTTGTTGTAGAACTGCCTGCAGTACTTCTGGAATCCCTGGCACCAGTCCAGCGGCGGATCCGAATGGACGGTCGCGCCCTGGATGCGCACTTTCAGGACCTGAGCAGCGCAGATCGTCTTCAGAAGCGCTTCGGAGATGATGTAACGCCCATTCTCGAAGCAGAACAGCTGGCCACCGATGTGCTCGACCTGGGTGTCCTGCTCGGTGAACTCGACCCGTTGATTGACCTGGTCGCAATTGAAGATGATCACACCATCGCGCGCATGAAACCAATCATCGGCACGGATCACCACGCAATCGAGCACAAGGACATCGAGCTCAGCCGTCTTGACACGCCGCAGTGTAAACCGGGCATTGAACGCGCTCAGATTTTCCGAGCTGATGGCGACCTCGTCCAGGTAATCGCGGATGTAGAGGTTGCCCTCTCCCCACATGAACTGCTGGACATGCGTGATTTCGGTCTTTTCGGTGAACTCGTCGAAGGTTTTCTCGACGAAGGAATCTGCTGCATCCGACACTTACACTCCCCCTGTTTGCTGCAAAAGTGCGCCGAGCCTCCGCTCGACGTTTTCAATCTTCCGGGCAATGCTCGGATGACCGGTTTCAACCTGCTGCTCGACAAGAAACGCGAGCTCGCGACGCAAGGAGGCCTCCAGGGCACGCGGCTCCGCTTCGCCGGCACTCCAGGCATCCATCGCGGGCCCGACCGCCGCTGCCTCTTCCGCCAGGCTTCCACAGTAGGCACACACCCGCATTGCTGCCCGCAGGGGCGCACCGCACGACCGACACTCCACCATTCACTCCTTGCTGCTGCATGCCAGGATCTCGTTTCCAACCCGACCACGGCAGGCATGCTCCCTGCGCCGCATCGGTCAGCGCTGCATCATCGGGCCAAAACGTGCGGCAATCCAGACGGCAAACGGGTGGGATGCATGGGGGCCTGGCTGCCCTTGTGAGCCCCCTCGCAGGCATACCGGGCACAGGTGTTGACACCCCCGTCACAACACCCCATAATCTCGCTCCTCGACGCCCAGGTGGCGGAATTGGTAGACGCACTAGTTTCAGGTACTAGCGGGTAAAACCGTGGAGGTTCGAGTCCTCTCCTGGGCACCACGTCGAGAATGAGAAAAACCCGCGAAAGCGGGTTTTTTCATGCCCGGAATCCGGCATTGCGGCCACCGGCATCACAACAACGGCCGCAGCACCAGCTCCAGCCCGAGCAGCAGCAGGAAACCCAGGAAGCAGGCCCGGAACACCCGTGCACTGATGCGCTGCCGGATCACCTGCCCCAGCCACATGCCCAGCAATGCCGGCAGCACCGCCAACGCACTCAGCCCCAGCTGCTGGATGCCGAATGCGCCATGCAGCACCAGGCCGGTGGTCAGCGAAATCGTCGACACAGTGAAGGCCAGCCCCAACGCCTGCACCAGCTCCTCGCGCTGCAATCCCAGCGACTGCAGATACGGTACCGCCGGCATCACGAACACGCCGGTGGCGCCGGTCACCACGCCCGACAATGCCCCCACCAGCGGCCCCAGCCAACGCTCGCGCCGCTGCGGCACGCGAAACACCGGTGCAAGCAGGGCATAGACGGCATAGACCACCAGCGCCACTCCCAGCGCAACGCGCGACCTGGTGCGATCGACCCGCACCAGCAGCGCCGCCGAACCCAGTGTCACCGCCACCACCGCCAGCATCATCGGCCACAGGCGCCGCACGATGGGGCCCAGCGACGGGCCGGACAACAGCTGCCACGCGTTGGTGACAAAGGTGGGGATGAACAGCATCGATGCCGCCGCCACCGGCGACAACGCGCCACCGAGCAGCCCCATCGCCACCGTCGGCAACCCCATGCCGGTCACGCCCTTGACCACGCCAGCCAGCACGAACACCACCACCAGCAGCGCGTAGAAGTACATCGATTCATTCATGCCTTCATTGGATCGGGCCGTCGCCCGGCGCACAATGCGGTCTTCCCGCCCCACCCTTCGGCTGATCCGAAGGCTCGGGCGTTGCGATGAGGGCATGACATGCGGATGGATATCGCCGACCTGCGCCTGTTCCTGGCGATTGCCGAGGCGGGCAGCATCACGGCCGGCGCGGCGCAGGCGAACCTGGCCCTGGCCTCGGCCAGCGAACGCCTGCGCACGATCGAAGCCGATGCCGGCACCGTGCTGCTGAACCGCCATCCGCGTGGCGTCAGCCTGACTGAAGCCGGCGCCGCCCTCGCCCACCATGCACGCCTGATCCTGCAGCAGCAGGCGCAGCTGCGCGGCGAACTGCAGGCATTCGCGCATGGCGCGCGCGGTACCCTGCATCTGTATGCCAATACCGCTGCACTGACCAACTACCTGCCCTCGCGGCTGGCACCGTGGCTGGCCGAACGCCCACGCCTGCACGTGGAACTGCTGGAGCGCACCAGCCCCGAAGTCGTGCGTGCGATCAGCGCTGGCCAGGCCGAGGCCGGCATCATCAGTGATGCGGTCGACGCTGCCGGCCTGCAGCAGCATGTGGTGGCCGAAGATCCACTGGTGATGCTGCTGCCCGCAGACCATCGCCTCGCATCGCGACGCAGCCTGGCCTTCGCCGATGTTGCCGGAGAGACTTTCGTCGCCCTGGCCGATGGCAATGCACTGCAGACCTACATCGAGGACCAGGCACGCGACATCGGGCGGCGCCTGGACGTGCGCATCCGCATGAAGACCTTCGAAGGGGTGTGCATCATGGTCGGCCACGACATTGGTATCGGCATCGTGCCGCAGACCATCGCCCGCCAGCATCGGCGCAGCACGCATACCGTCGCCGTACCGCTCGCCGATGCGTGGGCACAGCGCCGCCTGTGCGCCTGTTTTGCCGAGTGGGCGCAGTTGTCATCGGCAATGCGCAGCCTGCTGCTTCACCTGGGCGTGCAGCCGCAGAAAAAGCTGTGAAATGTTGTTGACACATCCTCTGCCGTACCGCACAATTCGTCTCCTGAGTCGCCCAGGTGGCGGAATTGGTAGACGCACTAGTTTCAGGTACTAGCGGGTAAAACCGTGGAGGTTCGAGTCCTCTCCTGGGCACCACGACTCAAGATGATCAAACCCGCGAAAGCGGGTTTTTTCGTTTCCGGGGTTTGGCGAGCGTGGCATCGCATCTACCGCTCGAACTGTCGTATCTCGCACCACCCAGGCGTCACCCGCTGGTGCATACCTCCTCCCGGCGCGTCGTCACCAAACCCTGAACGGCTTTCTTCTGGGTCGCATTTCACATTGCGCGTTCAATTCGTAATTTTCCTAGTCGGAGATCTACCCGATTCCTTTTCGGTGGAAGGCAGATTTACGGGAGCCGGTTGCAGGTCTATCGCCACGACCTGACCAGCGCCCTCCCCTTTCCCCAAAGGACGCCCCAATGCAGCGCAGCATCATCTGCCCTCACTGCCACACCGGCTCGAACCACGGCGTACGCGTATGCGTGGGATGCCAGGCCGAGGTCCACTACGGCGCATCGAAGGAGGCCGTAATGTTCGTCTTTGTCGCCGCCATCATCTGCGGCGCACTGGTCGGCAGCCGATTGCAGGCCACTGCCGGCTGGATCACGTGCGGCGCCGTACTTGTGGCGGGAATGTGGGCCATTTCCCGATTGTTCCGTGATCGGGTGGTGTTCAAGCGCATCTATCGCACGCGCTGAACCTGCGCCGCTGCACTCCCCCAACGGCAGGGCCCGTGCGACCCGCGTTGCACAAACAAAAACCCCGCCTTGCGGCGGGGTCAAAATACAGCACGTGTTTCCAGGGAGTTTTCAGTGCCCGCCGCCGGCCGCCGCACCTGCGCCTGCACCGAACGGCGGTTTGGCCAGCCACAGGAACGCGATGATCGCCAGGAAGATCCAGCCCAGCAGGAAGAAGATGTCGTTGAAGCCCATCTGCGATGCCTGGTGGTTGATCATGTTGTTCAGTACCGCGGCACCATGTTGCAGGTCGCCCTGCCCCATCGCCGTCACCTGGTCCTGCATGCCCGGCTGATAGACCGAGATGTGCTCGGTCAGGTCAGCATGGTGCACCTGGGTGCGCCGCGCCCACAGCCACGTCGTCAGCGACGCCGCGAAACTGCCGCCCAGCGTACGCAGGAAGGTGGCCAGGCCGGAGCCCGCCGCGATCTCGCGCCCATCCAGGTCCGACAGCAGGATCTGCAGCACCGGCATGAAGAACAGCGCGACGCCGATGCCCATGATCAACTGCACGCCGGCCACGTGGGTGTAGTCCACCTGCAGGTTGAAGTTCGAACGCAGGAAACTGGTCATCGACAACACGATGAACGCGACCGTGGCCAGCATGCGCATGTCGAAGCGCGATGCGTACTTGCCCACGAACGGGGTCATGATCACCGGCAGGATGCCGATCGGCGCCGTCGCCAGGCCCGCCCAGATCGCGGTGTAACCCATGTCACGCTGCAGCCACTGCGGAATCAGCAGGGCCACGCTGAAGAACGCCGCGTACGCCACCACCATCGCCAGCGTACCGGCGCGGAAGTTGCGATGCCGGAACAGCTTCAGGTCGACGATCGGATCCTTGTCGGTCAGTTCCCAGATCAGGAACACCGTCAGCGTGACCACAGCCACACACGCCAGCACCACGATCTTCATCGACGAGAACCAGTCCTCGTCATTGCCCAGGTCGAGCACCAGCTGCAGCGCACCGACACCGATCACCAGGGTGACCAGGCCGACATAGTCCATCTTCGGCTTCTCGATGTGCTCCGGGCGCCCCTTCAACTGGTTGCCCACCACCAGCGCGGCAAAGATGCCCAGCGGCACATTGATCAGGAAGATCCATTCCCAGCTGTAGTTGTCGGTGATCCAGCCACCGAGGATGGGGCCGCAGATCGGCGCAACCACCGTGATCATCGCCAGCAGCGCCAATGCCTGCCCACGTTTCTCACGCGGGTAGATCGAGACCAGCAGCGACTGCGTGATCGGGTACATCGGGCCGGCCACGAAGCCCTGCAGCGCACGCGACACCACCAGCATGCCCATGCTCTGCGCCAGGCCGCACAGCAGCGAGGTGATGACAAAGGCCAGCGTGGCCCAGACGAACAGCTTGCGTTCGCCGAAACGGCGGCTGAGCCAGCCGGTCAGCGGCAGCGCGATGGCCGTGCTGACCGCAAACGAGGTGATGACCCAGGTCGCCTGCTGCGAACTGGCACCGAGATTGCCGGCGATGGTCGGCAGCGAGACGTTGGCGATGGTGGTATCGAGCACCTGCATGAACGAGGCCATCGCCAGGCCGACGGTACACAGGGCGACGCTGGGCGGCAGGAACCCGGAGGCCGCACCCGGCGCCGCCGGTGCACCCGGAGCGCCGGGCGCGGCTGGAGCTTGTGCGGACATGGCGACCTCAGCCCACCTTCGCCTGCTGCTGCGGCAGGTTGCCCTGGATGATCGTATGGATCACCTCGTCGGCATCATGCAGCTGCTTGGCATACACGTCGGTGTCGAACACCGTGCCCTTGGCCGCAGTGCTCGGCAGCACTTCGCCCTTCTGGTCGCGCAGGCTCACTTCAGCCTTCATCGACAGGCCGATGCGCAGCGGGTGTTCGGCCAGCTGCTTGGCATCGATGGCGATGCGGACCGGCACGCGCTGCACGATCTTGATCCAGTTGCCGCTGGCGTTCTGCGCCGGCAGCAGCGAGAACGCCGAGCCGGTGCCCAGGCCCAGGCTCTGGACGCGACCCTTGTACTTCACGTCACCGGCGTACAGGTCCGACTTCAGCTCCACTTCCTGGCCCAGGCGCATGTGGCGCAGCTGGGTTTCCTTGAAGTTGGCTTCGACCCACATCTGCTCGGTCGGCACTACCGCCATCAGCGCGTTGCCCGGCTGCACGCGCTGGCCGACCTGCACCGAACGACGGGCAACGTAGCCGGTGACCGGCGCGACGATGCCGGCGCGGGCGTTGTTGAGGAAGGCCTGGCGCAGCTGCGCGGCGGCCGCCTGCACGTCCGGCTGGGTGGCGATCACGGTGTCGTCGACCAGCGCGCGGTTGCGCTCGACGGTCTCGCGCGAACCGGCCACGGCGGCTTCGGCAGCGGCCAGCTCGTCACGGGCATGGGCCAGTTCTTCATTGGAAATGGCGCCGGTGGCGGCCAGATCCTTGCGGCGAGCGAAATCTTCGCGCACGCGCTTCAGGGTCACCTGGCGCGCGTTCAGGTCCGCCTGCGCACCTTCCACGCTGCGGTACAGGCCACGGGTCTGGCGCACGGTCTTGGCCAGGTTGGCTTCGGCCTGCTGCAGCGCCACCGACGTGTCGGACGGGTCCAGCTGCACCAGCAGCTGGCCGCGCTCCACGCGCATGCCGTCATCGGCGTTGATGGCGACCACGGTACCGGCCACCAGCGGGGTGATCTGTACCTGGTTGCCCTGCACGTAGGCGTCGTCGGTCTCTTCGAACCAACGGCCGAACATGAAGTACCACAGCGCCAGTGCGGCAAGCAGCAGCACGACGATCACGAACAGGCCGCGCAGCAGGTTGCCGCGGCGGTTGGAGGCGGCCGGGGCCGCAGTGTCTTGGGTCTGGCTCATGGCGGAAGTCTTCAGGAATGCGAGGAATCGGAATGGGAGGCGATCGGTGCGCGGTCGGCGTCAGCGGGCTGGAAACCACCGCCCAGCGCCTTGCTCAGGCGCACCGAGGTCTGCACCTGCTGCGACTGCAGGCCGGCCAGCTGCTGCTGCGACTGCAACAGCGTGGACTGCGCGGTCAGCACGTCCAGGTAGCTGCCGATGCCGGCGCGGTAGCGCTGCTGGGCCAGGTCGAAGGCCGAGCGTGCGGTGTCCACGGCCTGCTGCTGCGAATGCGCCTGCTGCGCCAGCGAGCGCACCGCGTTGACCTGGTCGGCCACGTCGCGCAGCGCATCGAGCACGGTCTGGTTGTAGTTGGCCACCGCCAGGTCGTACTGCGCATCGGTGTTGGCCAGGTTGGCGCGCAGCTTGCCGCCTTCGAAGATCGGCAGGCTCAGCGCCGGGCCGATGTAGGCGAAGGTGGAACTGCTCTTCAGCAGGTCACCCACGTTCGGGGCGACCACGCCGGCCAGCGCAGTCAGGTTGAAGCTCGGGTAGAACTTGGTCTTTGCCACCTTGATCTGCTTGTCGGCCGCTTCCACGCGCCAGCGCGCGGCGACGATGTCGGGGCGACGGCCGAGCAGTTCGCTGGGCAGCACGCCCGGCAGCTGCAGCGCCACCGGGTTCAGCGGCTGCGGGCGCTGGATCGACAGGCCACGGTCCGGCCCCTTGCCGACCAGTGCAGCCAGCGCGGTGCGGGCGGCGTCGATGCGCTGCTGTGCGGCCTGCACCTGCTGCTGCGCGGCCGGTACCCGGGCCTCGGCCTGGCGCACCTGCAGGTCGCTGTCGATGCCGGCGCTGCGGCGCTGGCGAGTCAGCTCCAGCGATTTCTGCGAGCGGGCCAGTTCTTCTTCGGCCACATCATTGAGCTGCCACGCATAGGCGAGGTCGGCATAAGCCTGGGTGATGCCGGTGGACAGGCTCAGGCGTGCGGCCTGCGCCTCGACGGTGGCGGCATGCGCACCGTCCACGGCGGCTTCCCAGGCAGCGCGCTTGCCGCCCCACAGGTCCACGCCGTAGCTGAAGTCGAAGGCGACCTGGCTGCTGCCGCCGTAGCGGCCGCCCATCTCGCTGCCGACCATCGACTCGGGCAGGCGCAGGCCGGTGTAGCCACCGGACACCGACAGGCTGGGCAGTTCATCGGCACGTGCGGTGCCGACCTGGGCCTGGGCCTGGCGCAGACGCGCGTCGGCGGCGTCCAGGCTCGGGTGGCCGGCCAGGCCCTCGGCAACCAGCGCGTCCAGCTGCGCATCGCCCAGCGCCTTCCACCAGTCCTGCGCCGGGAAGCCGGTGGCGCTCAGGTCGGTGTCGGCCAAGGTGCGTTCGCTGTGCAGGCTGTCCACGTCAAGCACGTGGCCCTGCGGGTTGAGGCCACGACTGCTGGCGCAGGCGGCCAGGGCCAGGGCCAGCGCTGACACCAGCAGCGCGCGCCCGGACCGGCGGAGAGTGGAATGCGGGATCGGGTTCATGGGGTCGTCAGGGAATCGCGGATTCGGGTAAGGAGGGACAGCAGCAGCGTGCGCTCGTCGGCGGAAAGATCACGCAGGGCGTAATCCATCACCGCGTCGCCACGCAGCTTCAGCCGCGCCCACAGCGCGCGGCCTTCATCGGTCAGTACGATCTGCAGCGCCCGCCGATCCTGCGCATGCGGCTCGCGGCGGACGCAGCCCAGCGCCTCCAGCTTGTCCAACAGGCGGGTCACCGCACTGGGCACCTGGTCGATGGCCTGGGCCAGCTCGTTGGCCGTGCACGGGGCCATGTTGGAAAGCACCTTCAACCCGATGTAGTGGGTGAAACCGATACCCAGGTCTTCTTCAGCCATGGATGCGTCGAGTTGACGGACCAGGCCGTCGCGCACCTGGCGCAGCAGCAGGCCGAAGCTGGGGGGAGTGGTTGCAGGACAGATCATGGGGGAGCATTCTCTTCCAAAAAAAATATTTCTCAATGGAAATATTCGATCTGGCATCGAATGCTGTGTTGCAGCAGTGGGCTGGATCAATGAAGGCGCCTACCTTAATGATCTGGTCAGGTGGCCCGGTAGTACAATTCAGCCAATGGATGACACATTTCAGCCAGCGGATATGATGAACAAGGCAGAAATTCCCCCTTCCAAGCGCCTGCTCAGGGATGACGCACTGGACTGGTTCGAGCGCAATGACGGGCCACCGGCTGTCGCCTTCCGCTTCGACAGCCCGCAGGGATTGGTCCGAGAAGTGGATTGGCATCATCACCAGCGCGCGCAGCTGATCTGCGTGGAGCGCGGCCTGTTGACCACCCGGACCTCGCACGGGACATGGTCACTGGCGCCGGGCTCGGCCGGCTGGATGCCGCCGCTGGAGCCGCATACGGTCACCCTCGACGGCCCGCTGCGCGGCTGGGGCATGGCACTGGCCGCGCCGGCCTGCGCCACCCTGCCTGCCGATCCCTGCGTGCTGGGCCTGTCCAAGCTGGCGCAGGCGCTGGCCGATCGCATCTGCGAATGGCCGCTGGGCTATGACACCACGCCCGAGCGCCAGCACATCATCGAGGTACTGCTGGACGAGATCCGCACCGCGCCGCGCCAGCGCATGCATCTACCGATGCCGCACGACCGGCGCCTGCTGAAGATCGCCTCGCAGCTGCTGGCCGACCCCTCCGACGAGCGCAGCCTGGCCGAATGGGCGCATTGGGCCGGCCTGTCGCCGCGCAGCCTGACCCGTCACTTCCGCGACGAGACCACGCTCAGCTTCGCCCAGTGGCGGCAGCAGGCCCGCTTGTCCGAGGCCCTGCGCCAGCTGACCGACGGCCGCAGCGTGGCCGACATCGCCCACGCGCTGGGCTTCAGCAGCGCCAGCGCCTTCGTCACCGTGTTCCGCCGCCACTTCGGGCTGCCGCCGGGGCGCTACCTGGCACGGGCCGGCCACGGCCTGGAAACTGGGCTGGACCCTGCACGCGGCTTGGCATCCCCCGCCGCATCCGGATAATCACAGGATTGCGAGCGGCGACGCCGTCGCCGCCTCCTGACAACAGGTAACAACGCCGCATGACCGAACTTGCCCGCCCCGTGTTCCACGGATTCGAACAACTGCCGCTGCGCGAGTACGCCGAACGCGCCTACCTCGACTACTCGATGTACGTGGTCCTGGACCGCGCCCTCCCGTTCATCGGCGACGGCCTGAAGCCGGTGCAGCGCCGCATCATCTATTCGATGAGCGAGCTGGGCCTGAACGCCGCGTCCAAGCCGAAAAAGTCCGCGCGCACCGTCGGTGACGTCATCGGTAAGTACCACCCGCACGGCGACAGCGCGTGCTACGAGGCGCTGGTGCTGATGGCCCAGCCGTTCTCGTACCGCTACCCACTGATCGAGGGCCAGGGCAACTTCGGCTCCAGCGACGACCCGAAGTCGTTCGCGGCGATGCGTTACACCGAATCCAAGCTGACCCCGATCGCCGAAGTGCTGCTGGGCGAACTGGGCCAGGGCACCACCGACTGGGCACCGAACTTCGACGGCACCCTGCAGGAACCGACCTGGATGCCGGCGCGGCTGCCGCACCTGCTGCTGAACGGCACCACCGGCATCGCCGTGGGCATGGCCACCGACGTGCCGCCGCACAATCTCAACGAGATCGTCAGCGCGCTGCTGCACCTGCTGGACAACCCCGATGCCAGCGTGCGCGACCTGTGCGAGCACGTGCAGGGCCCGGACTATCCGTCCAGCGCCGAGATCATCACCGCGGCCAATGACCTGCGCAACATCTACGAGACCGGCAACGGCAGCGTGCGCGCACGTGCGACCTTCACCAAGGAAGCGCACAACATCGTGGTCACCGCGCTGCCGTTCCAGGTGTCGCCGTCGAAGGTGATCGAGCAGATCGCCGCACAGATGCGCGCCAAGAAGCTGCCGTGGCTGGAAGACATCCGCGATGAGTCCGACCATGCCAACCCGGTGCGCGTGGTGCTGGTGCCGCGTTCCAACCGCGTCGACGCCGACCAGCTGATGGGCCACCTGTTCGCCACCACGGACCTGGAACGCAGCTACCGCGTCAACCTCAATGTGATCGGGCTGGACGGCCGTCCGCAGGTGAAGAACCTGAAGATGCTGCTCAGCGAATGGCTGACCTTCCGCAGCAACACCGTCACCCGCCGCCTGCAGCACCGCCTGCAGAAGGTCGAGCGCCGCCTGCACCTGTTGGAAGGCCTGCTGGTCGCCTTCCTCAACCTGGACGAGGTGATCCACATCATCCGTACCGAAGACGAGCCGAAGGCCGCGCTGATCGCGCGCTTCGGCCTGTCCGAGGAACAGGCCGAGTACATCCTGGAAACCAAGCTGAAGCAGCTGGCCCGCCTGGAGGAAATGAAAATCCGCGGCGAGCAGGATGAACTGGCCAAGGAGCGCGAGAAGATCCTCGGCATCCTCGACAGCAAGGCCAAGCTGAAGAAGCTGATCCGCGATGAACTGACCGCCGACGCCAAGAAGTTCGGCGACGCACGCCGTTCGCCGCTGGTGCAGCGCCAGGCCGCACAGGCCATCGACGAGACCGAGCTGGTGCCGAGCGAGCCGATGACCGTGGTGCTGTCGGAGAAGGGCTGGATCCGTGCCGCCAAGGGCCACGACGTCGATGCGTCCGCCCTCTCCTACCGCGACGGCGACGGGCTGCAGGGCGCGGTGCGTGCGCGCAGCACGCAGCAGGTCGCGTTCCTCGACAGCGAAGGCCGCGCCTACTCGACGCCGGTGCACACCCTGCCCTCCGCACGTGGCAATGGCGAACCGCTGACTGGCCGCTTCTCGCCGGCAGCGGGTACCAGCTTCGTGACCCTGGCCAGTGCCGAGCCGGACACCCGCTTCGTGCTGGCCTCCAGTCATGGCTATGGCTTCGTCACCCGCTTCGAGAACCTGATCGGTCGCAACAAGGCCGGCAAGGCGATGCTGAACCTGTCCGCAGGTTCGTCGGTGCTGACCCCGTCGGTGGTCGCCAATGTCGCCACCGATCGCATCGTGGCAGTGACCAGCTCCGGCAACCTGCTGGCGATCGCCGCCAACGACCTTCCGGAACTGGACAAGGGCAAGGGCAACAAGATCATCGAGATCCCGAAGGCCAAGCTCGCCACCGAACGCGTGGTCGCCATCGTGGCGATCAGCCCGGGGCAGACCCTGCAGGTGCGCAGCGGCCAGCGCACCATGGGCCTGAAGTTCAACGAGCTGGATGCCTACCTCGGCGCCCGCGCCACCCGCGGCCACCTGCTGCCGCGCGGCTGGCAGAAGGTGGAAGGGTTGTCGGTGGAGTAAGGCGCCCGCCTGGTGGGTGTCAACCTCGGTTGACACGCCTTGCCTGACGTCAGACACGAAAAAGCCGGGGCATTCCCCGGCTTTTTCGTTGTCGGCTGGCGGGCGGTGGAGCAGCTGGCTGGCGAAAGCTGGCTGGCGGTGCTCCGGTGCTGGCGGGCGACAGAACTTTGTAGAGTCGAGCCATGCTCGACTCGGATCCAACAGCAGCCGAGCATGGCCCGGCTCTACAGAGAGCGGTGCCGGCTCAGTGCGCCGGGGCGCCGTTGCCGTCGATCTTGCTCAGCTGGTACAGCTCCAGGCCGATGCGCTTGATCAGGCCCAACTGCTGCTCCAGCCACCAGGCGTGGTCTTCCTCAGTGTCCTTCAGCTGCGCCAGCAGGATGTCGCGGCTCACGTAGTCGCCGTTCTCTTCGCACAGCTTCATGCCGGCGGCGAGATTGTTCCGAACCGCGTATTCAGTGTCGAGATCCTTCTGCAGCATCTCTTCCACGGTCTTGCCCGGCTCGGTGGCATGCGGGCGCATGTCCGGGTCGCCGCCGAGGAACAGGATCCGGCGCAGCAGCGCATCGGCGTGCTGGGTTTCCTCTTCCATCTCGTGGTTCAGGCGTTCGTACAGCGCGAACAGGCCCTGGTCCTCGTAGCGGCGGGAATGGATGAAGTACTGGTCGCGGGCTGCAAGCTCGCCGCGCAGCAGTTCCTTCAGGCAGGCGATGACGTCCGGGTTGCCTTTCATGGGGGGCTCCTGTGAATCGATGTGACATAGGGTGCCGCATTTCAAAATACGGTGATCTAATCGGAATCAGTCGCAGTTGCGCCTGCGGCTACAATCGGCCCACGAGTTCGGAAAGGACGTGCGATGCGACGTACATGGCGTTGGGTGCTGGGCGTGTTGATCGCCATCGTGCTGGTCACCGCACTGGTCCTGTGGCTGCTGCTGCGCGGCAGCCTGGCCGATCTGGACGGCGAGCATGCGCTGCCGGGGCTGGCCAAGCCGGTCACCATCGAGCGCGATGCGCTGGGCGTGGTCACCATCACTGCGGGCAGCCAGGCCGACGCGATGCGCGCATTGGGCCGCGTGCATGCGCAGGAACGTTACTTCGAGATGGACCTGATGCGCCGCAGCGCCGCCGGTGAGCTGTCGGCGCTGTTCGGACCGAAGGCCATCGACGCCGACAAACGCATGCGCGTGCATCGGCTGCGCGCGCGCACCGAGGCGAACCTGCAGGCCGCGCTGGGCGGCAACATCGAAGCCGTGAGCGCCTATGTCGGTGGGGTCAATGAGGGCCTGGCCGATCTCTCCGTGCGCCCATGGGCCTACCTGCTGCTGCGGCAGTCGCCACAACCCTGGCAGGCCAGCGACAGCGTGCTGACCGGTCTGGCCATGTACGCCGACCTGCAGGATCCGAACAACCAGACCGAGCTTGCGCTCAGCCGCATCCGCGCAGTGGTGCCGCCCGCGCTGTACGCGCTGATCGCCCACGACGGCACCGAATGGGATGCACCGCTGTTCGGCGAACCGACCGGCAACGCCACGCTCCCCGATGCCAGCCAGCTGGATCTGCGCACGTTGAAGGGGACGCCAGGCACCGGGCAGGAAGAGGCCGATGTCATCGGCAGCAACAACTTCGCGGTGGCCGGTGCACTCACCGCCGACGGTCGCGCGATCGTCGCCGACGACATGCACCTGGGCCTGCGTGCACCCGGCCTGTGGTTCCGCGTGCGCCTGCGCTATCCCGACCCGCAGGCCGCGGGCGGCCAGGTCGACGTCACCGGCTTCTCGCTGCCGGGCCTGCCGGCGGTGATCGTCGGCAGCAACGGGCACGTCGCCTGGGGCTTCACCAACAGTTACATCGATACCGCCGATTACCGCACTGAACCGGCCAACGCCGCCGTGACCGTGCATGAAGAACGCATCGCCGTGGCTGGCCAGGCCGACGTGCTGTTCCCGGTGCGCGAAACCGCCTGGGGCCCGATCCTGCATACCCATGCCGATGGCAGTGGCGATGCGCTGCGCTGGGTCGCCCACCTGCCCGGCGCGGTGCGCCTGGACTTCGGTGACCTGGCCCGTGCCGGTGACCTGGACGGTGCCCTGCAGTTCGCCGACCACGCCGGCATCCCCGCGCAGAACCTGGTGGTCGGCGACCGCAGCGGACGCATCGCCTGGCGGCTGATCGGCGCCCGCCCGGATCGCGGTCCGGGCTGCGCGCCGGCCGGCTTCAACGCCGCCCACAACCAGGACTGCGCCCCCTGGCCGATCCGCAGCGATGCCTCGCCAGCATTGATCGATCCCCCCAACCATCGCCTGTGGACCGCCAACGGTCGCGTCCTCGACGGCGAGGCGCTGGCTACCGTCGGCAACGCTGGCTATGACCTTGGCGCGCGCGCGCGGCAGATCCGCGACCTGCTGGCGATCCAGGAGCGCTTCGACGAACACGACCTGCTGGCGATCCAGCTCGACGACCGCGCCGTGTTCCTGCAGCGCTGGTGGGCACTGCTGCATGACGTCATCGAAGGCAGTAACGATCCTGCGCTGAAGCGGTTGAAGTCCGTCAGCCACCAGTGGGGCGGCCGGGCCTCGGCCAGCTCGGTCAGCTACCGGGTGGTGCGCGCGTTCCGCACGCAGGTGATGGATACCTTGTCCGATGCACTGCTGGCCCCGGCCAACGCGCAGCTGGGCGATGACTATCTGGATCCGCGCCTGGCGCAGCTGGAAGGTGTGGCCTGGCCGATGCTGCAGCAACGCCCCGCCAACCTGTTGCCACCGGCCTACGACAGCTGGGACACGCTGCTGCTTGATGCCGCACGCCGCACCGAGAGCGAGCTGGCCAAGCAGGGCCCGCTGGCCAAGCGCACCTGGGGCGAACGCAACACCGCGGCGCTCTGCCACCCGATCGCACGGGCGTTGCCCGAGGTTGCCAAGCGCTGGCTGTGCATGCCCGCCGACCAGCTGCCCGGCGACCGTGATATGCCGCGGGTGCAGACGCCGAACTTCGGCGCCTCCGAGCGCATGGTGGTCTCGCCCGGCCACGAGGCCGACGGCATCGTGCACATGCCCGGCGGCCAGAGCGGGCACCCGCTGTCGCCGTACTGGGGCGCCGGCCACGAAGACTGGGTGCATGGGCGGCCGACGCCGTTCCTGCCCGGCAAGGCGCAGCACACGATGACGCTGGTGCCAGCGCGCTGACGGCGGCACCCACATGCCCAAGGGTGCGCTGCACGCTGTAGAGCCAAGCCCATGCTCGGCTGCTTCTGGCGCGGAGCCGAGCATGGGCTCGGCTCCACAGAATGTCGGCGCGGCGCTACCGGGTCAGCCCCTGCGCCGCTCGATCAGGTTCAGCAGCGGCCCGGTCATCGCCGTGGTCACCAGCGCCATGATCACCAGCACTGCAAACAGGCGGTCGCCGAGCAGGCCCAGCTCGTAGCCCAGGTTGAGCACGATCAGCTCCATCAGGCCCCGGGTGTTCATCAGCGCGCCCAACCGCCACGCCTCGCGCGTGGGCATGCCCGCACTGCGTGCGGCACTGAAGGTGCCCAGCAGCTTGCCGGCCGTGGCTACCGCGATCACCACCGCGCACAGCACGATGTCGCTGGCCTGCAGCGCATCGGCGCGCATGCGCAGGCCGGTCATGGCGAAGAACAACGGCAGCAGCAGGGTCACCGCAAACGGCTCGACGCGGGCCATCAACAGGTTGCGCAGCTGCGCGTTGGACGACACCGCCACCCCCGCAGCGAATGCACCGAACAGCGCATGGATGCCGAGCATCTCGGTGATCAGGGCACTGCCCAGCGACAGCAGCAGCATGCCGAGCAGCCAGCGCCCTTCACGCCCCGGCACGATCTGCTGGCGGGCGAACCACGGCTTCACCAGCCCCAGCATCAGCGCCACGAAGGCGACCACGCACAGCAGGTTGAGGCTGGCCGGCAGCCATCCGCTGGCCTGTGCAGCCGCCACGATCAGCGCCAGCAGGCACCATGCGGTGGCATCGCCCAATGCCGCGCAGGCGATGGCGGTCTGCCCCAGCGGTGTCTGCGTGATACCGCGGTCGGCAAGGATGCGCAGCAGCACGGGGAAGGCCGTGATGCTCATCGAAATACCAACGAAAAGTGCGAATGCAGTGAAGCCCACGCCCTGCGGGCCGTGCTGCGGATACAGCCAGATTGCGAGGGCGACGCCGAGCACGAACGGCACCGCGATGCCGGCATGACTGACCGTGAAGGCGAAACACCGGCGCCCGCGCAGCGCCGCCAGGTCCAGCTCGGCACCGGCCACCAGCAGGAACATCAGCACACCCAGCTGGCTGAGCATGCCCAGCGGGCCCAGCGAACTGACCGGGAACAGGGCACCATGCAGCTGCGGCAACAGGCTGCCGAGCACCAGCGGGCCCATCATCAGGCCGGCCGCCATCTCGCCGATCACCGCCGGCTGGCCCAGCCGCTTCAGCAGTGCGCCCGCCCCCTTGGCCACCAGCAACAGCACCAGCAACTGCAGCAGGAACAGGCCCAGCGGCGAGGCCAGATGCTGCGCCCAGCCGCCCTCGGCCACAGCCGTAGCGCGGGCAACCGCAGCGGGTGCAGCAGGGCCAGCGAAGCGTGCCAGCAGTACACCGGCAAGCAAGGGCAGCGCGGCCCACGCCAGATAGCGCCATCCCCACTTCATCGGCGGCCGTTGGCTGCCGCGCGGTACGTCCATGAACATTCCCCAATGTGCAGGGCGCCGATGATACGTCGCAAAAAGGGGACGGAGGAGATTAAGTCCTCCTTGTGCTCGCCGGGCGTGGCCCGGCGCTACCATCGCTCGGTAGCGCCGCGCCGTGCCCGGCGGAAGCATTACGCCAGGGCTTGTTCGTGCACGCCGACGATCGCGCGGCCGGAAGGGTCGGCCGCCGCCGCAAAGCTGGCGTCCCAGGCAATGGCCGCCGGCGACGAACAGGCAATCGACTTGCCGCCCGGCACGGTCTCGGCGGCCGCGCGGCTCGGGAAGAACTGCTCGAACAGGTGGCGGTAGTAGTACGCCTCCTTGGTCTGCGGCGGGTTGTGCGGGAAGCGCTTGTCGGCAGCCGCCAGCACACGGTCGCTCACCTGCGCTTCGGCATGCGCCTTCAGCCCGTCGATCCAGCCGTAGCCGACGCCATCGCTGAACTGCTCCTTCTGGCGCCACAGGATGCTGTCCGGCAGGTAGCCATCGAACGCCTCGCGCAGCACCGCCTTCTCGATGCGACGGCCACCGAACCCGGCACCGACCATCTTGTGCGCGGCATCGAAGCGCATCGCCACGTCGAGGAACTCACGGTCGAGGAACGGCACGCGCGGCTCCACGCCCCAGGCCATCATCGACTTGTTGGCACGCAGGCAGTCGTAGTTGTGCAGGGCGTCGAGCTTGCGTACCAGCTCGTCGTGGAATTCACGCGCATCCGGCGCCTTGTGGAAATACAGGTAGCCACCGAAGATCTCGTCGCTGCCCTCGCCGGACAGCACCATCTTCACCCCCATCGCCTTGATCCGTCGTGCCAGCAGGAACATCGGCGTCGATGCACGGATGGTGGTGACGTCGTAGGTCTCGATGTGGCGGATCACTTCCGGCAGTGCATCCAGGCCTTCCTCGAACGTGTACTCGAAGCCGTGATGCACGGTGCCGAGTGCCTCGGCGGCGATCGCGGCGGCGGCCAGATCAGGCGAGCCCTTCAAACCGATCGCGAACGAATGCAGCCGCGGCCACCAGGCTTCGGTCTGCCCACCATCCTCGATGCGGCGACGCGCGTAGCGTGCGGCAACTGCCGCCACCAGCGACGAATCCAGGCCACCGGACAGCAACACGCCGTACGGCACATCGCTCATCAGCTGGCGTTCCACCGCATGCTCGAACGCCTGGCGCAGTTCGGCCAGATCGGCCTGGCGGCCCTGCACGTCGGCATAGTCGCGCCACGGCTGCTGGTAGTAGCGCACCAGCTCACCACGGGCACTGTCGAAATAGTGGCCCGGCGGGAACTGCGCGACGTCGGCACAGGTATCGACCAGCGCCTTCATTTCCGAGGCCACGCGCAGGCGCCCCTGGGCATCGTGGCCCCAGTACAACGGCACCACGCCAACCGGATCCCGCGCCACCAGCACGCGTCCGGCAGCACGATCCCACAGGGCGAAGGCGAAGATGCCGTTGAGCTGCTCCAGCCACTGCGCCGGCGATCCGCCCTGGCGGTACAGCGCGTTGATCACTTCACAGTCCGAACCGGTCTGGAAGTCGTAGGCGGTAGTCAGTGCGGCCTTCAGTTGCTGGTGGTTGTAGATTTCGCCGTTGACCGCCAGCGCCAGCTGGCCATCGGCCGACAGCAGCGGCTGCGAACCACCGGCCGGGTCGACGATGGCCAACCGCTCGTGGACCAGCAGCGCGCCTTCGTCGAGGTACACGCCGCTCCAGTCCGGGCCACGGTGGCGCTGGCGCTGCGACAGTTCCAGCGCATGGCGGCGCAGGGCCGGAAGATCGTCACCGGCCTGCAGGCCGAAGATTCCGAAGATCGAACACATGGGGGAGCTCCTGTTGGGGAATTTCACGGGTGGGAAGGTGTTCGACCGGCCATCCAGGCCCGGGTGGGCGGCGCCCGGGCACAAAAAAACCCGCATCGGCTGATGCGGGTTTTCTGGTGTCCGGGCGTGTGTTGCTGTCTATCTACCCAGGGCGCAGTCCCGCATCGGCCGCGCACGATTATTCGCGCGCAGATTATTGCGGTTGTTGTTATTGACGGCGGTGGCCAGGCGGATCGACATGGCATCGACCCTACCCCGGTTTCCGGCGCGGCGCAACAGTTGCGTCGGCAACCACGCCTGAGGCGCACAATGGCGCGCCCTGAACCGGTGTAACAGGAATGCAACACTGCAATGGACGCATCGGGGCACTGGCCGCCCTGCTCTGCCTGGGCCTGGCGGCCTGCCAGACCCTGCCCCCGCCTTCTACGCTGCCGCAATCCCAGCGGCAGGCATTGGAACAACGCGGCACCGACGGCAGCTTCGAGGGTGCCTTCGATACCGCGCAAACCTTAGAGCGCTTCAACGATCCGCGCGCCATCGCCTACTACGAGCGTGCCGCAGCGGTCGCCCCCTGGACCTTCCACAACACCAGGGCGGAAGAAGCACTGGGCCGGATCTGGATCTCCGGCACGCTGCGCCATGCCGACAGCCCCCACATCAACCCGGCACCGGTGCTGCGCGCATCCTGGCGACGTGGCGAACGCGCCTATCTGGCGGCGGCCTACCACGGCAATCCCTATGCGTTCTACGAACTCGCCAAGGCCTATCGTCAGCGTGGCGACGCGCAACAGGCGCTGCGCTGGGACCTGCGCGAAATGATCTACAAGCGATACCCGAGTTCGTCGTCGCGACTGCCGGATGCGGTGGCCGCACAGGATGACACCGTGCATCCGCGGGTTGCGCAGATCCAGCGCCGTGCCGAGCGTGGCGATGCCGAAGCGCAGGTAGACCTGGGCGCGCTGCTGGAGGGGGGCATGGGACTGCCGCGCGATCCGGCGCGTGCGCTGCAGCTGTACCAGCGCGCTGGCGAGAAGGGCAATGTGTTCGGCCAGTACTTCGCCGGGCTGCTGCTGGGCCGCAGCGCGCCGGGGGTGGAGAAGGACACCGAGGCGGCGGCGCGCTGGTTTGCCAAGGCCGAGGCGCAGCGCTTCTACATGGCGGCGCCGAGTTACTGGAAGAAAGCGGTCGAGCCGCCGTTCTTCCTCTTTTCGGAATAGTGGAGCCGAGCCATGCTCGGCTGCTTCTGCCGGTAGACATCAGCCGAGCATGGCTCGGCTCTACAGGGATGCAGCCCCGGCGGGGGCGTGCCGACCAACGGTCGGCACCCACCATTCCCACCTCACCGTCCTTACACCAGCAGCCGTTCCACCAGCCGCTGGTACAGCCCGGGCAGTGCTTCCAGTTCGTCCACGCGCACGTTCTCGTCCACCTGATGGATGCTGGCGTTCACCGGCCCCACTTCGATGCACTGCGCACCCAGCGGCGCGATGAAGCGAGCATCGGACGTGCCGCCGCCGGTGCTTTCTTCCGGGGCACGGCCGATGTGCTCGGCCAGCACTGCACGGGCGGTGGCGCGCAGCGTGCCTTCCGGGGTGTAGAACGGCTCACCGCTGCGGTGCCACTTCAGCCTGTACTGCAGGCCATGCCGGTCCAGCAGTGCGGTGATCTCCGCCTCCAGCTTCGGCGCATCCCAGTGCGGGTTGTAGCGGATGTTGAAATCCACTTCGAGCTCGCCGGGAATCACGTTGTTGGCACCGGTGCCGGCGTGGATGTTGGAGATCTGCAGGCTGGTCGGCGGAAAGCTCTCGTAGCCTTCGTCCCAGCGCCGTGCACTCAGTTCGGCCAGGGCCGGAGCCGCCTGGTGAATCGGGTTGCGTGCCTTTTCCGGATACGCCACGTGGCCCTGCACGCCCTGCACGCGCAGCTTGGCCGACAGGCTGCCACGACGCCCCACGCGCAGCAGGTCGCCCAGGATCGCGGTCGATGACGGCTCACCGGTGATGCACCAGTCGATGCGCTGGCCGCGTTCGGCGAACAACCGTGCGACGTGGCGCACGCCATCGATGGCGTCGCCCTCCTCGTCGCTGGTCAGCAGCACCGCCAGCGTACCGGGGTGATCGGGATGCGCGGCGACGAACTGCTCGGCGGCGACCACGAACGCGGCCACGCTGCCCTTCATGTCGGCGGCGCCACGGCCATACAGCACGCCATCGCGGATCTGCGACGTGAACGGGTCGCTGGTCCAGGCCTCGCGCGGACCCGTCGGCACCACGTCGGTATGGCCCAGCAGTACCAGTACCGGCGCGCCCTGGCCGTGGGTCGCCCACAGGTTGTCGACCTCGCCCAGGCGCAGGTGATCGCACTGGAACCCGGCCTGCTTCAGGCGTGCCGCCAGCAGTGCCTGGCAGCCAGCATCATCCGGCGTCACCGAGGGTCGTGCGATCAGTTCGCAGGTCAGGTCGAGGACCGCGCTCATGCGTCACCCACGCCGAAGCGGGCCTTGAAGCCGTTGTCACTGAAACCCTGGCTGACCGTGCCGTCGGCGGTGACCACCAGCGGGCGCTTGATCAGCTGCGGGTACTCGCGCAGCAGCAGCTTCCATTCGACCTCGGAATCGGCGGCCTTGCGGTTGTCCGGCAACTGCCGCCAGGTGGTGGACGACTTGTTCACCATCGCCGCCAGGCCACCCAGCTGCGCTGCCCACGCCAGCAGGGTTTCCGGACTGGGTTTGTTGTCGCGGTAGTCGACGAAGGTGTACGGCACGCCGAAGCGGTCCAGCCACTTGGTCGCCTTCTTGCAGGTATCGCAGTTCTTCAAACCGTAGACAGTGGTGCTCATGGCCATCTGTGATGCTGGAAAACAGAGGGCCAGAATCTCACAACAGGCGCTCGGACACGACCCGGAACGGCACCCGTGGCAGCAGGAAGGCCAGCCCCTCGGTCAGGTTCACACCCAGCGCCTGCAGGCGCGGGCACTGCAGCTCGCCTTCAAGCTGCAGCGGCTGCAGGCGGTCGATCTCGACCGGCAGCGCGATACGGGTGCTGGCCCAGCGACAGTCGCAGGTACGGGCGATGGCCTCGTCCTGGCAGGTGAGGAAACGCAGGAGGGCCTGATGGCCACCGAAAGCCGCCGTCCATGCCGCGTCCTCCCAGCCCGCAGCAGCCTGCCACTGCAGGTACAGCTCCGGCGCACTGCCCTGCCCGCCTTCGATCCGGGTATTCCCACGGCCATCAGTGCGCACCGCATGTTCGAAGCGGGTGGAAAGATGCGGCTGCATGGCATCGCTGAAGGCACGCGCGCCGGCGACGAAGGGTAGCTGGTCCATCACGTTGCGGTCGAACAGCACCACCGGTGTCCCGTCCGGAGCGTCGTCACGACGCAGGTACCAGCGCCAGTTGCTCTGCCTTGGAGACGGCATCAGGGAGCGCAGCGGTCCGGCCAACGCCGGCCCGAAGTGGCCGTGACGGTAGCTGAGGATGGTGTAAGGCGTACGTCCGGCATGGACCACGTAATGATGGCCCGGCGGTGGCGATGGTGCGTGGCGCACATCGACCCACCAGCTCACGTAGACCACATCGCGCACATCGCTGACCATCGCCGGCATCGGCCAGCGCCGCGACAGTGCGCGGCGCAGCCGGGTCCAGCGCGGGGCGTGCAGCAGGCGCGGCAGCATCCGCCCGAACAGGGTGTCGGACGGATGCCGGTAGATCGCGGACTGCGCCAGATCCTCCGGCGCAGCCACCTTCAGTCGGCCAGGCCGCGCAGCAGGTCGTTGACGCTGGTCTTGCTGCGGGTCTTGGCATCAACCTGCTTGACGATCACCGCGCAGTACAGCGAATGGGTACCGTCCTTGCTCGGCAGCGAGCCGGACACCACCACGCTGTACGGCGGGATGTAGCCGTAGGTGATTTCGCCGGTGGCACGGTTGTAGATGCGGGTGCTCTGGCTGAGGAACACGCCCATGCCGATCACGCTGTGGTGACCGACCACCACGCCTTCCACCACCTCCGAACGGGCACCGATGAAGCAGTGGTCCTCGATGATGGTCGGGCTGGCCTGCAGCGGCTCCAGCACGCCGCCGATGCCGGCGCCACCGGACAGGTGGCAGTGCTGGCCGATCTGCGCGCACGAACCGACGGTGGCCCAGGTGTCGACCATGGTGCCTTCGCCGACGTAGGCGCCGATGTTGGTGAAGCTCGGCATCAGCACCACGTCCTTGCCGAAGTAGGTACCGCGGCGGGCGATCGCGCCCGGCACCACGCGCACGCCGCCGCGGCGGAACTTCGCTTCGTCATAACCGGCGAAGCGCGATTCGACCTTGTCCCAGAACGGCGCCGGGCGCGCATCGACCACCGCCATGTCGTTGACGCGGAAATACAGCAGCACGGCCTTCTTCAGCCACTCGTTGACCTTCCAGCCACCCTGGCCATCCGGCTCGGCGACGCGGAACTCACCGCTCTCCAGGCCGTCGATCACGCGGTTGACCAGCGGCTTGGTCGAGCCTTCCAGCTCGTGCAGGGTCAAGGTGGCACGGCGCTCGAAGGCACTCTCGATACCAAACTTCAGCTCTTCCACACCCGGTGCCGACGGCTTGCGCAGCGACTTGCGGGCGATGGTTTCGGCGCGGACGGCTTCGGCGCTCCTGGCCGGCGCCTTCTTCGCTGCAGCCGCTTTCTTCGCCGGGGCCTTCACCGCAGCGGCCTTCTTCGGCGCAGTGGTCTTCTTCGCGGCCGGTGCGGCGGCAGCAGGTTTCCGGGCCGCTGCGCTCTTGGGGGTCGCGGCGGTCTTCTTGGCGGGCTTGGTGGCCATCAGGCGGGGTCTCCGGCGTTTCGATCAGGGTCCAGGCAGGCCAGCATCGCGTCATGCAACTGCTGCCGGGCAGGTTCAGTCAGGGGGAGGTCGTGTTCGTCACTGATCACGAAGGTGTCTTCGGCGCGTTCGCCGAACGTGGCAATGCGCGCATCATGCACGCGCAGGCCCTGGTTGCGCAGCACGAACGCCACATCGGCCAGCAGGCCGGGGCGGTCGGGAGCGACCAGGGCGAAACGGGTTGCACCCGGCTCATCGCGGAATTCGATGCGCGGGGCAAAGCGGAAGTGCCGCAGCTGCCGTGGCACCACCCGGCGTGACGGCCGCAGGCGCGACAGGTCACCACTGAGTGCGTCGCGCAGCGCCGCTTCCAGATTGGCACTGCTGCCATCGGCGAAGGTATCGGCCGGGTTCACTTCGAAGGTATCGAAGATGGTATCGGCCGGGCCGTCCAGCACGCGTGCGCGGTGGATGCCGTAGCCCTTGCGGTCCAGCGTCATCACGATGGCGGCAAACAGGCCGTCGCGGTCCGGCGAATGCACGAATACTTCCAGCGCGGGGTCGTCGACGCTGATCCGGCGTACCTTCACCAGCGCCTGGCCCTGCTTCACCGGCACCAGCGCGGCGGCCTGCCAGGCCAGCTGCTCCGGGCGCAGGCGGATGAAGCCCTCATCCGGCATCACCGCGAACTGGCGGTCGATGGTGGCATCGTCGTAACCCCGCTCGCGCACCAGCGCGCGCACGCTGTCACGCGCCTCGGCCACGCGCTCGGCTGCCGGCACCGGGTGTTCCAGCCCCTCGCGCAGCGCGCGCCGGGTGGCGAAGTACAGGTCGGCCAGCAGGCGGTCCTTCCAGGCATTCCACAGCTTCGGGCTGGTGCCGGCGATGTCGGCGCAGGTCAGCAGGTACAGGTAGTCCAGGCGGTCGCGGCTGCCGACCAGGGTGGCGAAGCGATGGATCACCTCCGGGTCGGCGATGTCCTGCTTCTGCGCGGTCACCGACATGCGCAGGTGCTGTTCGACCAGCCACGCCACCAGTTCGGTGTCGGACGTGCTCAGCGCATGCGCCTGGCAGAACGCGCGCGCATCGACCGCGCCCAGCTCCGAATGGTCGCCGCCACGGCCCTTGGCGATGTCATGGAACAGGCCGGCCAGCAGCAGCAGCTCCGGCTTGCGCAGGCGTGGCCACACTTCATGCGCGATCGAGAAGCGCTCGTCGGCACGGCTGCTGGCGAACAGGCCGATGTTGCGCAGGACCATCAGCGTGTGCTGGTCGACGGTGTAGACATGGAACAGGTCGAACTGCATGCGCCCACTGACCTGGGCGAAGGCGGGAATCCACTGGCCAAGCACGCCCAGCCGTGCCATGCGCGAGAGCGTATCGACCGGGCGCTGGCCGCGCAGCAACGCCAGGAACTGCTCGCGCGCATCGGCGTCGGCCTGGTCGTAGGCCGGCAACAGCGGCAGCGCTTCAGCCAGCGCCCGCGCGGTCAGCGAATGCAGGCCGCGCACCTGCGGATTGTTGGCCCAGCTGGCAAACAGTGCGAACACCTGGCCGATATCGCCGCGCGGCCAGTCGGCTTCGTTGGCCGCCAGGTAGCCACGGCGCAGGGAAAAGCCCACGGTCAACGGCTCCGGCTGCGCCTCGCCGTCGAACTGCTCCTCGAAGCGCTGCAGCAGGCGGTCGCTGATCCGGCGCACCACCAGCGCGGCGCGGTAGAAGCCCTGCATCATCTTCTCGACACCGAGATTCTCGGCATCGTCTTCAAAGCCCAGGCGTGCAGCCAGGGTCTTCTGGTAATCGAAGCGCAACCGCTCTTCGGGGCGTCGCGCCACCAGGTGCAGGCCGAAACGCAGCCGCGCCAGCACCGCACGTTCGCGCTTCAGTGCTGCCGCTTCGTCGGCGCCCAGATGGCCGAGCCCGACCAGCGCCTCCAGGTCACGCACGCCGAAGGCACGCAGTGCCATCCAGCCCAGCGTGTTGAGATCGCGCAGGCCACCGGGGCCATCCTTCAGGTCCGGCTCCAGGTTGTCGGCGGTGTCGCCAAAACGCTGGTGGCGGTTGCGCAGCTCTTCCAGCTTGGTCAGGAAAAACGCGCGTGCCGGCCACAGTTCCCGATCGTCGATGGCCTCGCGCAGCGCGCGGCGTGCCGCATCATCGGCCAGGATCGGGCGCGCCTCGATCAGTGCAGTCAGCACGGTCTGGTCCGCCGCCGCCTCACGGCACTGCGGCGCCGAACGCACCGCATGGCTGACTGCGAGCCCGCAGTCCCACAGCAGTGCGAACAGGCGTGCCAGTGCGGATTCATGCGCCAACTGTGCCGGCGGATCACCGAACACCAGCAGGTCGATGTCCGATCGCGGGAACAGTTCACCGCGGCCATAGCCACCCACCGCGAACAACGACAGCCCGCTATCGGCGGCCAGGCAACGCTGCCACGCCAGGCGGATCAGATGGTCGGCGGCGCGCGCGCGCAGCGCCAGCAGGCGCTCGATGTTGTCGCCCTGGTCGAAGCGGCGGTACAGGCGCGCGTCAGCCTGCTGCAGCGCCTGGCGCGCGGCAGCAGCCCAGTCCGGGTCGTTGAGCGACGCGGCCGGCGTGTCCAGCAGCGAACTCGCCGGCAGCATCCTCAGGAGACCTGCGACTCGCCCGGCGACAGGGTCAGCACGTCCACGCCGGTCTCGGTGACCGCGATCATGTGCTCCCACTGTGCCGACAGCTTGCGGTCCTTGGTCACCACGGTCCAGCCATCCGGCAGCACCTTGTTGTAGCGGGTGCCCTCGTTGATCATCGGCTCGATGGTGAAGGTCATGCCCGGCTGCAGCACCAGGCCCTGGCCCGGGCGGCCGTAATGCACCACCTGCGGCTCATCGTGGTAGACCTTGCCGATGCCGTGGCCGCAGTACTCGCGCACCACGCTGAAACGCTCGCCTTCGGCATAGCTCTGGATGGCATGGCCGATGTCGCCCAGCGTGGCGCCCGGGCGTACCGCGCGGATGCCGCGCCACATGGCTTCGTAGGTGGTTTCCACCAGGCGGCGGGCCATCACCGACGGCGTGCCGACGAAGTACATGCGGCTGGTGTCGCCGTGCCAGCCATCCTTGATGACGGTGACGTCGATGTTGATGATGTCGCCATCCTTGAGCACCTTCCCTTCGCTGGGGATGCCATGGCAGATGACGTTGTTGACCGAGGTGCACACGGTCTTCGGGAAGCCGCGGTAGCCGACGTTGGCCGGAATGGCGCCCTGCACGTTCACGATGTGGTCGTGGCAGATGCGGTCCAGTTCCTCGGTGGTGACACCGGGCTTGACGTGGGGGGTGACGATGTCGAGCACTTCGCTGGCCAGGCGGCCAGCGATTCGCATCATCTCGATTTCCTGCGGGGTTTTCAGATTCACGCTCATGGCCGCCATTATCGCCGATCCGGCCACAATCTGAACGAACGCCACCCAACTGGCGATCCGGGCCATGCACGGTTCCGGCAAGGAAAGTGAAAGCGTGACCCCCACCACCCTTTCGCCTCCTCATTTATCACGGAATACAGACACTTACGCCACCTAAGCTGGGGTCACCGTCGCCGAAGCGGTGCCGAACGTGCCGCCTTCGCCTTGTTCAACGGACCTTCGGGTCAGGGAGGTTGTCCATGCGATCCGCGCTTCGTTCCCCGCTTGCCTGGGCTTTGACCGGGGTTCTGCTGTCCAGCCCGGCCCTGGCCGCAGACACCACCACCTTCAATGTCACCCTGGTGGTCACCAAGGCCTGCACCATCACCGCCGCGGCGGCCACCAACGTCGACTTCGGCACCGCCGCCTCGACCACGGCGACCCCCACCCTGGGCCAGGGCACGGTCACCGCCCAGTGCTCGGCACTGACCCCGTACACGATTTCACTGAATGCAGGTGCCAACGCCAGCACCGCCAATGACGTCACCACCCGCCGGATGAAGAACACCAACGCCGCGGTGACCGCCAACAACTACGTCGGCTACCAGCTCTACCAGGACGCCGCACACACCCTGGTCTGGGGTGCCACCTCCGGCACCAACACCCAGGCTGGCATCGGCACCGGGCTGGCCGTGCCCTACATCGTCTACGGCCAGATCCTGAACCTCAGTACGAACAACCCGGCGACCGGCAACTACCTGGATACGGTTACCGCCACGATCACCTATTGATGGAGCACGCCCGCATGGCCCGACCCCGCCCGTGGCGCGCCACCGGCGTGGCGCTGCTCGTCCTGAGCCTGGTACTCGCCGCCCCGGTCGAAGCCACCAGCCTGCAGGTCGCCCCGACCAGCCTGCAGCTGGAAGCGCGCCAGCGCGCCGGCGAGCTTTGGCTGACCAACAGCGGCACCTCGCCGGTGAAGCTGCAGGTGCGGGTGTTCCGCTGGGTGCAGCAGGACGGGCAGGAACAACTGTTGCCCACCGATGGGCTGGTGGTCACCCCGCCGATGCAGGAACTGGCTGCCGGACAGCAGCAGCTGGTCCGGGTGATGCGTCCGGACAGGACGCCACCGCCTGCACAGCAGCATTACCGATTGATCGTCGACGAGGTGCCCGATCTGGCCACCCGTGCCGAAGGGATGCAGTTCGTGCTGCGCTATTCGATACCGGTGTTCGTGCAGCCCGCCGCCGGCAAGCTTGCGCCGCAGCTGCAGGCCCGCCTGGTGCAGTTGCCCGATGGCCGCAACGGCGTCGAGGTGGCCAACGCGGGCAACAGCTATGCGCAGATCGCCGATCTCGCGCTGGGTAGTGCCACGCGCCCGCGCATCGTGCATCCCGGACTGCTGGGATACGTGCTGCCCGGGCAGGTGATGCGCTGGCCGATCGAGCGCACGGCGATCGACCGCGACAACGACCAGATCACGGCCAAGCTCAATGGCGAGTCGGAACAGACGCCGCTGTCGCCTCCATCGGCTCGCTGAGGCGTTGATGGGTGCGCTGCTTGCTGCCCTGGCTCCTGCGGCGATCCAAGCCGCCGATGTGTCCGGTGCAGCGGCCACCGCCGCCGATGTATCAGGCATCTCCGCCGATGCGATCCTGCCACCGCCCACACCATTGACCGCCAACCAGACGCTGTACCTGGACGTGGCGCTCAACAGCACCCCACGCGGCCTGATGCCTTTCATCGAGAACCGTGGCCGCCTGCAGGCCAGCCCCGACGTGCTGCGCCAGCTCGGCTTCAACGCCAACGGCGATGCACCGGTGTACCTGGACCAGATCAGCGGCGCGGTGGTGCGCTATGACGCACGCCTGCAGACCCTGGCGCTGGACGTGCCGCTGGACCAGCTGACCCTGCCGACTACCGTGCTCAGCCGCCCGCAGACGCGCGCCCCTGCAGGCAGTGCCTCACCCGGACTGCTGCTCAACTATGACGTGTATGGCAGCCGGGTGGATACGCTCGGCAACCTCAGCCTGAGCTCGGAACTGCGCCTGTTCGGCGTCGGCAACGGCACCTTCGAAAACACCGCGGTCAGCCGACGCTACCAGCAGCCCGGCGATCGTCGCTGGCGCGGTGAGAGCGTGCGCCTGGATACGCGCTGGAGCCTGGATTTCCCCGACAAGGCGATGACGCTGGAGGTCGGCGATTTCTACAGCGGCTTCGTCGACTGGACCCGCCCGGTGCGCCTGGGCGGCCTGCAGATCGGCCGCAACTACGGCCTGCAGCCGTATCGCGTGCTCACTCCCACGCCCAGCTTCCTCGGCCAGGCCGTGGTGCCCTCCACCGTCGAGCTGTATGTCGACGGCCTGCGCCAGTACAGCGGCCAGGTCCCGGTCGGTCCGTTCCAGCTGGCCGCGCAGCCAGGCATCAGCGGCACCGGCAACGCACAGGTCGTGGTCACCGACGCATTCGGCCGCATGCAGACACTGGATTTCAGTTTCTATGGCACCCAGCAACTGCTGGCCAAGGGACTGTCCGACTGGTCGGTCGGCGTCGGCCACCTGCGCCAGGACTTCGGCCAGCGCTCCTTCGCCTACGACGATCGCACCGTGGCCAGTGCCAGCTGGCGCGGCGGCATCAGCGATACCTTCACCGGTGAAGCGCATGCCGAGGGCGGAGGTGGCCTGGCCCAGGCCGGCATCGGCGGCTGGTGGCTGCTGGGCGGCGCCGGCGTGTTCAATGCGGCCTACGCGCACAGCAACCATCACGGCCTGCAGGGCGGGCAGTGGGCACTGGGTTACAGCTGGAACAACCGCCGTCTCAACGTCAACCTGCGCAGCGTGCGCAGCCACGGCGACTACCGTGACCTCGGCGCGCTGCAGGGCAACCTGCCGCCGAGCATCAGCGAACAGGCCACGGTCGGGCTGGATCTGCTGCGGCTGGGCACGCTCAGCGCCAGCTACCTGCGCCTGCGCTACCCCGATGGCGAAGACAACCGCTATGCCAGCCTGTTCTGGTCGCGCACCTGGAGCCAGCGCTGGTCGGCCTACCTGTCGGTGAACCAGAACCTGGACCAGAGTGATGACCGCAGCATCTATCTGTCAGTGACCGCCAGCCTGGGCAACAACCGCCAGGCCAGCCTGTCCAGCCAGCGCAACGGCGACAGCCAGACCTGGGTGGCCGACGTCACCCAGCCGGTGCCCGGCGATGGCAGTGCAGGCGGCATCGGCTGGCGCGCGCAGGTGCGCCACGGCGAGGACGGCAACGGCGGCCTGGCCGAAGTCGGCATCCTCAATGACATCGGCCGCTACTCGTTCGGCGCCTCGCGCCAGGGCGGGCTCAACTATGCCTACGGCAGCGCCAGTGGCAGCCTGGTCTGGATGAGCGGGCACGCGTTCGCCACCCGCGAGGTCTCGGACGCGTTCGCGGTAATCAGCACCAACGGCGTCGGCGGCGTGCCGGTGCGTCTGGAGAACCGCCTGATCGGCGTCACCGATGATCGTGGCCTGTTGCTGGTCAGCCCGCTGCTGTCCTGGCAGCGCAACCGGGTCTCGATCGACACCCTGGACCTGCCCGAGGACATACGTGCCGACCGCATCGAGGACTGGGTGACGCCGCGCCAGCGCGCCGGTACCCACGTGACGTTCCAGTTGCGCTCGCGTCCCTCTCTGAGCCTGACGCTTCAGAGCATGGACGGGCAGCCACTGGAAGTGGGCAGCGAAGTGCAGCTGCCCGATGGACGCCAGGCCACGGTGGGCTATGACGGCCTGCTGTACCTGGAAGACATCGCTGCCGGCAGCGTGCTGTACATCACCACCAGCCGCGGCCAGTGCCGGGTGAAGGTACCCGACCAGCCCAAGGTGGTGGCGTCTGGCGCCCGGCCGAAGCCGGCACCGCTGCAGTGCATTCCGGAGGTCGCGCCGTGAGGGTGCTGCTGCTCGGCGTGCTGCTGGTCGCCGGCCTGCTCGCGGCACTGCCGGCCCGGGCGACAGCGGTCTGCACGGCAATCGCGAACCCGACCCTGCCATTCGGCAACATCAACAGCAACGCTCCCGGCCCTACAGCGGCAACGCTGAACATCACGGTGACCTGCACCACCGCCGCACTGAGCCTGCTGGCCACCACCGGCGTCCGCGTCTGCGTGGGTATCGGCGCCGGCAGTGGCGGCGGCAGCAGCTCCACCTTCCGCACGATGTCCACCTCCACCAGCGACACCATGAACTTCCAGTTGTACAACACCGCCAGCTACAGCCAGGCCACCGGCCTGGTGCCGCGCGGCACGCCACCCGCGCAGGAACTGACCATGAGCTACAGCGTGCCGCTGCTGACCGGCGGCAGCGGTGCGCAGTCCGTGCAATTGTTCGCGCAGATCCCTGCCAACCAGATCCTCGCTTCGGGTGCCTACAGCAGCACCTTCAGCGGCGCCAACGTGGTACTTACCTGGGCCTGGAACGAAGTCCTGCTCGGCACCGCCACCGTACCGGCCACCTGCAACGGCGGCGCGACCGGCACCAACAGCGCCAGTGGGGCTTTCAGCTTCACCGCCACTGCCAACGTGCTGCCGCAATGCGGCAGCTACGTCACCACCAGCATGGACTTCGGCAACGTCACCGGCAGCATTCCCGCCAACATCGACCGGACCGCCACGCTCACGCTGACCTGCCTGAAGAACACTGCCTACCAGATCAGCCTCAACAACGGCCAGAACAACCCCGCCGCCTCCACCACCCGGCGCATGGCCACCACCATTGGCAGCGGCACCTACTACCTCCCCTATGAGCTGTACCGCGATGCCGCGCGCAGCCTGCGCTGGGGCAATACCCTCAACGTCGATACCGTTGGTGGCACCGGAAGTGGCAGCGCGCAGCAGCTGACCATCTATGGCCGGGTGCCGCCGGTCACCGGCCAGCCCGCGGCCGGTACCTACAACGATCTGGTGCAGGTGACGATCACCTATTGAGTCCCCTGTGGAGCCGAGCCCATGCTCGGCTTCATTTTCTGGCATCCGGCAAGCCGAGCATGGGCTAGGCTCTACAGTTCCGGCGCATCCTGCCGATACCGCGCAACGGGTCCTACAGCACGGTGGATGGCAGGTGGTTCGCGCACTTCTGATCGGGGCGATGCTGGTCGCCAGTACGCCCGCGTGGGCCGATCCCGGCAGTACACCCCTGCAGATCCGGCTGACCGTGGTCGAGGGCTGCAGCGGTGATGCCGGCAACACCCGATGCGCGGCACCGCACAAGCGCAGCGACGCGCCCGAGCTTCCGCAACAGATCCGCGATCTCGCGCCGCCGGCCGACAGCGACGACGCGGCGCCCGCCGTGACCGTCATCTACTGATGCGTACCCTGCTCAGCCTGCTGGTACTGCTGCTGGCGCTGCCCGCGTCGGCGCTGGACCTGGTGCCGACCACCCTGCAGCTGCCAGCCGAAGGGGGACACAGCGAGCTGTGGCTGTACAACCCCGGTCCCGGCCGCTGGCAGGGCGAGGTTCGGATCCTGAGCTGGGAACAGCAGGCCGACGCGGAAAAGCTGCGGCCCAGCGACCAGATCCTGGCCAGCCCTGCCCGGCTCGACCTCCCGCCCGGCACCCGCCAACGCATCTGGCTGCTGCCCCGGGACAGGTCACCCATTGCCGTCGAGCAGGCCTACCGGGTGCTTCTGGCTCCCACTGAACCGGACCTGCCACGGTACTCGCTGCCCTTGTTCAGGGGACACGCCATGCCCTTGGCGTGGCCGGAGCTGCATGCCGGGATCGAACCCGGTACGTCACATCCCTTTCTGCGATTGAGCAACGCAGGTACCGTACACGCCCGCCTGCACGATCTTGCGTTCGTCGCCGACGATGGCCGCCGCACCCTGCTGCTGCCGGGACTGGCCGGCTACCTGCTGGCGGGCCGGGAGCGTCGCTGGGCCCTCCCCGCCCATGCCAACGGCTATGCCCGTGGCCATTTCCAGGCCCGGCTGCAGGACGGCCGCGTGATCGATCTGACCGTGCCGGACCCGGCAATTGCAGCGAGCGCACCGAGCGGGCTATAATCGACCGGATTCCTGCCGCCTGCGTGCGCGGGAGACCGTCCACACCGGACGTCACCGGTGAATCCACACCTGCTGCCCCCATCCGTGCCGGGGTGCTCCGCAAGGAGTTCGGCCACGGAGGCAACAGGGAAGCCCAACCCCGGAACCGATCGCGCTTCCACGCGTCCCGCATACCTATCCCCGCGGGCGGAATCGCTGGTTCCATATCAGGAGTATTGCAATGCCCCAGGTCACCATGCGTCAGATGCTGGAAGCCGGCGTCCACTTCGGCCACCAGACCCGCTACTGGAACCCGAAGATGGCTCCGTACATCTTCGGCGCCCGCGGCAAGATCCACATCATCAACCTGGAAAAGACCGTCCCGCTGTTCAACGACGCGATGAACTTCATCTCGTCGGTTGCCCAGAAGCGCGGCACCGTCCTGTTCCTGGGCACCAAGCGCAGCGCCCGCGAAACCATCAAGGAAGAAGCCGAGCGTTGCGGCATGCCGTTCATGAACCAGCGTTGGCTGGGCGGCACCCTGACCAACTTCCGTACCGTCAAGCAGTCGGTTGCCCGCCTGAAGGAACTGGAAGCCGGTGAAACCGACGGCACCTTCGAGAAGCTGGTCAAGCACGAAGTGCTGGGCCTGCGTCGCGAGCGCGACAAGCTGGAAGCCTCGCTGGGCGGCATCAAGGACATGAACCGTCTGCCGGACGCCATCTTCGTGATCGACATCGGCCACGAAGACATCGCGATCAAGGAAGCCAAGAAGCTGGGCATCCCGGTCATCGCCGTGGTCGACACCAACTACAACCCGGAACTGGTGGACTACGCCATCCCGGGCAACGACGACGCCATCCGCGCTGTGCAGCTGTACGCCCGCGCCGCTGCCGACGCCGTGCTGGAAGGCAAGGCTGCTGCTCCGCACGCTGCTTCGGTGCGTGAGGAAGAGTTCGCTGAAGCCGCTGCTGAAGGCGAAGAGAAGCCGGCCCGCCGCGCTCCGGCCAAGAAGGCTGCCAAGAAGGGCGACGACGCCCAGGCCTGATCCAGGCCCCGGGGTGGACGCCCGGCATCCACCCTCCCTGCACGCAGCCTTTGGCGCGTGACAGGACCGTGTCACACGGGCCGGCCACCATGCCGGCCCAACCCCTTTCTTTCGTGAGGTAATCCCGTGGAAATCACTGCTTCCCTGGTCAAGGAACTGCGCGAGCGCACCGGCGCCGGCATGATGGAATGCAAGAAGGCTCTCACCGAAGCCAACGGCGACATCGACGCTGCTGCTGAAGCCATGCGCAAGTCCGGCGCCGCCAAGGCCGACAAGAAGGCTGACCGCGTGGCCGCCGAAGGCCGCCTGGGCCTGGCCCAGGATGGCGGCAAGGCCGTGCTGGTCGAAGTCAACTCGGAAACCGACTTCGTCGCCAACGATGACAACTTCAAGTCCTTCGTCAATGCCGTCGCCGCTGCCGCCCTGGCATCGGGCGCCACCGACGTCGAAGCCGTGAAGGCTGCCAAGCTGGCCGATGGCCGCACCGTTGAAGAAGCCCGCGCCACCGCCGTGCAGACCCTGGGTGAGAACATCCAGATCCGCCGCATGGTCAAGGTCGACACCACCGGCAACATCGGTGCCTACGTCCACACCAACGGCAAGGTTGGCGTACTGGTCGACCTGATCGGCGGCGACGTCGAGCTGGCCCGTGGCCTGGCGATGCACGTGGCTGCCCTGAAGCCGCCGCACAACAAGGCGTCGGACGTTCCGGCCGACTTCGTCGAAAAGGAAAAGGAAATCGAGCTGGCCAAGATGTCCGAAAAGGACAAGGCCAAGCCGGCCGAGATCCTGGAAAAGATCATCAGCGGCAAGATCAACAAGATCGTCAGCGACGTGACCCTGTACGGCCAGACCTACGTGCTGGGCGACACCACCGTCGAGCAGGTGGTCAAGGCCGCTGGCGCCGACGTGGCTGGCTTCAAGCTGCTGATCGTCGGCGAAGGCATCGAGAAGGTCGTGGAAGACTACGCCGCGGAAGTTGCCAAGGCGATGCAGGTCTGATTCCAGCCTTCCGGCTGCGAAGCGACCAGAGGGAGCCGCGGGAAACCGCGGCTCTTTTTTTATGCCCGGGACAATGGGAGGCTCATGCTCCAACTGTTGTTGCGCACACCGACGCCGCGCACACCGGCACCTTTGCGTTGCGCGCGAATCAAGCCGATACTCGGCGCAGGGAATCCACAGTCACATAGCAGGAACGAAAATCGCGGACTGTGATGCATTCCTAGGTATTCTTGTCCCAATGGAATTGAACGACCCGACATGCCTCCCGAGCTGACAGCTGCCCTGGTGCTCTGCCGCAACCTGCCTTCGCCACCCGGTATTGCCCTGCGCATCATCGAACTGGCACAGGACCCGGAAGCGGACATCGCCACCGCCGCCGACATCATCGCCATCGACATGGCGCTGAGCGCTCGCATGCTGCGCATCGCCAATTCGCCGCTGTACGCCAGTCGTCGCCGCATCGAGAACCTCGGCCAGGCACTGACCATGCTCGGCCTGAATGCCACGATCAGCCTTGCCCTGGGCTTCACCGTCACCCAGGGCCTGACCGGCGGCGCCGGTGCCGACCACGACCTGCGCCAGCGCGCGTGGAAGCGCAGCATTCTCAGCGCACTGGCCGCCAGCCAGCTGGGCCAGGCCCGTGGCCTGCGCCGCCTGGAGGAACTGATGCTGGCCGGGCTGCTGCAGGACCTGGGCGTGCTGTGCCTGGCCCAGGCCGAATCGGAGCGCTACCTGCCGCTGCTGCGCGAAGCCCGTGACAACACGGACCTGGTTGCCCGCGAGCGCGACGCGCTCGGCTGCAGCCACGCCGATGTCGGCGCCTGGGTGGCCGAGCAATGGGGCCTGCCGCGCTATCTGGTGGAGAGCATCAGCCACAGCGAGGACGACGACGCTGCCGATTCGCCGTTCCAGGCCTGCGTGCAGCTGTCCGGCGCTGTCGCCGACATCTGGCTGGACGAAGATGCCGATGCCGCCCGCGAGCGCGCCCTGCACCAGGTACATGACCGGCTGGAACTCGACAGCGCCCGTTTCGACCAGGTGCTGACCCGCATCAGCGAGGCCCTGCCGGACATCGCCAGCCTGTTCGAGGCCGGGCTGAACTCGCCCTCGCGGGTCCGTGAGCTGATCGACCACGCGCAGGAACTGGCCACCCTGCGCAACCTGCGCGAGCTGCAGGATGCCGACCAGGCGCGCCGCCGCGCCGACGAATTCGAGGCGCGGGCCAAGCGCCTGGCCGACCAGGCCCACCGCGACGCCCTGACCGGCGTGCTCAACCGCCGCCAGCTGGAGGCGGTGCTGGAGCAGGAGTTCCTGCGCGCCGGGCGCCAGGGCTGGCCGCTGTCGGTGGCCTTCATCGACCTGGACGACTTCAAGAAGATCAACGATGCCCACGGCCACCTGACCGGCGACGAGGTGCTGCGCGCCTTTGCCGGCAAGCTGCAGGGCCAGCTGCGCAACAGCGACACCGTGGCCCGCTTCGGCGGCGAGGAATTCGTCGCGCTGCTGCCCAATACCAGCGAAAGCGTGGCCCTGGACGTGATCCGCCGGGTACTGGCCAACATCGTCGCCACGCCGATGGCCGAGCTGGAGGGAGGTCCGTTGTTCGTCACCTTCTCCGCCGGCGTGGCCACCCAGGGCGGCTACGAGCGCTTTGCCGACGTGCAGGACCTGCTGCGTGCCGCCGACGATGTGCTGTACCGATCGAAGAACCTGGGCCGCAACCGGGTGATCGCCCGCTCCCCAGGCGCCCTCGGCCACGACAAGCTTTCAGCCACCGCCGGCGCCGAGCTGGGCTGAACGGGACGCCCCGCTTGACCGGGGCGGATGGCAGGATTTTGCGCCGCAGTGCACAAAACACTTTGGCCCGACGCCGCATGCGCGTAGAATCGCCCGCGATTTCCACGCACCCGAGGTCCCTATGTCCAAGCTCGCCTATCGCCGCATCCTTCTGAAACTATCCGGGGAGGCGCTGATGGGAGATGAGGACTACGGCATCGACCCGAAGATCATCAACCGCCTGGCCCGTGAGGTCATCGAAGCCCAGCAGGCAGGCGCCGAAGTTGCGCTGGTGATCGGCGGCGGCAACATCTTCCGCGGCGCCGGCCTGGCCGCTGGCGGCATGGACCGGGTCACCGGCGACCAGATGGGCATGCTGGCCACGGTCATCAACGCTCTGGCCATGCAGGACGCCTTGGAAAAGCTGGGCGCCAAGGCCCGGGTGATGAGCGCGATCAAGATCAACGACGTGTGCGAGGACTACATCCGGCGCCGCGCCATCCGCCACCTGGAAAAGGGCCGCCTGGTGATCTTCGCCGCCGGCGTCGGCAGCCCGTTCTTCACCACCGACTCCGGTGCCGCCCTGCGCGCGATCGAGATCGGCGCCGACCTGCTGCTGAAGGCGACCAAGGTTGACGGCGTGTACGACAAGGACCCGAACAAGCATAGCGACGCGGTCCGCTTCGACAGCCTGAGCTACGACGAAGTGATCCGCCGTGGCCTGGAAGTGATGGATACCGCCGCCTTCGCACTGGCCCGCGACAGCGACCTGCCGATGCGCGTGTTCGACATGGGCCAGCCGGGCGAGCTGCTGAAGATCCTCAGCGGCGAGAACATCGGCACCCTGGTCCAGGGCCGCGACCCGGCCTGAGCCTGAGTGCCAGGCGAGCTCCGGGCCGATTCAGGCCCGGCAGCGTCCCGTATTCGCCTATAATCGCCCGATTCCAGTTACACCCAGGACCGGGCGATGCTCAACGACATCAAGAACAACGCGCAGACGCGCATGGCCAAGAGCATCGACGCTCTGAAGCACACCCTCACCTCGATCCGCACCGGCCGCGCCACCCCGGCCCTGCTGGACCGCGTCACGGTCAGCGCCTATGGCAACGCCAGCACCCCGCTGAACCAGGTCGCATCGATCTCCAACGCCGACGCCCACTCGCTGCTCGTCACGCCGTTCGACAAGAGCATGATCAAGGAGATCGAAAAGGGTCTCTACAACGCCGAGTTCACCCCGAACACGCTGGGCACCGCGATCCGCATCAACATGCCGCCGCCGACCGAAGAGCGCCGCAAGGAGCTGGTCAAGCAGGTGCAGAAGGAAGGGGAAGGCGCCAAGATCGCGATCCGCAACATCCGTCAGGACGCGAACAAGGAAATCGCCAAGCTGGTCAAGGACAAGGCGATCAGCGAAGACGAGAAGAAGCGCGGTGAAGACGACATCCAGAAGTTGACCGACACCCACATCAAGGACGTCGACAAGGTCGTTGCCGACAAGGAAAAAGAACTGCTGTCGGTCTGAAGTCGATGCCTTCAGTCCCACCTCCATTGCCGGCCGCCCTGCCCCGCCACATTGCCATCATCATGGATGGCAATGGGCGCTGGGCACAGCAGCGCCGTCGTCCGCGCGTGATCGGCCACCGGGCCGGCGCGCGTGCGGTCAACCGTACCATCGAGCGCTGCCTTGAGCTGGGTATTCCGGCGCTGACCCTGTTCGCGTTCTCCAGCGAAAACTGGGGCCGGCCGCAGGAAGAAGTCGATGCGTTGATGAAGCTGTTCCTCGGTGCGCTCGACCGCGAAGTGGACGAGTTGCATCGGCGTGGCGTGCGCGTGCGCTTCATCGGCGAGCGCGAACGCTTCGGCGCCGGGCTGGTCAGCCGCATGCAGCTGGCCGAGCAGCGCACCGCGGACAACACCACCCTGACCCTGTCGATCGCCGCCAGCTACGGTGGCCGCCAGGACATCACCCGTGCCGCGCGCGCACTGGCCGCCGAGGTCGCCGCCGGCCGCCTGCTGCCCGAACAGATCGACGAATCGCTGCTGGGCAGCCAGGTCGCCCTGGCCGACCTGCCGCCACCGGACCTGTTCATCCGCACCGGTGGCGACACCCGCATCAGCAACTTCCTGCTGTGGCAGCTGGCGTACACCGAGCTGTGGTTCACCGAGGCGCTGTGGCCGGACTTCGATCCCGCTCTGCTGCAGCAGGCGCTGGACGCCTATGGCAGCCGTGAGCGTCGTTTCGGCCTGACCAGCGCCCAGATCGCCGCACTGGCCACCGAGACTTCCAGCCCATGACCAAGACCCGAGTCCTTGCCGCGCTGATCATGGCGCCGGTCGCCATTGCCGCGATCCTGCTGCTGCCGACCCAATGGTTGGCAGCGGCGGCGGCTGCGGTGCTGCTGATCGGCCTGTGGGAGTGGCTGAAGCTGGCCGGCATCGAAGACACCCTCGCGCGCACCGTGCTGCTGGTGCTGAACCTGCTGCTGATGGTGCTGCTGGTCTGGGCCGATGGCAGCACGCTGGTGCTGTTCCAGATAACCACCCTGGCCGGCGTCGCCTGGTGGTTGGCGGCGCTGGTCTGGCTTCGCTTCTTCAATTTCGGCGCGCAACCGTCGGCACCCTCGCGCATCGTGAAGATGCTGGCCGGAACGCTGGCCATCGTTCCGGCCTGGGCCGCGCTGGTGCTGATCCATGCTGGCGGCGATCCGCCGGGCAAGCAGGGCCACCTGTGGCTGCTGGCTGCCCTGGCACTGGTCTGGGCGGCCGATTCGGGCGCCTATTTCGCCGGCCGTCACTTCGGCAAGCACAAGCTGGCCCCGCGCATCAGCCCCAACAAGACATGGGAAGGCCTGTTCGGCGGCCTGCTGGCCGGTGTCGCCGTGGCCGTCGGCCTGGGCTGGCTGGCCGGCATCGATACCGCACATCTGCCGGGCCTGCTGATCACCTCGGTGGTGGCCGTGTTCGCCTCGGTACTGGGTGATCTGTTTGAAAGCCTGATCAAGCGTCACGCCGGCGCCAAGGACTCGGGCCACCTGATTCCGGGCCATGGCGGCGTGCTCGACCGTGTCGACGGCGTCCTGGCTGCGGTGCCGGTGTTCGCACTCGGCAAGGAAATCTTCGGGTTCTGACCATGAATGCTGTCGCAGACCTGCGCCGGGTCGCCGTGTTCGGCGCCACCGGCTCGATCGGTGCCTCCACGCTGGACGTGATCGCCCGCCACCCGCAGCGCTATCAGGCCACCGTGCTGGCCGCCGGCCGCCAGGTGCAGGCGCTGCTGGCGCTGTGCCGCCAGCACAAGCCCGCGCACGCGGTGATCGCCGACGCATCACTGTTCGCCGAGCTGCGCGACGGCCTGCGCGATGCCGGACTCGCCACCGAGGCGCATGCCGGCCATGCCGCGCTGGACCAGCTGGCCGCCAGTGATGCCTGCGACACCGTGGTCGCCGCCATCGTCGGTGCGGCCGGGCTGTCTTCCACCCTGGCCGCGGCCGCCGCGGGCAAGCGCATCCTGCTGGCCAACAAGGAATCGCTGGTGCTGGCCGGTGAGCTGCTGACCCGCACTGCCGAACGTGCCGGCGCCGAAATCATCCCGATCGACAGCGAACACAGCGCGATCTTCCAGTGCCTGCGCTCGCGCGACGCCAGCATTGACGGTGCCGGTGTGCGCCGCATCCTGCTGACCGCCTCCGGTGGCCCGTTCCGCGGCCGCAGCCGGGCCGCGCTGGCCCAAGTCACCCCGGCCCAGGCCGTGGCCCACCCGAAATGGTCGATGGGCCCGAAGATCTCGGTCGATTCGGCGACGTTGATGAACAAGGGCCTGGAAGTGATCGAGGCCCACCACCTGTTCGGCATCCCCGGTGAGCGCATCGACGTGCTGGTGCATCCGCAGAGCCTGGTCCACTCGCTGGTCGAGTTCGTGGACGGTTCGACCCTGGCGCAGATGGGCCTGCCGGACATGCGCACCACCCTGGCCGTTGGCCTGGGCTGGCCACAACGCATCGAATCGGGCGTGGCGGGGCTGGACCTGCTGGCCCAGGGCCGGCTGGATTTCGAGGCCCCCGACACCGACGCCTTCCCCTGCCTGGCCCTCGCCTGGCAGGCGATGCAGGCCGGTGGCACCGCGCCGGCGGTGCTGAACGCTGCCAATGAAGAGGCCGTTTCAGCGTTTCTTCAGGGCCGGATCGGTTTCCTGACCATCCCGGAACTGGTTGCTAACGCTCTTTCAACACTGCCGACCCAGCCAGCCGATACACTGGAGGTCCTGTTGTCCGCCGACCAGCGGGCACGCCAGCTCACCCTGAACGCCATCGACGCCGCCTGAACGACCGCCTCGCACACGCATGACGACGCCGCCCCTGCCCGCCACTGTGAGCCTGCATGACTGACTTCATCGGATCGGTCTGGTGGATGATCGTCAGCCTCGGGCTGCTGGTCACGTTCCACGAGTTCGGGCATTACTGGGTCGGGCGCCTGTGCGGGGTCAAGATCCTGCGCTTCTCGGTCGGCTTCGGCCGGCCGCTGTGGTCGCGCCGGGACAAGCACGGTACCGAGTTCGCCATCGCCGCCATCCCGCTGGGCGGTTATGTGAAATTCCTCGACGAACGCGAAGTCGAAGTCCACCCGCACGAGCGCGGCCAGGCCTTCAACCACAAGACCGTCTGGCAGCGCATCGCCATCGTCGCCGCCGGACCGATCGCCAACCTGCTGCTGTGCATCCTGCTGCTGTGGGCGATGTTCGTGATCGGCAAGCAGGATTATTCGCCGACCATCGGCCGTGTCAGCGGCATCGCCGCCAGCGCCGGCCTGACCAGCGGCGACCGCGTGCTGCGCGTGGACGAGCGCCCGGTGATCACCCTCGGCGAGGCCAGCATGGCGCTGACCGCCGCAGCGATGGACCGCCGCGACGTGACGCTGGAAGTGCTGGACCCGGCCGATCAGGTGCGCGTGCGCACCCTGCCGCTGTCGCAGCTGCCCCCCGGTTTCGATGAACGACGCGTGCCGATCCTGGCTGGCCTTTACTGGCAGTCGTGGCTGCAACCGGCACGGGTCGATTCGCTCACCGCGGACTCCGTGGTGGCCGGGCAGCTGCAGCCGGGCGATCTGATCGTGGCGATCGACGGCCAGCGCATCGACGGTGCCGACCAGGTCATCGGCGAGATCCAGACGCTGGGCCGCGCTGGCGGCCCGGGCATGATCGAGGTCCTGCGGGGCGGCGAACGCCTGGCGCTGGAAGTCACCCCGCGCCAGGGCAAGGATTCCAGGGGCGAGCCGATCTGGCAGATCGGCGTGCAGTTCCCGACCTCGTTCAGCCCGCCCTATGACACCCTGCTGCGCTATGGCCCGCTCGACGCGGTCACCGTGGCCGTGCGCGAAACAGGCCGCCTGGCGGCCGATTCGCTGGGCATGATGGGCCGCATCGTCACCGGCAAAGCCTCGCTGCAGAACGTTTCCGGGCCAGTGACCATCGCCCGCGTGGCCAATGTTTCAGCCAAACGCGGCCTGGACTGGTTCCTGCAGTTCCTTGCCCTGCTGTCACTCAGCCTGTGCATCATCAACCTGTTGCCGATCCCGATCTTGGACGGCGGCCACCTGCTGTATTACCTTATCGAGTTGGTCAAGGGCAGCCCGCTGAGCGAGCGTGCCATCGCCGCCGGCCAGTACATCGGCCTGGCGTTGCTGGCCGGGTTGATGGGGTTGGCGTTCTACAACGACATCCTCGGCCTGGTCCCGCGATGAACTTTTCCATGTTGTTGCCGTCTACAGCGTCGGCATCCCGCACCAACGAAATCGACCTTCCTACCGGACGTGACATGACGCGACTCCCCAATCGCCGCCTGCTGGCCCTCGCCCTCGCCGCCGTCACCGGCGCTCCCGCCCTGGCCCAGGCAGCCGAGCCCTTCACTGTCAGCGACATCCGCGTGGATGGCCTGCAGCGCATCAGCTCGGGCACGGTATTCACCTACCTGCCGGTGGAGCGTGGCGAGACGGTCACCGACAACAAGGTCGGCGAGACCATCCGCGCCCTGTACAAGACCGGCTTCTTCGAAGACGTGCAGCTGGACCGCCAGGGCAGCATCCTGGTGGTGACCGTCAAGGAACGCCCGGCGATCAACAAGCTGACCGTGACCGGCAACAAGGACATCAAGTCCGAGCAGCTGCTCAAGGGCCTGTCCGACATCGGCCTGACCGAGGGCGGCACCTTCGATCGCCTGAGCCTGGACCGCGTGACCCAGGAACTGCGCCGCCAGTACAACGACCGCGGCAAGTACAACGTCGAGATCACCCCGACGGTGAGCCCGCTGGACCGCAACCGCGTGGACATCGCGATCGCGATCAAGGAAGGCAAGGCGGCCAAGATCCGTCACGTCAACCTGGTCGGCACCGAGAAGTTCGAGAGCAAGGACATCCTGGAGACCTGGGAGTCCAAGGAGCACAATTGGGCGTCGTGGTACCGCCGTGACGACCAGTACTCCAAGGAAAAGCTGTCCGGCGACCTGGAAAAGCTCAATTCCTGGTACCTCGACCGCGGCTATGTCGACTTCAGCATTGATTCGACCCAGGTGTCGATCAGCCCCGACAAGCGCGACATGTTCCTCACCGCCGGCGTGACCGAAGGTGCGCAGTACAAGATCTCCGAGATCAAGGTCAGCGGCGACACGATCCTCCCGCAGGAGGACGTCGAGCGCATGGTGATCCAGAAGTCCGGCGACACGTTCTCGCGTGCGCTGCTGGAATTCAGCTCGGACACCATCACCAACTCGCTGTCCAACATCGGCTATGCGTTCGCCAAGGTGAACCCGATCCCGACCACCAACCGCCCCGAGCAGACCGTGGCGATCAACATGCAGGTCGTGCCCGGCCCTCGCGTGTCGGTGCGTCGCATCCTGTTCCGTGGCAACACCCGCACCTCCGACGAAGTGATGCGTCGCGAAATGCGCCAGTTCGAGAACAGCTGGTACTCGCAGGCCGCGATCGACCGTTCCAAGATCCGCCTGCAGCGCCTGGGCTACTTCGAGTCGGTGGACGTGGAAACCCCGGCCGTCAGCGGCAGCAACGACCAGGTTGACGTCGTCTACAACGTCAAGGAAACCACGTCCGGCAGCTTCGTGTTCGGCCTGGGCTACTCGCAGTCCTACGGCATGACCACGTCGGTGCAGCTGTCGCAGAACAACTTCCTCGGCGGCGGCAACCGCGTGTCGGTCGAAGCCTCGCGCAGCAGCTACCTGCAGCGCTACGGCTTCAGCTACACCAACCCGTACTTCACCGATGACGGCGTGTCGCTGGGCTACAACCTGTCCTGGCGCGAGCTGGACTACTCCGACTTCAACACCGCGCAGTACAACAGCACCAATGGTTCGGCGCAGGTGGTGTTCGGCGTGCCGATCACCGAGACCGATACCGTCTCGCTGATGTTCGGCATCGACAGCAACCAGATCACCACCTACCAGGGCTCGACCCCGCAGTCGATCATCGACTACATCAACGCCGTCGGTAAGCGCACGTTCCATGCCTGGCGCACCGAGCTGGGCTGGGCGCGTGACTCGCGCAACGACTACTTCATGCCGACCCGCGGTACCTACCAGCGCATCGGCCTGGAAACCACGCTGCCGGGTTCGACCATCGAGTACTACAAGCTGAACTACCAGATCAGCAAGTACTGGCCGATCATGCCGTCGCTGGTGATCAACACCCGTGCCGAAGTGGGCTACGGCGATGCCTATGGCAACGACTACACCCGCACGCTGACCAACCCGGACGGCACCACCCGTACGGTGACCGCCAGCGGCCTGCCGTTCTTCGAGAACTTCTACGCCGGCGGTACCAACTCGGTGCGTGGCTTCGAAGACAACACCCTCGGCCCGCGCGAAGTCACCAATGGCTATCCGGAAGGCCAGCCGCTGGGTGGTTCGCTGAAGACCGTTGGTTCGGTCGAAGCCTACTTCCCGCGCCTGTTCGACAGCCCGTCGGCACGTGTGTCAGCCTTCGTCGACTTCGGCAACGTTTACAACGGCGTGGACAACTTCAAGGCCAACGAACTGCGCGTGTCCACCGGTGTGGCCCTGCTGTGGCGCGCCCCGGTCGGCCCGATCTCGATCAGCTACGCCTTCCCGCTGAAGAAGAAAGACGATGACAAGATCGAACGGCTGCAATTCACGTTTGGTGGCCAGTTCTGAGGAACGTTGTTCCCCAGAACTGATCCACCTCCGGTGAATTGCCCGCGCATTTCACCTATCCCCCGCGCCGCTGGCGCGCCCCCCTTAACAGAAGGGGGGCTCTCCACCAGACGGGGCGCGAAGCGCCGGGCTCTGCCCGGCGTTTTCGTTTAGTCCAGATGCGGGAAGCGCGCGCCCCGCTTTTGATCTTTTCTGTTTTTCCGTGGCTGGCACTCGCGCCAGACCGTCGAAGGCCGGACGGGGCGGGGCTGCGGGGGTGTGAGCCGCATGGATGCGGCGATCAAGGCTACAGGGACGTACTTGCGCCGTCCCCCGCGGCTCCGCCCCGTCCGACCCGGCCCATGAACCTGGCTCTGCCGGCCACGAGAGGCCTCGCCGTTGGCCGCACAATCGCACCCCGCATGACCGCAATGGCGTCACACGTTAAACTCCCGCCGTGAATACTCCCACCTACACCGCCCAGCAACTCGCCGAGCAGTTCGGCCTGCAGGTCCATGGCGACCCCGCCACCGCCATCCATGGCGTGGCTACCCTCGCCCATGCCGGTCCTGGTCAGCTGACCTTCCTCGCCAATCCACGCTACCGCGCCCAGCTGGCCGACAGCCAGGCCTCGCTGGTGGTCCTGCGTGCCGACGACGCCGAGGCCGCCCCCGGCGCCGCGCTCGTGGCCAAGGACCCGTACACCACCTTCGCCAAGATCGCCGCGCTGTTCGACATCGCACCGACGCGCCCGCCGGGCATCCATCCCAGCGCCGTCATCGATCCCAGCGCCCAGGTCGCCGCCAGCGCCCATATCGGTCCCTTCGTCTCCGTCGGCGCGCGCAGCGTGGTCGGTGAGAACTGCATCATCGGCACTGGCAGCGTGATCGGCGAAGACTGCAGCCTGGACAACGGCTGCGAGCTGATCGCGCGGGTCACCCTGGTCACCCGGGTCAAGCTCGGCAAGCGCGTTCGCGTGCATCCCGGCGCCGTACTCGGCGCCGATGGCTTCGGCCTGGCCATGGACGCCGGCAAGTGGATCAAGGTGCCGCAGCTCGGCGGCGTGCGCATCGGCGACGATTGCGAAATCGGCGCCAACACCTGCGTCGACCGTGGCGCGCTGGAAGACACCGTACTGGACGAAGACGTGCGCCTGGACAACCTGGTGCAGATCGCGCACAACGTGCAGATCGGCGCGCACTCGGCCATCGCCGGCTGCACCGGCATCGCCGGCAGTGCCAGGATCGGCCGCTACTGCCTGCTCGGCGGCCACGTCGGCGTGGTCGGCCACCTCGAGATCTGCGACAAGGTCGTGATCACCGGCAAGTCGGTGGTCCGCAATTCCATCCATGAGCCGGGCGAGTACTCGTCCGGCACCCCGTTGACCGACAACCGCACGTGGCGCAAGAACGCCGCGCGCTTCAAGCAGCTGGACGCATTGGCTCGCCGCGTCCTGGCTGCTGGCAAGGAGAAAGAATGAACGACACGCTGCAGCTTCCGATCGACGTCTGCCAGATCCAGGAACTGCTCCCGCACCGCTATCCGTTCCTGCTGGTGGACCGGGTGCTTGAGCTCGACATCGAGGCCAAGCGCATCCTTGCGCAGAAGAACGTCAGCATCAACGAGCCGTTCTTCCAGGGTCACTTCCCGGGCCGCCCGATCATGCCTGGCGTGCTGATCATCGAAGCGCTGGCGCAGGCCGGTGGCGTGATGACCCAGCTCACGCTCGGCCGTGACTCGCAGTCCAAGCTGTTCTACATGGTCAAGGTGGAAAACGCCCGCTTCAACAAGCAGGTCGTGCCCGGCGACGTGCTGATGCTGGATGTGCAGATGAAGCGCCTGATCCGCAACATGGGCTGGTACTACGGCGAAGCCAAGGTCAACGGTGAAGTCGTTGCCTCGGCCGAAGTCATGTGTGCCGGCGCCAAGGGCTGATCCACTGGAGGCAGGAATGACTGACAACGCACCGCGGATCCACCCGACCGCCGTCATCGACCCGGCCGCGCGCCTGGCCGATGACGTCCAGGTGGGCGCGTTCACCCTGATCGGTGCCGATGTGGAAATCGGTGCCGGCACGGTGATCGGCCCCCATTGCAGCATCCACGGCCCGACGAAGATCGGCCGCGACAACCGCTTCATCGGCCACGCAGCGGTCGGTGGCGAACCGCAGGACAAGAAGTATGCAGGGGAGCGCACCGAGCTGGTGATCGGCGACCGCAACGTGTTCCGCGAGTTCGTCACGCTGAACCGTGGCACCGGCGGCGGCGGCGGCATCACCAGCATCGGCGACGACAACTGGATGCTGGCCTACACGCACGTGGCGCATGACTGCCATGTCGGCAACTTCTGCGTGTTCTCCAACAACACCACCCTGGCCGGCCATGTGACCGTGGGCGACTACGTGATCATCAGCGGCTTCGCCGGTGCCCACCAGTTCTGCCGGATCGGCGCGCATGCCTTCCTCGGCATGGGGGCGCTGACCAATGGCGACGTTCCGCCGTTCACCATGGTCGGCACCGATTCGCTGGGCCGCCCGCGCGGCATCAACAGCGAAGGCCTGAAGCGCCGCGGTTTCGATGCCGAGCGCATTTCCGCCATCAAGCGTGCCTACCGCACCCTGTACGTGGCGGGCCTGCCGCTGGCCGAAGCCAAGGTGCAGCTGACCGAACAGGCGCGTGACAGCGATGACGTGAAGGCCATGCTGGACTTCATCGAGCACGCCGAGAGGCCCTTGCTGCGATGAGCAGCACGACCGGCCAGGCGCCGGCCGGCGCCGCTGTGATTCCGCTGGCCTCGATGACCGGCAGCGTCCCCGCGCAACGGGTGCTCAGCGAGCGCCCGTTGCGGATCGCCCTGGTCGCCGGTGAGGCCTCCGGCGATCTGCTCGGTGCGGGCCTGGTTCGCGAACTGAAAGCGCGCTTCCCGCATGCCGAATTCGCCGGCATCGGTGGCGACGCCATGCGCAGCGCCGGCTGCCAGACCTGGCACGATGCCAGCGAACTGGCGGTGATGGGCCTGACCGAAGTACTGCGCCATCTGCCGCGCCTGCTGAAGCTGCGCTCGGCGTTCCGCCAGCGTGCGCTGGACTGGCAGCCGGACGTGTTCATCGGCATCGACGCCCCCGACTTCAACCTGGGCATCGAGCGCTGGCTGAAGCAGCGTGGCGTGCGCACCGTGCATTACGTCAGCCCCTCGGTCTGGGCCTGGCGTGAGAAGCGTGCCGAGAAGATCGGCAGCAGCGCCGACCTGGTGCTGTGCCTGTTCCCGATGGAGCCGCCCATCTATGCCAAGCACGGCATCGACGCGCGCTTCGTCGGCCATCCGATGGCCGACGACATTCCGCTGCAGGGCAACCGCGAGGAAGCGCGCGCCGCGCTTGGCCTGCCGACTTCGGCCAAGGTGCTGGCGGTGCTGCCGGGCAGCCGCCTGGGCGAAATCTCGCGCCTCGGCGAACCCTTCTTCGAGGCTGCCTGGCAGGTCTCCGAACGCATCCCGGGCCTGCACGTGGTGGTGCCTGCCGCCAACCCCGCCTGCAAGCGCCTGATCGAAGAGCAGCTGTCACGCTCGGCGCTGCCGGTCGCGTACTCGCATGTGCTCGACGGCCAGGCCCGCAACGCCATGATCGCCGCCGACGTGGTGGTGCTGGCGTCCGGTACCGCGACCCTGGAGGCGATGCTGGTGAAGCGGCCGATGGTGGTCGGCTACCGTGTCAACGAACTGACCTACCGTCTGGTCAAGGCATTCGGCCTGATCAAGGTCGACCGCTTCGCCCTGCCCAACATCCTGGCCGGGCAGGACCTGGCACCGGAACTGATGCAGCACGACTGCACGCCGGACAAGCTGGCCGCGGCCATCCAGCAGTGGTTCGACCACCCACAACGGGTAACCGACCTGCAGGACACCTATGCACGCCTGCATGAGCGCCTGCGCCGCAATGCTTCGGCACGTGCCGCCGACGCCGTCGGCGAGCTGCTGATGCGCGACCAGGCCCAGGCATGAGCCGCCGCCACGCCGCAGCGGCCAGCCTGGCCCTGTTCGATGGCAGCGCGGTAATCGAGCCGGAACGCCTGGTTGCCGGCGTCGATGAGGCCGGCCGTGGTCCGCTCGCCGGGCCGGTGGCGGTGGCGGCGGTGGTGTTCGACCCGGCACGGCCACGCATCAACGGCCTGGACGATTCCAAGCAGCTCACCGCGGCGCGCCGCGAGCAGCTGCATGACCGCATCATCGAGCGCGCCCTTGCCTGGCACGTGGTGCTGGTGGACGTGGACACCATCGACCGCCTGAACATCTACCAGGCCACCCTGCAGGGCATGCGCGATGTCGTCGCCGCGGTCGCCCACGTGGCCGGCTTCGCGCGCATCGACGGCAACGTGGTGCCCAAGGGCCTGGTACTGCCGGCGCAGGCGCTGATCGGCGGCGATGGCATCGACCGCGCGATCATGGCCGCATCGATCCTGGCCAAGGTCTCGCGCGATCGCTACATGCAGGACGTGCACGCCCGCCACCCGCAGTACGGCTTCGAGCAACACAAGGGCTATGGCACCCCGGCCCACCTGGCCGCCCTGCGCGAGCACGGCCCCTGCATGGAGCACCGGCGCAGCTTCGCCCCGGTACGTGAGTGCCTCGGTTGACCTTGTAGAGCCGAGCCCATGCTCGGCTTTCCGCAGCAGCCGAGCGTGGGCTCGGCTCTACAGGAAACGGGCTCCCGCACGCCTGAACCCGGTCGTCCTCCGGGGCCTGTCAAGAGCTTGTCGCGCCTCTCCGCCCTCGTTACCCTGACCGGGCACTCCAGCGCTTCCCGACCCCGGCGACGATTCCCCCGTCAGCACCCGGGGCCCGCGCGCTCCAACCTGGTCCGGCATGTCCAACTCCCGCTTCGTACATCTCCACGTCCACACCGAGTTCTCGCTGGCGGACTCCACCATCCGTGTGCCGGCCAAACCGGACCAGGCGGACCCGAAGAAGGCCAAGCAGGCCAACCTGCTGTCGCGCTCGGTCGAGCTCGGCCTGCCCGCGCTGGCAGTGACCGACCTCAACAACCTGTTCGCGCTGGTCAAGTTCTACAAGGCCGCCGAAGGCGTGGGCATCAAGCCGATCGCCGGTGCCGACGTGCTGATCGCCGAGGAAGGCCAGGACCCGTGGCGAATGACCCTGCTGTGCCGCGATCGCGAGGGCTACCTGAGCCTGTCGCGGCTGCTGACCCGCGCCTGGATGGAAGGCCATCGCCCGGAAGGCGGTGTGGCCATCCATCCGGACTGGCTGAAGGCCGGCAACGCCAACCTGTTCGCGCTGGCCGGCCGGCAGAGCCTGGCCGGGCGCCTGGCGCTGGACGGCAAGCATGAGCTGGCCGAGCAGCAGCTGGCCGACTGGCAGCGCGTGTTCGGCGACGGCCTGCACCTGGAACTTACCCGTACCGGCCGCGAGGGCGAGGAAACCTTCAACCAGTTCGCGCTGATGGCGGCCGGCCAGCGTGGCCTGCCGGTGGTGGCCAGCAATGATGTGCGCTTCCTGTCGCCCACCGATTTCAGCGCGCACGAAGCGCGCGTGTGCATTTCCACCGGCCGCGTGCTGGACGATCCCAAGCGCCCGCGCGAGTACAGCGACCAGCAGTACCTGAAGTCGGCCGAGGAGATGTGCGCGCTGTTCGCCGACATCCCCGATGCGATCGACAACACGCTGGCGCTGGCCGAGCGCTGCAACATCGAGATGCGGCTGGGCACCTACTTCCTGCCCAACTACCCGGTGCCCGACGACGAGACCCTGGACACCTGGATCCAGAAGATGTCGCGCGACGGCCTGGAAGAGCGCCTGGAGAAGAATCCGCTGGCGCCGGGCAAGACCCGCGAAGAGTATTTCGAGCGCCTGGAGTTCGAGCTCAACACCATCATCAAGATGGGCTTCCCGGGCTACTTCCTGATCGTGGCCGACTTCATCCAGTGGGGCAAGAACCAGGGCATCCCGATCGGCCCGGGCCGTGGTTCCGGTGCCGGTTCGCTGGTGGCGTGGGCGCTGAAGATCACCGATCTGGACCCGTTGCCGTACAACCTGCTGTTCGAGCGCTTCCTGAACCCGGAACGCGTGTCGATGCCCGACTTCGACATCGACTTCTGCATGGACCGCCGCGACGAGGTGATCGACTACGTCGCACGCAAGTACGGGCGCGAGCGCGTCAGCCAGATCATCACCTACGGCACCATGGCCGCCAAGGCGGTGGTGCGCGACTCCGGTCGCGTGCTCGGCTTCCCGTACGGCCTGGTCGACGGCGTTTCCAAGCTGATCCCGAACATCCTGGGCATCCACCTGAAGGATGCACTGGGCAAGGGCAAGGAAGGCCCCAGCTCGGAAATGGCCTCGCCGGAACTGATCCAGCGCTACGAGACCGAGGACGATGTCCGCGACCTGATCGACCTGGCGCTGCAGCTGGAAGACCTGACCCGCAACGCCGGCAAGCATGCCGGTGGCGTGGTGATCGGGCCCGAGCCGCTGAGCGAGTTCTGCCCGCTGTATGCCGAACACGACGAGAACGGGCTGGGCAAGAACCCGGTCACCCAGTTCGACAAGAACGACGTGGAAGAAGTGGGCCTGGTGAAGTTCGACTTCCTCGGCCTGCGCACGCTGACCATCATCGACTGGGCGGTGAAGGCGATCAACAAGCGCCACGAGCGCGCCGGCATTCCGCCGGTGGACATCGCCGCGATCCCGCTGGACGACACGCCCACCTACAAGGACATCTTCGCCAACGGCAACACCGGCGCGGTGTTCCAGTTCGAATCCTCGGGCATGCGCCGCCTGCTGAAGGACGCGCGCCCCGACCGTTTCGAAGACCTGATCGCGCTGGTGTCGCTGTACCGCCCTGGCCCGATGGACCTGATTCCTTCGTTCAACGCGCGCAAGCACGGGCAGGAAGAAATCATCTATCCCGATCCGCGCACCGAAGCGATCCTGAAGGACACCTACGGCATCATGGTGTACCAGGAGCAGGTGATGCAGATGGCGCAGATCGTCGGCGGCTACTCGCTGGGCGGCGCCGACCTGCTGCGCCGTGCGATGGGCAAGAAGGTGCCGGCCGAAATGGCCAAGCACCGCGAGATCTTCCGCGAAGGTGCGGCCAAGGACGGCGTGGACGAAGCCAAGGCCGATGCGATCTTCGACCTGATGGAGAAGTTCGCCGGCTACGGCTTCAACAAGTCGCACGCCGCCGCCTATGCGCTGGTCAGCTACCAGACCGCGTGGCTGAAGCGCCACTACCCGGCCGAGTTCATGGCGGCCACGCTGTCGTCCGACCTGGACAACACTGACAAAGTGGTCGGCTTCCTCGACGAGGTGCGCAACCTTGGCCTGACCGTGCTACCGCCCAAGGTGAACCAATCGGCCTTCATGTTCGAAGCGGTCACCCCGGACACCATCCAGTACGGCCTCGGTGCGATCAAGGGCGTCGGCCAGGGTGCCTGCGAGGCGGTGGTCGAGGAGCGGCTGAAGGGCGGCCCGTTCAAGGACCTGCTCGACTTCTGCACCCGCGTCGGCTCGGCCAAGCTCAACCGGCGCACGCTGGAAGCGATGATCAACTGTGGTGCGCTGGACGAGCTCGGCCGCAACCGCGCCTCGCTGATGCTGCAGCTGCCGGAAGTGATCAAGGCCACTGATCAGATGGCGCGCGAGCGTGCGTCCGGGCAGAACTCGCTGTTTGGCGGGCCCGACCCGAGCACCGTGTCGATCCAGCTGGACCTGCCCGAAGCCGAAGAATGGCCGCTGCTTCAGCGCCTCAACGGCGAGCGCGACACGCTCGGTTTCTACCTCAGCGGCCACCCGTTCGATCCTTGGCGCGACGATGTGCGCGATCTGGTAGGCAACGACCTGGGTTCGGTGGAGAAGATCTGGAGCGCCAACAGCGGTGGCGGTGGTGGCGGCGAGAAGCGCTGGCGCCCGGAAGTACAGACCGTGCTGGCCGGCCAGGTGGTCGGTGTGCGTCGCAAGGGCGAGAGCCAGATCTTCATCCAGCTGGAAGATGGGCGCGGGCGCGTCGAGTGCAGCGCGTTCTCCGACGCGATGGCCGAGTTCGGGCACCTGATGACCAAGGACCGCATCCTGGTGGTCAAGGGCGGCCTGCGCGAGGACGAGTTCAACGGCGGCTACGCGCTGCGCATCCGCCAGTGCTGGGACTTCGACGAGGTCTGCGCCAACTACGCCACGCGGCTGTCGCTGCGCCTGGACCTGCGCCAGCAGCGCCCGGTCTGGGAGCGCATCGATGCCCTGCTCGACCGCCATCGCCCGGGGCGCACGCCACTGCGCCTGGACCTGCTGCTGAAGGGTCCGCAGGGTGGCATCGCCGGCATGCTTGATGTGTCCGGGCAAAGCGCGGTTCGCATTGATTCCAAGCTGATGGAGGCGCTGCGCGCCGACCCGGCCGTGCGCACGCTGAAAGTGCGCTACAGCCCACCGTGGGCCAGCTGAGGCTGGCTCCCTGGTTTTCCTGCCCCCCCTGTTTCCCCGTTCCAAGTATCAAGGACGATTGCCGATGAAGACCCTGCTGTTCCCGATTGCCGCCGCTCTGGCCCTGGCCGCCTGCTCGCCGTCGAAGATCGAGTTCCAGATCGACAACCCGACCGACACGCCGCTGGCGCTGAGCATCGATGGCAAGGACCTGCCGGTGGCCGCACAGGGTTCGCGCCCGATCTCGCTCGCCGTCGGTGAGCACCGCCTGCACACCGACAAACTGGGCGACGTGCGCTTCATCGTCTACGTCGATGGCCGCGGCGGACTGATCAACCCGACCCTGAGCGAGTACGTGGTCGCCCGCGAGATCTACGTCACCGACGAGAGCAAGCTGAAGAACTTCGGCACCGGCAAGGCCGGCATCGAGCTGGGCGGCGTCGACTTTGAAGGCCCGTTCGAGAAGAGCCACGAACTGTTCATCGACAAGACCTGGACCTACGGCGTGCGCGAGCCCTTCCCGAAGGAAAAGGTGGTGGCCCACGTCGACGCCAGCGGCGGCCAGATCGTGGCCAAGGTGTTCACCGCGCCGGACTTCATCGCTTACGTGGAAGAAGGCATGGGCGAGCCCGGCGCGTTCAAGCGCGAGCAGCCGGCCGGCTACGTGCCCCCGGCGTTCAGCCTGGAACCGGCCCCGGCCAGCCTGCCGGCACTGGTGCCTGCTTTCGAGGCGCATGCCGCGCCGCTGCGTGAGGTCTATGCGCGCTGGCTGAAGGCCACCACCGCCGATGAACAGAAGGCCTTGCGCAAGCAGGACTTCGCCGCGCAGATGGCCTTCACCTCGGCCACCGCCAGCCTAGGCAGCGGGCTGGGCCGTGAGGCCAACGAGGCCTACAACGACTTCGTTTCCCAGCGCAGCCAGCTGATGGGCCGCAGCGCGCTGGTGGTGCCCTGAGCTGACTGGCGCGCCCTGCCCGGCTGCGCTACCGTCGCCTTCCAGACGAAGGCGTACGGGTGGTTTGCACGCATTCGGCTAGAATTCCCCTCTTCTTTACACGACGGCTTCCGATGAATCCGAACTACCTCGACTTCGAGCAACCCATCGCCGACCTGGAAGCCAAGATCCAGGAACTGCGCAACGCCAGTGCCGGGCCGGCGGTCAATGTCGAGGCGGAAGTGCACGCGCTGCAGGACAAGCTGCGCATGCGCACCGCGCAGATCTTCCGCAACCTGACCTCGTGGCAGGTGCTGCAGCTGGCCCGCCACCCGTCGCGCCCGTATACCGCCGACTACATCCGCGTCATGTTCGATGAGTTCCAGGAGCTGGCCGGTGACCGCGCCTTCGCCGACGACAAGGCCATCATGGGCGGCCTGGCCCGCATCAATGGCCGTTCCGTGATGGTGATCGGCCACCAGAAGGGCCGCGACACCAAGGAAAAGATCAAGCGCAACTTCGGCATGCCCAAGCCGGAGGGCTACCGCAAGGCCCTGCGCCTGATGAAGATGGCCGAGCGCTTCGGCCTGCCGGTGCTGACCCTGATCGACACCGCCGGCGCCTGGCCGGGCATCGACGCCGAATCGCGCGGCCAGTCCGAAGCGATCGCACGCAACCTGATCGAGATGGCCGAACTGAAGGTGCCGATCATCTGCACCGTGATCGGTGAAGGCGGCTCCGGCGGCGCGCTGGCGCTGGGCGTGGGCGACCGCACCGTGATGCTGGAATACGCGGTGTACTCGACCATCACGCCGGAAGGCTGCGCCTCGATCCTGTGGAAGGACGCCGGCAAGGCCAAGGAAGCCGCCGAGCAGCTGGGCCTGACCGCGCCGCGCCTGAAGAGCCTGGGCCTGGTCGACAAGGTCGTGCGCGAGCCCACCGGCGGCGCCCACCGCAACCCGACCCAGATGGCCAAGCGCCTGAAGGCCGTGCTGCTGAACGAACTGGACGCGCTGGACAAGCTGTCCACCGAACAGCTGCTGGAACAGCGCTACACCCGCCTGCGCAGCTACGGCACGTACGAAGCGGCCTGATTCATCGGCTTGTTACTTTCTTGCTCGTGCAAGAAAGTAACCAAAGAACACGCCGCCGAACGCGAGCCGGTGCTATGCACCGGTTCCCTGCGCTTCTCGGTGAATCAGGGGGCGGCGCCGAACTCGCTGCGCTCAGACATCGGCGCCTCTTCGCCCCTGTTTCACCTGCGATGCTCGGCTCGCTCATGGCGGACCTGAGCATCAAAAGCCACAGCTGCACCCAGTAGATCCACGCCATGCGTGGATGCCTCTGCTTTGGCGAAGAATCACGCGAGCCTGTAGAGCCAAGCATGGCTCTACGGGTAACCGACTGTCAGAACGGCTTGGCCAGCACCAGCCACACGATCGGAATGAAGGCCAGCAACGGGATCTCGTTGATCCAGCGCAGCGCGCGCGACGACGGCAGCGCCCTGCCCTTGGCCGCGCCCTTGAGCAGGCGACCGGTCCAGCCGAAATAGACCAGCAGCAGCACCACCAGCCCCAGCTTGGCATGCAGCCAACCGGCACCACCGGGCGCGACCATGGTCGGGAAATCCGGGATGACCTTGTAACCCAGCCACAGCACCAGGCCGAGCAGGAATGCCAGGCCGAACATCGAGTGGCCGAAGCGGTACAGGCGCAGGCCCATCAGCTGCAGGCGCTCGGTCACGGCCTGCTGGCCTGCGGTCTCGGCCAGGTTCACCAGGATGCGCGGCAGGTAGAACACCGTGGCCATCCACGCCACCACGAACACGATGTGGAAGGTCTTCACCCAGTAGTAGCTCTGCATGCGCTCGCTCCAGCGGCTGGCGTAGATGGGTGGCCATTCTCGCACGCGGTGACCACCGCGCCCCACGCACCGCCGCCGCGACACATCGACGCATGGCGCGCCGCAACACCGTACGATAGGCGCCGTTTTCCCCGATCGCGCACCGCCCCATGGACAAGACCTACGACGCCGCCTACTTCCAACGCTGGTACCGCCGTGCCGACATCGGTGGCAGCGCCCGCCTGGCGCGCAAGGTCGCCCTGGCCGTGGCCAGCGCCGAGTACTACCTGGAACGACCGATCCGCAGCGTGCTGGACATCGGCTGCGGCGAAGGCGCCTGGCGCGCACCGCTGTTGAAGCTGCGTCCGAAGGTCGAATACCTGGGCTTCGACAGCAGCGAGTACGCTGTGCGCCGCTACGGCCGCACCCGCAACCTGAACCTGGCCGCCTTCGGCGACTTCGCCTGGCTGCGGCCCTGCGCCCCGGTCGACCTGCTGGTGTGTTCAGACGTGATGCACTATGTGCCCGACCGCGAGCTGCGCGCCGGCCTGGCCGGCGTGGCCGAGCTGACCGGCGGCGTGGCCTTCCTGGAGACCTTCGCCGCCGAGGACGCGTTCGAAGGCGACCACGAGGGCTTCCAGGCCCGCCCGGCGCGCTGGTACCGCCGCACGCTGGCCCGGCACGGCCTGCTGCCGGTTGGGTCGCACTGCTGGCTCGGCCCCGCTCTGGCAGGCGATGCGGCCGCGCTGGAACGGATGTGAATCCGGATTCATTATTTTCAGTCAACTTAACCTGCGGGACACCGGGATGGGATATGCTGCGCGGCAACATATGACCATACATATTCGGTCGTCATGCTCTATCAACTGCACGAACTGACCCGCAACCTGCTCGCCCCCTGGGTGCACCAGGCCCAGGCCAACGCCAAGTTCTTCGCCAACCAGGGCCACTGGTGGTCGCAGATGCCCGGCGCTGATCGCCTGGCGGCGGTCAATGAGCTGTTCCATCGCATCGGCAAGGATTACGAGAAGCCCGAATGGGGCATCAACGAAATCGACGTCGATGGCGAACGCGTGCCGATCGTGGTGCACGAGGAAGTGAGCAAGCCGTTCTGCAAGCTGCTGCGCTTCAAGCGCCACAGCAATGAAGCCGACCAGCTGCATACGATGCTCAACCAGCCGTTCGTGCTGGTGGTCGCGCCGTTGTCCGGCCACCACGCCACGCTGCTGCGCGATACCGTGCGCACGCTGCTGCGCGACCACCGCGTGTACGTGACCGACTGGGTCGACGCGCGCATGGTGCCGGCCAGCGAGGGCGAATTCGGCCTGGACGACTACATTGCGTACATCCAGGAATTCATCCGCCACCTCGGTGTCGAGCGCCTGCACGTGGTCAGCGTGTGCCAGCCCACAGTGCCGGTGCTGGCCGCGGTTTCGCTGATGGCCAGCCGTGGCGAACCGACGCCGCGCACGCTGGTGATGATGGGTGGCCCGATCGATGCGCGCTGCAGCCCGACCGCAGTGAACAACCTGGCCACGCAGAACCCGCTGTCGTGGTTCGAGAACAACGTCATCCACACGGTGCCGGCCAGTTACCCCGGCGCCGGTCGCCGCGTGTACCCGGGCTTCCTGCAGCACGCCGGCTTCCTGTCGATGAACCCCAGCCGCCATTTCAGCTCGCACTGGGATTTCTACACCGACCTGGTCAAGGGCGACCTGGAAGACGCCGATGCGCACCGTCGTTTCTACGACGAGTACAACGCAGTGCTGGACATGCCGGCCAAGTACTACCTGGATACGATTTCCGTGGTGTTCCAGGACTTCCTGCTGCCGCGTGGCGAGTGGGTGGTCAACGGCGAGAAGGTCGATCCGTCGGCGATCCGCGATACCGCGCTGCTGAGCATCGAGGGCGAGCTGGACGATATCGCCGGCCTCGGCCAGACCGAAGCCGCGCAGGCACTGTGCACCGGCATCAGCGCTGACCGTCGCGAGCATTTCATCGTGGAAGGCGCCGGCCATTACGGCATTTTCAGCGGCCGCCGCTGGCGCGAAGTGGTGTACCCGAAGGTGCGCGACTTCTTCGCCGCCCATGCCGAAACACCGGCGGCGAAGGCCGCGAAGAAGAAGAGCAACGTCACCCCGCTGCAGCGAAAGGCGGGGTAACTCGCCCTGGTAGATGCCCACCTTGGTTGGCGCCCTGCCATGAATCCCGATCTCTGATGGATCGTGCCAACCAAGGTTGGCACCTACCAAAGCGAAGCCCGCCAAACGTCCCCAAGCGTGGATTCCGGCTTACAACCGCACCAGCAGGTTCTTGGCAATCAGCCCGTGCAGCTTGCCGATGCCCCGTGCCAGGTGCATCGTCAACAGCAGCAGCAGCACGCCCACGGCTGCGATCACGATGCCCACCAGCGGCGAGGCGGCCATCGGCAACACGTTCACGCCATCGATGTAGACACCCGGAATGTCACCGCTGAACAGCGCGGCCACCGGCGCCCAGATGAACCCCAGTGACAGCGACAGCAGCGTCACCGCGATGGTGAAGTAGATGACGCCCAGCGGCAGCATCAACACGAAGTACAGCAGGGTCAGCCAGGTGCGGCCATCGGTGAACATGTCGCCGATGCGCTGCAGCCAGGTGCGGCTGCGATCGGTGTAACGCGGAAGGCGCGGCATGCGTTCTCCCAGCAGCGCTTCCACCAGCCGTCCTTCCAGCAGCGCCAGCCCGCGCACCGAGCCGAAGAACAGCACGGTCAGCGGAATGCCCACGATCAGGATCAGCAGGCCCAGCGACAGCGACAGGCCGGTCACCACCCAGGTGAAGAAGAAGATGCCGGTAGCCAGCGACAGCAGCATGTAGAACAGCGCGCCGTAGGTATGCGGATCGGCGACCACGCCGAAGAAGCGCGCCAGCAGCGAGCGCTGCACCGGTGCCGGCAGCGGCGCGGCGGGCTCGACGCCGCTGGCTTCCGCCGCCGCACGCAGCACCGGTCTGGTATCCGCACGCGGCGTGCGCAGCGCGCGGTTCACCGTCACTTCGGTCTCGCGGTAGATCTCGGCCACTTCGTCCGGCGCACCGTAGCTGCCGGCCACGTCGGCGATGACCTCGGCTTCGCTGCGGCCGGGCTGCGCCGCCAGCTCCGAGCGCAGGTATTCCTCGGCGTCGTACAACGCGTCCTGCACCATCGCCGGATCGGCACCTTCCAGCGCCGCGCGCAGCTGCGCCAGATACTGCGGGATGGTGGTCGGCAGGGCGCGGCCTGCCAGGCTCGGGTCGTTCATTGCGGTACCCCCTCCAACACGGAATCGACGGAATCACGGGTGGCCTGCCAGGCCTGGCGCCACTGCGCCAGCACGCCGCGGCCACGTTCATTGATGCGGTAGTAGCGCCGGGGCGGACCACTGCTGGATGGCTCCACATGGCTTTCCAGCAGCCCGGCGCCCTCCAGGTTGCGCAGCACCGGGTACAGCGCGCTCTGCTTGCCGCTCAGCACGCCCTCGCCCACCCGCTCCAGCTCCTTGGCGATCAGGTAGCCGTACAGCGGCTCCCCGGCCCGGGCCAGCACCGCCAGCAGGGCCAGCGACACGGTTCCGGCGCTGAGCTCCTTCTGGAACTTCTTCAGGTGGACATCGTCCTCGGACATGGCCGGCCCTCCACTACGTTGAAGTCCACAGTAGTGCGAAGTTCGGTATAGCGAATGTGTCGTTAGTCATCGTGCCGGTTGGCGCGGCTGCGCGGCTCACGCAGAATCGAAGCCTCGTTCATGTTCCGGGGTTCCCATGCCGCACCGCCGTCGCCTTGCCCTGACCGCCCTCGCCCTGGCCTGCCTGCTGCCCTCGCTGGCCAGCGCTGCCGCCCCGTACCGCAGCCCGCAGCAGATCCTCGATGCCTCGGCGGCCAGCGACTGGCGCACGCCGGACCCGGCCAACCTGCTGTACATGGACCTGCCCGCCGGGCGCGTGATCATCGAGCTGGCGCCGCAGTTCGCCCCGCGCCATGTCGCCAACATCCAGACCTTCGCCCACGAGCACTTCTGGGACAGCACCAGCATCTACCGCTCGCAGGACAACTTCGTGGTGCAGTTCGGCGATGCCGACGCCGATGACGCGGCCAAGGCCAAGCCGTTCGGCAGCGCCGCGCGCAAGCTGCCGGCCGAGTTCGAACGCGCCAGCGCCGGCCTGAAGGTCAACGTGCTGCCGGATCGCGATGGCTGGGCGGCACAGACCGGTTTCGTCGACGGCTTCCCGGTCGGCCAGGACCCGCAGGCCGGCAAGACCTGGCTGGCGCACTGCTACGGCATGCTCGGTGCCGGCCGCAGCAACGAGGAAGACAGCAGCATCGGCGCGGAACTCTATGTGGTGACCGGCCAGTCACCGCGTCAGCTGGACCGCAACATCACCCTGGTCGGCCGCGTGCTGAAGGGCATGGAACTGCTCAGCGCGACGCCGCGCGGACCGGCGCCGATGGGCTTCTACACCGACCCGAAACTGCGCACGCCGATCATGTCGATCCGCCGTGCCAGCGACGTGCCGGTGGCCGAGCGCACGCCGATCCAGGTGCTGCGCACCGATTCGAAGACCTTCGCCGATACGGTGGAGGCACGCCGCAATCGCGTGGATGATTTCTACAAGCGCCCGGCGGGGCATATCGATCTCTGCAATATTCCGGTGCCGGTGCGGTAGGAGCCTGGCTTCCTGCACGTGGCGCGTGCTGAAGGTGCTTCACTGTTCATGGGCGTTACTTTTCTTTGTACGCAAAGAAAAGTAACCAAAAGAAACGTTCCGCCGGCCGCGAGCCGGTGCTGCGCACCGGTGCCCTGCGCTCCTCGGCCCGTCGAGGGACGGCGCGGGAACTCGCTGCGCTCAGACACCCGCGCCTCTTCGCCCTCGCCGGACCTGCGGTGCTCGGCTCGCTCAAGGCGGATCCAAGATCAAAGGCAGAAGCGCTCGCTTCGCTCGCCGGGCCCGGCCCGGCACTACCAAGCATCGTCGTGCAGCTGTGGCTCTTGACCTTGGGTCCGCCTTGAGCGAGCCGAGCATCGCAGGGGAATCAGGGGCGAAGAGGTGCCGATGTCTGAGCGCAGCGAGTTCGGCACCGTCCCCTGATTCACCGAGAAGCGCAGGGGACCGACGTGCGAAGCACGGCGGCTCGCGACCTGGCGGCGCGTTTCTTTTGGTTACTTTTCTTTTCGCGCGAAAAGAAAAGTGACGCCCATGAAACAGTGAAGCACCTTCAGCAAGCGTCACGCTCGAAACCGCTCAGCCCTTCTGACTCACCGCCACACTACCCAGAATCAACGCACCGGCAATCAGCATCTGCACCGTCACCGCCTCGCCCAGGAACAACCACGCAAACGCCGCGCCGAACAGCGGAATCAGGTACGTCACCGTCGACGCGCGTGACGGGCCGATGCGGCCAATCAGGCGATAGAACATCAGGAATGCCAGGCCGGTGCAGGCCACGCCCAAGGCGATCGCTGCACCCCAGGCCTTCAGCGGAATGGCGGCCTGTGGCCAGTGCGTCACCGCCATCGGCAGCATCCACAGCGAGGCACACGACAGCGTGGCTGCCGCCGCCGCGGCCGATGGCAGGCCGGTCATGTGCCGCTTCACCAGGTTCACGCCCAGCCCGTACAGCAACGATGCCGCAGCGCCGGCGATCACTGCGGTACCAATACTCAGGCCGGACACCTTGGCGGTGGCCAGCACCACCACGCCGGCGAAACCAACCAGCAAGGCGCCGGCGCGGCGCATGCCTATCTTCTCGCCGAAGAACAGGAAGGCGATCAGCGCGGCGAACAGCACGGTCATCGCATTGCAGATCGCGCCGATCGCCGCCGGCGCCCGCTCGGCAGCATAGGCGAACAGCACGAACGGCAGCGCCGAATTGATCAGGCCGATCGGTGCCAGCCACAGCCAACGACGCGGCGGGAACTGCGCGCGGGCGCGCCACAGGAACGGCAGCAGCACCAGCGCGCCCAGCACCAGCCGCACCTCGACCAGCGCGAACGGGCCGAACGACGGCACCGCCACCCGCATGAACAGGAACGAGCAGCCCCAGATGGCGCCCAGCAGGGTCAATTCCAGCGGTGTGCGCCAGTCGCGCTCGACCGCCTGTGGGACCGCATTCATACCCTGCCTCCGTCCATCGTCTGTTTCTCGCCAAGGCAGACAGGATCGGGTGCAGACGCCCGCCGCACAAGCGCGTAGTATCGCTGCCAGCCACAAATATGGTTTGAGGCTCGACATGCTGCTACGCCCTTCCCTGCTCCCCGCGCTGGCCGTGTTCGCGGTCGCCGCACGCCATCAGAATTTCGCCCAAGCCGCGCAGGAACTGCACCTGACCGCCAGCGCGGTCAGCCACCATGTGCGGCGCCTGGAAGAGGTACTGGAGACCCGGCTGTTCCTGCGCCACGCCCGCGGCGTGCGCCTGACCGCCGAGGGCCGGCAGCTGGCCGACGCCGCCAGCGCCGCCTTCACCGATGTCGCAGCCGTCGCCCATCACCTGCAGCCGGATGCCGACAGCGTACCGTTGCGGATCACCACGCTGCGCTCGCTCTCCTACTGCTGGCTGCTGCCTCGGCTGCCACGCTTCACCCAGGCCTATCCGCACATCCGCATCGAACTGCACACCGGCAGCGGGCTTGATCGCTACGATGACAACGGCCCAGAGGTCGGCATACGCTACGGACTGGGCCAGTGGCCCGGCCTGCGCGCGCAGCATCTGATGGATGACTACCTGTTCCCGGTGGCCTCACCCGCGCTGGCCGGCGTCGAAACCCTGGACGACCCGGCGCGCATCGCCGAGCTGCCGCTGCTGACCGACCTGTCACCGCAGGGCTGGCGCGACTGGTTCCGCCACGCGGGTGTGCGCCCACCGTCGCCGCTGCCGCCGATGCACACCTTTGCCGACAGCACCGATGCGATGCGTGCAGCGGTGTATGGCATGGGTGCGGTGCTGGCGCGCACCCACATCGCTCAACCCTACCTGCAGCGCTACGAGGTGGTGCGCCTGCCCGGCCCGGCGCTCAAGGCGCGCTATGCGTATCACGTGGTGCATGCCGAAGGACAAGCACCCAGCCCCACCGCGCGCCTGTTCATCGACTGGTTGCTGGAGCAGGCGCAGGACGAACGCACGCCGATTCCGGCATTGCCGGACAGCCTGCTCGGGCGCCCGGCCACACGCGCCTGACCGCGCCCTCACCCGCTCTTTGCTTCACGCTGGCTAGGCTGCTGGCGAACCCACAACGTACATATGCCATGGCCATGCTGCGACTGCGCATCACCGGAACCGAAGACGACGCCCGCGCCATCAGCGACCTGCTGCTCGGCCTGGACGGCATCGAACATGTCGAGGAAACCGACGACCTGATGCCGCACATGGACGACGACGATTCCAGTTCGGCCGGGCTGTCCGATGACATCGGCCCGGGCATCCACGAGCTGGAAGTGGAAGTCGGCAATGAAAGCACCGCGCAGAAGGTGCGCGATGCGGTGCAGGAGCTGGCCCTGGAACTGGATGTGTTCGTCGAGTACGAGACCGACGAGGGCTGATGCCGGCAGGCTACCGGCATCAGCCTTCACCTCAGAGGTTGGGGAGTAGCTTGCGACGACGGCGACGCCACCACGCCCGCACACCCCAGGCCGCGATCAAGGCCAGCACCGCCACCGGCAGCAGCGCGGCAACCGCGCGGATCAGGAACGCCACGCTGGTGCTGAGGATGCTGCCCGACTCGCTCAGCGCCTCACCGATCTCGCTGCGGCTGCGTTGGCCGGAGGTGGTGCCGAAGTGGATCGTCACCAGCTGGGTATCGATGCGTCGACGTTGCTGCGCTGAATCCTTGTTGGCCTGTTCGACGCCGGCTTCGATCTCGGACAGGCGCGTGGTGATCGCCATCAGGTCCTCGATCTTCAGGTCCTTGCGGTCCTGGTAGGACAGCAGCCGCGCGTGCTCCTTCTCCAGCCGTGCCTTGGTCAGTGCCGTATCGGCCACCGCCTGAGCGAGGTCCTCGGCGCGCGTGTTGCGCGACTGCAGCGTGCCCCCCTCACCGGCCAACGCGATCAAGGGCTCAGTGCCCTTCGGCGCGATACGTACCTTGACCTCGCCGCTGGGCTGCTCGCCACTGCGCTGGTCGACCTGCAGCACCGCACAGTCACCGAACTTCGCGCTCTGGCAGGCCTGCGCCACCTGCTGGATGCGGGGTGCGATCTGCGCCGCTTCCAGTTGCACCTGCACGTCGTGTTCGTAGGCCAGGAAGGCGCCTTCCGGCGAAGCAACGGCGGCATCGGCTGCGGTGGCGCCCGCCTCTGCCGCGCGCTCACCGTTCTTGGCGCAGGCTACCAGTGCCAACAGCAGCACCGGCACTGCGATCATGCGCGTCCACGCGCGCACCGGCCTCACAGTGCGGCTCCGTTGTAGGAGGTCACCGAAAGACCAGCCAGATCCACCTGCGGCACGCAGCGCACGTTCACCGCCACCATCGGCGTGCCGGTGCGCGGGTCGACCGCTTCGCTGTAGGGCGCGACACCGCACTCACGGCAATGGTGATGGTCGATGTGGGCCTTGTTGAAATGATAGGTGGCCACGTCCGCCGGATCGGTGGTCAGCTGGAACGCCTCGCACGGGGCAAACCACAGCAGGCTGCCGCGGCGGCGGCACATCGAGCAGTTGCAGTCGATGACGTCGCTGATCGGCGCCTCGGCCTGTACGGTGAATGCGATCCTGCCGCAATGGCAGCTTCCCTGGTATTCCATGTCCTGCGCTCCGCTGGAGGGTCCGTGTCTGCGCCCATGGTAATCCTATGGCACGGGGACAAAGCAGCCCCGGGGCCCTATGCTCGGGGTTTGACCCTGTACAGGAACGCCGATGCGCCCGCATCTTCTTGCCCTCGCCCTGGTCGCCGCCCTCGCCGGTTGCCAGCCGGCCGACGCCCCGACCAACGCTTCCACCCCGGCCACCAGCCAGCAGGCCGGTGACGCGGCGGTCGATGCCGCCTTCGCCGATCTGTCCAAGCGCGCCCTGGACACCTGGATGCAGCTGTCGCCGGTCAGCGCCACCCAGATCGGCGACCACCGCTACGACAGCGAACTGGACGACCTGAGCGCCGCCGGCCAGCAGAAGACCGTGGCGGCGTACAAGGCGCTGCTGGGCGAACTGGACAAGATCGAGGTAGCCAAGCTGGGCCGCGAGAACCAGGTGGACGCGGCGATCCTGCGCAACCAGCTGCAGTCGGAAATCTGGAACGCCGAAGTGCTGCAGTCCGGCAAGTGGGACCCGCAGCTGTACAACGGCATCGCCGGCAGCGCGATCTACGGCCTGATGGCCCGCGAGTTCGCGCCGCTGCCGGAGCGCCTGAAGTCGGCCACCGCGCGCATGGAAAAGCTGCCGGCGATCTTCGCCCAGGCCCGCGAGAACCTGGATCCGGCCCGCGTGCCGAAGATCCATGCCGAGACCGTGGCCAAGCAGAACAAGGGCATCCTCAGCATCGTCGATACCTTCATCACGCCGCACATCGGTGAACTGCCGCAGGCCGACCAGCAGCGCCTGCAGGCGGCCATCGACGGCCTGAAGAAGGCGGTGGACGAGCAGCAGACCTGGCTGGACAAGACCCTGGTGCCGAACGCAAAGGGCGATTTCCGCATCGGTGCGGAAAAGTACGACCAGAAGCTGAAGTTCGCGCTGAGCTCGTCGCTGTCGCGCCAGGAGATCGGTGAGCGTGCACGTGCCGAACTCAAGCGCGTGCGCGAAGATATGTACGGCATCGCGCAGACCGTGCTGAAGGACAAGCCGGGTGCGCCGGAAATGCCGGCGCAGCCGACCGACGAGCAGCAGCAGAAGGCGATCGAGGCCGCGCTGGAACTGGCCTACGCCGACAAGCCGGCACGCGACAAGGTGGTCGACGATGCCAAGGCCGCACTGGAGCAGTCCACCGCGTTCGTGCGCGAGCACGACCTGATGACGCTGCCCGATGCGCCGGTGGACATCATCCTGATGCCGGAATTCCAGCGCGGCGTGGCCGTGGCCTACTGCGATTCACCGGGCCCGCTGGACAAGAACCTGAAGACCTTCTACGCCGTGTCGCCGATTCCGGACGACTGGAACGACAAGCAGGTCGACTCGTTCCTGCGTGAGTACAACTCGCGCATGATCCACCTGCTGAGCATCCACGAAGGCACCCCGGGCCATTACCTGGAAGGCTGGCATTCGGCCAAGTTCCCCTCCACCCTGCGTGCGGTACTGCGTTCAGGCCTGTTCGCCGAGGGCTGGGCGGTCTACACCGAGCGCATGATGCAGGAGCAGGGCTACCTCAACAACGACCCGCTGTTCCACCTGGTGCAGCTGAAGTTCTACCTGCGCACGATCTCCAACGCGATCCTCGACCAGGGCGTGCACGTGGACAACTGGGATCGCGAGAAGGCGATGCACCTGATGACCCACGATGCGTTCCAGCAGGAGAGCGAGGCAGCGGGCAAGTGGGTGCGTGCACAGCTGACCTCGGCGCAGCTACCGACCTACTTTGTCGGTGCGCAGGAACACTTCGACACCCGCAAGGCGATGCAGGACAAGCTGGGCGACAAGTTCAACCTCAAGGCCTACCACGACCAGATGCTGTCCTACGGCGCACCGCCGGTGCGTTTCGCCCGCCAGCTGATGCTGGACCAGCCGATCGAGTGATCGCGCCGGTGTGAGCTGAATGATAACGGCCCGGGGAAAAACCCGGGCCGTTTTCTGTTCTGGCGGTTGCAAACTGCCATCCTGGCGGTGCGAACTGCCATCCTGGCGGTGCGAACTGCCATCCTGGTGGGTGCGAACCTTGGTTCGCACCGCCTCTGCCGCCACTCAATCAGACGATGTGGATATACAGCTTCCTCGAGTCCAGTCTCAAATCGAGGAAGTACTCCACACCACACCCGCGGCAGGCAGCGGGACAATCCTCATCGCTCCCACGTTGGTTCTCCGAGGCATCAGCCACCACCGGATATCCACAATCAAAACACGTAAAGGCAATGTTGCTGCCATGGGGGTCGGCCCATATTTCATCTCCATCGCCGTCCATTACAAGAAAGTCCGTGATGTTCATGATTCACCGGGATCGCTTGGTTGATTGCTGGAGACTACTCGAATCCGAGCATAAGGGGCGCGAAGCTGCTTCCGTCTCATCACACTGCGACGCCACCATCCATCCCGGATTCAAGGTGAATGCAACAGGTTGTTGAACTGCGCTTCACTGCAACCCGACTGCGCGCAGCCCGGCAGCATCAGCTCCGCCCGGCCCGGCGGCTGTGCGTCGGTCAACGGGATCGCACCACGTAGCTGCTCGCGCGTGGGATAGACATACACCAACCGGTAACGCACTTCACCGGCCCCACGATCACGCCAGCGCTCGAACTGCAGCAGGCCGCCGATCGGCGTCTTCTCGTACTGCCCCGGCAGGCTGTAGTCCGTGATTCCCAACGCCACCAGCACCGAACCGATGTTGGAATCGTGGCCGACCAGCAGGCTCACCTTTGGCGATGCCGGGTCCTCGAACAACGCATTCACTCTTGCCAGCAGCGGGGCGGCCACATCGCGCGCCACTTCGGGCGTTCCGAACAGGATGTCCTGGTAGCGGTTGCGGATCTGCGCCAGCGCCTGCCATTGCGCCTCGGTGGTCAACCGGCCCCAGCCTTCGCGGGGGATGCCACTGCCCTGGTAGTACTCCATCAACAAGGCATCGACCAACCCGCTGGCCAGGGCCAGCGAACCGGACGCGCGTGGTTCCTTGCCCGGTTCCGCATTGAAGATCGTGTCGGCCAGCATCAGATGGCACTCGCTGTGCCCCGCACAGGCCGCCGACTGCGGGTAGCGGGTGATCTGCTCCACCACGGACAGTGCCGGTGCCAGTTCCGATGCGGCCAGCGCTCGCTGCATTGCCGACAGTGCGCGCTCGCGGAAGACCGTGTCTCTGTTGTGGATCACCGGATTGAACAACGGATCCATCGTGCCCAGCGCCATGCGCTGCTCGACCGCGACATGACAGCCCGGGAAGGCACCGGCAACGAAGAACTGCGCGGTGGCCTGGGTGCGCTGAAGGCTGTTGGCATGGGCGTGGAAGTCAGCCAACTGCGGGCAACCCGAAGCCGGCAACAGCTGCGCCTGACGCAGCCACTGGCCCATGTAACGGCCCATGTAGACCTCCAGCACGCCGCCTTTGGTGGTGAGCTCGCCTGCGCCCACGTCCCAGCCTGGCCAGCGCTCCGGAGTGGCATTGGCCAGCGCGCCCGACGCCACCACCGGCGCACGCAGGTTGTGGCGGCTGAGCAGGATGACCTGCTCGAGTTGGTCGCCTTCCACGGGTGCCGGTGCGGTGGCTGCGGCCGTGGTTGCCAGGCTGAGGGCCAGCAGCAAAGCGATCACTGATCGGCAGCCACAAAGCCACCGGTCTGCCGCGCCCACAAGCGCGCATACAGGCCACCGGCAGCAATCAGCTCGGCATGGGTGCCGGTCTCGACGATGCAGCCCTGGTCCATCACCACCAGCCGGTCCATGCGCGCGATGGTCGACAGCCGGTGCGCGATGGCGATCACCGTCTTGCCTCCCATCAACTGGTCCAGGCTGTCCTGGATCGCTGCTTCCACTTCCGAATCCAGCGCCGAAGTCGCTTCGTCCAGCACCAGGATCGGTGCATCCTTCAGCAGCACGCGGGCAATGGCGATGCGCTGGCGCTGGCCACCGGACAGCTTCACGCCACGCTCGCCGACGTGTGCGTCGTAGCCACGACGCCCCTGCCCGTCCACCAGCGTATCGATGAAGGCTTCGGCACGTGCTTTGGCTACGGCTGCACGCAGCTGCTCATCAGTCGCATCCGGGCGACCGTACAGCAGGTTGTCGCGGATCGAGCGATGCAGCAGCGAGGTGTCCTGGGTAACCACGCCGATCTGCTGGCGCAGGCTTTCCTGCGTAACGTAGGCAATGTCCTGATCGTCGATCAGGATGCGGCCGCTTTCCAGGTCGTACAGGCGCAGCAGTACGTTGACCAGGGTCGACTTGCCGGCGCCGGACGGACCGACCAGGCCGATCTTCTCGCCCGGCTTCACCACCAGGTCCAGGCCGGCAATCACACCGCCCTTTTTACCGTAATGGAAATGGATGTCCTGGAAATGCACGCCGCCTCGGGTCACCTGCAGCGGCACCGCATCCTCGCGGTCCTGCACGGTCAGCGGCTGGGCGATGGTGGTGATGCCATCCTGCACCGTGCCGATGTCCTCGAAGATGCCGTTGATGGTCCACATGATCCAGCCGGACATGTTGTGGATGCGGATCACCAGGCCGGTCGCGAGCGTGATCGCGCCGACAGTGATGTGGCCGCCATTCCACAGCCACAGGGCCAGGCCACAGGTACCGGCAATCAGGAAACCATTGACGATGGCGATGGTCAGGTCCATGCCGGTGGTCACCCGGGTCTGCGCGCGGTGCTTGACTGCCAGCTCCTGGATCGACTCGGCCACGTAGGCCTGCTCGCGCCCGCCATGGGCGAACAGTTTCAGCGTGGGAATGTTGGTGTAGCCATCGACGATGCGGCCCATTGCCTTCGAACGTGCTTCCGAGGCGATCCAGGCCCGCTCCTTCGCGCGCGGCACGAAGTAGACCATGATCACCACGTAGGCCAGCAGCCACAGGATCAGCGGCACCATCAGCCGCCAGTCGGCCTGCGCGAACAGGTACAGCGCGGTGCCGGTGTAGACCACGATGTACCAGAGGGAATCGACCATCTGCACCGCCGACTCGCGCAACGAGGTACCGGTCTGCATCACCCGGTTGGCCACGCTGCCAGCAAAGTCGTTCTGGAAGAAGCTCAGGCTCTGCCGCACCACGTAGTTGTGCATCAGCCAGCGCGAGCGGTTGCTCAGGCCGGGCACGATCGCCTGGTTCACCAGCAGGTTGTGCAGGCCGACCAGGATCGGCCGAGCGATGACCGTGATGAACAGCATCCAGCCCAGTTCATTGGCGTGGCGCTTGAAGAAGCCGGCACCCGGCTGCTCGGCGACCATGTCGACGATGCGGCCCAGGTAATCGAACATCGCCACTTCCACCAGCGCCAGCAGCAGGCCGGCGATCAGGGTCGCCAGCAGCACTGGCCACACCGGGCGCAGGTAGTGCAGGTAGAACGGCAGCACCTTGCGCGGCGGCATGCGCCCGTCCACGGGCGGGAACACCGGAATCAGGGATTCAAACCAACGGAACATTGCATTCCCTCGCCTCTTGCAAGCGGCGAAGTATCCCACGCCGGATGTGTACGCCAGCCGATGATGCCCCGGTTCTGGTAGCGCCGGGCCATGCCCGGCGATTCCCCTTGCAACCGCGCTGCGCGCTCGCCGGGCATGGCCCGGCGCTACCGATCATGTGGGCCGCATCGGGTTACGTTGCCGGGGTGAACAGCAGGTCCTGGAAATCGAAGCTGAAATCGGTCAGGTCGGAGATCGACTGCATGCGCACCTCGCGTGCCTTGCCGTCCGGGTCCAGGCTGAAGTTCACGAACGCGTCGGCGTTGAGCGAACGGTCGTCCCAGCGCACGATGAAGGTGTCGTGCTGCCAGTGCTCCAGGCGCCCGCTCAGCTGCGCGGTCTTCATGAAACGCAGGCGCAGGCCCTTGCCCTCGGCACTGATCTGCATGTCGCCATACCAGCGGTCACGGAAGGTGCCGGTGTAGCCGGCCAGTGCCAGCGACGGCTTGCTGCCCTTGTCGCGCGCGCTCTGGTGCTTGGCCCAGGCTTCGTCGGCCTTGTCCTGGCCCTTGGCCACGGCCTTGGCATAGGCGTCCACCCAGTCGTGCTTCCCGCCGCCCAGATAGGCATCGAGCACGCTCAGGGTGATCGCATTGAACGCCGCGCCCACTTCCTGGTTGGTCAGCACCACCACGCCCAGCTTCTCGCCCGGCACCAGGGTCAGCCGCGAGACCATGCCCGGCCAGCCACCGGTGTGCCAGACCAGCTTCTGCCCACGGTAATCGCTCAGGCTCCAGCCTTCGCCATAGCCGGCGAAATTGGCTCGCGCCGGTGCCAGCTCCGGCACGCTCGGCGCCGGGATCGACTGCGGGGTGATCATCCGCCACATCTGCTGCTGGCTCTTTTCACTGAACAGCGGCGTGCCATCGGCCAGTTTGCCTTCGGCCAGCTGCACCTTCATCCAGCGCGCCATGTCATGCGCGCTGGAATAGATGCCACCGGCGCCGGCGTTGTTCGACCAGGTCAGCGGCGCAACGGTGCGCAGGTCCTTGAAATCGTACTTGGCGTGGCCGACCGCGGCCTTGTCGCCGGGCTTCAGGTGATCGGCGTTGTAGCGCGTGCCGGCCATGCCCACCTTGTCGAAGATGCGGGTCTGCAGGAACTGCTGGTAACTCATGCCAGAGACATGCTCGATCACCTGCTGGGCGACCGCGTACAGGATGTTGTCGTAGGCATAGCTTTCGCGGAAACCGCCCTTCAGCGGCACTCTGCCCAACCGCTCCACCACTTCGGCAATGCTGTAGGACGTGGTCGGCCAGAACAGCAGGTCACCAGCGCCCAGGCTCAGGCCACTGCGGTGGGACAGCAGGTCACGGATCGTCATCTGCCCGGTCACGAACGGGTCGGACATGCGGAACGACGGCAGGTGGTCGATCACCTTGTCGTCCATCTTCAGCTTGCCGTCCTCGGCCAACAGGTTCAGCGAGGTGGCGGTGAACGCCTTGGTGTTGGAAGCAATGGCGAACAGCGTATCGGCCTGCACCGGTTCCGGCTTGCCCTGCTCGCGCACGCCCCAGCCGCGCTCCAGCACCACCTCGCCATCCTTGACCACCGCCACGGCAATGCCGGGCACGTCGAACTGCGCGCGCACGCGCTCGACGGTCGCATCCAGGTCCTGCAGCTGCGCCGGGGTGGCAGCACTCGCCATGGTCGTGCACGCCAGCAGCACGGCTCCTCCAATCCAGGGTTTCATCCAGCACGATCTCCGAACAGGGGTGGCGGCCATGTGCAGGCCGTCACCGGGGTTTCGCGGGATGGTAACGTTCTGCGGCGCACCCTGCCCTGTGCCATAGGAGGGGTGTCATGGGCGGGAACGGCCAACCGAGCAACGGCTCCACCATCATTCCGTGCCTGCGCTATCGCGACGCGCAGGCCGCCATCGACTGGCTGCAGCGCGCCTTCGGCTTCCATGCCCAGGCTGTCTACGCCGATGGCGATACGGTGTTCCATGCGCAGCTGACCTTCGGCAGCGGCATGATCATGCTCGGCTCGGCCGACAGGGAAAGCGCCTGGAGCCAGCATGCCGCGATGCCGGACGAGGTGGGCGGCCGCCAGACCCAGAGTGCCTGCGTGATCGTCACCGATGCCGACGCCCATTACGCCCGGGCCAAGGCCGCAGGCGCCCGCATCGTCATCGACATCGCCGACCAGGACTACGGCGGCCGTGGCTATGCCTGCGCCGATCCGGAAGGCTACCTGTGGTGGTTCGGCAGCTACGATCCGTGGCGCGCGGACCACGACCAGTGACCGCCGCAGCGATCCGCTGCGGCATCGGCGGCTGGGTGTTTCCCGAATGGCGCGGCGGCGTTTTCTACCCCGTGGGCCTGCCGCAGCGTGAAGAACTGGCCCATGCCAGCCGGGCCCTGCGCTGCATCGAAATCAACGGCACCTTCTACCGCACGCCCACCGCAGCACAGTGCGCGCAGTGGGCCGCGCAGACGCCGGAAGGCTTCCGGTTTTCGATGAAGGCACCACGCTACCTGGTGCAGCGCCGCGACCTGTCCAGCACGGTGGAGGCAGCCGCGCCCTTCCTGCAGGCCGCACTCGCACTCGGCGACCGGCTGGGCCCCCTGCTGTGGCAGTTCGATCCGCGGCATCCGGCCGACGCCGAAGCGCTGGAACGGCTGATGGCGCAGCTGCCCAAGCAGCTGGGCGGCGTGCCGCTGCAGCACGCCCTGGAAGTCCGCAATGCCGAGGCGCATGGCCCGGCACTGGTTACCGCCGCACGCGCGCATGGCGTGGCCGTGGTGATCGAGGACAGCGACGAGGCGCCCCTGCACGGCGATGTCAGCGCCGGCTTCGTCTACGCACGGATCAAGCGCAGCCAGACCCGCTTGAAGGAGGGCCTGCTGGCGCCCGTGCAGCAGCGCTGGGCCGAACGGGCCAGGCGCTGGTCGCGCGGAGAGCCGGTGGACGACCTGCCCTGCCTCGCAGGGCCCGCCCCTGAAAGCCCGCGCGAGGTCTACCTCCTGTGCATCGGCGCAGGCAAGGCGCGCAACCCGGCGGCAGCGATGGCGCTGCAGCGGCAGGTTGACCAGAGCAGTCATTCCACACGCGGGTAGCGCTGCGACGTTCGCCTTGCCTCACAATAGGCAGATGAGCACACCCGACACCCGCAAAGCGCTGTGGCAGATCCATTTCTGTGTCCTGCTGTGGGGCATCACCGCCATCCTCGGCAAGCTGATCACCCTGCCCGCATTGCCGCTGGTATGGTGGCGCATGCTGCTGGTGACGGCGATGCTGGCCCTGCTGCCACGGGTGTGGCGCGGGCTGCGTACCCTGCCTCTGCGGCTGGTGGCCGGCTACGCCGGCATCGGCGCGCTGGTCGCCCTGCACTGGCTGACGTTCTACGGTGCGGTGAAGCTGGCCAATGCCTCGGTGGCCGCCACCTGCATCGCGCTGGCGCCGGTGTTCACCTCGATCATCGAGCCATGGGTGGCCAAGCGGCCGTTCCAGCTGCGTGAACTGGCGTTCGGCCTGGCGGTGCTGCCGGGTGTTGCGCTGGTGGTTGGCGGCGTGCCCGATGGCATGCGCCTCGGTGTGTTGATCGGCGCGATCTCGGCGCTGCTGGTGGCAGTGTTCGGCTCGCTCAACAAGCGCATGGTCAGCCACGCGGATCCGCTCACGGTCACCGCACTGGAGCTGGGTGCGGGCACCCTCACCCTGACCCTGCTGGCACCGCTGATGCCCTACCTGCTGCCGGCGCTGGCCAGCCCGCTGTGGGTGGTTCCGGACCTGCACGACGGCATCCTGCTGCTGGTCCTGGCCGGGTTCTGCACGCTGCTGCCGTTCGCCCTGGCCCTGGTCGCGCTGCGCCACCTGAGCGCCTACACGGTGCAGCTGGTGACCAACCTGGAACCGGTCTATGCGGTGGTGCTGGCGGTGGTGCTGCTGCGCGAGCAGCACGAGGTCACCCCGTGGTTCTACCTGGGCGTGGCGATCATCGTCGGCGCGGTGTTCCTGCATCCGCTGCTGAACCGCCGCAAGCCGGTGCAGCATCCGGAAATCCTTGGCACGGCCGAGGCACGCAACATCGCCGATTGAGCGCGTCCACGCAGGGCGTGGATGGCCGTATCAACGCTGCGGCCAGTGCCATGCCGGCGCATCCAGCAGGCCCTGCCCGCTCAGCAGCGTGCGGCCCTGTTCCTTGTGCAGGTGCAGCGAATGACAGCCGGGCGCTTGCTCCAGTGCTGCGATCAACCGGCTGGCGTGTGACACCACCCACACCTGGCTGCGCGCACTGGCCGCGATGATCAGCCGCGCCAGCGCCGGCAGCAGGTCCGGATGCAGGCTGGTCTCCGGCTCGTTGAGCACCAGCAGCGGCGGCGGGCGTGGCGTGTGTAGCGCAGCAGCCAGCAGCAGGAAGCGCAGCGTACCGTCGGACAGTTCGGCCATCGACAACGGCCGCAGCAACCCCGGCTGGTGGAAGCGCAGGGCCAGTCGACCGTCCAGCTCTTCGAAGCCGACCGTGGCGCCGGGGAACGCATCGTCGACGCTGCGTGCCAACGCGACCGGATCTCCGATTTCGAGAATGGTCACCCAGGCTGCCGCCAGATCCCGGCCGTCGTGATGCAGCACCGGCGTGCGCGTGGCCATCGCCGGTTGTCGCGCCGGGGCATCGGCATCGCTGCGGAAATGGTCGTAGAAGCGCCAGCGACGGATGTACTCACGCAAGGCGATGGTTTCCGGCATGCGCTGCGGATCGCCGACCTGAGTGAACAGGCTGTCGAACAGCGACAACCGGTCATCCACGAGATCCCAGCCGCGCGCATGACGTTGCCGCACCATTGCCCCACGGCGATCAACCAGCAGGTTGGCGCTGCGCAGGAACGGCCCGGCCCAGATCGCCTCCACCTTGATCTGCGGATCCAGCGCAAACGCCGAATGGCTGGGCGGCGGGTAGCCCAGGTCGATGGCATAGCCGAATTCGTCGGTGGTGAAGCCGAGCTTCAATCCCACCGATGCCTGCCGAGGGCCACCCTGCAGCGGGATCTCGCCGGCCGCGACCCGGCGATCGATGGATTCGGGGCCGGCCCACAGCGCCGAACCCAGCCCCCCTTCGCGGGCCAGCACCGCCGCAACGCCGCCCTGTGCGGTCTCCGCCAGCAGGCGCAGCGCGCGGTACAGGCTGGACTTGCCACTGCCGTTGTCACCGGTCACCACGTTCAACTGCTGCAGCGGCAGGACCAGCCCGTGCAGCGAACGATAGTGGGCGATGGCCAGGGTCTGCAGCATGGTCGGCGTCCGTGGGAACAGGAACGGCATATTCGCCGGGCACAATCGCACAGGCCGCGACACGGCGTTATCCCATCGGCAAAATCATCCACGCATGGCGTGGACCTACTGCATGCAGGGCTCAGCCCGCCCGTTCCACCCGGTTGCGACCGTTGCCCTTGGCCCGGTACAGCGCCTTGTCGGCGCGCGCCAGCATGTCATCCACGCTTTCACCTGCCTGGTGCTGGGCAACGCCGATGCTGATCGTGACCGGGAAACCCAGCGGAAGGTCTGCCACGGCCAGGCGCAGGAACTCGCATTGCAGTTCGGCTGTGTGCAGATCGGTGCCCGGTATCACCGCCACGAACTCCTCGCCGCCATAGCGCGCGGCCATGCCACGGCCGGCAAAGTGCGAGCGCAGCAGCACGCCCAGCTCGGCCAGCACCCGGTCGCCGGTGGCGTGGCCCTGGAAATCGTTGATGTGCTTGAAGTGATCGATGTCCAGCAAGGCCACGCAGGCCAGTCCCGGCTGCCCATCGATCTCCGCCACCGCCTCTTCCAGTGCCGCCGCCATCGCGCGGCGGTTGGGCAGTCCGGTCAACGCATCGGTGCGGCTCTGCTCGGCCAGGTCGGCATTCTGCGCCAGCAGTACGTCCTGGTACTCCGACAGCAGGCGCTCGTAGTCATCGCGTTCCAGCATGTGCTTCTGGATGTCGAGCGCGAAACGGCGCAGCTCCATCACCAGCATCACCTGCCGTGACAGAGCGGCCAGTGCCTCGGCCTTGTCGCTGGGCAGGTGCTGCGGATGTGCATCGAACACGCACAACGTACCCAGTGGCAGGCCATCGGAACTGATCAGTGGCGCACCGGCGTAGAAGCGGATGTGCGGGTCACCGGTCACCACCGGGTTGTCGTGGAAGCGGATGTCCTGCAACGCGTCCTCGACCACCATGATTTCCTGCGGCTGCAGGATGGCATGGCCACACATCGATTCGCTGCGCAGGTTCTCCGCCGCGTCGATGCCCTGGATCGACTTGAACCACTGCCGCTCGACATCGATCAGGGTCACCGCCGCCATCGAGGTACCGCAGACCGCCTTGGCGATCGCCACCAGGTCGTCGAATGATTTTTCGCGTTGCGAATCAAGGATGCGGTAGCGGTACAGCGCCTCGAGCCGAAGGGCTTCATTGGCAGGCTTGTCGGGCTTGATCATGCAGCGTCACATTCCGGCAGGTCACTGCGGAGTCTAGCCGATGTAGAGCCGAGCCCATGCTCGGCTGCACCCGGACAAAAGGGCAGCCGAGCAAGGCTCGGCTCTACAGAGGCCGTTTACCAGTCCAGCTGCTTCGGCAACAGGCCCTGCAGCTCCTGCTCGGTCAGGTTGCGCCACTGGCCCGGCTTCAACGCGCCGATCTTGATGTTGTCGATGCGCACGCGGCGCAGCTGGGTCACGCGATAGCCGAATTCGGCGGCCATCAGGCGGATCTGCCGGTTCAGGCCCTGCTGCAGGGTGATGCGGAAACCGAACTTGGCGATGCGCGAGGTCTTGCACGGCAACGTCATCTGGTCGTGGATGCGCACACCGCGCGCCATGCCGCGCAGGAACTCATCGGTAACCGGCTTGTTGACCGCCACCAGGTACTCCTTCTGGTGGCCGTTCTCGGCACGCAGGATCTGGTTGACGATGTCGCCGTTGCTGGTCATCAGGATCAGGCCTTCGGATTCCTTGTCCAGGCGCCCGATCGGGAAGATGCGCTGCTCGTGGCCGACGAAATCGACGATGTTGCCCTTGACCGAGGTTTCGGTCGTGCAGGTGACACCCACCGGCTTGTTCAGCGCAATGTAGACATGGCGGCGGGCGCCGGGCTTGCGGGCCACGCGCGCGCGCAGTGGCTGGCCGTCGACCAGCACCTGGTCTTCGTCGCCCACCACCGCGCCAGTGCCGGCCGGATGGCCGTTGACGGTGACCCGGCGGGCGGCGATCAGGCGATCGGCCTCGCGGCGGGAGCAGAAGCCGGTGTCGGCGATATGTTTGTTGAGTCGGGTGGTCATCGGCCTATTATCCGGCATCGCCGCCCGCAGCGCTTCATGCCAGGCCGGGCGGATCGAGCTCTTCACCGTCGAACACCCGGTTGCGGCCGGCGCGCTTGGCCACGTACATGGCATGGTCGGCCCGCCGCAACAGCCCGGCCAGATCGTCCTCGCCAGGCCGCCACTGCGCCAGGCCGATGCTGGCGGTCACTTCCAGCCCCGGCACCTGCAGGGCCTGCCCGGCCTCGGTGATGCGCTGGCGCAGGCGGTCCAGCCGCGCCGATGCCGCCTCGCGCGGCATGCCGGGCATCAGCAGCAGGAACTCCTCGCCGCCCATCCGCACCACTTCGTCCTGGCTGCGCACCGCAGCGCGCAGCGCGCGTGCCACCGCCACCAGTACCTGGTCGCCCACGGCATGGCCGTGGCGGTCGTTGATGTCCTTGAACAGGTCGATGTCGAGGAAGCCGATCACCAGCGGGCCACGCTCACGGTCGACCTGTGCCAGGTGACGGGCCAGCTGCTGCAGGCCGGCGCGGCGATTCGGCAGTCCGGTCAGGCCGTCGGTTTCGGCCAGCTGACGCAGTTCATCGCGCTGCTGGCGCAGTCGGCCCAGCCGCTGGTTCATGGCATAGGCGGCCATCATCAGCAGCCAGGTCACCGCCAGCTGCAGTGCTTCGACCCGGTACTCCAACAACCATTCCGCACGGCAGGCATCGGCGATGATCAGGACCAGCATGGGTGCCAATGCGGCCAGTCCTGCCTGCGACCAACGGTTGCCACGCCAACGTGCCCATACGCCCATCAGCAACGCCAGGCCACACCCCAGCAGATAGGACACCTGCAGGCCCTGCGCGACCCAGGCCAGCTGTTCCCAGCGCAGCCACGGCACCAGGACGGCCAGCGCCACCAGGCCCCACAGCACGGTCGCCTGCAGCGGCCGCGACCGTGGCCATACGCGGTCACCGCCGTTCAGCCGCCACAGTGCCGGCAGTACCAGCGCCTGCGTGGCGGCGGTCAGCGAGAGCAGCCACCAGGCCCCACGCTCCCCCACCGGCAGCCACGGTTCCGGGTAGCCGCTGAGGCCACCGAGGATCGCCTGCCACAGCACCAGTACCGTGGTGCCGGCGACGTAAACCAGGAAGCTGCGATCTCGCGTGGTCAGGAAGGCCATCAACGCCGACAGCGCCAGTGCGATCGCCACGGCGATGCAGGCAGCACGCATCAGCAGGCGGGCGGTGTCGTTCTGCTGCACCGGGCTGGGCGCGCCCAGCCGCAGGGTCGGTACCCAACGTGTCTTCAGCGGTGTCTGCCAGGAAACCAGGAACGGCTCATGGCTGCCGGCCGGCGGTACGGCCACCAGGCCGATGCCTGCACGGAAGCGCGAATCACGGGTGCGGGCGTCGTGCATGTTGCCGCAGATTTCGCGGTCACCGTGCTGTACCCGCACTTCGCCGGCAAAGACATTGAACACGTCCAGCGCCTGTGGCTGGCCCGACCAGCCTTCCCGCGGAGCCGGCACCAGCACCTGCTGGCGCGGGCCCGACAGCATGTGCGGCGTGCACGCACGATGCGGGGTGGGCTCATCGGTGGCGCCACCGACCAGCAGGTAATCGCGCCCCGATTCCACCGCTGCGGCCTGCAGCGGCCACGGCGTCGCCAACCACGCCAGCAGTACGACCAGCACCGCTCCCGTTCCGTACTGCCACTGCCTGCCGCCCACGCCACATCCTGTTGTTGCTTACGCCCGCGCCCACTGCGCGTCGCCCCTGGCCGGCATTATCGCAGCCGGACGTACGCCGCACGTGTAGACCAAAGTCGCCGCCACGCCGTTCAGCCAGCCCCCGGCGGCCCCTTCACCGCGACCAGCCGCACCGGGCGCAGATCGGCCAGGGTCAGCCGCTCCAGCGGCTGCGGGCGTTCGATGGCATAGCCCTGCAGGCCCTGCACGCCAAGCCGGGTCAGCGCACCGGCAACCTCGGCGGTCTCCACCCACTCGGCCACCACTTCCATCTGCAGCTCGCGCCCGAGCTCGCTGATCGCGCGAACTGTGGCGTGGCTGACTGGATCAGTATCCATGTCCCGCACGAAGGCGCCGTCGATCTTCAGGATGTCCGCAGGCAACTGGCGCAGATAGCCGAAAGAAGACAGGCCGGAGCCGAAGTCATCCAGTGCCATCCGGCAGCCCCGCGCCTTGACCGCATCGATGAAAGCACGGGCCTGGGTGAGGTTGCTGATCGCCGCAGTCTCGGTGATCTCGAAGCACAGCTTGGAGGCCAGCGCGCGGTTGCGCTCGAGCAGGTCGCAGACGAAGGCGAGGAAGCCGGGCTCGGCGATCGACTGCGCCGAGACGTTGACGTTGCACAGGCCCAGCTGGCGCACGTGTGCCGGGCACACCTGCAGGTGGCGGAACAGCAGCCCGAGCACGTGACGATCCAGCGCCACCGCCATGCCATAGCGCTCCACTGCCGGCATGAACTGTCCGGGCAGGTGCAGGCTGCCGTCGGTACCGCGCATGCGCACCAGCACTTCGTAGTGCAGGTAGGTCGGATCGCCCACGCGGGCGATGCGTTGCGCATACAGCAGCATGCGGTTCTCGGCCATCGCCAGGCTGACGCCCTGCAACCGCTCGGCTTCCCGGCGGCGCTCCTCCAGCGCCATGCGGTTCTCATTGAAACAGTGCACCCGGTTGCGACCGGCCTGCTTGGCGGCATAGCAGGCGCTGTCGGCAGCACTCATGAGCCAGTTCGCATCGGGGGCGTCGGCGCTGACTTCAACCACACCGATGCTGCAGCTCAGCTGCGGGCTGCCCTCGCTGATCGGGAACGTGGCCTGGCCCAGGTTGCGGATCACCCGCTGCAGCACCCGCTTGGCCTCGTCCTGCCCGGCATGGGCGAGGAACACGGCGAACTCGTCGGCGCCCAGGCGGCCGACCCAGTCACCGTCACGCACTGCAGCCACCAGATAGTCGGCGAAACTGCGCAGCATCTGGTCACCGGCGGCGTGGCCGAAGCTGTCGTTGACCAGCTTGAAGTGGTCCAGGTTGATGTAGCACGGCGCATGCGTGCCGCCGTCGCTGCGCACCTGCAGCAGCGAACGTTCCAGCAGCCGCTCGATCTCGCGCCGGTTGATCAGGCCGGTCAGCGGATCGTGGCTGGCGTGGTGTTCGATCTCGCGCGCCAGGGCATGGTTCTGGCTGACATCCTCGATGATCGCAAACACCGACAGGCCACCTCCCGCGCTGCGCACGCCGGTGCCACTCCAGCGCCCCCACACCAGGCTGCCATCGCGGCGGCAGAAGCGCAGCTCACTCGGCCGCAGCTGCCGGTCCCAGTCAATGCGGCCGACGCCATCGATGACCAGTTCGCCTTCCATCAACAGATCACCGAGCGACATCTGCAGCAGCACGTCGCGTCGGTAGTCGAGGATATCGGCCATCGCCTGGTTGGCTTCGATCACCTTGCCGTCGGTGTCGAGCTTGAGCATGCCGACATTGGCCTGGTAGAAGGCCGCACGGAAGCGGCTTTCGTGCTCGGTCAGGTCCTTGCCGACGCGGCGCGCCAGCGCGACAGCCATCAGGCTGATCGCCAGCACCGACAGCCCACCGACCACAAGCGTGGCGATCCGCACCATCGTGGCCATGCGCAGCAACGCCTGGGAAAATGCCTGTGCCTGCACCTGCAACCGCCGGTCCAGATCACGCAGCTGCTGCAGGTACCGGTCGCGGTCCGCCACTGGCAGCGCCCCCTGGGCATGCCCCGACTGCAGCTCGGCGACCAGCCGCTGCACGGCCAACAGGTCATCATCGGTCTGTCGCCACAGCGTGCTTGCTTCCCGGAATGCACCGATGTCGCGTGCATAGCGGAACGAGAACACCAGGCGCGGAATATCGGCGCGCGCGTTGCCGCCCTGCAGGAAGCCCTGCCTGGCCTTCTCCTCGTCCGGTACCGCCTGTTCCAGCGCCAGCCGGGCCTGCAGATCCCCCAACGGAATCCGCAGCGCCTGGCGCGCGTCGTCCAGGTCCTGGGCATCACCGCGCGCCAGATAGCGGCTGAGTGCGGCGGTCGCATCCTGCTGACCACGCGACCAGTAGCCCTGGCCGGCGATCCATGCGGTGGAGGCCGCCTGCAGCTCCTGGATCAAGGCGGACAGCGCGACCAACCCGATCGCCATGCCCGTCAACAACGCAAAGCGCAATCCCAGGCCACGGGTCATCGGCACCCGCCGGCTCTGCTGGTCCGTGCCACTTCTACCCATCCCGGATCCCCCCGAATGTGCTGCGGTGACAACCTCCCTTGGAACCGGCCCAGCCTATGACCGGCCATGTGTGGGCCATGCGAAAAAGGGGACAGAGGGGATTAAGTCGTTTTCGGCATAAGCGCGCGGCCTGCCATTTACGACTTAATCCCCTCCGTCCCCTTTTCCTGTACGCCAGCCCGGAGGCTGGCGTTGATCAGGACGGCTGCGGGTGCGGCCTAGAAGCTGCGCGGGCCGCGCGGCTTGAAGCCGTCACGACGCGGCGGGCGGCTGTCGCGGTCGCCGCCGTGGCCACCCGGACCACCCGGACCGCCACGACGCGGGCCACCCGGGCCGCCCGGACCACGCTTGTCGAAGCGCGGCTTGAACGGACGCGGGGCCGGGTTGGTGTCTTCACCCGGGGCCAGCGCACGCATCTGCAGCTGCTGGCCGGACACCCACACTTTCTGCAGGTGCGACAGCACGTCCGGCGGCATCTGCGCCGGCAGGTCCAGCAGCGAGAAGTCGTCGTGGATGTCGATGCGGCCGATGAAGCGGCTTTCCAGTCCGGCTTCGTTGGCAATGGCGCCGACGATGTTGGCCGGCTTCACGCCATGCTGGTGGCCCACCGAAATGCGGTAGGTCTCCATGCCCTGCTCCGGTGCACCACGCGGCGGAACCTCGCGGCGCGGACGCTGCTCGAAACCACCTTCGGCGTCGTCACGACGCGGGCCACGCTCAAAGCGCGGACCACGCTCGTTGCGGTCGAATCGATCGCCACGCTCCGGACGGTCGCCACGGTCGAAGCGCTCGCGCGGCGCGCGCTCTTCACGCGGGGCGCGCACCGGCGGCTGCAGCAGGAACGGGGTGTCACCCTGCAGCAGCTTTGCCAGCGCGGCGGCGATCTCGATGGCGGGCACGTTCTGCTCGTTCTCGAAGCGCTCCAGCAGCTGGCGGTAGAAGTCCAGGCCACCGGCGCCGAGGGTTTCGCTGATGCGCGAGGTGAACTTGTTGATGCGGGTGTCGTTGACCGCCTCCACGCTCGGCAGCTGCATCTCTTCGATCGGCTGGCGGGTAGCGCGCTCGATCTGGCGCAGCATGCCCTTCTCGCGCGGGGTGGCGAACAGGATCGCCTCGCCGCTGCGGCCGGCACGGCCGGTACGGCCGATGCGGTGCACGTAGCTTTCGGTGTCGTACGGGATGTCGTAGTTCAGCACGTGGCTGATGCGCTCCACGTCCAGGCCACGGGCGGCCACGTCGGTGGCCACCAGGATGTCCAGCTTGCCTTCCTTCAGCATGGCGATGGTGCGCTCACGCTGGGCCTGCTGCATGTCACCGTTGATGGCGGCAGCGGCCAGGCCACGGGCCTGCAGCTTGCTGGCCAGTTCTTCGGTGCCGGCCTTGGTACGCGCGAAGATGATCATCGCGTCGAACGGCTCGACTTCCAGGATGCGGGTCAGCGCATCCAGCTTGTGCATGCCGCTCACCCACCAGTAACGCTGGCGGATGTTGGCCGAGGTGGTGGTCTTGGCCGCGATGGTCACTTCCACCGGGTCCTGCAGGTAGGTCTGCGCGATGCGGCGGATCTGCGGCGGCATGGTGGCCGAGAACAGGGCCACCTGGCGCTGCTCCGGCAGCTTCTTCAGCACGGCTTCGACGTCGTCGATGAAGCCCATGCGCAGCATTTCATCGGCTTCGTCCAGCACCAGGGTTTTCAGCTCGGACAGGTCCAGGGTGCTGCGGTCCAGGTGGTCGATCACGCGGCCGGGGGTACCGACCACGATGTGCACACCACGGCGCAGGGCCGACAGCTGCTGGCCGTACGGCTGGCCGCCGTACACCGGCAGCACGCGGAAGCCCGGGATCTTCGACGAATAGGACTGGAACGCCTCGGCAACCTGGATGGCCAGCTCGCGGGTCGGTGCCAGGATCAGGGCCTGCGGCTTGATCTGCTGCAGGTCGATGTTGGACAGTACCGGCAGCGCGAACGCGGCGGTCTTGCCGGTGCCGGTCTGGGCCTGGCCCAGCACGTCGCGGCCTTCCAGCATCGCCGGGATGGTGGCGGCCTGGATCGGCGACGGGGTTTCGTAGCCGATGGCGGTGACCGCCTGCATCACGGGCTCGGACAGGCCGAGCTGCGCAAACTGCAGCGGCGCTTGGGAATCTTGGGACATGGGGAACTCCGAAGACACTGCCGTCTTCCTGGCAGTGCGATAAAAAAGGTGATGGTCCGCGCTTTGGGCGCCCTTCTTATCGCGTGCCCTGGCGCTGCTCGGTTGGAGGAGATTTCACTCGCTCAGAGCGGAATCATACCGCATTGATCCTGAACAAGGCGTACAGCTTGCCGTGCGCGTGTCGTCATGCCCCGTGCTGGCGCACAATACGCGCCCTCTTCCCCGGCCCGGCCGCTGGCCCGCGCCCCTTCCCAGGAAACCCGCTCCATGCAGATTCTCGAATTCGACCTCGACGGTGACTACGTCGAACTCAAGCAGTTGCTGAAGCTGGCCGACCTGGTCACCAGCGGCGGCGAAGCCAAGATGGTCATCGGTGACGGCCAGGTGCGGGTCGATGGCGAAGTCGAACTGCGCAAGGCCTGCAAGATCCGCGCAGGCCAGGTGGTCGAATTCGCCGACAGCCAGATCCGGGTGCTGGCTGCCGGCTGACCTGAAGCTGTTCAGGCCACGCGCTGGGTCAGGTGCGAGGCAATCAGCTGCCTGAACGGTGCTACGCCCTGCGCCAGGCGCAGGCCGGCCGCCCGCAGCAGGCGCGCCGGACGGCGATCGTCGGTGTACAGGCTGGCGATCGCATTGGTGGCCTCGTACAGCGGCCGCGACGCCAGCCGGTGACCGCGCTGGTAGCTGGCCAGCATGCCGGCCGCGGCAATGTCGGCACCGCGACGCTGCTGCTCGACGATGCCCTGCGCCAGCCGCTGTGCGCTGGCCAGTCCCAGGTTGAAGCCATGCGCGGTGACCGGGTGCATGCCGACTGCGGCATCGCCGATCAGTGCCGAACGCCCGCCGACAAAGCGGTGCGCATACACACCTACCAGCGGATACGCCTGCGGCGTGGCCACCGGCTGCATGCGGCCCAGGCGATGTTCGAAGCAACCGCTGATGGCCTCACCGAAGGCCACCTCATCCATTGCCAGCAGTTCTTCAATCTGCCGCGGCGGCAGCGTGATCACCGCCGACGCCTGGCCCTCGTTGAGCGGCAGCAGCGCCATCGTGCGGCCGTAGCCGAACCATTCCCAGGCAGTGTGGTGATGGTCGCGCTCGACCTGCATGCGGCACACCAGCATCGACTTGCCGAAGTCGCGCATCTGCGCACCGATGCCGAGCATGCGGCGGGTGGCGGAGAAGCGGCTGTCAGCGGCCACCAGCAGCCGCGCATGCAATTGGCTGCCGTCATCGAGTTTGACCACATGGCCCTGTGCATCGGCCTGCACGCCCTGCACCTTGCGCCCGTCGAACAGCTCCAGGCCGTCCTGGCCCTGCACGGCATCCCATGCAGCACGGCGGATCAGATGATTGGGCACCAGCCAGCCCAGCGGCTGGCCGTCGACCTGGCTGCTGGCGAAGGTCAGCGCGAACGGCGAGCCACCATTCATCACCTTGGCATCGCGCAGTTCAGCGACTTCGGCGTGCGGCAGGCGCTGCCATAACCCCAGCTGCTCCATGCTCTGCCGCGAGGCATGGGTCAGCGCGATCTCGCGGCCATCGAAGGCGGCTTCGGCCAAGGCTTGGCGCGGCTGCACTTCGACCAGCCCGACCTGCAGCCCGCTGCCGGCCAGCGCGCGAGCGAAGCACAGGCCTGCCGGTCCGGCGCCGACCACCACCACGTCCATCCTGCGCATGCGCGCCTCCTGCCGTTGATTCAGTCCGGGCCAGCATAGCGCCACACACCTGACCGGCCTTGATCTGGATCAGGCCCGGGTCACAACAACGCGAACACCAGCGCCAGGATCGACAGCAGCGACACCAGCCACACCAGGCTGCGCACGTAGGGCACGCCTGCGGCATACAGCGGCAAGTAGGCCACGCGCGCCCAGAAGTAGGCCTGCGCGGCCAGCGCGGTGGTGTCGTTGCCGCGCCCAGCCACGACCACTGCGATCGCGGCGGCGGCGAAGAACGGGAAGGTTTCCAGGAAGTTGGCCTGGGCCCGCTGCAGGCGACCGGCCAGCGGGCTGACCGGCTTCGCTTCGCCATCTCGCGCCGAAGCATTCCACTTCATCCCGCGCTCGCGGGTGACCACGGTGGAGGTGGCGAAAATGTAGACAAAGCCCAGCAGCACCGACCAGGCCAGCATCGTCAGTTCAGTTGCCATCATGCATCTCCTCAGGGTGCCGACGCACGCAGGCTGTAACCGGCCAGGCGCCACACCTGGTCCTCGTCGAAACGGAACGAGACCAGCTCGCGCACCGGCTGCGCGCTGTTGGCGAAACGGGTCGGGAAGCTGACGTTGATGTACAACCCTTCCGGCACCGCAGCGCCGGCGCTGTACTTGACCCGGGTAATGGTCGGCTGGCCGCGGCCGGCCAACGCACCCAGGCGCGTGCGCTCGCTGGTCAACTGGCTGACGAAGGCGGCCTTCGGTACCGCACGTCGCGCGACGGCCGAAGCGCCGTCCCACAATTCGCCTGCGCGGTTGGCATCCACCAGCTGCGCCGCCTTCACTGCGGCCGCACCCATTTCCGCGTCCTGTTTCTGCACCTGCGCCTGCTGCGCGGCGGTCAACACCGGAGCGTCGGCGGTAGCCGGTTTTGCAGCCGCTGGCGAGGCCGGTGCCGGGCGCGCGGGTGCCGGGGCGGGCGTGGCCGGCGCAGGTGCCTGCGCCAATGCGGTCAGGGGCAGCAGGGACAGCAGCAGGAGCACGCGCTTCATGGACACCGCCGGTTCTCGGGAAAGAACCGCAGTCTACGCCAGCGCGGTGAGCTGTTCGTCAGCGCGCGTTGGCGCTGCCTTCCACCGTGGCGGCATCGGCCTGCGCGGCAGGCGTGCCGGAATCTGCCGGCGCCTGTTCGGCCACCGGCGGCGGCTCCGACGGTGCCGGCGGCAGCGTTGCCACGTCGATCTCCGACAGCGGGCTTTCTTCCGGGCACACTGCATCCGGGAAACCGAAGCGCTGCTTCAGTGCCTGGCCGCAGCTGTTGATCGATTCCATGTCGGCGCCTTCGCGCTTGCACTGCTGGTCGAAGGCGATCAGGAACGCGTCCTTGCGCTGCACGAAATCATCGCCGCAGGCCCGCATCTGCTTGATCCGTTCCAGATCGTCCTGCACCGCGTTGGTGCCATCCAGGCCGTACTGGCGCAGCTCGTCCGCGGTCAGCAGGCGCAGGCTGCGGTTGGGCACGGTCATCATCAGATCAGCCACGCCCACCGCCACGCCGTTGCGCTGCAGGTAGTCCTTTACGTTGTCGTAGACCTCGTGCAGCTCGCGGTTGAGTTCTGCGCGCGAGGTGGCCTTGGAGCTGATGCGCATCATGCGGTGGATGCCGACCTTGCCTGACAGCAGGCGGTTGTCACCGGCGGCCAGCACGAACACGCAGGCACTGTGGCAGATCGAGCCTTCGCGCACCCAGATGGTCCAGCCGGATTCACCGATACTGTCACCGGCGACGATCGCCGATTCCACCTGGCCCCCGCTGGAATCCAGGTCGAGGATGCGCTTGTGGATCTTCTGCTGGTCGGCAACCACGGCCAACCGCCACATCATCTCGGCGAAGCCCGGGTTGATCTTGCCGGCGTAGCGCACGCGCATCAGGCCACGTTCGGCGCAGGGCGCCAGCGCCTGGCTGATCTGCTCGCGCTGCAGGCCTTCCAGCTCGACACCGTCGCCCGCGTCACCGGCATATTCGGTGCTGCAGCTGACCCACGCACGCCCGTTCTCCAGCTGCGCCTGCGGCCACGGCCGATCCGCCCGGCTGCGCGGCGGCGCCGGCGGCGGTGGCGCATCGGCGGCGTTGATCGACACCATGTTCTCGCCATCACTGGCCGGTGCCCGCGCCGCCTTGTCGGCAGCGGTCACATTGCCCGGATTCTCCAGCTGACTGCAGCCCGCCAGGGCCAGGCACAACAGGGGCAACCAGCGGAGTTTGGCGGACATCGGGCAACCGGATTTCAAGGGAGCAAGGGCCACAGTCTACCCGTCCGGGGCGCGCATTCAGCGCGTGGTACTGAACCCCTTCTGACCCTTGGGAAAGCGTGTCGACCAAGGTCGACACCCACCAACAGCCTCAGGAACCTGTCGAAGGCGGGGTGGGTCCGGTTGCGGGAGTGTCCGCGGCATGGATGCCGCGGCCAAGCCCCCAAGGACGGGTTTACGGCGTCTCCCGCAACCGGGCCCACCCCGCCTCCCCACAGGAAACCAGCTTCTGCCGTTGCCGTCGCCGTTGCCGGCCAGCGGCCGGCACTACCGCGGGTGCCGGGCACAGCCCGACCTGACGCCCTTCAGCATCCATGTCCGAATGTGGCGAGTATCTCCACCCGCACACGCCTAGACTGGCGCCATGGATACCGCCCTCGCCCTCGACACCGCCGCCTGCGACCGCGCCCGCCTGGCCCGCGACGCACGCTTCGACGGCGTGTTCTTCACCGCCGTGCGCAGCACCGGCATCTACTGCCGCCCGGTGTGCCCGGCACCGCCACCGAAGCCGCGCAACATCACCTACTACCCGACCGCCGCTGCGGCCGCCGCCGCCGGCTACCGCCCGTGCCTGCGCTGTCGTCCCGAACTGGCGCCGCAGGCACAGCAGGCATTGGCTGGGCAGATCGTGCAGCGCGCCCTCGCCCTGATCCATGGCGGCTTCCTGCAGGAGCAGCCCGTTGCCGACCTCGCGCAGAAGATCGGCCTCAGCGCGCGCCAGCTGCAGCGCCTGTTCGTTGAACACCTGGGCGCGACGCCGGGGCAGATCCACGCCACCCATCGCCTGCTGCTGGCCAAGCAGCTGCTGACCGAGACCACGCTGCCGGTGACCGATGTTGCGCTGGCCGCCGGCTACAACAGCCTGCGCCGCTTCAATACCGCCTTCCTGCAGGGCTGCGGCATGGCACCGACGGCACTGCGTCGCCAGCATCAGCCGCCGGCCGCCGATGACGGCGGCCTGGTACTGCGCCTGGTGTACCGTCCACCGCTGGATTTCCCGCGCATGCTGGCCTTCCTGCGCAAGCGCAGCCTGCCCGGCATCGAACTGATCGGCGAAGACAGCTACCAGCGCGTGCTCGGCACACCCGAGCGCCCCACCCTGCTGCGCGTCACCGCCGACCCGAAACGCCCGGAACTGCGCCTGCAGCTGGGCGCGGTCGATCCGCGCCTGATCCCCGACATCGTGCGCCGCGTGCGTCGCGTGTTCGATCTGGATGCCGACCTGCAGCAGGTGCATGCCGCGCTGGGCGAGGAACCGCTGCTGGCGCGAGGCATCGCCGAACGTCCCGGTCTGCGCGTGCCCGGTGGCTGGGATGGCTTCGAGGTGGGCGTACGCGCCGTGCTCGGACAGCAGGTCAGCGTGGCCGCGGCCACCACCTTCGCGCGGCGCCTGGTCGATGCCTATGGCGCACACCTGCCGGGCATGCCATCGGAATTCGATCGCCAGTTCCCCGCGCCCGAGGTACTGGCTGAGGCGCCGCTGGAATCGATCGGCCTGCCGCGCACCCGCGCCGCCACCGTGCGTGCGCTGGCCGCTGCCTGCGCCAGCGGCCAGCTCGACTTCGGGCCCGGTCAGGCATTGGAGGAATTCGTTGCGCGCTGCGTGGCACTGCCCGGCATCGGCCCGTGGACCGCGCAGTACATCGCGCTGCGCGGACTTGGCCAGCCCGATGCCTTCCCCGCCGGTGACCTGGTGCTGCAGCAGGTCCTCGGCCACGCCCAAGGCCAGCGCCTGAGCGAGCGTGCGACCGAAGCCCGCTCGCAACCGTGGCGCCCGTGGCGCGCCTATGCCGTGCTGCATCTGTGGCACCTGTCCGGCACCTTCGTTGGAGAACCGACATGACCCTGTTGTTCGATCGTTTCGACAGCCCGATCGGCGTGTTGACCATCGCCGGTGACGAGCGTGGCCTGTCGCATGTGCTGTTCCCGGAAAACCGCCATCCGGCACGCGGCCGCGAAGACTGGCACTACGCCCCGGATGCACTGCCGGAAGCACGCGATCAGCTGCTGCAGTTCCTTCACGGCGAGCGCAACCAGTTCGACCTGCAGCTTGCGCCACGTGGCACCCCGTTCCAGCTGCGCGTGTGGCAGGCGCTGGCGCTGATCCCGTTCGGCCAGACCTGGAGCTACCTGCAGCTGGCGCAGCACCTGGGCCAACCCAGCGCGACCCGCGCGGTGGGTGCGGCCAACGGCCGCAATCCGCTCCCGATCATCCTGCCCTGCCATCGTGTGATCGGCAGCAACGGCGCGCTGACCGGTTTCGGCGGCGGACTGCAAACCAAGGCCGCGCTGTTGCGGCTGGAACAACGCCAGGCACCGCTGTTCGCCTGAGAGGGCTGGCCGGGCTGCGCCCGGCACCCGCAGAGGCTAGAGCAACAGCAACAGCGGGCTTCCTGCGGGGAGGCAGGGTGGGTCCAGTTGCAGGGGACGCTGCAAGTACGTCCCTGTAAGCTCGGTCGCCGCTTGCTCGTGTGCGCTGTCCTGCGCACACGGCAAGACCGGGGTTGGGCGTCCTGCCCAACCCGCCCGAGGCATGCCTCGGGCCCATGGCGCTCACGCCCCTGCAACCGGCCCCACCCCGCCTTCGACAGGTTTCGGCGATCTGTCCGAACGTCATTCTGCGCAACTGCTGGTAGGTGTCGACCTTGGTCGACACGGTAGATCCACGCCATGCGTGGATGGAAGCGTCTGTAAGCTGTCTGGAGAAAAGCCCCGTTCTTGTTGAAGGGGGCGCGCCGACAGGTGCGGGGATAAGGAAAAATGCGCGGACACGGCGCGCGATAGTGCGCCGTGTCTTGGGCGCGTCATTACCTCGCACTATGATGGACGGATGACTTCCGTACGCCTGACCTGCGCGCTGGCGCTGCTGCTGCCATTGGCCGCCTGCACCACCGCGCCCACCCCTTCCGCCTCTGTTCCCACCCCTGTTGCAACGGCTGCACCGCCGAAGCTGCTGCTGATCTCGATCGACGGCCTGCGCGCCGATGCGCTGGATCGCGGCCTGACACCGAATCTGCAGCGACTGATCGACGGCGGGGTACGCGCGCGCTGGATGACGCCTTCGTACCCGTCGCTGACCTTCCCCAACCACTACACCATCGTCACCGGCCTGCGCCCGGACCACCACGGCGTCGTCAACAACAGCATGGACGATGCAACCCTGGGCCGTTTCGAACTGAGCAACCGCGACGCGGTCACTACCAGCGGCTGGTGGGGTGGCGAACCGATCTGGGTCGGCGCCGAGAACGTCGGCGTGCGCACCGCCACCACCTCGTGGCCGGGCAGCGAGTCGGAAATCCGTGGCGTGCGCCCCAGCCAGTGGCGCGTCTACGATGGCAAGGAACCACTGGAGCAGCGCGCCGGCATCGTGCTCGACTGGCTGGCGCAGACCGATGCCGATGCACCGCGCCTGACCACGCTTTACATGGAACACGTGGACAAGGCAGGCCACAACTACGGCCCCGAGTCGAAACAGTACGCCGACGCCATCGTGCGCGCCGACCAGATCGTCGGCCAGGTGCTCGATGGACTGCAACAGCGCGGCCTGGTCGCGACCACCAACATCATCGTGGTCTCTGACCACGGCATGGCCAGTGTCGCCGACGGCCACGTGATCGCCACCGAATCAATGGCCGATCCGGCCATCGCGCGCAATGTCAGCCAGGGCCAGTCGGTAGGTTTTGCGCCGGTCGCGGGCCGCGAAGCGGAAGCGGAACGCGCCCTGCTCGGCCGCCATACGCACTACGAGTGCTGGAAGAAGGAGAACCTGCCGGCGCGCTGGCACTACGGCACGCATCCGCGGGTTCCGGCCATCGTCTGTGCCATGGATGAAGGCTGGGACGCCCTTCACCAGGAGAAGATCGCCAAGCGCGCCAGGCAGGATCGAGGCTCGCATGGCTACGACAACGCCCTGCCCTCCATGCGCGCCGTGTTCGTGGCCAGCGGTCCGTCGTTCCGCCAGGGCCTGGTGATCGATGGCTTCGACAATGTCGACGTCTACCCGCTGCTGGCGCACCTGCTGCAGGTGCCGGCCGCGCCGAACGACGGCAATCCGGAAACGCTGAAGAACACCCTGCGCTGATCCGGTTGTAGAGCCAGCCCACGCTCGGCTGCATTGCGCCAGCCGAGCATGGGCTCGGCTCTACAAAAACGTGCATAAAAAAACGCGGCGCCAGGCGCCGCGTTTTTCGTTGAACCGGTCTGGGCCGGATCAGGCCTTGGCGACGGTCTTCTTCGCCACAGCCTTCTTCGCCGGAGCCTTGGCCACGGTCTTCTTGGCAACCGGAGCGGCGGCGCCTACGGCGACCTTGCTCGCGGTGTGCGAACGGGCGTTGCCGTAGCTGGCGTTGTAGCGCTTGCCCTTGGCGGTCTTGCGGTCACCCTTACCCATGTCTTCAACTCCTCAAATGTGAAATCTGGTTACCCCGTACTGACACGGGTTCGGCGGGGCCGCCTTGCTGGGCGCCCCCGCGCACGATCGAAAATCCTACCATGGAGCGCCTAGTGCGCGCAGCTGGCGTCGTGCACGTGACCGTGGTTGAGGCGCAGGTTGACCAGATGGGCCACACCCACCAGCAGGCCGCCGACGGTCATCACTACCGCGTGCGGCACCGCATTGTGGTGCAACGGGTCGTACAGCACGCCGGCCCACAACGCCACCAGGCCGGGAATCAGGAAGCCCAGCGCACGCAGCGCACCGTGGCGACGGTAGCCCCAGACCAGGCTGAACAGCCCCAGCAGGGTCACGAACACCACCAGCGCCTGTTCCACGCCGTCGCTCAGCCAGAACGACAGGCCCAACGAGGGCGCTGCGGCCAGCAGCACCGGAATCACCGCGCAATGCACCGCGCACAGCATCGAACCAGTGGCGCCGAAACGGTCGAGCAGGTGGCGCAGGCGTGAGGACAGGGACATGACTTCCAGCAGGGTCGGCGAATCGTTATGGAATAATATAACATCCCTTCCCGACCCGCACGGTTTCCCTCCCCCTGTCCCGCTGACGGGATGCGTGCGCCCAGCGATTGATACAGTGTAACAAAGGACCCACCGATGCCCGCCCGTACCCCGCGGTTGAAGCCGCATTCCCTCGCCCTGGCCCTGACCGCCCTGCTTCCGACCGTTGCCTTCGCCGCCAGCGAAGACGATTCCCATCGTGACCGCCACCTGACTGAACTGTCGTCGGTGCAGGTCACCGCGTCGCCGCTGCAGGGCGACGCAGAATCGCTGGCACGCCCGGTGGAGGTTCTGGCCGGTGAACGCCTGGACGAGCAGAAGGCCGGCACCCTCGGCGATACCGTGGCCAAGCTGCCCGGCGTACAGAGCACCTTCTTCGGTCCCGGCGTCGGCCGCCCGATCATCCGCGGCCAGGAAGGCCCGCGCGTGGCCGTGCTGTCCAACGGCATGGGCAACATGGATGCATCCACCGTCAGCGCCGACCATGCCACCAGCATCGAGCCGTTCCTGGCCGACCAGATCGAAGTGCTGAAGGGTCCGGCCACGCTGCTGTTCGGCAGCGGCGCCATCGGTGGTGCGGTCAATGTGGTCGATGGCCGCATCGCGCGCGAACTGCCGGAGCGCCCGCTGAGCGGCCGCGCAGAACTGCGCGGCAATTCGGTGAACAACGAACGCAGCGGCATGTTCCGCCTCGACGGCGTCAGCGGCAATGTCGTGCTGCACGTGGATGGCCTGGTCCGCAATGGCGACGACTACCGCATCCCCGGTTATGCAGTGATCGACAGCCTTGAAGATCATCATGACCACGATCACGACCATGACGCGGCCGAGGGTGAAGAGCCGCGTCGCGGCCGCCTGGACAACAGCTCGATCCGCACCCGCGCCGGTGGCGTCGGCGCAACGTGGCTGGGCGACGGCGGCTACTTCGGCGTATCGGCCAGCACCTACCGCACCAACTACGGTATTCCCAATGGCGCGCACGTGCACGCCGATGGTGAAGATCATGGCCATGACCACGGTCACGACCATGGCGATGAAGAAGAAGGCGGCGACGAGCACGACGTGCGCATCGACATGGTGCAGAACCGCTTCGAGACCAAGGCCGGCATCTACGACCCGGTCTCGTTCCTGAAGAACATCAACGCACGCGTGGCCTACACCGACTACGAACACGTGGAGCTGGAAGCCGGCACGCCGTCCACCCGCTTCACCAACCGTGGCATCGAAGCGCGTCTGGAAGCCGTACAGCAGCAGATCGGTGGCTGGGACGGTGCCTTCGGCCTGCAGTTTGGCAACAGTGATTTCGGCGCCAAGGGCGAAGAGGCGTTCGTGCCGGATACCGGCACGAAGAACATCGGCCTGTTCGTACTGCAGGAAAAGCAGTTCGGCCCGTTCAAGCTGGAACTGGGCGGCCGCCACGACCAGGTCAAGCTGGACCCGACCGGTGACTACCGCCGCCGTACGTTCGGTGCCACCAACCTGTCTGCCGCCGGTATCTGGAAGCTCAACGACGCCGTTGACCTGCGCATCGGCGTGGACAGCTCCGAGCGTGCACCGACCAACGAAGAGCTGTATGCCGCCGGCGCACACATCGCCACCCGCTCGCTGGAAACCGGCGACGCCAACCTGAAGACCGAGCGCGGCCAGCGCGTGGAACTGGGCATCCACACCCACAGCGAGCGCCTGGACTTCTCCGCGTCGGTCTACCAGACCAGGTTCAAGGACTTCATCTACCTGGCCGACACCGGTGTTACCGAAGGCCTGCCGGTCCGCGCCTGGACCCAGCAGGACGCGGTGTTCCGCGGCGCCGAGGCCGAAGCGCTGGTGCACCTGTTCGAGGGTGGCGCCGGTGACTGGGATCTGCGCCTGTTCGGTGACTACGTGAAGGCCAAGCTGGATGGCAGCGGCAGCCGCAACCTCGACATCGCCGTGCCGCACGGCGACCACAACCACAATTACAACGTGGAACTGGCCAACACCGGCTACCTGCCGCGTATCGCCCCGGCCCGCGTCGGTGCCGACCTGCGCTGGTCGAAGGACGGCTGGCGCGCCTCGGTCGGTGCGGTGCGCTACAGCCGCCAGAAGGACGTCGCGCAGAACGAAGCACCGAGCGACGGCTACACCCTGGTCGATGCGCACCTGGCCTACCGCTGGGATCGCAACGCCAGCAACAGCTACGAAGTCTTCCTGGATGGCAGCAACCTGACCAACCGCGAAGTGCGTCCGCATACCTCGCTGCTGCGCGACTACTCGCCGCTGCCGGGCCGTGGTGTCGCATTCGGCATCCGCGCGTTCTTCTGATCGCGTAAGGCGGGGTCGGATCCCACGGGGGCCTTCGGGCCCCCGTTTTCATTTCGATCCGCACCATCACGCACTCGTCACAAAGATGTGCGTACCACAACAAGCGGACAATCCCGTCACTCAAAGTCTCGCCAATCGGACATTTTTGTCCGAACATAATTCCATGACTGCCCAACGTGCCGATGCTGCTGCCCGCCGTGCCCTCATCCTCGACGCCGCCGATCATGTGTTCGGCCAACACGGTGTCACCGCCCCGCTGGACCTGGTGGTCGAACGCGCCCAGGTGGGCCGCGCCACCCTGTACCGCAACTTTCCCGACCGCACCGCGCTGATCCAGGCGCTGCTGCAGCGCACGGTTGATCGCATCCGGCGCCAGGTCGAACAGCTCGGCGACCGCGACGACGCCCTGTTCGAGGTGTTCGAGGGCATGGCCCAGCGCATCATCGATTCGCCGGCACTGGCCGATTACTGGCGTGCGGTCGATTCGGACGTGCCGGCCATGCGCACCGCGCGCGAGACCGTGCGCGACCTGCTGGAAGCACCGATTGAGCGTGCCAAGGCGGCCGGCCTGTGCCGGGCCGACCTGGAAAAGACGGACATTTCACTGATCTCGGGCATGCTGGGCGCGGCCCTGCGCGGCAAGACCCGCGACGAGCGCGCCCACCTGGCCGGGCGCGCCCTGCAGCTGCTGCGCGGGGGTCTCCAGGGAGCAACCAGCGAGGCCCGCTGATGGTCCAGCCGTATCTGAAGCCGGTTCCGGATTGGGAGGAGCACGAGAAGCCGACCATGCCCGGTTCGGCTTCGATGCCCTGGCACCCACCGTACCGTCGGATGGCCTATGCACTGGTATCGCTGCTGGTGGCGATCACCGGCGGCCTCGGCAATGCGCTGGTCACCGCCAACCTGCCGTTCCTGCAGGGCCAACTGGCACTGACCCCGACCCAGAGCAGCTGGCTGGTGGCCGCGTATGCGATGGTCAATGTCACCGCCAACCTGCTGGCCTTCAAGTTCCGCCAGCAGTACGGCATCCGCCTGTTCGCCGAGATCGGGCTGGGCCTGTATGCGGCGCTGGCGGTACTGCACCTGTTCGTCGGCAGCTTCGAGACCACGATGCTGACCCGCGCCGCCAGCGGCTTCGCGGGTGCGGCCTGTTCGACACTGGGCACGCTGTACATGCTGCAGGCGCTGCCGCGTCGCTTCACCGGCAATCTGCTGGTCGTCGGTGTCGGCCTCTCGCAGCTGGCGGTGCCGATCGCCTGGATCGTGTCGCCGGGCCTGGTCGATACCGGCCAGTGGCACCAGCTCTACTCGTTTGAGGCCGGGCTGGCACTGTGCGCGTTCGCGGCGGTGGTGGTGCTGAAGCTGCCGCCCGGCATCCAGGTGAAGGCATTCGAGCCGCTGGACTTCCTCACGTTCGCCCTGCTCGCACCGGCCGTCGCCCTGCTGGTGATCGTGCTGGCGCAGGGCTACACCCGCTGGTGGCTCAACACGCCATGGCTGGGCTGGGCTCTGGTCGCCTCGATCGCGCTGTCCACCACCGCCTTCATCATCGAGCACTACCGGCGCAATCCGCTGCTGCAGATCCGCTGGCTGTCGAAGCTGCCGGTACTGCACTTCATCGTCGGTGCGTTCCTGATCCGATTCCTCACCACCGAGCAGTCCTACGGCGTGATCAACCTGATGCGCACGCTGGGCATGGGGCCTGACCAGATGCGCCCGCTGTTCGTAGTGATCCTGGCGGGCGTGGTCACCGGCATCGCCGGTGCATCGCTGACCTTCGGCCCGAAGCGGCTGATCCCCCAGCTGCTGATGGCGATCCTGCTGCTGGGCGCCGCCGCGTTCTTCGACCAGCACCGCACCAGCCTGGACCGGCCACACGATTTCTACGCCAGCCAGTTCCTGGCCTCGGTCGGTGCCGGTATGTTCATGGGCCCGCTGATCATGCTCGGCATCTCTGCCGCGTTGAAACAGGGCGTGGATCACATGATCACCTTCCTGGTGACGCTGTCGATCACCCAGACGCTGGGTGGCTTGGCCGGCTCGGCGGTGCTGGGCACCTTCCAGCTGCATCGCGAGCAGTTGTACTCCAGCGCATTGACCAGCCAGCTCGACCCGGCCGACCCGGTGGTGGCACAACGCCTGCGCATCCAGCAGCAGCTGTACAGCGCACAGATCACCGACCCGGTGCTGCGCAGTGCGCAGGGCAGCGCGCAGCTGGCGCAGACCACTCGCCGCGAAGCCAACGTGCGTGGATTCAATGATGTGTTCACATTGAGCGGTTGGCTGGCCATCGGCTTCCTGTGCTGGTTGCTGCTGCTGTCGCTGCGCACCGCGGTGCTCAAGCAATGGCGCAAGCGCCACCCCACTTCCCCCGCTGCGGCCACGCCGGCCGCGCCCCGCTGAGTCCTCCGCCATGCCTCCCGTCCCGCCCCGACCCGACGACAACGTGACCCCTCCGCCGCCGACCGACGCGGCACCTGCGCCCACGCCCGTTGAGCCGGCGGTCGCGCCGAAGTACCTCAAGCCCAGCGCGCGCAGTGTAGTGGTGATGGTGGTGGTCGCCCTGCTGGGCATTGCGCTGATCCTGCGCGCCTGGCACCTGTGGCCATTCACCAGCAGCGTGATGGTGACCGACAACGCCTATGTACGCGGGCAGATCACGGTGATGGCGCCGCAGGTGAACGGCTACGTGACCGAAGTGCTGGTGAAGGACTTCCAGCACGTGAAGCAGGGCGAGCCGCTGCTGCGCATCGATGACCGCATCTACGCGCAGCGCGTCGCCCAGGCGCAGGCGACGCTGGACAGCGCACGCGCGGCGTTGGCCAACTCGGACCAGTCGCAGGCGCAGAACCGTGCGCAGATCGCCTCCGCACACGCCACGTTGTCGGCCGGCCAGGCGGAGCTGCAACGCTCACGCAACGAGCTGAAGCGCTACGAGGAGCTGGCCGCGCAGCAACTGGTGTCAGTCAACGACCGCGACAAGTTCCGCACCACCCAGGCGTCGGCACAGGCCAGCGTCCAGCAGTCACAGGCGCAGATCCGCATTGCCGAGGAAACCCTGGTATCGACCCAGGTGGCGCGCAAGAGCCTGGAGGCGCAGGTGGAGAGCGCGCAGGCGCAGCTGGAACTGGCCCGCATCGATCTGGCCAACACGGTGATCCACGCACCGCGCGACGGCCAGATCAGCGAGGCCAGCGTGCGCGTGGGCCAGTACGTCGCTGCCGGTTCGCAGCTGCTGTTCCTGGTACCTGACACGTTGTGGGTGGTGGCCAACTACAAGGAAGGCCAGACCTGGGGCATGGCGATCGGCCAGCCGGCCACGTTCTCGGTGGACGCGTTCCAGGGGCAGGTGCTGCGGGGCCGCGTGCAGGAGATCGCGCCGGCTACCGGCTCGGAATTCAGCGTGCTGCGCCCGGACAATGCCAGCGGCAACTTCACCAAGGTGGTGCAGCGGCTGCCGGTACGGATTTCGATCAACGAGGGCCAGAAGCTGGCGGCACAACTGCGGCCCGGCATGTCGGTGATCGTGCGGGTGGATACCGCAAGCAAGCCGATGGACTAGCGTTTGTCATGAAACGGGGGTCAGATCCCTTTTGCCAAGGCAAAAGGGATCTGACCCCAGGACCCATTGCTCAGCCCGCGCAGCGCGCGCAGAGGCCGTGCACTTCCAGAGTCTGCGCCTGCGGCTGGAAACCCAGCTCCTTGGCGCGCTTCTCCAGCTGGGTGACGATTTCGCGGTCTTCCAGCTCCACCGCGCTGTGGCAGCTGTTGCAGATCAGGAACGGCACCGAATGCGCGGCGCTGCTGGGATGGTGGCAGGCCACGAAGGCATTGACCGACTCCAGCTTGTGCACGAAGCCATTGGCCATCAGGAAATCCAGCGCGCGGTACACGGTGGGCGGGGCATCAGCGCCCACGCCCTTGCCGTTGCGCACCCATTCCAGCAGCTCGTAGGCCTTGACCGGCTTGCCGGCCTCGGCGATCAGCTTCAGCACATTGGCGCGGATCGGGGTCAGGCGCAGCCCGCGTTCGCGCGAGACGCGCTCGACCACCGCCACAAAATCCGATGCATCGTGGACGTGGTGGTGCGGGGCCGTACAGGCAGTGGCGGTCTTGGCGGGCATGCGTGTTCTCCGGTTCGGGCCTGGCAAGGATGCCTCAGGCCGTTGCTACCTTGGTGATGGCCACATCAATGCGTTTCAAGGCCTGCTCGCGGCCGGCCAGGTACACGGTATGGGAAATGTCAGGGCTGACCTGGGTGCCGGTGATCGCCACGCGCAGCGGCTGGGCGACCTTGCCCATGCCGATCTCCAGCGCGGCGGCGACGTCGTGCAGGGCCACGCCCACCGACTCGGCGGTCCATTCCGGCAGGGCTGCCAGCAGCTCGCGGGCCTTGCCCAGCGCCACCTCGGCACCGGCCTTGAAGTGCTTGGCCACCGCCGCTTCGTCGTACTCGGTCAGCGGCTGGTACCAGATCACGGCCTTTTCGGCCATTTCCTTCAGGGTCTGCACGCGCTCACGCAGGGCGATCACCACGTCCTCCGGGGCCGGGCCGGCGGCCACGTCCAGGCCCAGCTTCTGCAGCTGGTAGACCAGGTGCGGCACGATGGCGGCCACGTCCTCGGTCTTCAGGAAATGCTGGTTGACCCAGCCCAGCTTGGCCATGTCCAGGCGCGAGGCCTTGGAATTGCAGTCCTTCACGTCGAACAGGTCAATCAGTTCCTGGCGGCTGAACAGCTCCTGGTCACCGTGCGACCAGCCCAGCCGGGCCAGGTAGCTCAGCAGCGCATCGGGCAGGTAGCCGGCGTCCTTGTACTGCATCACGTCGGCCGCGCCGGTGCGCTTGGACAGCTTGGCCCCCTGCTCGTCCAGGATCATCGGCATGTGGCCGAACTTCGGCACCGGCGCACCGATGCCTTCGTACAGGTTGATCTGGCGCGGGGTGTTGTTGATGTGGTCGTCACCGCGGATGACCTCGGTGATGCCCATGTCCCAGTCGTCCACCACCACCGCGAAGTTGTAGGTGGGGTAGCCGTCCGGACGGAAGATGACCATGTCATCCAGCTCGCTGTTGGCGATCTCGATGCGGCCCTTGATCAGGTCGTCGAACACCACCGTACCTTCCAGCGGGTTCTTGAAGCGGATGACGCGGTTCGGGTCGTCCCTGTACGGCAGGCCCAGTTCGCGTGCAGCGCCGTTGTAACGCGGCTTTTCCTGCCTGGCCATGGCGGCCTCGCGCATCGCATCCAGCTCTTCGCGGGTTTCGTAGGCGTAGTACGCCTTGCCGTCGGCGATCAGCTGCTCGGCCACTTCCTGGTAACGGGCGACGCGGTCGGTCTGGTAGATCGGGCCCTCGTCGTAGTCCAGGCCCAGCCACTCCATCGCCTCCAGGATGGCGTCGATCGCGCCCTGGGTGCTGCGTTCACGATCGGTGTCCTCGATGCGCAGCACGAACTCGCCGCCACGGTGGCGGGCCTCCAGCCAGCAGTACAGCGCAGTGCGGGCACCACCGATGTGCAGGTAGCCGGTGGGACTGGGGGCGAAGCGGGTGCGGCAGGTCATGGACGGCTCGAGGAACGGGAATCCCCCGATTTTACCACCAGCCCCGGAAAGGCAAGGAGGGGCGGACGCATCCCGCCCTCCCGCCAGGTTTTTCAGGGCTGCGGTTCAGCCTTGCGCGGGAACGACTGCTCGCGCATCGCCGCGTTGTAGGCGAACGAGGCGACGATGGCCGCGGCCTGCTTCAGGTCTTCCGGTTCGGCGTGGTCCCAGGTATCCAGGTGGCTGTGGTGGACGTTGGTGAAGTAGTCCAGCCGGTCCTGGATGAACTGGAAGCCCGGAAGGCCGATGCGGTCGAAGCTGATGTGGTCGGTACTGCCGGTGTTGCGGGTGGCCACGGTGGTGGCGCCCACGTCATGGAACGGCGCCAGCCAGGCTTCGAAGATCGGCATCGCCGCCAGGTTTTCCTGCGCGTAGATGCCCCGGAAGCGGCCCGAGCCGTTGTCCATGTTGAAGTAGACCTGGAACTTGCTGTAGTCGCGGGTCTTCTGCAATGCACCGGTCGGCTCGCGCAGCGAGGCCGGCAGCGCCTTCTGGGCCGGGTCGGTGGGTTCCGGGAAACGACCGAAGTGCTTGGCCACATAGGCCTGCGAGCCGATCAGGCCCTGCTCCTCACCGCTCCACAACGCCACGCGGATGGTGCGCTTCGGCTTGGCGCCGGTGGCCTTGAGGATGCGCATCGCCTCCATCATCACCGCCACGCCGGCCGCGTTGTCAGCCGCGCCGGTGCCGCTGTGCCAGGAATCCAGGTGAGCGCCGATCATCACCACTTCGTCGGGCCTGCTGCTGCCGCGGATCTCGGCCAGCGTGTTGTAGCCGGGCTGGTCAGCCTCGTCGGTGAAGCGCGCGGCTACATCCACGCGCAGGCGTACCGGCTGCTTGGCATCCAGCGCGCGCACCAGCGGATTGAAGTGCTCGGCGATCATCGCCAGTTCCGGGATGCCCACCGATTCGCCGGCCTTGCGCGAACCGCCGCCGGCGACGCGGATGATGCCGTTGTCCCAGCTGCTGATGCTGATCGCGGCCAGCGCGCCCTCTTCGACGAAGAAGGCGTTGACCTTGGCGGCCAGCTCCTGGCGTTCCTTGTATTCCTTCACCCGCTTGGCCCGCTCGGCGGCGACGTCCTTGGGCAGGGTGAATTCCTGCAGGCCCTCCAGCGAGGTGGCGTCATGCCGGTGCGAGTCCGGCTCGGTGCCGCGCTTGTACTCGCGCGCCTCGCCCAGCAGCAGGATCTTGCCGCGCAGCTTGCCGCGATACTTTTCGATGTCCTCGGGCTTCTTGATCTCCACGTGCACCAGCTCGCCCTCAACCGGTCCCTTGGTGCCTGGCGTCCAGGCCTTGGGCAGCGCATGCAGCGGCTGCACGCGGTCACCCAGCATTTCCACGCTGGCCGAGGTGAACTCCCAGCCACGGCCGAAGTCATCGAAGGCTTCGTCGTGCACGTTGTCCAGCTTCCATTCGCTGAACTTGCCGCGGGTCCACGCGTTGGCGCGGCCCATCGCCGGCGAATTGGTCAGGCGCGGGCCGATGCGTTCGGTGAGGTAGCTGAAGGTATCCATCACCTGCGAACGGTGGAAGGCCTCCTGGCGGATGCGGCTGACCATGTCCAGGTCCACCGACTCGCGCTGCTGCGCCATTGCATTGCCACCCATCGCCAGCGCTACGGCCAGCACGCCCCACTTCAACACATCGCACCCCTGCCCTTCGGCTCGATCATCAACCCATCGAGTCTAGCCAGCAGGGGCGCGCCGATACCGTCCCATCGGTCATGGGCAGGAGCATGCGAACCAAGGTTCGCACCCACAGGTGACCGGTCAGCTCGCACCCACCAGAGGGCTGGGTTCCCGCCAGTAGATCCACGCCCTGCGTGGATGAACAACCCGATCACCCACTCCACCCCAACCACAACTGCGCCCGCTCCGGCAGCAACAACAACCAATGCCGCCGATCGATGCTGCTGCAGCCATACACCGACGCGTGTGCCGGCCAGTCATCCGGCAGGCCGCCGATGCCGATCTCGGCCAGCGCCTCCGCCCCGGCCTTCCATGGCCGGTAGCGCGGCACCCGGCCGGCCACCGCGCCGCGTCCCTGCCGCGCGTCCTGCAGCCAGCGCAGTCCCTGCCCCTGCAATCCCTCGCAGGTCACCGCAGCCAGCTGGAAGCGGACCAGGCCGGGGGCGATCCGTGCCCCCGGCAGGGCCGCCAGCACGCCATGTGCCTGCAGCAGTGCGTCCACTTCCAGCAGGGCCGGAATGCCCTGCCGTGCCCGTTGCCGCAATCCCTGGCGCCAGCCCATGACGTACTCCTTACTTCAGTTCCGCGCCAAGCGCGTACCAGTCGACCCGGCGCGTCACCCACATCGCCAGCGCCAGGATCACGAACAGCAGCAGCGACCCCATCAGCAGCGCGTTGTTCTCCGACACCAGCAGGCCATACAGCGCGCCGTACAGCACGGTCAGCAGCGCAGCGAAGCCGAGACCGCGCTTCCAATGGCCCAGCACGTTGGCCAGGTACACCGCCTGCAGGCCGATACAGGCCACCGCCGATACCAGGTAGGCCTTCCAGAACGCGATGTGCTCGGACAGGCTGATCAGCAACAGGAAGAAGATCGCCAACGCCAGGCCCACCATCAGGTACTGCAGCGGGTGGATGCGCAGCGACTTGATCAGTTCGAACAGGATGAAGCCGACGAAGGTGAGCAGCACGAACAGCACGCCGTACTTCGAGGCGCGATCGGCCTGGGTGTAAGCATCGACTGGATCGACCAGCGATACCGTCACCGCCTGCGAATCGACCGAACCGTCATTGCGCAGCTGTCGCTGTGCGTCGGAGGCCAGCGAGGACACGGCCCAGCGCGCATCGAAACCCTGTGCATCAACGCGTCGCTCATTGGGCAGGAACGCCCCGCTGAACGACGGGTGCGGCCAGCTCGAACGCAGCGCGATATGCGTATCGTCGCCCACCGGCACCACCGACAGCATGCGGCTGCCGTCCAGGCGCAGTTCCAGCTCCACGGTGCTGGCGGCCAGCGTGCCGCCGTGGTCTTCGGCAAACCCGGTCACCGGTGCATGCAGACCGCGGCCGACTTCGCTGGCAGCGCCCACGCCGGGCAGCAGCCGCAGCTGCTTGCCATCCACGCGCAGATTCGGCGTACCGACCAGGCCACGCACATCGGAAATGCCCACGGCTACATACGGCTGGCCGTAACTGCGGCCGGCCTTCACCGGATAGTCGTCTTCGGCGAACGTCGCCTTCATCTGGCCGTTCCAGCTGTAGACCGGCACCTTGAACAGCCCGACCTCACGCTGGCTCGGCAGCATCTCACCGCCCACCTCCAGCGACGCCGGCATCTGCAACCAGTGCCCCTCGGTGACCTGCACCTCGGTCTTCTTGACGCCCAGCGGATCGACCAGTTCAACCTGCTTGCGCTCCACCCACGGCACCACCCGCACCGGCCCGACCAGCTGCTGCGCACCGGCGCGGCTGTCGGCCACCCGCGAGAAGGCCTCATCGCGGTACGCACTGCGTTCGTTGATGACCCCGCGGATCATCGTCAGCGGAACCAGCAGCAGCAGGATCAGCCCGCCGACAATGGCGAACCGCAGCAGCATCTTCAGGGATTTCATGGTCCATCCTCGTTGGAGAGGGCTGCAGGATGGACCGCTGCAGTGAGCAGGGTTTGTGGCGAATTTGAAGCGAATGTGAAGTCAGCGGCGGGGACGCTGGCCCGGTGTACCCAGCGGCAACCACAGGCTGGCCACGGTACCGCCGCCGTCGCGGGCATCGACGCTGGCGCGGCCATCATGCAGGCGCGCGACCTCCTGCACGAACGGCAGGCCCAGGCCGGAACTGCGCCGCCCGCTGCCGGGGCGGGCCAGCGAATAGAAGCGCTCGAACACCCGCTCACGCGCGTAGTCGGGAATGCCGGCGCCACGGTCGGCCACCTGCAGGCGCACGCCCTGCCCGTCCACCTCGGCCTGCAGCGCGATCTCCGCGCCAGCCGGCGAGAAGGCAATCGCGTTGTCGATCAGGTTGTGCAGTGCCTGCCGCAGCAGGTAGCCGTCGCCCTGCACCTGCAGGTCGGGCACGCTGCCGATGCGGACCTGCACGCCCGCCGCTTGTGCGCGCACCTGCGCGGCAGCGGCCGCATCGGCCAGCAATGCCGGCAGCGCGATCCGGTCGCGGGTCTGCAGCCAGCCGTGCTGTTCCACTTCAGCCAGTGCCAGCAGCTTGTCGATGGTCTCGGTCAGCCGCTCCTGCTGGTCGACAATGCTGTGCGCGAAATGCACGCGATCGGCTTCGGGCAGCGGCTCCTGCAGCAGCTCGGCGGCACCGCGGATGGCCGCCAGCGGGCTCTTCATCTCATGCGTCAGCGACTGCACGTACTGCTCGACGTAGGCCTTGCCTTCCAGCTTGCGGCGCATGGTTTCCAGCGCCTGGCCGAGATCGCCGATCTCGTCGCGGCGGCGGCGCGGCGGCGGCACCGGTTCGCCGGCGCTGACCGCACGCGCATAGCGGCTGAGCTGGCCCAGGCCGGTGGTCAGCCACATCGTCACCAGCACACCGACCAGCGCCGACAAGCCGATCAGCCAGGCCCCGCGCTCGATGATGGCGCGCTGGCTGGCGGCGATGAACGGATCGATGCTGCGGTTGGGCTGCGCCAGGCTGAGCACGCCGATGAGGGTGCGCCCATCGGCCGGGTCATATACGGGCGCCGCCACATGCATCACCGTGTCGCCCTCTTCGCCGGCAATCTCGGGACTGGAACGCGCGCCGTACTCACCTCGCAGGGTGCGATAGACATCATTCCAGCGCGAGTTGTCGCGCCCCAGGTCGCGGCCCAGCGAGTCGTAGATGACGATGCCCTTGGCATCGGTGATGGTCACCCGGTAATCCAGCGAGCGCTTCGGGAAGCGCCAGACCATCGCCTTCAGGTCGCGCTGGCGTGCCTTGGCGAGGTTGCGGGTGAAGCTGCCGCTGCGGATGGTGCCGGCCTTGACGTCGGCGGCGGCCATTTCGGCCAGCACGTTGGCCGCATCGACCAGGGTCGATTCCATCGCCTGGCGCACACCGGGCTTCACCTCGTTGACGAACACGCGCATCACGAAGAACGCCGCGATGCCGGTGATCAGGAAGAAGCCCAGGAACAGCTTCAGTACCAGGCGCATCGGCTAGACCTCCAGCGCGTAGCCAAGACCACGGTGGGTACGGATCGGGTCGTCGCTGGCACCGGCCGCGCGCAGCTTGGCGCGCAGCGTCTTTACATGCGTATCAACGGTGCGGTCGGCGCTGTCGGCGCTGCTGTCCCAGCCACGGTCCATCAGCTGGGCACGGCTGAGGATGGCGCCCGGGCGCAGCAGCAGCGCTTCCAGCAGCGCGTACTCGTAGCGGGTCAGGTCCAGTGCCTGGCCACGGAAGCGGATGCGCCGGCCTTCGCGGTCGATGGCAAAGGCGCCATGTTCCTGCCAGCCCGCATCGGCGCCGGGTGCTGCCACGACCGGTGCCACGCGGCGCAGGCGCGCACGCACCCGTGCCACCAGCTCGCGCGGCGAGAACGGCTTGGTCATGTAGTCGTCGGCGCCCAGCTCCAGGCCGAGCACCCGGTCCACTTCGTCGTTGCGGGCGGTCAGGAAGATCACCGGCAGCTGCGCCGACGGCCCGGGCTGCGCGCGCAGCCGCCGGCACACCTCGAAGCCGCCCAGGTCGGGCAGGCCCACGTCCAGCACCACCACATCGATATCGCCGGCCTGCAGCCGTTGCAGGGCCTCGCCGCCCAGCAGGCAGTGGCTGGCGGCATAGCCCTCGCTGCGCAGCGCATAGAGCACGGTTTCGGCGATGGCGGCTTCGTCCTCGACCACCAGGACATGGGCAACAGGAGCTGTCATGGCGCGCAGCATAGCCGCTGCGGCCGCCGCCCCGTACACTGCCGCCCATGAACTATCGCCACGCCTTCCATGCCGGCAACCATGCCGACGTGCTCAAACACATCGTGCAGCTGGCCCTGATCGACAGCTTCAAGCGCAAGGACAGCCCGTTCTTCGTGCTCGACACCCACGGCGGTGCCGGCCGCTACCTGCTGGCCAGCGAAGAGAGCCGCAAGACCCTGGAGGCCGAATCCGGAATCATGCGGCTGATGGCCCAGCCCAAGCTGCCGGAGGTGGTCGAGCGCTACCTGAAGGCGGTACAGGCCGACAACCCGGTCGGCGCGCTGACCAATTATCCGGGTTCGCCGCTGCTGAGCGCACAGGCGATGCGTGCGCAGGACCGCATGGCGGTCTGTGAGCTGCAGGAAGCCGAAACGGCCACGTTGAAGGCCCTGTTCGCCCATGACAGCCGCGTCGATGTGCGCTCTGGCGATGGCTATGCGCTGCTGCGCTCGCTGCTGCCGCCGAAGTTCAACGGCAGCAAGATCGGCCGTGGCCTGGTCCTGATCGACCCGCCCTACGAAGCCCAGGATGCCGAGTACCAGGCGGTGCTGGCCGCCCTGGCCGAAACCCTGGCGCGCTGGCCGCAGGCCACGTGTGCCGTCTGGTTCCCGATCAAGCAGCGCCGCACCATCCTGCATTTCCTGCGCAAGGCCACCGCCCTGCCGGTGAAATCGGCGATGACGATCGAGTTCCTGGTGCGCCCGGACGACTCGCCGCTGCGCCTCAACGGCAGTGGCATGCTGCTGCTCAACCCGCCCTGGCAGTTCGACCGGGTGGTCGGCCCGGCCCTGCCGGCGCTGCGCCAGCACCTGGGCGAACCGGGGGCCAGCACCCGCCTGGATTGGCTCAAAGCATCCGAATAACGGCCTTCACGAGGCTGTACCGCCGTGAGCCTTCCGTTCACGGAATGCAGCCCCGGTGATGCCACAATCGATGGACCACCAAGGAATCACCCGGTATGGCCACTCGCAACCGCATGCCGCCCTGGCATGAGATCTTCAAGGCTCCCAGCGGCCACGAGCTGCTGATCCGCCCCATCCGCCCGGAAGATGGCGCACCGCTGCAAGCGGCGTTCAGCCTGTTCGGACCGGAAGAAATCCGTGATCGTTTCCTGCAGGCGGTGACTGAGCTGTCGCCGGAAACCACCCAGCGCCTGACCCACCCGAATCCCAAGACCGAGATCACCCTGGTCGCTGCCGAATCCCTGCCTGCTGGCGAAGCAGTGGTCGGTGCGGTCGCCCGGGCCTCGATCATCCCCGGTACCCGTGAAGCCGAGTACGCGATCCTGATCAGCCGCTTCCTGATCGGCCAGGGCCTGGGCCGGCAGCTGATGCGCAAGCTGGTGAAGTGGGGCCGCGGCAAGTACCTGGACCGCCTGTACGGCGACGTTGCCGCCGAGAACGAGCCGATGAAGCAGCTGGCCGCCTCGCTGGGCTTCAAGCCGGTGCCGCACCCGACCGGTGCCGAAGGCCTGGTGCGGATGGTGCTGGAGCTGGACAACTGAAGGTAGCGCCGGGCCATGCCCGGCGACGTTGATTCAACCGCTGCGCTCGCCGGGCTTGGCCCGGCGCTACACCCGCTCACGTCACGATCATGGGCCCGGCAGGGGCTTCTGCTAAAATCCGGGGTCCATGTCGCGTACCTCATACCCCGCCCCGCCGCTGCCGCGTGCCGGCCAGCTCCGCGCCTGGTGGCGCGCCCCCGCCTCGCCGACCGCCCTGGCCTGGTATCTGGCCCAGGCCGCGCGCGCGCACGACGCGCCGCTGCTGGTGATCGCCCGTGACAACCACGGTGCCAACCAGCTCGAAGCCGACCTGCAGACCCTGCTCGGCGGCGACCCGGCCCTGCCGGTGGTCGCCTTCCCGGACTGGGAAACCCTGCCCTACGACCGCTTCAGCCCGCATCCGGACATCATCTCGCAGCGTTTGTCCGCCCTGCACCGCCTGCCCACGCTGAAGCGCGGCCTGGTGATCGTGCCGGTGCAGACCCTGCTGCAGCAGCTGGCCCCGCGCAGCTATGTGATCGGTGGCAGCTTCGACCTGAAGGTCGGCCAGCGCCTGGATCTGGAGGCCGAGAAGCGCCGCCTGGAAAGTGCCGGCTATCGCAACGTGCCGCAGGTGATGGACCCCGGCGACTTCGCCGTGCGCGGCGGCCTGCTCGACGTGTTCCCGATGGGTTCCGACGAGCCACTGCGGGTGGAACTGCTGGACGAGGACATCGATTCGATCCGTGCGTTCGATCCGGAAAGCCAGCGTTCTCTGGACAAGGTCGAGTCCGTGCACATGCTGCCCGGCCGCGAAGTGCCGATGGACGAGGCCAGCATCGCCCGCGTGCTGGCCGCGCTGCGCGAGCGTTTCGATGTGGATACCCGGCGCAGTTCGCTGTACCAGGATCTGAAGTCCGGGCTGGCCCCGGCCGGCGTCGAGTACTACCTGCCGCTGTTCTTCGAACGCACCGCCACCCTGTTCGACTACCTGCCCGACGGCAGCCTGCCGGTGGTCTGCGCCGGTGCGTATGAAGCGTCCGTCGCGTTCTGGGCGCAGACCGGTGAGCGCTACGAACAACGCCGCCACGACGTCGAACGGCCGCTGCTGCCGCCGTCGGCGCTGTACCTGTCGCCGGAGCTGCTGCGCGAGCGCCTGAACGATGCCCCGCGCATCGAGGTGTGGTCGGCTGACCACGCGCGCATCGCCGATGCCCATGCGCTGGGTGACCAGCCGCTGCCGCCGCTGCCGGTGGCCGCACGCGAGGCCCCCGCAGGCGACGCGCTGAAATCCTTCCTCGGCCACTATCCGGGCCGGGTGCTGATCGCCGCCGATTCGCCCGGGCGTCGCGAGGCCCTGCTGGAAGTGCTGCAGGCCGCCGAGCTGAAGCCGCCGGTGGTGGCCGACCTGCCCAGCTTCCTCGCCGACGATGCGCGCTTTGCGATCGCCGTGGCGCCGCTGGAGGATGGCTTCGCGCTGGACGATCCGCGCATCGCGGTGCTGACCGAGCGCCAGCTGTTCCCCGAGCGCGCCGGCAGCACCCGGCGCACGCGCCGTGCCGGCCGCGAGCCGGAAGCGATCATCCGCGACCTCGGTGAACTGACCGAGGGCGCGCCGATCGTGCACGAGGATCATGGCGTCGGCCGCTATCGTGGCCTGATCGCGATGGACGTCGGCGGCATGCCCGGCGAGTTCCTCGAAATCGAATATGCCAAGGGCGACCGCCTGTATGTGCCGGTCGCCCAGCTGCACCTGATCAGCCGCTATTCTGGTGCGTCGGCGGAAACCGCGCCGCTGCATTCGCTCGGTGGCGAGCAGTGGAGCAAGGCCAAGCGCAAGGCCGCCGAGAAAGTACGCGACGTTGCTGCCGAGCTGCTGGAGATCCAGGCCCGCCGCCAGGCGCGTGCCGGCCTGGCACTGCAGGTCGACCGCGCGATGTACGAGCCGTTCGCGGCCGGTTTCCCGTTCGAGGAGACCCCGGACCAGCTGGCCGCGATCGATGCGACCCTGCGCGACCTGGCCAGCAGCCAGCCGATGGACCGCGTGGTCTGCGGCGACGTCGGCTTCGGCAAGACCGAGGTGGCGGTGCGCGCCGCGTTCGCCGCCGCCAGTGCCGGCAAGCAGGTGGCCGTGCTGGTGCCGACCACGCTGCTGGCCGAACAGCACTACCGCAACTTCCGCGACCGCTTCGCCGATTACCCGCTGAAGGTCGAGGTGCTGTCGCGCTTCAAGACCAGCAAGGAAATCAAGGCCGAACTGGAAAAGGTCGCTGCCGGCACCATCGACGTCATCGTCGGCACCCATCGCCTGCTGCAGCCGGACGTGAAGTTCAAGGACCTGGGCATGGTCATCGTCGACGAGGAACAGCGTTTTGGCGTACGCCAGAAGGAAGCGCTGAAGGCGCTGCGCGCCAACGTGCACCTGCTGACCCTGACCGCCACGCCGATTCCGCGCACGCTCAACATGGCCATGGCCGGCCTGCGCGACCTGTCGATCATCGCCACGCCGCCGCCGAACCGGCTGGCGGTGCAGACCTTCATCACCCAGTGGGACAACGCGCTGCTGCGTGAGGCCTTCCAGCGCGAGCTCGCGCGCGGTGGCCAGCTGTACTTCCTGCACAACGACGTGGAAAGCATCGGCCGCATGCAGCGCGAGCTGTCCGAGCTGGTGCCGGAGGCACGCATCGGCATCGCCCACGGGCAGATGCCCGAGCGCGAACTGGAAAAGGTGATGCTGGATTTCCAGAAGCAGCGTTTCAACGTGCTGCTGTCGACCACGATCATCGAATCGGGCATCGACATCCCCAACGCCAACACCATCATCATCAACCGTGCCGACCGTTTCGGCCTGGCCCAGCTGCACCAGCTGCGCGGCCGCGTCGGTCGTTCGCACCACCGTGCCTACGCCTACCTGATCACCCCCGACCGTCGCGCGATCACACCCGACGCCGAGAAGCGCCTGGAAGCGATCGCCTCGATGGACGAGCTGGGCGCCGGCTTCACCCTGGCCACGCACGATCTGGAAATCCGCGGCGCCGGTGAACTGCTTGGCGAGGACCAGAGCGGGCAGATGGCCGAGGTCGGCTTCAGCCTCTATACCGAGCTGCTGGAACGCGCGGTACGCAGCATCAAGCAGGGCAAGCTGCCCGACCTGGATGCCGGTGAAGAAGTGCGCGGTGCCGAGGTCGAGCTGCATGTGCCGGCGCTGATCCCGGAAGACTACCTGCCGGACGTGCACACGCGCCTGACCCTGTACAAGCGTATTTCCAGCGCGCGCGACACCGATGCGCTGCGCGAGCTGCAGGTGGAGATGATCGACCGCTTCGGCCTGCTGCCGGATGCGGCCAAGCACCTGTTCGCCATCGCCGAGCTGAAGCTCAAGGCCAACACGCTGGGCATCCGCAAGCTGGACCTGGGCGAGAACGGTGGCCGCATCGTGTTCGAGTCCAAGCCGAACATCGATCCAATGGCGGTGATCCAGCTGATCCAGAAACAACCGAACCTCTACGCCATGGAAGGGCCCGACAAGCTGCGCATCAAGCACCCGCTGCCGTTGCCGGAAGACCGCTTCAATGCGGCCCGTGCCCTTCTGACCACCCTCGCCCCGGGTTGATCGCCCCCCCGAACACCCCGCACCGGTCCCCACCCGGTGCGGGCGGATGACCATGTTCCCTGACGCCGTACCCGCCCCCGACCTGCTGCACGCGCAGGCCTGCCTGATCGATGCCCTCTCGATGTCGCTGCAGATGCGCGACGCCTACACCCGCCACCACTGCGACCGCGTTGGCCTGCTCGCGCAGCGCCTGGCCACGCACTGCGATCTCGACGACGATGCCTGTGCGCAGATCGGCCTGGCCGCGCGCTTCCACGACGTCGGCAAGATCGGCATTCCCGACGATGTGCTCCTGGCACCGCGCCGGCATACCGATGAGGAGCGCGCGATCATGCGCGAGCATCCGGTACACGGCGAACACATCTTCCTGGCCACCGGCCGCAGCGACGCCGCACCGGTCGCACGACTGATCCGCGCCCATCACGAGGCGTTTGATGGCAGCGGCTACCCCGACGGCCTGCGTGGCGAGAGCATTCCGCTGGGCTCACGTATCGTCACCGTTGTCGATGCCTACGATGCAATGACCAGCGTGCGCCCGTATCGCGATGCGATGGAGCATGAAACCGCATTGCGGATCATCGAAGCGCAGTCCGGCGGGCTGGTGGATCCCTACGTGCTGCAGCGCTTCCATCGCATGCTGGCGCGGGAACCCGAGCTGGCCTGAGATCTTCCCGACGGTGAGACGACCCGCCGGTAGAGTCGACTGTTAGTCGACTGCTCTTCGTCCAGACCGCGAAAATCCCGCGCTGCGCGCGATAGTCGACTAACAGTCGACTCTACCAGCCGCCGCTGCGCTGCCGGCCTGGAAGACAAAAGGCCCGGCGTTCGCCGGGCCTTTCGCTCCACGCATCACGGGTGATCGATTACCAGATCACCACGCGCTTGTCGTCGGCACGCACCATTGCATCGCCGGCCTTGCACTGGAAGGCGGCCGCGAACGAAGGCATGTTCGACGGTGCACCGTTGGCACGGAAGTTGGCCGGCGCATGCGGATCGGTGTTGAGGCGGACGCGCAGCTCACCATCGGTGAAATTGCGGCGCCACACCGTGGCCCAGTTCATGAAGAAGCGCTGGTCCTGGCTGTGGCCATCGACCTCGACATTCGCCTTCGGGTCTTCCTTCAGCGCCATCTGCAGCGCGTCATAGGCCACGGTCAGGCCGCCCAGGTCGCCGATGTTCTCGCCCAGGGTCAGCTTGCCCTTCACGAACACGCCCGGCACCGACTCATAGCCATCGAACTGTGCGACCAGCTGGTCGGTACGCTCGGTGAAGGCCTTGCGGTCGGCGTCGGTCCACCAGTTGTCGAAGTTGCCGTTGGCGGCGAACTGGCTGCCCGAGTCGTCGTAGCCGTGCATCATCTCGTGGCCGATGACCGCACCGATGCCGCCGTAGTTCAGTGCCGGATCGGCCTTGGCGTCGAAGAACGGCGCCTGCAGGATCGCCGCCGGGAACACGATCTCGTTCTTGGTGGCGTTGTAGTACGCGTTGACGGTCTGCGGGGTCATGCCCCACTCGGTCTTGTCCACCGGCTTGCCGATCTTGTCCAGCATGTAGCGGTAGTTGAACGCACGCGCCGCCTGCATGTTGCCCAGGTAGCTGTCGCCGTTGGTCTGCAGGCCCGCCCAGTCACGCCACTTGTCCGGGTAGCCGATCTTCGGGGTGAAGCTGGCCCACTTCTCCAGTGCCTTCTTCCTGGTTTCTTCGCCCATCCACGGCAGCTGTTCCAGGCGCGCCTTCAGCGCCTGTGACAGGTTTTCCACCAGGTGCTGCATGGCCACCTTCGACTCGGCCGGGAACACGGCGTCGACGTACAGCTGGCCCAGGGCCTCACCCATGCCACCGTTGACCGACTCCAGCACGCGCTTCCAGCGCGGCTGCATTTCCTTCTGGCCACGCAGGGTGGTGCCGTAGAAATCGAAGTTGGCCTTCTCGAACTGGCTGCTCAGGTACGGCGAGGCATCGTCGATGGTGTGGAAGCGCAGGTAGGCCTGCCAGGTACTGGCCGGCACATCGGCGAGCATCTTGTCCATTTCACCGAAGAAGCCCGGCTGCGCCAGCGAGAACTTCTGTGCGGCTGGCACCTTCAGGGTGTCGAACAGCGCGGTCCAGCTGAAGTTGGGGGTCAGCTTGTCGGCGTCTGCGGCGCTGAGCGGGTTGTAGCGCTTGGCCGGGTCACGCATTTCGATGCGCGACATCGAGGCCTTGGCCAGGCGGGTTTCGAAGGCCATCACGGCCTTGGCCTGCTCGGCGGCCTGCGCCGCGTCCACGCCGGACAGGGTCAGCACCTGTGCGATGTAGGCCACGTAGGCGTCGCGGATCTTGGCCTGCGCATCGTCGAAGTAGTAGCCCTTCTCCGGCAGGCCCAGGCCGCCCTGGCCGACGTAGGCGATGACGTTGGCCGAATCCTTGTAGTCGGCATTGGCGAACAGCGAGAACAGCACGCCCTTGCCCTCGGCCTGGCTGTCGCGCAGGTACTGGGTGATGGCAGCGGTGTCGTTCAGTGCAGTGATCTTGTCCAGCTGCGGCTGCAGCGGCGCCAGGCCGGCGGCTTCGATCTTGGCTTCGTCGTTGCCGGTCTTCCAGATATCACCGATCTTGGCTTCCACCGAACCGGCCTTGGCCTGGCTGGCGGCGGCCTGCTGGACCAGCGCGTGCTGCACTTCCAGCGAGCGCTCGCGCAGGATCTCGAAGCTGCCCCAGGTGGTCTGGTCACCCGGCACCGGGTTGGCCTTCAGCCACTTGCTGTTGACGAAGCCATTGAGGTCGGTACAGGCCGAGATGGCCGGATCCAGGTCGGCGCTGTTGAGCGAGATCAGCGGCGTCTTGATCTGCGACAGGTCGAAGGCCGGCTTGGCGTCGGCACTGGCCGCCGGAGCGGTTTCGTTCTTGCCACAGGCGGCCAGCGAGGCAGCGATGGCGATGGTCAGGCCCAGCGGGACCAGGTTGCGGACGTTCATGTGGCTCTCCTGCGGGTAATTTCACAGGGTAGCCGGGGGAGCGGGGTTGGGGACCGGCCAAAGGTCACGAGCCCACGGCGCAGCTCCCGCCGCGCGCCGGTATGCTCTGGCCTCTGCGATCACTGGACCTCAAGACCATGGACGAACCCGCGCTGCTGCTGGCCCTCGACACCTGTGAGTTTCTGTTCCTGACTGAGATTGGCGAGCCGGAAGCGAATCGTCTGCGTCTGGTCGTCGAGGAAGGCCAGGTGGTCGGAAAGCCCTCCCGCGTGGAGCTCGGTCATGGACGTTCAATCGATGGTGTGCGTGCAATAGAGGTGGTGCCCCACTCGCAGCGGTTTGAACTGATCTGGGACCACTACATCAGCTACGCCGTGCACAACGAGTCCTACCAGAGCTGGGACGACTCCGAAGCCTGGAGCGGCAACCTGTTCCGCCGCTACAGCCGTTCGAAGTTCCTCGATTATCTGGACCGTGCCACCTTTGCCGATGTCAGTTACCCGGGCCCATTCACGCACTTTCAGGTGATATGCCAGGACCACGTCATCGACATTGCTGCATTGCAGCCGCCGAAGGTGCGCCTGCTGAGTCATTCATAGCGGACAGATGCAGCCACCCATGGGGTGGCTCTACCGGGTGTGCGGCAACAGCAGTCGAGCATAGCTCGACTCTACAAAAAGCGAAGGCCGGCTTGCGCCGGCCTTCTGCCTTACTTCGCCTTGCCCTGGTTGGCCACGGCTTCGGCGGCCTTGCGCGCCGCTTCCGGGTCGCCCAGGTAGCGGAACGACTTCACCGTCAGATCGTCGTTCAGTTCGAACAGCAGCGGGATGCCGGTCGGGATGTTCAGCTCGAGGATTTCCTCGCGCGAGACATTGTTGAGGTACTTGTACAGCGCGCGCAGCGAGTTGCCGTGGGCGGTGACCAGCACGGTCTTGCCGTCCTTCAGCTGCGGCGCAATGGCGTCGTGCCAGTACGGCAGCACGCGGTCCAGGGTCGTGGCCAGCGATTCGGTGCCCGGCAGCGCGTTGCGGTCCAGGCCGGCGTAGCGGCGGTCGTGGATCGGGTGGCCCGGATCTTCCAGGTCCATGGCCGGCGGCGGGATGTCGTACGAACGACGCCACACCTTGACCTGGTCTTCGCCGTGCTTGGCAGCAGTCTCTGCCTTGTCCAGGCCCTGCAGGCCGCCGTAGTGGCGCTCATTGAGCCGCCAGGACTTGTTCACCGGCAGCCAGTCCTGCTCCAGCTCGGCCAGCGCACCCTGCAGGGTGTGGATGGCGCGCTTGAGCACGGAAGTGTGGGCGACGTCGAACTGCAGGCCTTCCTCGCGCATCAGGCGACCGGCGGCGGCCGCTTCCCGGCGCCCCTGTTCGGTCAGGTCGACATCGACCCAGCCGGTGAAGCGGTTGTCCAGGTTCCACTGGCTCTGGCCATGGCGCAACAGTACGAGTTTACGGGTCACTGCAGGGTCTCCAACGCGAGGAAAGGCAGGCCGCCATTGTAGCCCCGGGCGCCACTCACCGGGCCGTGGCGCCGCGCATGCGATGCTGCGGCCAATGAATACGGTGATCGATCCCGGACGCTGGGAAGGCAGCGTCGCCGCCGCTCGCGCGCAACAACTGCAGCTGGCCGGCCGCGTGGAGCGCCAGGACCGCCTGCCACGCAACGTGCGCTGGCTGGCCGGGCTGGATGTCGGCTTCGAGGACAACGGCGCCATCACCCGCGCCGCGGCGGTGCTGCTGGACGCGAAGACGCTGCAGCCCGTGGCGCAGGAGATCGCGCGGATTCCTACGGTGATGCCCTATATCCCCGGTCTGCTCAGCTTCCGCGAGCTGCCGGCGCTGCTGGCCGCGCTGGCGCTGCTGCCGCGCACGCCGGACCTGGCGTTCGTCGATGGCCACGGCATCAGCCATCCGCGCCGGCTGGGCGTGGCCGCGCATCTGGGCGTGGTCACCGACCTGCCGAGCATCGGTGTCGCAAAGTCGAAGCTGGTGGGCCGGTTCGTCGAGCCGGGCGCCGAGGCCGGTGCACATACGCCGCTGCTGGAGGGCGATGAACAATTGGGCTGGGTGCTGCGCAGCAAGGTGCGCTGCAAGCCGCTGTTCGTGGCCGGTGGCCATCGGGTCAGTGCCGATACCGCGCTGACCTGGGTGCAGCGTACCCTGCGCGGTTACCGGCTGCCGGAGCCGACCCGGCTGGCGGATCGGCTCGCCTCGCGACGGGACGAATAGCTGCGCCGGGCATCTCCCGGCACGCGCGTCACCTTCGATCAGCGATGCACGTGACCGCGATGGCCCTGCGCGTCCTCGCCGTGGTCATGGCCCTCATGGCCCTCGTGCTCGCCGCCCTTGGCCGGCACCGGCTCACCACAGGCTTCGCCGCAGTGGTCCGATTCGATCTGCAGTGTCACGTGCTCGATGCCGAAGTCATCGTGCAGGCGCCCGCCCAGTTCACGGCGCAGCGCATCGGCATCGGTGCCGTCGCGCATCACGATGTGCGCGGTGAGCGCTGGGGTGCTGGAAGCAAGCGCCCACACGTGCAGGTCATGCACATCCAGTACCGCAGCGTGGCCGGACAGGCTGTCACGTACCCTGGCCACGTCCATGCCCTTGGGCACGCCTTCCAGCAGCACGTTGATCGCCTCACGCATCAACACATAGGTGCGCGGCAGCACCCACAGGCCGATCAGCACCGCCAGGATGGGATCGATCGGCTTCCAGCCGGTCCACTTGATCAACAGCGCACCCGCAATCACCGCCACCGAGCCAAGCATGTCCGCCCACACTTCCAGGTAGGCGCCCTTCACGTTGAGGCTCTCGCCGCTGCCGGCCTGCAGCAGGCGCATCGAGATCAGGTTGATGACCAGGCCCGCCGCGGCGATCACCAGCATGCCCGACGAGGCAATCTCCTGCGGCTCGCGGAAACGCCCAATGGCCTCCCACAGGATGTACCCGGCGACCACGAACAGCATCGCACCGTTGATCATCGCGCCCAGCGCTTCCAGGCGCGCATAGCCGTAGGTGCGGCGCGCGTCGGGCGGGCGACGGCTCAGCCGTACCGCGACCAGCGCGATCATCAGCGCCAGCGCATCGGTGGCCATGTGCGCCGCGTCGGACAGCAGCGCCAGGCTGTTGGTCCAGAACGCGCCCACCACCTCGACGACGAGGAAGGTGGAGGTCAGGCCGAGCGCCCACCACAAGGGTTTCTCGTGGCGGATCTCGGATGGCAGGTGATCGTGGTCGTGGCCCATGGCAACAGCTCCTTTGCGATGCGGTGCAGGCTACGCCGTGCTGGCGGGGGAGACTATTACGATGTTTATAACATTGCAGGCGTACCGGTCCGGAGCCGCCAGGCATGCCTGGCGAGCCCCGTGGAACGACGCCGGCCTGGGGTCAGAACCCGAAGCGCAGGCTGGCCCAGTACGCGCGACCCGGCTCGTTGTAGGTCGCCGCACCGGCATCGCTGCTGTTGGCCTCGCGGAACAGGCGCTTGTCGGCCAGGTTGTTGACGCCAAAGCCGAAGCTGACCGTCTCGGTCACCTTGTAGCGCGCGCTCACGCCCCAGATGTTGTACGCACCGCGATCCTGCAGTGCGATCGACGGGTCGCAGGTGCCGGTGCAGCGCGGGTCGTTGTTGATGTTGGTGGTGGCCGGTTCCTGCTTGCCGTAGAACGTGCCGGTCAGCAGCAGCGACAGCTTGTCGGTGGCCTGCCAGTCCAGCATGGTGTTGATGGTGTACTTCGGGATCACCGACAGCGGCTGGCGCGTGGTCTTGTTCTCGTTCTCGACCATGTAGGTGAAGTTGTTGCTCCACTTCAGGCGGCTGCCCTGCTCGCCCAGCAGCGGGATCACCAGGTTGCCTTCAAGCCCCTGCACGATCGCCTTGGGTGCGTTCTCCCAGCGGAAGATGCGGCCCTTGGTGTCGGCGGTCAGCCCGATCTGGGTGTAGCCGGCCTGGATCTTGTCCTTGTAGTCGTTGTGGAAGTAGGTCAACGACGCCTGCCAGCCGCTCTGCGGTGCCCACTCGATGCCCAGTTCCTTGTTCAGGCTGGTTTCCGCCTTCAGGTCCGCGTTGCCGCGCATGTAGCAGCCGGCGCCCAGGCTCGGCAGTGCATTCGGGCAGCCATTGCCACGGGTGTAATACAGATAGTCCGGATTCGACTGGTACAGGTTCGGTGCCTTGAATGCACGGGCGATACCCCCCTTCACCACCCAGTCGCTGTTGATGCGGAACTGCGCATTGAGGCTGGGGCTGGTGTTGTTGCCGAACTGGCTGTGGTGATCGAAGCGCAGGCCCGGGGTGACGATCCAGCGCTCACCCAGGTAGATGTTGTCTTCGACGAATACGGCGGTGGTCTGCGCATCGGACTTGCCGCGCGCGCGATCGGCCGACAGCCCCGGAATGCCGCCGCCGCTGCTGCTGGACTGGCTCATCGAGTACGGGTCGGTCAGGCGGCTGTCCAGGTATTCAAAGCCCAGCGTCCAGATGTTCTCGGCGCCGCCCAGCGTGGTCGGGAAGCTCACTTCGCCGTCCAGTTGGTAGTTGCGCAGGCGCGAGGTCGACCAGTCGGTGCCGTTGAAGCTGCCCTCCGGGCCACCGGCCAGGCCTTCGTTGATGCGCGAGTTGTTCACCGCCTCCACTGCCGCCGTTACCCGCGAGGTCACATCACCCCAGCGGCCGCGATGGGTGATCGCGCCGGTGTTGCGGTACATGCGGTTGGTCTCGGCCTGCTGCTCGGCCAAGGCCCCCAGATCGATCGGTGTCGAGGTGCCGGTGGTGCTGACCGCGCGGTCACCTGCATAGATGTTGCCCTGGCGGCTGGTGCCGGCTTCGAACTCGACCACCTGGTTGGCGGTCACGTCCCAGCGCAGCAGCGCGTTGATGTCGCGGTTCTTGACGCCCTCGCGGCCGGCCGGCGGCACCGCGTTCGGATTGGTCGCGAAGTCACGGTTGAGTTCCAGCGAATCGGCGTCGGTCTTGTTGAGATTGCCGTACAGGCGGAACGACAGGGTGTCGGTCATCGGCCCACTCAGCTGCAGGCCGACGCGCTCGCTGCCGCCTTCGGCGCTGTGCTCGGGCACCAGGCCATACAGGTCGACCGCACCGGTCAGGTCACCGGTCGGGCGCTTGGTGATGATGTTGACCACGCCGCCAGAAGCACCCGAGCCATAGCGTGCCGCTGCCGGTCCGCGCAGCACTTCGATGCGCTCGATCATTTCCGCTGGCACCCAGTTGGTGTCACCGCGGGTATTACGCTCGCCGCTACGCCCCATGCGCACAGCATCGCGTGCGCCGACGCGCTTGCCATCGACCAGGATCAGGGTGTTTTCCGGGCCCATGCCGCGCAGATCGATCTGGCGGTTGTTGCCGTACTGGCCCGAGGCACTGTTGCCGGTCAGGTTGACGCCGGGCATGGTGCGCAGCAGTTCGGCGATGTCGTTGGCCGGCGGGCGCCGGGCGATGTCCTCGGCGGTGATGGTCGAGGTACCCAGTGCCTGGCGCGCGATCTGCGAGGCGGTGACGTGCACCGTGTCGATATCGGTGGCGTCGGTTTCGGCCTGGGCGGTCAGGGCGCTGCCCGCCAGCAGGGCGGCAACGGCAAGCGCCAGCGGGCGCGGCGAAAGGACAACGGCAGGAGACATGATCAGGACCTTCTGGCAGGGCTACGGGGCCTCTGGCAAAGGGCTTGAGGCAACGACGAGGGGGGAGGCGGAAAGGGCTGCAGGCACCTGCAGCCCGTTCCGTGCGCGCATTCTCCCACCAATGCGAGTGATTCTCAAATGCGTTCACTCATTGCCGCAGCGGCGCCGATGTGGTTTGCGCACCGTGCAACCCTGCACCGCGCGTAAACTGGCCGGCCAACCTGCCATCAACCGTACGCCGCCGCGGCCGATACCCGTGGTTTGCCGTACGCAGTCAGAGATCGACGTGGAACCACCCCAACTGGACGATGCCAGCCAGCCGCTGGCCGAGGCCTGGCAGCATTGCCTGCTGCAGGCCGGCCCTGCCGCCACCGCGCTGCTCGGGGCCGCTGCCACCGATGCCCCACCCGCGCTGGCCCAGCGCTTTTACGAAGTGCTGCTGCAGGACGGGCGTGCACGCCGCTTCCTGTCCCACGACCAGGTCAAGCAGCGCCTGCAGCCGGCCATGCAGCGCTGGCTGGTGCAACTGCTGACCACCGACGCCTCCGGCATCGCCACCACCGTCGCCTCGCAGCGGGTGATCGGCGACGTACACGCGCGGGTCGGCATCCCGGTCGACCTGGTCACCCGCGGTGCGCGCGTGCTCAAGCACGAGCTGTTCGTGCGCCTGCGCGACGACGCGCCCGACAGCGCGACCGCGTTCGCCGCCATCGACTGCCTCAGCGCGATCATGGACATCGCCATGGAAGGCATGACCCTGGCCTACACCCATGCGCGCGAGCGCTCCACCCGTGCCGACGCCGCCTACCGGCTGTTCTCGCTGGTACAGAACGTCGGTACGGAACGCGAGCGTCAACGCGCACTGCTGCTGGACTGGGAGAACGCCCTGCTCTACGCACTCGCCGGTCATGTGCAGGCCAGCGACAACGCCAGCCTGGCCACCTCGGAGTTCGGCCTGTGGTTCACCCACAAGGGCATCCCCAGCTTCGGCGAAAGCAGCGAAACGCAGCAGGTGGGCCAGTTGATGGCCCGCATTGACGGCCACCTGCAGCGCGCGAGCGGCGATGCCCCGGCACAGCGACTGGCGGTGCTGCCGGCCATACGCGAGGACCTGGCCGCCATCCGCACCCTGATGACACTGCTGTTCGAGCGCATCGGCGAACTGGATGCCGGCAGCGATGCCCTGACCAATCTGCTCAACCGCCGCTTCCTGCCCACCGTGCTGCGCCGGGAAATCGAGCTGGCCACGCGCAACCGCACACCGTTCTCGCTGCTGCTGCTCGACCTGGATCATTTCAAGGCAATCAACGACGGCCATGGCCACGATGCCGGCGACCGCGCGTTGCAGCATGTGGCCGGCCTGCTCGGCCAGCTCACGCGTGGCAGCGACTACCTGTTCCGCTATGGCGGCGAAGAATTCGTGGTGGTGCTGGTGGCCGCCAGCGAATCGCAGGCGACCGTGATCGCCGAGAGCCTGCGCCGGCAGATCGCACAGTCGCCGGTAGCGCTGGCCAATGGCCAGGTGCTGGAACTGAGCGCCAGCATCGGCGTGGCCGGTCACGATGGTCATCCGGATTACGAGCGGCTGATGGCACGTGCCGACGCCGCGATGTACGAGGCCAAGCGCAGCGGCCGCAACCGCGTGGTGGTGGCCAGCGAGGCATTGCAGGAGGCCCCCGGGCGGCGCGCGCTGCAGCGGTAACGCTGCGCGGCAGGCAACCCATGTGTAGAGTCGACTGCCAGTCGACTATCACGCGCAGCGCGGGCTTTTCGCGCTCCGCGGCAAGAGCAGTTGACCAACGGTCGACGCTACCGACAGCCGACGCCACCGACACCAGCGCCAGCCGCTGCTTTCACCGCCACCACCCGCCATGCTGCCCACCACAGCAGCGCCAGCAACGCGATGCCTGCCCCCAGCAGGCACACGGCAGGCCAGCCATGCCGCACCTGCATCCAGGGCCCCGCCGCCGCTCCTGCACCACTGCCCACCGCATAGAACAGCATGTACAACGCCACCAGGCGCCCATGCTGTTCTGCCGGTGCACGCAGCAGCAATGCCTGGTTCGAGACATGTAGTGCCTGGCCGCCGAGGTCGAGCACGATCACACCCAGCAGCAGCAAGGACAGCGACTGCGGCAGGCCCAGCAGCGGCCACCACGCGACCAGCATCAACAACAGCGCACCGAGGCTGACCCGATGTGCGAAACCGCAGTCCATCCAGTGCCCGACCCGCGCCGCCATCAACGCACCGACCACGCCGGCCAGGCCGAGCGCGCCGATGGCTGCGGTCGACCAGTGCAGCGGCGGGGCCGACAGCGGCAAGGGTGCCGCCGCCCAGAACACGTTGAGCCCGGCAAACAGCAGCAGCGCAAGCGGACCGCGCTCGCGCAGCGTTCGATCTTCGCGCAACATGTCCAGCATCGAGCCCAGCAGCTCATGCCAGCGTGGAGGGACCGACGGCACCGGTACTGCGGGCAAGCGCTGCCACAGCAGCGCCGCCAATGCCGCCATCACCACCGCGGACAGCAGGTAGACCATCTGCCAGCCAAAGGCCGCCGCCACCGTACCCGACACCACGCGCGCCAGCAGCAGGCCGATGAACACTCCGCCCTGCACCACGCCAACCATGCGACCGCGCTGCTCGGGCGGTGCCAACGTGGCGGTGTAGGCGATCAGGCCCTGGGTCAGCGCCGTGCCCAGCAATCCGGCCAGCAGCATGCCAGACAACAGCCAGCTCGCCGTGCGCGACGCCGCCAGCCACAACAGGGCCAGCACCAGTGCGATCAGCTGCAGCCGCAGCAGGCGTCGCCGGTCACCGCGGTCCGCCAGCGGCAGCAGGCCAAGCAACGCCAGCACGCTGCCGGCCTGGGTGGCAGCCAGCACCGCGCCGGCCACGGCCCGGTCCAGTGCAAAGGCGCGTGCAAGCTGATCCAGCAGCGGTTGCGCGTAGTAGACATTGGCAACGCTGGCGCCGGCGGCAACCGCAAGCAGGACCAGCAGCGGGCGGGGAAGAGATGCGGCACTCATCTTGTAGTTGCAATTTGAAACCAGATGCAGGCTATCGCCATTGGTTTTAAACTGCAACCACATTCGGAGGTACCCAGCATGCACGCCGACAGTCCCTGTCCTGTAGCCCGCAGTGCCGACCTGCTCGGTGACCGCTGGGCATTGCTGGTGATCCGCGACGCGTTCGACGGCATCACCCGCTTCGGTGATTTCCAGCGCAGCCTCGGCGCGGCGCGCAACATCCTCAGCGACCGCCTGCGCCGGCTGGTCGAGGCCGGCATCCTGCAGCTGCGGCCGGCCTCCGATGGATCGGTCTACCAGGAGTACGTGCTCACCGTCGCCGGCCAGGAACTGTTCCCGCTGCTGGTCGCGCTGCGCCAGTGGGGAGAGCGCCATCGCTTCGGTATGGGGGAAGCCCATTCACAGCTGATCGAATTGGCGACGCGGCGGCCGCTGCCCTACATGCAGCCGCGCGGGCGCGACGGCCAGCCGCTTCAGCCCGCCGCCACCCGCGTACGCAAACTCAAGGACGACGGGCGCGACACCTGACCCGCCCATTCGCGCACACCGACGAACGCCCGCGCCGGTTAGCATCGGTTTTTTCCGCCGCTGGATGCCCCCGATGTCGCGCGATCGCCCTTCCCTGCTGACCGCCCTGCTGTTACCCCTGCTGGCCTGCGTCACAGCAACCACGCAGGCCCGCGAGGTTGCCGCGCCCGCCGACCACGTGCAGGCCGATGGCCCCTATGTGTTCCGCCAGGGCAACCAGCTGCAGGCCAGATGGATCTGCGACGACAAGGTCGAGTCGCACACGCTTGCCACGCAGGCCTCAGGCACCGACATCGCACCGCGTTGCGGCTACGAACACAGCGTGCACGTGGCTGCACCCAATGCACCTTCGATCTCCGTGTTGCCGGCCGTGCCGCGCATCGTTGCGCTGTCCGACATCCACGGCCAGTACGGGTTGCTGGTGCGCCTGCTGCGCGCCAATAAGGTGATCGACGCACAGGACCGCTGGGCGCTGGGCAAGGACACCCTGGTCATCGCCGGCGATGTGTTCGACCGTGGCCCACAGGTGACCGAAGCGTTCTGGCTGCTGTATGGCCTGCAGCAACAGGCGGCTGCCGCCGGTGGCGCGGTGCACTTCGTGCTTGGCAACCACGAGACCATGGTGCTGTACGACGACCTGCGCTACGTCAACCCGAAGTACCTGCGCAGTGCCCAGCTGCTGGGGCGCAGCTACCCGCAGCTGTATGGCGCCGACTCGGTGATCGGCCAGTGGCTGCGCACCCGCCCGGTGCTGCTGAAGATCGGCGACACCCTGTTCCTGCACGGCGGAATTTCGCCCGAAGCAGTACAGCTGGCGCTGGACCCGGCGCGCACCAATGCGGCCTACCAGGCCTCGCTCGGCCTGCCCAAGGCCGAAGTGAAGGCCGACCCGGCCACCGCACCGCTGTATGACGGCAAGACCAGCCCGATCTGGTACCGCGGCTACTTCGATGGCCGCCTCGACACCGCAGGAGTGCAGAAGGTGCTCGACCGCCTGCAGCTCGCGCGCATCGTGGTCGGCCACACTTCGATGCCGCACGTCAGCAGCTTCCATGGCGACCGCGTGATCGCCATCGACAGCAGCATCAAGAACGGCGAGAACGGCGAACTGCTGTTCATCGAAGATGGCAAACTCAGCCGTGGCCTGCTGGACGGTTCGCGGGTGCCGCTGGCGCAGGGCGAGCCGGGCGTGCAGGACTGAATGGACGGAAAGCGCGACCGTGACCGACGGCGCCGGCGCGCTCCACCTTCACCCGGTTTGCGGCTACCCTCGGCAGCCGAGAGAGGCCCCCCCGTCCATCCGGCGGGCCAGACCGTTACAGGAGCCCCCGCGCATGCGCGTTCTGATTGCTGAAGACGACCCGGATATCGCCTCCGGCCTGTGCGCCTCGCTGCGCCGGCAGGGCCATGTGGTCGACCACGTCGACAACGGCGCGCACGCCGACGCCGCGCTGGGCTCGACCCAGTACGCGCTGCTGGTGCTGGACCTGGGCCTGCCGCAGCTGGATGGCCGCGACGTTCTGCAACGCCTGCGCCAGCGCGGCGATGGCCTGGCGGTGCTGGTGGTGACCGCCCGCGATGGCCTGGCCGAGCGCGTGCGCGTGCTCGACCTTGGCGCCGATGACTACCTGGTCAAGCCGTTCGCACTGGACGAATTCGAAGCGCGCGTGCGTGCGCAGCTGCGCCGGGTCACCAGCAATGGCAATCCGGACCTGCGCATCGGCCGCCTGCGCATCGACCTGGCCGGGCATCGGGTGTGGATCGACGACCAGTCGCTGGAACTGACCGCGCGCGAGTTCGGCCTGCTGTCGGCACTGGCGGTACGCGCCGAGCGCATCGTGTCGCGCGCGCAACTGGTGGAAGCGCTGTGCGACTGGGGCCAGGACCTCACCGACAACGGCCTGGACATCGCCCTGCACCGCCTGCGCCGGAAGTTGCAGCCCGGCGGCATGGGCATCCGCACCGTGCGCGGGCTGGGCTACATGCTGGAAGACGCGCAGGACGACGGCACCCCGTGATCAGTGGACCGCCCAGCCTGCGCCGGCGCCTGCTCGCCTTCCTGGCGTTGCCGATGCTGGGCCTGCTCACCTTCAACACGATCCTGGCCTATTACGTTGCGCTGGACTATTCCAACCGCATCCACGACCGCAACCTGATCGACGACACGCATTCGTTCGCACAGATGCTGAGCACCATGCCGGTGACCAGCGACCTGTCTCCGCAGGCGCGCTTCCTGATCGAGTACGACCCCGACGGCCATCGCTATTTCAACGTCGACAGCAGCCGCATGGGTACGCTCAGCGGCAATGCAGACTTCAGCCCGTATGCCCCTTCGCAGGACTGCACCGGCGTGCATCCGGCGCTGTACGACGGCAACCTCAATGGCCAGCAGGTGCGCATGGCCACCGTCTGCACGCAGGCGATGAACGATCCGCAGGACCAGCTGGCGGTGACCGTGGCCGAGAGCATGGCCGACCGCCGGCAGCGTGCGCGCGAGATCCTGATGATCATCATCCCGCTGATGACCATGCTGGCGCTGGGTACCGCGGCGCTGGTCTGGTTCGGCGTGACGTACGGCCTGCGCATCCTGACCCCGCTGAGGACCCGCCTGGCGCAGCGCCGCGGCGAACTGGCGCCGATCTCCGATGCCGACGTACCGGAAGAGATCCAGCCGCTGATCAGCACCATCGACGATCTGTTCGCGCGCCAGGCGGAAATGATCACCCTGCAGAACCGCTTCATCGCTGATGCCGCGCACCAGCTGCGCTCCCCATTGGCGGGCATGGCACTGCACGTGGACCAGGCGCTGGCGCACGGCGACCCGGACACGGTGCGCGAGGCACTGCAGCACATCCGCCGGCTCAACCAGCGCACGGCACGGGTCAGCACCCAGCTGCTGGCGCTGAGCCGGGCACAGACCGTGCCGGAAACGGTCGAGGCATTGGATCTGGGCGTTCTGGTACCGCAGTGGGTCGGCATGCGGGTACCGGAAGCAATCCGTGATGGCATCGATCTGGGCTACCGCGGCAGCCCCCATCCGCTGCGTGTACTCGGCAACGGCGCCATGCTGCAGGAGGCGCTGGACAACCTGATCGACAACGCCCTTCGTTATGCCGGCCGCAATGCGACGGTCACGGTGGGCGTGCATGCGCTGGACGACAATGATGTCGAACTGTATGTGGAAGACAACGGTCCCGGCGTGCCCGACGACGTGATGCCACGGCTGGGCGAGCGCTTCTTCCGGGCGCCGGGCACCGCTGCCAGCGGCACCGGCCTCGGCCTGGCCATCGCGCATGAGGCGGTGGAGCACTTCGGCGGCCGCCTGAGCTTCCTGAACCGCCCCGGTGGCGGATTGAAGGTCGCCATCACGCTGCCGCTGCTGAAGGCGCCCTGACCCGGCCCGGGGCGCTGAAAGGCTGGCGAAAATCGCGCTTGCGATCCTGCCATCCCCACTGCCGTCCCGGAGCCGCCAGGTGACCGAATCGCACGACTTCTTCCTCCCCGGTGGCCCACAGGGCGTGCTGCTGGTCCATGGCCTGACCGGCACCCCGGCGGAAATGCGCATGCTGGGCAAAGGGCTGAACAACGCCGGTTTCACCGTGCACGGCGTGCAGCTGCCCGGCCACTGCGGCACCGTGGATGACCTGCTGGCGACCACCTGGGAACAGTGGTACCAGGGCGTGGAAGATGCGGCGGCAACCCTGCGCGGCAAGGTCGACCAGCTGTACGTCGGTGGCCTGTCGATGGGCGCGGTGCTGTCGCTGGCCCTGGCTGCCCGGCGCCCGGAATGGGTGTCCGGGGTCGGCGTGTACGGCGCCACGTTCCGTTACGACGGCTGGAACATTCCCGCCGTAGCCCGCTTCTCGTTCCTGCTGCCGTGGTTCAAGCGTTTCAACATCGGCCGCGACCGCATGTTCATGGAAGAACCGCCGTACGGCCTGCGTGACGAGCGCCTGCGTGCGCAGGTGAGCGCCGCCATGCTGTCCGGCGACAGCGCCGCCGCCGGCCTACCGGGCAACCCCTGGCATGCGCTGGCCGAGATGCGTGCGTTGAGCAACTGGACCCGACGCCATCTGCACCAGGTCACCGCACCGTGCCTGGTGATGCACGCCCGCGAAGACGACGTGGCCAGCATGGGCAACGCCGAGCTGGTGATGTCGCGGGTCAGCGGTCCGAAGGAACTGGTGGTGCTGGAAGACAGCTACCACATGATCACCATCGACCGCGAACGCCGCGACGTGATCCGCCGCAGCGCGCGCTTCTTCACCGAGATCGGTGAACGCACAGGCGTGCTCAAGGCGGTGGCCTGAAATGGGGGCACTTGCCACGCTGCTGTGGCTGGCCAATGTGGTACTCGATACCGGTGGCCAGCTCGCCTTCAAGGCCGCCGCCAGCGATCCGCAGGAAGGCGAAGGACTGCAACGCTGGAAACACATGCTCAGCCGCCCCTGGCTGTGGATCGGCATCGCCTGCTACGTGCTTGAGTTTGTCGCCTGGATCGCGTTCCTGTCGCTGGTGCCGTTGTCCAAGGGCGTGCTGCTCGGCTCGATCAACATCGTCGCGCTGATGATCGCCGGCCGTTTCCTGTTCCGCGAGAAACTCACGCCGCTGCGGGTGACCGGCATGTTGCTGGTCACGGCGGGCGTGGCGGTGGTGGGGGCCGGCTCATGAGGCGCCTGTATGTCATCGGCTTCCCGCTGCTGATGGCCTTCGACACGCTGGCCCAGCTGTGCTTCAAGTACGCCGGCGATGCCGCGCTGCCGGTCGAGGCCAACACTGCGTGGCTGCTGCGCGTGCTGTCGCAGCCGTGGGTGTACGGCGCCATCCTCGGCTACGTGGGTGCGTTCTTCACCTGGATGAGCCTGCTGCGGCATGCGCCGATCGGCCCCGCATTCGCCGCCTCGCACCTGGAAGTGATCAGCGTGCTGCTGCTGTCGGCGTGGCTGTTGAACGAGCCGCTGACGCTGCACCATCTGCTCGGTGCGGTGTTGATCGTGGCCGGCATCGTCTGCCTCGGCCGCGCGGAAGCCGACGACCCGCACAGCCCCGCCGAAAGCGCCGCGTGAGCACCCTGCGATGAGCCTGTTCGCGCGCGAACTGCCACCGACGGCTGGCCTGCCGATGCAGGCCAGCGATTTCCTGCCCGGTGGTGGCGACCTGCGCGCGATCCTGGCCAGCCAGCTCGGCACACCGCCGCTGCAGTTGACCTGTTCCGGCACACACGCGCTGCTGATCGCGCTGCGTACGCTGCGCAAGCGTGCGCCCAAGCGCGACACCGTGATCCTGCCGGCCTATACCTGCCCGCTGGTGCCGATCGCGGTGCACAGCCTGGGCCTGCGCGTGCAGCTGTGCGATACCCGCCACGGCCATTTCGACTTCGACCCCGGCCAGCTCAAGCGCCTGGCCGACGCACGCACGCTGGCAATCCTGCCCACCCACCTGGGCGGGCGCATCGCCGATGTCGAGCTGGCCTGCGAGGTTGCGCGCGGCGCTGGCGCCTGGGTGATCGAGGATGCCGCGCAGGCGCTCGGTGCACGGGTCGGCAGCAGCAGTGTCGGCCTGCGTGGCGATATCGGATTCTTCAGCCTGGCCGCCGGCAAGGGCCTGAGCCTGCACGAAGGCGGCCTGCTGGTCAGCCGCGATGACGAGCTGCGTGCCGCGCTGGCCGGACATGCCGCCGAACACGTGCGTTCCAGCCTGCGCTGGGAACTGCTGCGCAGTCTGCAGCTGCTTGGCCTGGCCGCCTGCTATCGGCCATCGCTGCTGTCGTTGGTGTACGGCAATCCGCTGCGCAGTGCGTTGCAGCGTGGCGACCTGGAAGAAGCGGTCGGTGACATTTTCCCGCTGCAGATTCCGCAGCACCGGGTCAGCCAGTGGCGGCAGAACATCGGTGCCCATGCCGCGCGGCGCCTGCCGGCCTTCCTGCAGGCAGGGCGCCTGCGTGCATTGCAGCTGCGCGTGCAGCTGGCACAGCTGCCAGCCGTTGAGGTGGTCGACGGCCTTGCCGGTAGCGGTGGCACCTGGCCGATGCTGATGCTGCTGCTGCCCAGCCAGCGCGCCCGCGATGCCGTATTGAAAGACCTGTGGCCACGCGGGCTCGGCGCCAGCCGCATGTTCATCCATGCCCTGCCCGACTACGCGTACCTGCGCGGCATCGTGCCGCAGGACGACATGCCCAACGCACGCGACTTCGCCGCACGCATGCTTACCCTTGGCAACAGTGCCTGGCAGACCCGTGAAGAGACGGCCGAAATACTGCAGGTGCTGGCCCGCGCGTGACTTCAAGACCCACGGATGGACTGCACCTCACGCATTCATCCATGCACCTTCCTGAACGCTTTCCCAGCCCGTCAATGAAGCCTTTCAACAGGAAAGGAACGAGAAAGGCGGCCTGCCTACATTGATTCTGCCCCGGCATCGGGCCGGGCGTTTCTTTCATCGACGGACCTGCCCATGCACTGGAGCATCCTGTGTGACTTCGATGGCACCATCAGCCTCGAAGATGTCATCGACTCGCTGCTGGAAAAGTACGGCCAGCCGGGCTGGCAGGAACTGGAAGACCAATGGAAGGCTGGAAAGATCGGCTCGCGTGAATGCATGCAGGGCCAGGTGCGGCTGCTGAAGCTGGACCCGGCCACGCTCGATGCGCACCTGGACCAGGTGCAGATCGATCCGGGCTTCGTCGCCTTCGTCGCCCGCGCCGAGCAGCTGGGCGTGCCGCTGCGCATCGTCAGCGACGGCCTGGATTATGCGATCCACCGCATCCTCGCCAACCATGGCCTGTCGCGACTGCCGGTGGTGGCCAACCACCTGCGCTGGTGCGGGGACCACTGGGAACTGGAATCGCCCTACCAGGCCGAAGGCTGCCGCAGTGGCACCTGCAAATGCACCTGCGCCGCGCAGGCGCGCGCCAACGAAGCACCGCGCGTGCTGATGATCGGTGACGGCAGCTCGGATTTCTGCGTATCCGAAGATGCCGACTTCGTGTTCGCCAAGCGCCGCCTGATCACCCATTGCGCCAATGCCGGCATCGGGCATGCCGCCATCGCTACCTTCCACGATGCAATCGCGCTGTTGCCGCGCCTGCTCGATGGCAGCCTGCTGCAGCCACGCCGCATCGACGCCAGCCCGCAGCCCACCGCACTGCCCCTGCTGCTGGCCACCGCCTGAGCATGCCCCCGCCACCTCTTTCGAACGTCCTTCACGGAACCGAACTGCATGAACATTTTTGACAAGAACGCCGACGCCGCTGCCTCCGACGCGCAGCTGCTGGCCGACGAAGCCCGCTACAGCTCCTTCGGCGACACCGTCCACTACGTCGACCCGCCGAAGATCTTCCAGCGCGGCGAAGGCAGCTACATGTTCGACGGTGCGGGCGTGCCCTACCTCGACCTGCAGATGTGGTACTCGGCCTGCAACTTCGGCTACAGCAACAAGCGCCTGAACGACGCGCTGAAGGACCAGATCGACACCCTGCCGCAGGTCGCCAGCCAGTACCTGCACCCGACCCGCGTGCAGCTGGCCAAGACCATTGCCGTGGACATGCACGAGAAGTTCGGCCTCGACGGCCGCGTGCACTTCAACGTCGGCGGCGCGCAGGCCATTGAAGACTCGCTGAAGATCGTGCGCAACGCGCGTGGCGGCAAGAGCCTGATGTTCGCCTTCGAGGGCGGCTACCACGGCCGCACCCTGGGCGCGTCGTCGATCACCTCCAGCTACCGCTACCGTCGCCGCTACGGCCACTTCGGCGAGCGCGCGATGTTCATCCCGTTCCCGTACCCCTTCCGTCGCCCGAAGGGCATGACCCCGGATGAGTACTCCGACCACTGCGTATGGCAGTTCGAGCGCCTGTTCGAAAGCGAGTACAACGGCGTGTGGGATCCCAAGGTCGGCCAGGCCGAATACGCCGCGTTCTACGTCGAGCCGATCCAGGGCACCGGCGGCTACGTCATTCCGCCGCGCAATTTCTTCACCGGGCTCAAGCGCGTGCTGGACAAGTACGGCATCCTGATGGTCGTCGATGAAATCCAGATGGGCTTCTGGCGCACCGGCAAGCTGTGGTCGATCGAGCACTTCGGTGTCACCCCGGACGTGCTGGTGTTCGGCAAGGCGCTGACCAACGGCCTGAACCCGCTGTCGGGCCTGTGGGCTCGCGAAGAGCTGATCAACCCGACCGTGTTCCCGCCGGGCTCCACCCATTCCACCTTCAACTCCAACCCGCTGGGCACCCGCCTGGGCCTGGAAGTGCTGAAGCTGGGCAAGGAAATGGACTACGAGCGCACCGTGCCGGAGAAGGGCGCGTACTTCCTCGACGGCCTGCGTGGCCTGCAGAAGCGCCACCCGGAAATCGGCGACGTCGACGGCCTGGGCCTGGCCCTGCGCGCGGAAATCTGCCAGGCCGACGGCTACACCCCGAACAAGGAACTGCTGGACCGCATGGTCGACATCGGCCTGGCCGGTGACCTGCTGCACGACGGCAAGCGCATGGGCCTCGTGCTCGACGTGGGTGGCTGGTACAAGAACGTGATCACCTTTGCGCCGTCTCTGGACATCAGCTACGAAGAAATCGACCTGGCGATCACCCTGCTCGACCAGGCGCTGACCAAGGCCAAGGGCTGAGGTCGATGCGCTGCCGGTTCCCGTGCCGATGGAGATGACGTCACGCGCATCCAGCACCGCGCTGGAACCGGCCGCGCTGCTGGAGGGCTTCCTGGCCCACCCGCCGCTCGGATTCGAGGCAGGCCGCCTTCCCAGCGGCCTGCCGTCCTTCCGTGCACCGCTGGACCTGACCACGACGATGGACGACGAACTGCGCGGCAGGCTGCTCGGCCTCCCGCTGTCGCGCCTATGGCGGCCGTGGATCACCTGGCAGACCCGCTTCGTTGGCGCCACCAGCACCGAGTACACCCCGCTGCCGGCACACGTCGCGCCGGAGGCGCTGGCCGAGGACGTGACGCGTCACGCGATCGGCGATACCCGGCTGCTGGTGGTCAAGGACCTGGCGATCGATTCACCACTGCTGGACGATGCGGCCAACGCGCACAGTGCTGCCTTCCTGCAGGCATTGCTGGCGCGCGGCTTCGTTGAACTTGAAGGCATGCCGCTGGCCTGGGTGGCGATCGATTTCGATTCGCTCGACGGCTATCTCGGCCGCCTGTCGTCCTCGCGCCGCAAGAACATCCGGCGCAAGCTGCGCTCGCGTGATGACCTGCAGATCGACTGTATCGCCACCGGTGATCCGGCCCTGGCCGACCCACGGCTGCAGGCCGAACTGCATGCGCTGTACCTGGGTGTGTATGCGCAGAGCGCGGTGCACTTCGACCAGCTCGGCCTGCCCTACTTCCAGCATCTGCTGGCCGACAGCCAGGGCCAGGGACGGATGTTCCTGTACCGCCACCAGGGCCAGCTGATCGGCTGGAACCTGTGCTACGTGCATGCCGGCAAGCTGGTGGACAAGTACATCGGCCTGGCTTACCCGCAGTCGCGCGAGCACAACCTGTACGCGGTCAGCTGGATGCACAACCTCGAGTACGCCCTGCAGCACGGCCTGAGCCACTACGTGGCCGGCTGGACCGACTCGCGGATCAAGGCCGAGCTGGGGGCGCGCTTCACCTCCACCCGGCACGCGATCCATGCCCGTTCCCCGCTGCTGCGTACCGCCCTGCGCCGGCTGGCCCCGTACCTGCAGGGCGAACCTGATGGAGGCGGCTGAGCGATGCTGGTGCGTTCCCCGCTGATCCTGGACCTGGACGGTGGCGTGCTGCCACTGCCCCAAGCGCAGACCCTGTCCCTGCCGCAGTGGCACGACACGCTGCGATTCGCCTGCAGCAACGGCACCCTGGATCGCTTCAGCACCGAGGTGCTTGCGCCGCTGCCGGCCCTGCTCGGCACAGTGATGCTCGGCAGTGGTGACTTCCATCACCTCAGCCTGCCGCTGCTGCGCCGCATGCGCGCGCAGGCGCCGTTCCAGCTGGTGGTGCTGGACAACCATCCGGACAACATGCGATTCCCGTTCGGCATGCATTGCGGGTCGTGGGTCAACGCCGCCAGCAAGCTGCCGCAGATCTCGCACATCCACGTGCTCGGCATCACCTCCAGCGACATCGGCCTCGGCCATGCCTGGGAGAACCACTGGCGTCCGCTGATGGGCGGTCGCCTCACCTACTGGTGCATGGACGTGGATGTCGGCTGGGGCCATCGCCTCGGCATGGGCCATGCCTTCCGCCGTTTCGAGCATCCCGAGGCCCTGGTCGCCACGTTCGCCGCCGAGCAGGCCAAGTCGCCGCAGCCGACCTATCTGTCGATCGACAAGGACGTGTTCGCCGGAGACGTGGCCCGCAGCAACTGGGACCAGGGCCGCTTCCAGCTGGAACACGCGCTGGTGGTGATCGAAGCACTGCGCGCCGGCGGCCTGGTCGGCAGTGACATCACCGGCGAAGTGTCGTTGGCCAACTACCAGAGCCGCTTCAAGCGCTGGCTGTCGTCGCTGGATGGCCAGCCGGACGTCAGCGCCGATGATCTTCCTGCCTGGCAGGCCCGGCACCAGCAGGTGAACCGCGAACTGCTGGCGGCAATGGCCGCCGTGCCGACGGCCTGCTGACCACTGTCCGGCAATGCCAACCAAGGTTGGCAACTACCAGAGCCGGGTAGAGCCGAGCCCACGCTCGGCTGGCGCCTTCTGTAGAGTCAAGCCATGCTCGACTGCGGGCACCGCGAACAGCAGCCGAGCATGGCTCGGCTCTACACTGGGTTCCCACCTCGGAGCCCTCGCCATGCCCCAGACCGTCATCCCGCAACTGCGCATGCGCCATGCCGACACCACCCTGCCGTTCTACGTGCAGGGGCTGGGTTTCGTGGTCGACTGGGAACATCGCTTCGAACCCGGCTTCCCGCTGTTCGCCCAGCTCACCCGCGACGGCCAGACGATCTTCCTCACCGAACACAGCGGCGACTGCGAGGTCGGCGGCGCGGTGTATTTCATCGTCGACGACGTCGACAACCTGCACCGCGCCTTCAGCGCGGCCAACGTGCCGATCGAGCAGCCCCCGCATGACACCGAATGGGGCAGCCGCGAAATGCTGCTGCGCGACCCGGACGACAACCGGTTGCGCTTCGCCACACGCGTGGACTGAACGACGCCGGGTTGAGATGAATATACGAAACATATACGCTTCGTATATTGAAACCTCCAGGACCGCCCATGGGCATCGTCAACATCGATGACACCCTGCACGACCAGCTGCGCCGTGCCTGCACCGTCTCCAGCCGTTCGATCAACGCCCAGGCCAACTTCTGGATCCGGGTCGGCATGCTGTGCGAGCTGAACCCTACGCTGAGTTTCCAGGACATCGTCGCCAGCGAGCTGCGCGCGGCCGGCGTGCAGCCACCGTTGCTGCCCCCGGGCCAGGTCTGAGCCGATGGGCATCATCAAGCGCCCCGACGAGATCGCGCTGATGGCCGAATCGGGTCGCCTGCTGGCGCAGGTGTTCGCCGCACTCGACCAGCTGCCGCTGCAGGGCCGCAGCACGATGGAGATCAACGATTTCGTCGAACGCATGATCGTCGATGAGCTGCAGGCGCGGCCGGCCAGCAAGGGCCAGTACGGCTTCCCGTACGTGCTCAATGCCTCGATCGACAACGTCATCTGCCACGGCGTGCCCAGCACCACCGACGTGCTGCACAACGGTCAGATCGTCAACCTCGACATCACCCTGGAGAAGAACGGCTACATCGCCGACTCCAGCACCACCTACCTGGTCGGTGAGGTCGACTACGCCGCGCGCCGGCTGGTGCAGACCACCTACCAGGCGATGTGGAAAGGCATCGCCGCGGTGCGCCCCGGCGCACGCCTGGGCGACATCGGCCACGCCATCGCCCGCCACGCGCGCAGCCACGGCTACAGCGTAGTGAAGGAATACTGCGGCCATGGCATCGGCCAGGAAATGCACGAGGAACCGCAGATCCTGCACTACGGCCATCCCCACACCGGCATGGTGCTGGAAGAAGGCATGGTGTTCACCATCGAGCCGATGCTCAATCAGGGCAAGCCGGCCATCCGCCAGCAGCCGGACGCATGGCCGGTCTACACGCGCGACGGCAAGCTGTCGGCGCAGTTCGAACACACCGTGGCAGTCACCCGCAGCGGCGTGCGCGTACTGACCCTGCGCCCCGGCGAGACGCCGTTATGCGCGGTGGATGGCGCCTAGAGTGGCCGTTGCTGCATCCCGGCGTCCTCATGCACGGTGCGCTTGCGCGCCGTCAGCGGCTCGCGCACCCGATGTGCCACATAGCCGACGCTGGCTGCGAGAATGAAGGTGTAACCAAGAAGCTCGGTGGTCTCCTCGATGGTGTTCTTGAACACACGGATGTACTGATCACCCAACAGTCCGGTCCACAACGACGTCATGCCGATCAGGCGCGAATAGAACAGCAGCAGGACCAGACCAATCGTCATCACGGTACCCGGCCGGGATACGAGAAAACGCACCAGCGCCTGCATGGCCCGGCGCCAGTCGCGGCTGGCCCAGGCCAGTGAGCCGATGATCAGCACACCCACCGGATACTTCCAGAAGCCGTGTGCGATCAGGTCCAGCGCCTCATCCATCTCACGCAGGAGCATGCAGGCGAACACCGCTGCCGCCAGCACGGCAAAGGCCCGATCATCGGCACGCCGCAACGCAAGCCGGACGAAGGCAGCCACGCTGGCGACCAGGAAGCCTTCCTGGGTCAGTTCGACCAGCGACCACTCGCCGACGGCATTGCCCAGCCAATGGATGTCGAGCCAGGCCAACGCAGGCGGAAGCGCCATCATCAGGCCGAACAGGGAGGTGCGCCCCAGGTGGGACAGGAGCAGCTGTAGATTGTCTTTCATGCAACACCGATGCCGCGCCGTGGCGGTCGTACAACGAGAACACAGGCGACCGGGGGGCTGCCGAACAACGGCATGCGCGGCGGGGTCGCGACCAGGCGCGCATTATCCGCGCTGTATCCGGCCACGTGAACCGTATCGGTGGAACACATACGCAACACCGGCGTGCGTCACGCACTCATGGCGATAAAGGACGCAACAGCAGCAGCGTGGCCAGGCAGAACATGAAAACCGCCACGCCGGCGTCCAGCATCCGCCAGGCGCCCGGTCTGCGGAACACCGGCTGCAACAGGCGCGCGCCATAACCAAGAGAACAGAACCAGGCCACGCTGGCGACGCACGCACCGGCGGCAAAGGCCCAGCGCAGATCGCCCGGGTAGCGCGTGGACAGACTGCCCAGCAGTACCACCGTATCCAGATAGACGTGCGGGTTGAGCAGGGTGAAGGCCAGGCAGGTCAGCAGCACCTGGCGCCCACTGCCGCCCTGCGCCTCGGCGGCGGCCAGCGCACTGCCACCGCGCCACGCGCGCAGGCCTGCCTGCAGGCCATACCAGAGCAGGAAGGCCGCACCACCGAAACGCAGCACCTGCAGCAGCAGCGGCCACTGCAGCACCAGCGCCCCCATGCCGCCGACACCGGCCAGTATCAGCGCGATGTCCGCACCGGCGCAGGCCAGCACCACCCTCCCCACATGACGCTGCTGCAGGCCCTGGCGCAGCACGAAGGCGTTCTGCGCGCCGATGGCGATGATCAGGCCGGCACCTGCGAACAGGCCGGCGGCGGTAGCGGCGATCCACATCAGGACAGGCCAGGCAGCGGGGGGACGCGCAGGGTGCGGCCACCGGACACGTTAAGACAAACTGATTTTTCTTTATCCTGTGCAGAAATACTGAAGAGGTACTGGTGGACCTGGTACATCCGCAACTGTCCGCATTTGCCGCAGTGCTGGAAGAAGGCAGCTTCGAGGCTGCGGCGCGCCGGCTGTCGATCAGTCCGTCGGCACTGTCGCAGCGGATCAAGGCCCTGGAGGACCGGCTTGGCCAGGTGCTGGTGGTGCGCCAGGCACCGTGCCGGCCCACCGCCGCCGGCGAGGCACTGCTGCGCCGGGTACGGCCGATGCAGGCGCTGGAGGCCGAGGCAGTGGCCGAACTGCTGCCCGAACGCGGCAGCGACGCCGCACGTACGCCGATCCCCTTGGCGGTCAACGACGACTCGCTCGATACCTGGTTCGTGCCGGCCATCGCCGACCTGCACCAACGCCATGGCTACCTGTTCGACCTGCGCATGGACGATCAGGACCACACCCTGCAGCTGCTGCGCGACGGCAGTGTGCTGGGTGCAGTGACCGCCGAAGGCCAGCCGGTGAAGGGCTGCAACGTACACCCGCTCGGCGCGATGCGCTACCACGCCATCGCCTCGCCCGGCTTCGCCCGCCAATACTTCAGTAACGGCATGCAGGCCGCGGCCCTGGCGCACGCCCCCATGTTGGTGTTCAACCGCAAGGATGAACTGCAATGGCGCTTCGTGCGAAGCCTGACCCGCGCGCGGCTGCAGCCACCGCTACACTACCTGCCCTCCTCCACCGGTTTCGTCGAAGCCGCCGCGTGCGGACTCGGCTGGGGCATGGCCCCGGAAACGCTGGTCGCACCCGCCGTGCGCGCCGGCCGCGTGGTGGTACTGGAACCCCGCCGCTGGCTCGATGTGCCGCTGTACTGGCAGCATGCCGCCGTGCGTTCAAGCACGCTGCAGCACATCACCCAGGCGCTGCGCACTGCGGCCAGCGGCACCCTTCGTTGAGGACAATCCGATGACCGCAGACCCGGGCTTCACGCCGCGCGCACTACCGTTTGCGCACTTCTTTACCACTGGGACGGCATGGGCGTGATCGGCCGACGTACAAGGATGCACCGCGCGAAGGCCGCGCTGGCGCTGGCGCTGGCGACCTGCCTGCCGTTCGCTGCGTCCGCGCAGAACAACACCGACGCACCTGCCTTGGACTGGGAACAGGCGCGGCAACGCCTGGAGCAGGTCTCCGATGCACTGGCGGCCGCTGATGCAGCGGTGCGCAACAAGCAGGACCTGCAGGACGCCACCCGCCTGCTGCGCCTGCCGGAGATCACCGGCGAAGTGCGCCGCCTGCAGTTCCAGAAGACCCTCACCCTGCCACTGGGCTCGCTGGCCCCCGTGGCTGAAGCCTTCGGCATCGATTCGCCGCTGTCGTTCACCGAGCGCGACTGGAGAACGCGACCGGTGGTGACGGCTGTGCTGCCGCTGTACACCGGCGGCGTGATTCCGGCCGCGCAACGGGCCGCCAGCGCCGCCCACGAACAGGCCAGCGCCGAGCGCGAAGCACAGCGCCAGTCGCTGACCGTGCAGCTGGCCCAGGCCTATTTCGGCCAGCGTCTGGCCGAGCAGGCGGTGGACGTGCGCCGCGATGTGCGTGATGGCCTCAACCGCCACCTGTCGGATGCGGAGAAGCTGGAGCGCGAGGGCTTCGCCACCCGTGCGCAGCGCCTGCAGGCCACCGTGGCCCGCGACAAGGCCGAGCGTGAGTACCAGAAGACGGTGAACGATCTGGCCACGTTGAAGGCTGCGCTGGCCACGCTGCTGCGCAGTGGTGGCGAAGTACAGCCCGTATCGCCGTTGTTCGTGCAGCGCGTACCGCTGGAGCCGGTGGCCAGCTTCGAGCGCACCGCGCAGGCGCGCCAGCCGCAGATCGCACGCCTGCGGGCGATGGTGGCGCAGGCCGAACAGGGCGTGCGCGTGCAGCAGGCCAAGCTGAAACCGCAGATCTTCGCCTTCGGCCAGTACGACTTCCGCCGCCGCGACGAAATGCTGACCGATCCGGACTGGGCGTTCGGCATCGGCCTGAAGTACACCTTCCTGTCGCCGAACTCGCGGCCGGCGCAGATCAGTGCCGCACGTGCGCAGCAGGAGCAGGCCGAAGCCGGCCTGCGCGAGGCCGAAAACCAGGTCGCACTGGGCGTGCGCAAGGCCTGGAACGAACTGGAAACCGCGCGGCAGCAGTTCGTACTGCTCGACAGCAGCATCGCCCAGGCACAGGAAAACCTGCGCCTGCAGGAGCTGGCGTTCCGCGAAGGCCAGGCGACTTCGCTTGATGTAATCGACGCGCGGCTCGGCCTGGGCGGTGCCCGTGTCGAGCGTGCGCAGGCCGCCTACCAATACGATATTGCGCTGGCACAGTTGCTGGAGGTCAGTGGACAGATGGACCGTTTCGAAGAGTTCCGGCGGCGTGCGGACGAGGTGATCGACCATGAGTGATGTGCTGCACGACGAAGCGAAAACGCCCCCCGGCAAGCGCCGCTTGGGCCCGATCCTGATAGTGGTGCTGCTGATCGTGGTGGTGCTCGGCCTGTGGCTGGCCTGGCGCAGCCCGGCCGACCAGATCCAGGGCATGGCCGATGCGGACACCATCAACGTGGCCGCCAAGATCACCGCGCGCGTGGCCGAACTGAAGGTGCGCGAGGGCGACCGTGTACAGCCCGGCCAGGTGCTGTTCCTGCTCGACAGCCCCGAAGTGGCCGCCAAGGAACAGCAGGCGCACGGCGCGTTGGCCGCCGCACAGGCGGTGGCCGACAAGGCTGACGAAGGCGCGCGCAGAGAGGACATCCGCGCCGCCGAAGCCAACTGGAAGCGGGCCGAAGCCGGTGCGACGCTGGCCGAGGCCACCTACCAGCGCGTGCAGAACCTGTTCAACGAAGGGGTGATGACCCGCCAGAAGCGCGATGAAGCGCATGCCCAGGCGACCAGTTCGCGCGAACTGGCCCGTGCCGCCCGCGCGCAGTACGACATGGCGCTGGCCGGAGCACGCGAACAGGACAAGCGTGCCGCGCAGGGCCAGGTGCAGCAGGCACAGGGCGCGGTGGCCGAAGTCAACGCCGCGCGTGTCGAAGTCGAAGGGCGCGCGCCGGTGGCCGGCGAGATCAACAAGCGCATGGCCGACCCCGGCGAACTGGTGCCGGCCGGCTACCCGGTGTTCACCCTGGTCGACATCGACCGCATGTGGGTGGCGATGAACCTGCGCGAATCGCAGATGCAAGGCCTGAAAGTCGGCAGCAAGCTGCAGGGCAGCGTGCCGGCACTCGGCCAGGACGGTGAGTTCGAGGTCTACTTCATCAACCCGGCCGGCGACTACGCGACCTGGCGTACCACCCGCCAGTCGTCCGGCTACGACGTCCGCAGCTTCGAGGTGCGGGTGCGCCCGGTACGCCGCATCGAGGGCTTCCGCCCCGGCATGAGCGTGCTGTTCGCATGGCCCCAGCACTGAGCCCCGACCGCAACGGCTTCGCCGCTTCGTGGCGGCGCGAGCTGCAGTCGCTGCGCGGCAACCGTGCCGACCTGCTGCTGGTGACCCTGCTGCCCCTGCTGATGCTGGCGGTGATGGCGTGGATGTTCACGCCGTCGGTGATGCGCGATATCCCCATTGCTGTGGTCGACCTCGACCACAGCAGTGACAGCCGCCTGCTGCTGCGCATGCTCGATGCCAGCCCGGGCGTGCGCATCGCCAGCCAGCCCGTGGACATGGAAGACGCCCGTTCGCAGCTGCGCCGCCTGGATGTGTTCGCCATCGTACTGGTGCCGCGTGATGTCACCCGGCAGGCGCTGCGCGGGCGCCAGGGCACGGTGTTCGCCTATTACAACGCCACCTACATGACCACCGGCCAGTCGGCGTCGCGCGACATCGGCGACGCGGTTTCCGCGTGGAACGCACGCCTGCTGCGCGAGCGCATCGGCCTGCAGGTCGGCCCGGGCAAGCTGCGCGCGGCGCCGATCGCGGTGCAGTCGGACATCCTCTACAACCCGGCACGCAGCTACGAACTGTTCCTGCTGCCACTGATCTTCCCGGCGGTGCTGTCGCTGGTACTGGCGCTGGCAGTGGCCGGCAGCCTTGGCCGCGAGATCCGCGACGGCACCCTGCCCGCCCGGCTGGGCCGCACGCCGTGGGCTGCGATTGCCGGCAAGGTCGCGCCGTACACCCTGCTGTTCTCGTTGTATGGCGCGCTCGGCATTGGGTACCTGGCCTGGCTGCGCGGCGACGGCGTGGCCGGCAGCGTGCTCGTGCTGCTGCTCGCACAGCCACTGTTCTACCTGGCCACGGCCGCCTACGCGTTGTTCTTCGTCGGCGTCACCCGCGACATGGGTACCGCGCTGTCCGCGGTCGGCCTCAGCATCGGCACCGCACTGGCGTTCTCCAGCGCCACCTTCCCGGTGCTGGACGGCCCGTTGTTCACCCGTGTCTGGCACCAGCTGCTGCCACTCAGCGCCTACATCAAGCTGCAGACCCAGCAGCAGTTCATCGGTTCGCCGCTGTCGGTTTCGGTGTGGCCGTTGGCCACATTGCTGCTGATGGCGGTGGTGGCGGGAGGCATTGGCGGCCTGCGCCTGATCGCCTTCGCGCGTACGCCTGAAGCCGCGCAGCCTGCGGGAGCCGACGCATGAGCGCACTGTGGCGCAGCCTGCGGCAGACCCTGATGGCGGTGCTGTGCGACCGCTACGCGATCGTGGTGATGGTCGGTGCGGTGATCCTGTACTCGTTCTTCTACCCAGCCGCGTACCGCCACCAGGTGGCCGGCAACCTGCCGGTGCTGGTGGTGGATGAAGACCACAGCGCCACCAGCCGCGAGCTGCTGCGCAAGCTCGACGCGCTGCGGGTCGCGCGCGTGGTCGGGCAACCGGCCGACATCGACAGCGCGCGCCAGCAGCTGGAAGCCGGCCATGCCGAGGGCATCGTGCTGATCCCGGCCAACCTGGAGCGTGACATCCTGCGTGGGCACCCGGCCAAGCTGGTACTGCTCGGCAACGGCGCCTACCTGGGCCGCGCCAGCTGGGTGCTGGGCAGCGTGGCCGACGCGCTGGGCGCGTTCGGGCGTGACGCGGTGGTCGGCCAGGCCGCCTTCATGGGCGCGCCGCAGGCACCACCGGTCACCTTGGTGCAGCGCCCGCTGTACAACACCCAGGAAGGCTATGGCAGCGCCATCGTGCCCGGCGTGGCTGAGCTGATCGTCCACCAGACCCTGTTGATGGGCATCGGCGTGCTGCTCGGTGGCCGCCGACTCGCGCTGGGCCGGCGCCTGCGCTTCGACCTGCCAACGCTGGCGGGCATGGCATTGGGCTTCAGCCTGATCGGCCTGTTCGGTCTGTTCTGGTACGCCGGCTTCACCGCGTGGGTGCAGGACTATCCGCGCGGCGGCAATCCACTGGGCCAGTTGTTGGGCGGCACGCTGTTCATCGCCGCCACGGTGGCGTTCGGCCTGTTCGTCGGCAGCTTCTTCCGCACCCGCGAACGCGCCTTCCAGTACATCATCGCCACCTCGATCCCACTGTTTTTCCTGGCCAACCTGTCGTGGCCGGCGGTGATGACGCCGCAACCGCTGGTCTGGCTGGCGCAGCTGCTGCCGACCACCTCGGGCATCAACCTGATGGTGCGCCTGAACCAGATGGACGCCCACCTGGCTGAAGTCGGCCACGAACTGATCACTCTCACCGTCCTGCTGCTGCTCTACGGCAGCCTCGCCGCCTGGCGCCTCCTCGAAAAAGGGGGCCAAGGGGATTGAGTCGTAAACGGCAAGGTCGGGGGATGCGGCTCGATCCCCTCCGCCCCCTTTTCAGGGGTCGGGCGCGTACCAGAACGGGATGCGGTACTCGCGGCGTCGCTCCGGGCCGCGTTCGCCCCCTTCGGCATTCCAGACCAGGCTCAGGTCATGGCGACCCGGTGCCAGCGTCGCCATGGGCAGATAGCCCACCAGGCCACGCATGTCGAGATCGCGGCGCTCCATCGGCATGAAGGCGTGCAGGTCAACCGGCGTGCCATCCAGCTGCACCCGCCACAACCGGGACAGGCACTCCACCGCTGCGCTGGCAGCCTTTGCGCCAGTCGCTTCATTGCGTGCGGCGGGCAAGGCGGTGCAGTGCTGGCGCGCCAGCGGGTTGTCGCGCTGGGGGCGGTGTGGAATGAACACACGCAGGCGTGAACCACTGATAGTGTCCGACGGGATCATCGGGTACGGCAGCAGCTGATCGTGCGCCGAACGCATCGATTCGTAATGCGCGCTCAACATGCCGTGTTCGACGGCCTCGTCGGTCATCACCTGGTAGCGGTTGAACAGCGAGAACTTCACCGAACCCAGCACCTGCACCCCGCCCAGCACCATGGCCACCATCACCGCCAGCAGATAGACCGCCATGAACGAACGCGAGCGCAGGTTGCTCTGCAGGGTCAACTGCATGGTCTGCATCAGGCGCAGCAGGGGAATCCGTTGCAGGCCCGCCAGGAAGCGCTGCAGCCACCGCTGCAGGCCGTCATAGGGCTGGTCGCGCCGCTGCCGGCGCGCAATGACACGCTCCAGCAGTGCAGGAACCAGTGCGAGTACAAGCAGGCTGGCCAGCACGGTACCGACCACGATCATGGCCACACGATCGGAACCGCCGGCAAGCGCACTGATCGCCATCGCCACGCACAACGTCAGCACGGCCATCACCAGGGTGCCGGCCAGCGTCTGTACCGCCAGCAGCGTGGTGGAGAAGAGCATGGTGGCCAAACGATCAGCGCGTTCGATGCTGCCGTCCAGGCCACCGTCGCGCGCCTTGAGGAAAGCGCGCGATACCGGGCCCATCTGCGGCAGCCGTTCCCAGTCGATGCCCTTGGGAAAGTGCGATTTCAGCCCGATCAGGCCTATCCAGTACCCGCGCACGGTCAGGTGCGCGATCAGCGCTACCGCCAGCACGTAACACATGCCCACGCTGATGCTGAAACCAAACCACAGCACCTGGAAGTACATGCCTTCCGTGTGCAGGCTGCTGCGCGCCCACGCATCGAACAGGTACCCAGGCACCGCCAACAGTGCGAACGCCAGCAGGCCGGAAATGAACAGTTCCAACTCATCGGTACGCTCGCGCAGCCGACCGAAGCGGGTGCTCGCCTCGGGTCCGGGCTCGCGGTCGGCAACCGGCACGTGCGACTCTGCGACGGGCAATTCGTTCACAGGGCATTCATCCTTGGAGGTCGGCGCAGTATAGGCGCGACACGGCGGCCGGCGATACGGGGCCCCACAACGAGGAACGCCGGCACGGGGCCGGCGTTCGAGGAACTGCGTTGCGGAAGGGGGATTACGCTGTTGGCATCATCGGTCAGCGGTAAACGCGCTCGCAGCGGCGTTCGACCACGCGGTCGCCGTTCTTCTGCTGGCTGTTGCCCTGGATCTGGCGGCCGGCCGCACCACCGGCCACGGCACCGGCCACGGTGGCCAGCTTCTTGCCGTTGCCACCGCCCACCTGGTTGCCCAGCAGGCCACCAATCACGGCGCCAGTGGCGGTACCGGCGATGCGGTTGGGATCGCGCGAATTACGCTGCACTTCCACGTTCTTGCAGACCACGCGGCTGCCGTCATTGAACTTGCGTCCCTCATCGCGCGGCCCATAGGTCTGCGCGCCGGCCACCGACGAAGCCGCCAGCAGGGTGCCCAGCACAAGCAATCGGGTCGAGGTCTTCATGGCCATCTCCTGAGTTCCGGTATGGCACCAGTGTCCTCCCGCGGTTGGCAACCGGAAGTGAAATGCGCGTGTCCGCCACTTCATCGGCCATCGCACGTTCAGGAAGAAAATCCGCGCCCATCGCGACCAGCCGTCGCGATGGGCGCCGTCTCCCTGCCGGCATTGCCCTCTGCTAGAACTCTTCCCAACCACCCGCATTGGCGGCCAGCGTCGGCTCAAGCCGCGGCGACAGCACCGCAGGCCGGCGTACCGGCGCAACCGATGCCGCCACGGCTGCCAGCGCCGGGCGTACTGCGGCGGCGGCGGTCACCGCCCCCGTGCGGAACACCGACACGGCTTCGGCCAGCAGGTTCGCCTGCTCCTCCATCGAGCGCGCTGCGGCACTGGCTTCTTCGACCAGCGCGGCATTCTGCTGGGTGGTCTCATCCATCTGCACCACCGCCTGGTTGACCTGTTCGATGCCCGAGCTTTGCTCCTGGGAGGCAGCAGAGATATCGGCCATGATGTCGGTCACGCGCTGCACCGAGGCCACGATCTCGCCCATCGTGGTGCCGGCCTGGCGGACCAGCGCCGAGCCGTCTGCGACCTTGCCGACCGAATCCTCGATCAGGCCCTTGATCTCCTTGGCCGCGCCCGCCGAGCGCTGCGCCAGCGTACGCACTTCGCTGGCCACCACGGCAAAGCCCCTGCCCTGTTCCCCGGCACGCGCAGCTTCGACCGCCGCGTTCAGCGCGAGGATATTGGTCTGGAAGGCGATGCCATCGATGACCGAGATGATCTCGGCGATCTTCTTCGACGCGGCTTCGATGGCCGACATCGTGGTGACCACCTGCCCGACCACTTCACCGCCCTGCGAGGCAACACCATGCGCGCCGATGGCCAGCTGGTTGGCCTGGCGTGCATGCTCGGCGTTCTGCTTCACGGTAGAGGTCAGTTCCTCCATCGACGCTGCCGTTTCTTCCAGGTTCGCCGCCTGCTGTTCGGTACGCCGCGACAGGTCGGTGTTGCCCGAGGCGATCTCGCCCGCTGCCAGGTTGATGCTGGAAGCACTGGCCTGGATACGGCCCACGATCTGCTTGAGCTGATCGACGGTGGCGTTGCAGTCATCACGCATGCGCGCGAACACGCCGTGGAAATCCCCCTGCATGCGCACGGTCAGGTCGCCGCGCGAGATGGCCTGCAGCAGGGTCGAGACCTGCACCAGGTTCTCGTCGGTGGTCTGCATCAGGCGATTGAGCCCTGCCACCATGTCGCGGAAATCGTAGGCGAAGCGATCTTCATCACCGCGCAGGCTGAAGTCGCCTGCCGCGGCCGCCGTCGCCAGCCGGCGGATCTCGCTGTTGATCGCCGACAGGCTGGACTTGGTTTCGTCCATCGCCTGGGTGATCGCCGCCTTCTCGCCGGGCAGCGGGTCCATGTCCACCGACAGATCGCCGCGTGCGTAGTGCTTCATCACCTCGATCAGCCGGTTCTGTACCTGCACGTGCGATCCAACCAGCGCATTGGTCTCATGCACCATGCGCCCGTAGTCGCCGGGGAATGCGCTCTCGTCCATGCGGTAGCTGAGGCTGCCGGCATCGTGCTGGCGTGCCAGCTCGCCCTGCGCCGCCATCACCGACTGCAGCTGTGCCTGCATGCGCTGCATCGACTTCAGCAGCTGGGTCACCTCGTCGTTGCCGGTGGCGTCGATGCTGCTGTCCAGGCGGCCACTGGCAATGCCGTCGGCCAGCTTCACCGCGCCTTCCAGCGGACGGGTCAGGCTGCGGGTGATCGCCCAGGCCGCCAACGTGCCCAGCAGCAGGCTCAGTGCCCCGAACGCGATCGACAGCGTGCCGGTCCACGATTCGGTTGCGCGGTACTCTTCGCGGCTGCGTTCGGTCAGTGTTTCCTGGTGGCGCAGCAGGGCCGAGATGGATTCATTCCAGGCCGTTGCCAGACCGTGCTCGGCCAGCAGCTCCTTCGCTGCCCCATCAAAATCCCCCACCTTCATGCGCTCATGCAGTTGCTGGGTTGATGCATCGGTGGCCTTTCGTGCCGCCTCGATGCGCGCGACCAGGGTATCGCCGGTGGCGTCACGCGGAATCTTGATGTACTTGGCCCAGATACCGTCATAGGTCCGCGACAACTCCTGGGCACGCTGGTAATCCCTGTCGAACTCATCACCCCGCTTGATCACCATCAGGCGGCGATGCATCAGCACCGCGTTGTTGGTATCAAGCATGTCATTCAACAAACGCATCTTGACCATGTTGACGTCCACCACTTTCTCGAACTGGGCGGATTTCAGCTGATTCCCATACAGCACCAGGCCAACGATGGCCATGATGAACAGCAGCAGCAGACCGAAGCCGGCGCCAAGCCGGGATCCCACACGGAGATTACGTAAGGCAAGCATCTCAATTCCCTTGATCGTGGCCGTACGTTCGATGGCGGCGCAGCGAAGGGAAACTTTACGGGACTTTATATATGGACCGATCCAAATATATGGAACTGTGCAGGCAGTCAGAAAACAAGGCGGCAGATAATGGCGCCATATCATTATCGAATACCGCTGACACGCCAGCGCCCGATGAAAATCACGCAGGTTTAACACCATAATCATGCCAGCTCCATCCGAAGCGGCCCTGGATTATCTGCGCCGGACACAACCGCAGCCCGGGAGGGCTACAGTCTGCAGATGACACGGATCCTGCACATCGAAGGCGCGTCCATCAACGACATCGCCAGCCTCTACGTGGAAATCAATCGCGTGTTCATGGCCGACGAAGACTGGCAACTGGGCGCAAGCCTGGATGCGCTTGATGACCTGCTTCACGGCGGCTACGGCGCTCTCGCAGGCCATGCCATCGCCACGGTGGTGTGGCGTGACATCGCCCACAGCCGCGATGCACTGGGCCGCGAGACCACGCGCGCCTGGCTGCAGTCGAAACTCGCTCAGGGCGGCAGGTTCAACGGTGCGGCCATCCACGCTCAGTTGACGGCACTGGCGCTTGGCCAGGGACAGACCTACTTCGAGATCGTCATGGAGATCTTCGGCAGCCATCCGCAGATCACCCTGGTGCCTGGCTGAGCGGGCTGCAGCGACCAGCCCCACATCAGCTCAGAGCTTGGCCAGGGCCTCGCCAAGACGGCGCGGGAACGCCACCTCGCTGGCCAGGTGCCATGCGCGTGCATTGGCGCCCAGCCGGGTCCACTCGGCCTCATCCATCGCCAGCGCGCGCTCGACGGCCTGTTCCAGCGCCTTCTCATCCACATGCCAGGTCCTGGACAGATGGCAGGGCTCGCCCTCGTGCGCGGCAACCAGGATGCCGCGGCTGTCGTCGATCATCTGATTCATCGGCGCGCCGTCACAGGTGATCACCACCGCCCCGCAGCTCATCGCTTCCACCAGATAGTGGCCCCAGCCTTCGGTCTGCGACAGGCACAGGTGGAACGCATGTTCGTTCTGCAGGCGCTGCACCTCCTGGTCGGGCAGCCGCTCGCGGACGATTCTCAGGTTCGCGGCACCGCCCTCATCTTCGTCCGAAGGGCCGCCGCGCAGGATGGTCAGCAAGGGCCATTCGGGGTGCCGTTTCCAGACATTGACGAGTGCAGCCGTTCCCTTCATACGGCTGGTACCGGCCGCATGCAGGAAGCTGCGCGGCCTGCGCGGCACTGCCGGGTCGTAGCGGTCACGGCTGCAGAAACCGACTTCCAGCGCGCGCATGCCCAGCGCGTTGAAGATGCGCGTGGCTTCTTCGGTCTTGGTCAGCAACGCATCGAACCGCGGCAGGATCCGCAGGCTGCGTGCGGACACCCATTCCGGATTCGGGATCAACAGATTGACGTTGGCCAGTCCGAAGCTCGTCGGCCGGACATGTTCCAGCGAGATGTTGACGTCGAACCGGGCGGGCGTGCGCCCCAGGCTCAGCCACGAGGCCAGCAGCCTGCGCAGGCGCATTCCGCGGAGTTTCCAGGCGCCACCATTGCGGACCGCGTCCAGGCGGCTGACCGTCACCGTGTGCCCGAGCTGCTGCAACGAGCGCTCGATCACCTGGATGTCATGGGACAGCCCACGCTGGTTGTCGGCGGCCAGCAGATGGATATGCGCCATCAGGAGGGACTCCCTGGCCGGAGCAGGTCACGCGCCGGCAAGGCGGTCGCCAGCATGAAACCCAGCACCAGGTAGAAATAGAACGAATGCGGCATCGCCCGGTAGAACACGTTGTCCGTGAACGCCGAAAGCGCATAGACGATGACCACGGCAAGTCCGGCGGTGGCGATCATCGCGGTGATGTCGTCGGCGTGGCCGAGACGTCGCACGAAATGGATGCCGGGCAGGATGAAGACCAGCAGCATGATCAGCAGCAGCGGCACGCCACCGGTCACCGCCGCTTCCAGGTACTCGTTGTGTGGGTGGTTGTAGCGGAAGATCGACTCGGACACCTCGCCGCGGGCGATGCCCTCACGTGCATAGGTACCGAACTGGTTCAGGCCCACCCCCGCCACGGGATGCTCGGCGAAGGCGTCGACGGCCACGCCCCACATGGCGATGCGCTCGCGGACCGAGCCGACCTCGTTTTCCTGGTTGAAACCGGAGATCTCGCCGCTGACCTCACCGAAGCGCTGGATCACCTCATGGTTCAGCACCGAGGTGGCGCCGACCACGCCAATGACCAGGGCACCGACGAAGGCCAGTGCCCCCCGCCAGCGCCGGGTGCGCCGGACGTGCACCGCAATCACCATCAGCATGGCGGGAATGAACGCCAGGATCGGCCCGCGGCTCTGCGCCAGGATCGAACCATAGACGCCGACGGCGATGGCCACGCCGTGCAGCCAGCGTTCGGCCGGATGGACATTGGGCTGGATCAACCGGATGACCGAGAACAGCGCCATGCACAACGTCACCATGGTGAACTCGATGGCGGTCCATTCGCCGCCACTGAAACCGTGCGCGCGTTCAAGGCCCATCACGTGGTGCTGCACGATGCACGACCCGCCGAAGACCAGGGTGGACAGGGCGAAGATCTTCCAGATCAGGCGCCAGTCCAGCGCAGTGGCGAACACCGCAGCGGTGCCCAGGTAGAGCAGTGTCTGTGCCGGAAGGTCCAGTTCGTTCCAGCGCAGCCCGTGCCAGAGGATGCTGTAGAAGGCATAGGCCAGGCGCAGGAAGCAGACGATCACGATGAACCGGGCGATGCGGTAGCGCAGGCGGACATCGGGCTGGCGGCGGATCAGAACCACGCCGGTGACCAGCAGGGCCAGCAGCAGCACCGCCTTCAGCAAGGTGTAGGGTGCGGAGCCGGCAAGCGGAACGATGGCGACCAGGATGCTCAGCAGGACGGTACGCCAGGTGTAACGAGGTTCGGCGGCCATGCAGGCTGCAGTCATGCTTGTTCTTTCCATCAACGCCCGCCCGGGGTGAGTCGCCCCGGTTTCCATGGAGGCCGCTTGGCGGAAATCGCCGGGGCTGACACTACCGTGGGCCCCTGGGGAAATCAACCAAAGTGCCCGCGCCGGGGCGCAGGCGTTGGCGCACGGACAGCCTCGGGCCTGGCGCGGGTGCCGGGGATCATCGACCGCCCCAGGTCGCTACACTAATGATCTCTCCGGCCATGCCTGCGCGTGGCCACGCCCCGACGCCCTGCCAAGACGCGAAACGCCCCAAGTGACTGATACAAAAGACAACACCAGCAACGCCAAGGCGTCCAAGGAACACACCCCGCTGATGAAGCAGTTCTTCGCGGCCAAGTCCGATTACCCGGACCTGCTGCTGTTCTTCCGCATGGGCGACTTCTACGAACTGTTCTATGACGACGCCCGCAAGGCGGCGCGCCTGCTCGACATCACCCTGACCCAGCGCGGCAGCTCCGGGGGCGCACCGATCCCGATGGCCGGCGTGCCGGTACATGCCTATGAAGGCTACCTGGCGCGGCTGGTGGCACTGGGCGAGTCGGTGGCGATCTGCGAACAGATCGGCGACCCGGCGCTGGCCAAGGGCCTGGTCGAACGCAAGGTGGTGCGCATCGTCACCCCCGGCACCGTCACCGACGAGGCGCTGCTGGATGAACGCCGCGACACCCTGCTGATGGCCCTGTCGCGCAGCAAGCAGGGCTACGGCCTGGCGTGGGCCGACCTGGCTGGCGGCCGCTTCCTGGTCAACGAAGTGGAAACCGACGACGCCCTGGAAGCCGAGCTGGCACGGCTGGAGCCGGCCGAGCTGCTGGTGCCCGACGAAGAAAACTGGCCGGAGTTCCTGCGCCAGCGCACCGGCGTGCGTCGCCGCGCGCCGTGGCTGTTCGATGCCGACAGTGGCCGCCGCCAGCTGCTGAACTTCTTCAAACTGCATGACCTGAGCGGCTTCGGCATCGATGACAAGCCGCGCGCGACCGCTGCCGCCGGCGCCCTGCTCGGTTATGTCGAGGAAACTCAGAAGCAGCGCCTGCCGCACCTGACCTCCATCGCGATGGAGACTGCCGGCGAGGCGATCGCGATGAACGCCGCCACCCGCCGCCATCTGGAACTGGATACGCGTGTTGATGGCGACACCCGCAATACGCTGCTGGGCGTGCTCGACAGCACGGTGACGCCGATGGGCGGCCGCCTGCTGCGGCGCTGGCTGCATCGTCCGCTGCGCCTGCGCGAGGTGCTGGTACAGCGCCACCATGCGGTGGAAACCCTGATCGATCGCGGCAGCGACGCTGACATCCGCGAGCAGTTCCGCCGCCTTGGCGACCTGGAACGCATCCTCACCCGCGTGGCGCTGCGCTCGGCGCGCCCGCGCGATTTCTCCACCCTGCGCGACGGCCTGGGCCTGCTGCCGGCGGTGCGCGACGTGCTGGCCCCGCTGGACTCACCACGCCTGCAGGCCCTGCATGCGGCGCTGGGCCAGCACGACGAGTGCGCGCAGCTGCTGGCCAGCGCCATCGCCGAGATGCCGCCGCTGAAGTTGAGCGACGGCGGCGTGCTGGCCGATGGCTTCGATGAAGAGCTGGACGAACTGCGCCGCCTGTCCACACACGCCGACCAGTTCCTGGTCGACCTGGAACAGCGCGAGCGCGAAAGCAGCGGCATTGCCACCCTGAAGGTGGGCTACAACCGTGTGCATGGCTACTACATCGAAATCAGCAAGGGCCAGTCCGACCGCGCGCCGGTGCACTACACCCGCCGCCAGACGCTGACCAATGCCGAGCGCTACATCACCGAAGAACTGAAGGCGTTCGAGGACAAGGTGCTGTCCGCGCGCGACCGCTCGCTGTCGCGCGAGAAGTACCTGTACGAGCAGCTGCTGGATACCCTCGGCGGGCAGCTGGAGCCGCTGAAACAGTGCGCCGCCGCACTCAGCGAACTGGACGTGCTGGCCGCCTTCGCCGAACGCGCGCAGGCGCTGGACTGGGCCCGGCCGGAACTGCAGGCCGAGCCGTGCCTGAAGATCGAACGCGGCCGCCACCCGGTGGTCGAGGCGGTACGCGAGCAGCCGTTCGAACCGAACGACCTGGACCTGCATCCGGACCGCCGGATGCTGGTCATCACCGGCCCGAACATGGGCGGTAAATCGACCTACATGCGGCAGAACGCGCTGATCGTGCTGCTGGCCCACATCGGCAGCTTCGTGCCGGCCAGCCGCGCATTGATCGGCCCGATCGACCGCATCCTGACCCGCATCGGCGCCGGCGATGACCTGGCCCGCGGGCAGTCCACCTTCATGGTCGAAATGGCCGAGACCAGCTACATCCTGCACCACGCCACCGCGCATTCGCTGGTGCTGATGGATGAGATCGGCCGCGGCACGTCCACCTACGATGGCCTGGCGCTGGCCGACGCGGTGGCCCGCCACCTGGCCTACCAGAACCGCTGCTACACGCTGTTCGCCACCCACTACTTCGAGCTGACCGCGCTGGCCGATGAGCAGCACGAAGGCGGCCGCAGCGGTATTGCCAATGTGCACCTGGACGCGGTCGAGCATGGTGAGGCGCTGGTGTTCATGCACGCGGTGAAGGACGGCCCGGCCAACCGCAGCTTCGGCCTGCAGGTGGCGGCCCTGGCAGGCCTGCCGCGCGCCACCGTAGCGCAGGCGCGCCGTCGCCTGGCCGAGCTGGAACAGCGCGGCGGTGAAAGCTATGCCGCCGAGCTGGCACCACAGGCATTGGATGCACCGCAGCAGTTCGGCCTGTTCGCGGCGCCATCGAACAAGGCACAGGAAGCACTGGCCGCCATCGATCCGGACGAACTGACGCCGAAGCAGGCGCTGGAAGCGTTGTATCGCTTGAAAGCGCTGCTGTAGCCGCAGCGCAAGCGCTTGGCCTCCTGCCTCGCAGGAGGCCCATCGAAAGATTTCGCAAATCTGATTCTGAGTTTCAATTGACAGAATCTATCAACCTGAACGAATCATTCGATTATTCATTTCATCTGGCGCTAGCTAAAGTCGAGTGAAGATGTTCCACCCCGTCTTCACCCGCAGGAGCCAGCCATGAGCCAGTCCGATAACAACAGCCCCAAATGCCCGTATCACACCGCGCCGTCGCCTGCGGAAGGCGCCCAGCAGCAGCGCGAGCTGAGCACCACGCCCAAGCAGAAGCATGGCGATGATCCGGTCACGCCGATGACCACGGCCTTCGGCGCGCCGGTGGTGGACAACCAGAACAGCAAGACCGCCGGCCCGCGTGGCCCGCTGCTGATGGAAGACGTCTGGCTGCTGGAGAAGCTGGCCAACCTCAACCGCGAGATCATTCCCGAGCGCCGCATGCACGCCAAGGGCTCGGGCGCGTTCGGTACCTTCACCGTCACCCACGACATCAGCAAGTACACCCGCGCCAAGCTGTTCGAGAAGGTCGGCAAGCAGACCGAGATGTTCGCCCGCTTCACCACGGTGGCCGGCGAACGTGGCGCCGCCGACGCCGAGCGTGACATCCGCGGCTTCGCGCTGAAGTTCTACACCGAAGAAGGCAACTGGGACCTGGTCGGCAACAACACGCCGGTGTTCTTCCTGCGCGACCCGCGCAAGTTCGCCGACCTCAACAAGGCGGTCAAGCGCGACCCGCACACCAACCTGCGCAGCGCGCGCAACAACTGGGATTTCTGGACGCTGCTGCCCGAAGCCCTGCTGCAGGTGACCGTGGTGATGAGCGACCGCGGCATCCCGCGCAGCTTCCGCCACATGCACGGCTTCGGCTCGCACACCTACAGCTTCACCAACGCCGACAGCGAGCGCTTCTGGGTCAAGTTCCACTTCGTCAGCCAGCAGGGCATCGAATCGCTGACCGATGCGCAGGCACAGATCCTGGTCGGCCATGACCGCGAAAGCCACGGCCGCGACCTGTTCGCCGCGATCGAGAAGGGTGACTTCCCGAAGTGGAAGCTGTTCATCCAGGTCATGCCGGAGCTGGAGGCGGAAACCTATCGCGTGCATCCGTTCGACCTGACCAAGGTATGGCCGAAGAGCGACTACCCGCTGATCGAAGTGGGCCAGTTCGAACTGAACCGCAACCCGGTCAACTGGTACCAGGACGTGGAGCAGTCCGCGTTCGCACCGAGCAACCTGGTGCCGGGCATCGGCCCCTCGCCGGACAAGATGCTGCAGGCGCGCCTGTTCGCCTACTCCGATGCGCAGCGCTACCGCCTGGGCGTGAACCACCACCAGATTCCGGTGAACGCAGCGCGCTGCCCGGTGCACAGCAACCACCGCGACGGTGCGATGCGCGTGGACGGCAACTACGGCGGCCTGCCGCACTACGAGCCGAACAGCTACGGCCAGTGGCAGGAGCAGCCGGAGTACCGCGAGCCGCCGATGAAGATCCGCGGCGACGCCGACTTCTGGAACTTCCGTGAGGACGACGCCGACTACTTCAGCCAGCCCGGTGCGCTGTTCCGTAGCTACAACCAGGCACAGAAGGACCGCCTGTTCGCCAACACCGCCCGTGCCCTGGGCGATGCGCCGGACTTCATCAAGCAGCGCCACATCGACAACTGCAGCAAGGCCGACCCGGCCTACGGTGCTGGTGTGGCCGCGGCGCTGAAGGCGCTGGCCAGCCAGCCGTCGGATCCGTTCAAGCCGGCCCAGCCGGAAGCGGACTTCCCCACCGCCACCCCGGGCGCCGAAGACATCGAGCTCTGATCGCCCTCCCCCGTGAACGGCACGCCGCCTCCCTGCGAGGCGGCGTCGCCGTTTTAACGGTCCGCGTCGTACCTTCTGCACGCCCAACCCCAATCAAGGATCCCGCAGATGAGCCTGACCGATGAACTTCTCGCCAAGTTGCAGGGCGCCCCGCTGCAGCAGGTGTCGCAGCAGCTCGGCATCAGCGATACCCAGGCTTCCGGCGCGATCAGTGCCGCGCTGCCGGTGCTGATGGGCGCGCTGGGCAACAACGCCTCGCAGCCGCAGGGCGCGCAGGCACTGCTCGGCGCCTTGCAGAACAACCACAGTGGCCTGGACCTGGGCAGCGTGCTCGGCTCGGTGCTGGGTGGCGGCGGCGGCGGTGCCGCCAGCGATGGCGCCGGCATCCTCGGCCACATCTTCGGCGGCAGCCAGCAGAAGGTGGAAACCGGCCTGGCCCAGGCCACCCAGCTCGACAGCGGCCGCACCAGCCAGCTGCTGCAGATCCTCGCGCCGATCGTGATGGCCTTCCTTGCCCAGCGCCTCGGTGGCGGCCAGGCCGATGCCGGCTCGCTCAGCCAGGCCCTGGGCCAAGAAAAGCAGCAGGTGCAGCAACAGGGCGGTCTTGCCGGTGGCCTGCTCGGCAGCCTGCTGGACCAGGACGGTGACGGCCAGCTCGGCGTGGGCGATCTGCTCAAGATCGGCGGCAGCCTGCTGGGTGGCAAGCGCTGAACGATGCCGCCGCCGGGCGTGGCCCGGCGTGATCGGCATCTCCATGGGACGCGCCGGGCAATGCCCGGCGTCTTACCGGTTGCCCGCCTTCAACCGCTCCAGGATCGGCGCAAACAGCGGTGCCTTCATCGAACGCGGCGGCGCCACGGTCTTCCCCTTCTCCTGCGCCTGCCAGTACGACCACGGCAGCGGACTGTCGCCCAGCTCGTAGTCCATGCCATCCCAGCCATCCTCGCGGAACGCGTAGAAGGCCCAGTGCACCATGTCCTGCTCCAGCACCTGCAGCACGTCCTGCAGGTAGCGGCCGCAGTCGGGCCAGCGCCGCATGCAGCCGAACTCGCCGACCACCATGCGGTTGGCCCTCACGCCGTGCGTCTTCGCCCAGTCCATCGGCTGCTGCAGGTAACTGCGGACCCGCGCGGCATCCCAGCGTTCGCTGTGTTCGCCAAACGGCACCACGCCTGGGTAGCGATACGGCGTGGTGCGCTTCTGGTTAGGCGCGCTGGTTGCGGCATACGGCTCATACATGTGCACGCTGTACAGCAGTTTCGAATCTGCCAGCGGCGCCGGCCAGTAGTTGAAACCGTCGGCAGCGGCGTACCAGCCGGCATCCAGCATCAACGGCATGTCCGCATCGACCGCACGGATGCTGGCGATCAGGTCCGAATAGAAGCGGCGCAGATCGCGTGGACCGTCTTCCACACCGGCGTACCACTGCTGCATGGCCGCGGCCGAGGCATGCTCGGCCAGGCCAGCACCATACTCGGGAACCGGCTCGTTGATCAGGTTGTAGGCGGCCAGTGCGGGATGGCCCTTCAATGCCGTGGCGAGGTCGCTCCAGAAGCGCCGGGCCGGCGCGTGATTGTCGAAGGACTGCCACAGGCGCGGATCGACCTTGTCGCCGTTGTGCTGCTTCCAGCGCAGCAACGGCAACGACAAAGGAGTCAGCACCACTTTCAGCCCAGCCGCGTCGGCATCATCCAGCACCCGCCGCAGCGTGGCCAGGTCGGCCGGAACCAGGCTACGGTAGTCGTCGGCGTTGCCAATCAGGAAGTCACGCCCGCCCTGCCCCTTCCACTTGTCCGGTACCAGCCGTACCCAGGTCGCACCGGTCGCGCGCAGGGCCTCGAAGTAGCTCCGGTCCGGAGGCGACATGTTCATGCTGTTGCCCCCGCGCTGCGGAGTGTCCCAGAACGTGATGTCGGCCGCGTGCAATGGCGCGGCGGCAAGCAGGGACAGGCACAACAGCATGCGATGCATGGGCAGGCTTCCAGAAGGTGGACTTCCAGCCTGCCCCGCCCTTTCCGAATGCACCGTGACTCACGCCTCCTTTCGCGCCGCGATAGGAACCATGCACCGGAATCGCCGTTCGGTCAGAGCGCGTCGATATCGCCCAACGCGCGGATCAACCGCCGCGCGCGCTTGTCCGGTTTGTGCTCTGGCGGTTGGAACCCATCGCGTGCGGCGATGCGCAGCGCACGCTGTTCGGCACGACGGGCCTTGGAGGCCTCGCTCTCGGCATACAGCTGCTGCGCCGCCGGTGCGGGCCCGCGCTGGTCGCTCAGGCCGAGCACCCGGATCTCGAAATGCTCCTCGCCGCGATCCACCTGCAGCTGCTCACCCACACGCACCGCGCGCGAGGATTTCGGACGCTGGCCCGCGACGCTGACCTTGCCGGTTTCGATGGCCTGCTTGGCCAGGCTGCGGGTCTTGAAGAAGCGGGCCGCCCACAACCAGATGTCCAGGCGGACACTGGGCGACAGCGGGGAAAGCTCGGTCATCGGCAGGGACTACTCCGTTCGCTTGTTCAGGGGACGCGGGTTGTCGGGATCGGTGCGGCAGCCGCTGCCCCCGATCAGGCTGGGTACGCCGGCGGAAAGATCCTGGCGCTGGCTGCCGACCAGGCACTCGGGGCGGTCGGTTGGCCGCACCTGGGTATCGCCCAGCCGGTCACCTGTCGAACATGCGGCCAGTGCGGCGCCGATCAAGGCCAGCGCCACGCTCCGCTTCATCTGCAGTCGTTGATGCATTGCCACATCCTGCAAACCGGCTTGGTGCTAGTGTGCGCCTCCCGGGATTCGATCACCACTCCATGGCCAAAGCGCCGATTGACCTGACCTCCGGCCCGATCGGCCGCAATCTCCTGCTGTTTTCCCTGCCGATCCTGGCAGGCAACATCGCGCAGTCGCTGAACGGTTCGGTGAATGCGGTCTGGGTCGGGCGCTTCCTCGGCGAGGCGGCACTGACCGCCACCGCGAACGCCAACAACATCATGTTCTTCCTCATCGGCTCGGTGTTCGGCTTCGGCATGGCCTCGACCATCCTGATCGGCCAGGCGATCGGCGCGCGCGACATCGCGCAGGCGCGGCGCGTGGTCGGCACCAGCGCCACCTTCTTCATCGGCCTGTCGGTAATCATCGCCATCGCCGGCTGGTTCATGGCCCATCCGCTGCTGGCGGCGATGGGCACGCCGGCCGCCTCGCTGCCGCTGGCCGAGGCCTACCTGCAGATCATCTTCCTGGCGATGCCGACGCTGTATGCGTTCGCCTTCCTCACCGCCGCGCTGCGCGGTGCCGGTGACTCGCGCACGCCGTTCCGTTTCCTGATGGTCTCGGTGGCACTGGACATCGTGCTGAACCCGGTACTGATCTTCGGCATGGGCCCGTTCCCGGCGCTGGGCATTGCCGGCTCGGCCTGGGCCACGCTGGTCGCGCAGACGCTGTCGCTGGCCGGCCTGCTGCTGTACATGCGGCACAAGCGCCACACGCTGTGGCTGGGCCGTGCCGACATGCGCCTGTTCAAGCTCGACCTGGCCATCCTCAAGGCGCTGGTGGTCAAGGGCGTACCGATGGGCCTGCAGATGGTGCTGATCTCGCTGTCGGTGATCCTGCTGATGACCATGGTCAACCAGTACGGTACCGACACCGGCGCGGGCTACGGCGCCGCGCTGCAGCTGTGGAACTACCTGCAGATGCCGGCGATGGCGATCGGCGCCGCGTGCTCGTCGATGGCCGCGCAGAACGTCGGTGCGCAGCGCTGGGACCGCGTGCGCGGCACCGCGCGCCAGGGCGTGCTGTTCAATTTCCTGCTGACCGGCGCGCTGATCCTGCCGCTGGTGGTGTTCGATCGCCAGCTGCTGGCCCTGTTCCTGCCGCCGGCCAGCCAGGCGCTGGACATCGCCCGCCACCTCAACCACGTGGTGATCGGCTCGTTCCTGTTCTTCGGCGTCAGCTTCGTGATCTCCGGCGTGGTGCGCTCCACCGGCGCGGTGATTCCGCCGCTGCTGATCCTGGCCGGTTCGCTGTGGGGCGTGCGCGTGCCGTTCGCCGAGCTGCTGCAGCCGTACTGGGGCGCCGATGCGATCTGGTGGAGCTTCCCGGTCAGTTCGCTGGTGTCGATGCTGCTGTCGCTGGCGTATTACCGCTGGGGTGGCTGGCGCAAGGCGAAGATGATGGGCAAGCCTTCGCACGCCGAAGAACTGGCCACGCCGTCGGAAATTCCGGCCTGCCCACCGTCACCGGTGGCCGACCCGGATGCCACTCCGCCGCGCTGAGGTGGGTGCGGACCGTTGGTCCGCACAGGCGCGGCCCTCCAAGCCGGGCATGGGCTCGGCGCTACAGGAGGCGGTCAGCGTTTCTTCTTCGCCGCGTTGAACGCCGCCGCCGCGCGCAGCAACGCCTTCAACGCAGCGGCATTCGGCATCGCACCTTCATGGATGTCGATCGCGCGCCGCGTGTTGCCCTCCAGGCTGGCGTTGAACAGGCCTTTCGGATCGGCCAGCGCCGCCCCGTTGGCGAAGGTCAGCTTCACCGCCTGCTTGTAGGTCTCGACGGTGCACAGGATGCCGTTGTGCTCCCACACCGGTGTACCGCGCCACTTCCAGGTTTCCTGCACGTCCGGCAGCGCTTCATGGATCAACGCACGCACGCGTGCCAGCACTTCGCCACGCCAGTCGCCCAGCTCGGCGATGCGCGCATCGATCAGTTCAGTTGCCGGGGTTCCGGCATCGGCAGGGTTCGGTGCATGCGTGGCCATCAGCAGCTCTCGTCGGAAAGGAAACCAGAACGTCGGGGTTACATGCGCTCACCGGGCAGCGCGGCGGCCTGGCGCACCCAGTCGAGGAACTGCGCTTCATCCAGCGCGCCATCCTGCGGGATGTGCAGGTACCGCGTATCGGCACTCTTGGACGGCTCCGGCGGCACGGGCGTCAGTGCAGCGCCGCGGAAGAACGCCACCTTGATGTAGCGGGTGAAGCAATGGAAGCTGAGAAACCAGCCTTCGCCCGCGGCCACCGCATACATCGGCGAGTTCCACTTCACCGCCTTGTGCACCCCGGGTACGGCTTGTTCAATCAGCGCATCCAGCTGTTCGCCGATCAGACGTTTCCAGTCCGGCATCGCCGCGATATACGCCTGCACCGGGGCATTGCCCTCGCCCTTGGCGATCTGCGGATTGCCGCCGGACAACAGCGTGGGCGCGGCGGAAGGTGCGGTTCGCTTGGCAGGCATCGCACGGCACGTCCATCGGGATGGAACCGCAGCCTAGCGCGACCCTTACCTGGCGGTCACGGCGCAGTGCGCCATCGGCTCAGTCCGCCTGCCGCGCGCGGAACTGCCGCCAGTCCGGCAGCTTGCGGTGGCGGCGCAGCGAGCGCATCAGGGCCGCCATCACCACGCCGAACAGCGCACCGGCCAACAGCCCGGCCACCAGCAACAGCGCCAGCGGGCGCTCGCTGCCCTGCCACAGCATCAGCCACATCAGCGCGGTCCAGAACAGCCCGAACAGCAGGCCCTGCACCAGCGCGTTCGTGCCGAAGCCCGCCAGGATCGGCGGCGGCAGTGCGATGCCCATGCGCCACAGCAGACGATGCAGCAGCGGTGCCGACTGCACGCGCGCCATCCCCTTGCCGTCGAGGAAGCGCAACGCCGACTGGATCACGGCGGGATAGCGCGGATTGATGTCGTTCATCAGCTGATCGTGGCCGATGCGATGCCGGAAACGCAAACGGCCACCCGAAGGTGGCCGTTGCGGCAACAACCGAAGTTGTTTATCAGGCCTTGTCGGCCAGACGGGCAGCCTTGGCGGCAGCAGCGGCAGCCAGGTCTTCCTTGATGCGGGCAGCCTTGCCTTCCAGGCCACGCAGGTAGTACAGCTTGCCGGCGCGGACCTTACCACGACGCTTCACTTCGACCGAGTCGATGATGGCGCTGTGGGTCTGGAACACGCGCTCGACGCCGTAGCCGTGCGAGATCTTGCGGACGGTGAACGAGGAGTTCAGGCCGGCGTTCTTGGTGGCGATGACGACGCCTTCGTAGGCCTGCACGCGCTCGCGGCTGCCTTCCTTCACCTTCACGTTGACGACAACGGTGTCGCCCTGGCTGAACTTCGGCAGTTCACGGGTGATCTGGGCGGATTCGAATTCCGCGACGATGGACTTGTTCAGCTTGCTCATGGGTTACACCGATTCTTGTTCGGGTGGGCGTGTCGTATCGACAACGTAGGCTCATGCAGTCACCGGACTGTGCTGCACGTTTGTTTTGGGTACTGCGCGCGCCGACCGGGGCCGGCGGGAATTGGCCATGATAGCCGATAAAGCCAGCCCTGCGCTAGGGGCTGGCCTTGTGTTTCTGGGCCTGACGGCCCTGCTCCAGCAGCTTGCGGTCGGCCTTGCCCAACGCCTGTTCATCCAGCAGGTCCGGGCGCCGCTGCGCGGTACGGACCAGCGACTGCTGGCGGCGCCAGGCCGCGATGGCCGCGTGGTTGCCCGAGCGCAGCACATCCGGCACGTCACCCAGCGGATGCTGGGCCGGCTGGCTGTAATGCGGGCAGTCGAGCAGGCCGAGGTCACCCTCGAAGCTGTCCTGCGCCGCCGATTCAGCGTCATTCAGGGCGCCGTCCTGCAGGCGGGCCACGGCGTCGATGATCACCGCCGCACCCAGTTCGCCGCCGGACAGCACGTAGTCGCCGAGGGAAATCTCCTCGTCGACATTGGCCTCCAGGAAACGCTCGTCGATGCCTTCATAGCGGCCGCAGAGCAGGACCATGCGCGGCAGCGCCGCCAGTTCCCGCACCTTGGCCTGGGTCAACGGAGCACCCTGCGGGCTGAGGTAGATCACCCGCGCTGGGGTCGGATCAGCATCGCGGATTGCCTGCAGGCAGGCCTGCAACGGCTCGATCAGCATCACCATGCCCGGGCCACCACCGAACGGACGGTCGTCCACCCGGCGGTAGTTGCCTTCAGCGTAATCACGGGGATTCCAGCCATGCAGGCTGAACAACCCCTTCTCCAGCGCGCGCCCGACCACGCCCAATCCAGCGGACTGGGCGAGGAACTCGGGGAACAGGGTGATGACGTCGAAACGCATGCTCACACTCAGAACTCGGGATCCCAGTCGACCACGACCAGGTTGGCCTCGAAGTCGACCGATTTGACGAAGTCCGGCTGCACGAACGGAATCATCCGCTCGCGGTCACCCCGGACCACCACCACGTCGTTTGCGCCGGTGCTGAACAGATGCGAGACCTGGCCCAGGGCAACACCCTCGGTGGTCTTCACATCCAGGCCTTCCAGGTCCACCCAGTAATACTCATCGGGCTTCGGCGGCGGCAATGCACTGCGGGCCACGTAGATCTCGGTGCCGTGCATCGCTTCGACGGTATCGCGGTCCTCGACGCCGGGGAAACGGGCGACCAGGTGCTTGCCGCTGTCGCGGCCGCGTACACCTTGAATCGTGGTTTCCACGCCGGACGGGCTGCGCACGATCCACGGCTGGTAACGGAAAATGGCGGAACGTGGCTCGGTCCAGGACTCGAGCTTGATCTCGCCGCGCACACCAAAAGCGCCGACAACCCTGCCCAGCAGGATGCGGCGCTCGATATCTTTCATCTGCTTCAACCAAGAGGGCCACGCCGAAGCGTGGCCCGTCAGGATCAGGCCGCAGCGGCCTGGGACTTGGTCGCTTCCTTGATCAGGTTGCGGACCTTGTCGGTCGGCTGGGCGCCGTTCTTGACCCAATGGTCAACGCGGGCCAGGTCCAGCTCGATGCGCTTCTCGGCGCCCTGGGCGACCGGGTTGTAGAAGCCAACGCGCTCGATGTTGCGGCCGTCGCGCGCGCTGCGCACGTCGGTGACGATGATGTGGTAGAACGGACGCTTCTTGGCGCCGCCGCGGGTCAGTCGAATCTTGACCATGGTGTTTTTCCTATTGCCCAGTCGCCAGGATGGCGAGGTAAGCGGGCGATTATAGCGGCAGAGCCCGGCCGAGCCAACCCCATGGGTGACCAGCCTTCACGGTAGTGCTGGGCCATGCCCGGCGGGCTTTTCACCCCAAACCGTCCCAAGCCACCGCCGCAAGCACCGCTCTGCCCTGTTCAGCCAGTGCCTGCGAGCCGGGCAGGACATGCCCGTCGATGGCCTCCAGCGCCCACAGACCGCTGGCGTTACAGGCAAAAGCGGCTTTCACGCCGGCCATATCCGCCAGCCGCAATGGCTGCGTGGCCTGCGCCCCCGGCCAATGCTGCTTCAGCAGCGCCTCGGCGGTCCCGCGCAGGGCCGGCGCCTGCGGCCAGAGCAGCCGTTCACCATCGTGCACGGCCAGGTTCCAGGTGCTGCCTTCACTCATTTCGCCATCGACGGTCACGAACAGCACATCGTCGAATCCTTCCGCCATCGCCGCACGGCGCTCGGCGAACAGGCCAAACGTGCCGACGTGCTTGATCTGCGGCAGTTCACGCTGCCAGGCCACGCTGCGCACACGCTTGGAGGCGGTCAGCGTCACCGGCGCGGACGCCGCCACCAGCACGTCCACGGGCACCGCCGCCAGCGGATTGCGGAAATCGAAGTGGCGCGAATACACCGTCACCCGCAACGAGGCATCGCCCTGCCCCGCTTGCCGCAGCGCCTGCACCATCCAAGCCCGCACCTGCGCCATATCCAGCTCGCTACCGAACAGCTCGCGCGTGGCATGCGACAGCCGCGCCAGATGCAGGTCCAGTCCCTGCACCGCGTGGTCGCGCACCTGCAGCGAGGTGAAGTGGCCGTAGTTGACGAGCGCCGGCAGCAGATCCTCCACCTGCGCCGGCTGGCCGTTGCAGGTCAGCGTCATCGCAGCAGTGCCTGCGCCTGGCTCCACATGCCGCGCAGCACGTCTGCGGCCGGCTGTGCCGGCGCCATCCATGCCGACTGCCCGGCCCAGGCCTGCATCGCGGCCAGGCGGTTTTCCTGCACGGCCTGCTTGCGCATCGGCGCGGTCAGGCCGCGCTGCACCGGGTACGGACGCGGCGCCGGGGCGCCTTCTGCGGCGGCGGCGCGCACGTAGGGTGTCGCCAGACCACGGCCCAGACGACCGCTGAAGGCACGGGTCGGCCAGGTGTCTTCCGGTTCGCTGGCGGCCAGCCCATCGGCCCACGCCGAGGCGATCGCCGCTTCCGGCGTGCGCAGGAACGCGGTGCCGATCTGCACGGCGCTGGCGCCCAAGGTGAGTGCGGCGGCGATACCACGGCCATCGGCGATGCCGCCGGCGGCAATCACCGGGATGTGCAGGTGATCGGCCAGCCGTGGCAGCAGCGCGAACAGGCCGACCAGCTGGCGCTCGGCCATCGCCGGATCGAATGAACCACGATGCCCACCCGCTTCCACGCCCTGCGCCACCACGGCATCGGCGCCGGCGTCCTGGGCAGCGCGTGCTTCAGACAACGTGGTCGCGCACGCGATCCAGGCGACGCCGGCGTCCTTCAGCTGCTGCACGTGGCGCGGCAGCAGCACGCCCATGATGGTCGAGGCCACCGCAGGACGCGCCGCCAGCAGCGCGGCGAACTGTTCTTCGAAGTCGGCGGGCGTGGCATCGGCGGCGCTGGCTGGCACGTCCGGGCCCCATTGGGCGAGGAAGGCGCGGCTGGCGGCCTCGGCGGCAACGTCACGGGTCGGCACGGGGTCAGGCACCCACAGGTTCACCTGTGCCGGGCCGGTGGAGGTCGCGCGGAAGTCCTCCATCCAGCGACCGATATCGGCAGATGACGACAGCACCGCGCCCATCGCACCCATGCTGCCGGCATTGGCCAACGCGGCCGACAACGGCACCGGACAGGCGCCGGCCATCGGTGCCAGCAGGATCGGAACGGAAACGTCAAAGCGCCGGCAGAACGCCTCGACGCGGGAAGATACAGCGGAACTCTGCATGACGGCCCATCGTTTCGGACAGGCCCCCATGGTGCGCGCAGGGCGGGGGTAGAGTCGAGCCTGCCCGGCGGCTTGTTGCGTCGCCTGCGCGCCGCCGCCCGAGCACAGGCTCGGGCGCTACATCAGACTGCGACCGGGCCGTCATCAACGGAACGGCATGCCGCGGCCGCCCATGGCGCCCATCATGCCCTTCATGCTGCGCAACATGCCCTTCATGCCGCCGCCAGCCATCTTGCTCATCATCTTTTCCATCTGCATGTACTGCTTCATCAGCTTGTTGACGTCGGCCGGGGTCACGCCCGAGCCCTTGGCGATGCGCGCGCGGCGCGAGCCGTTGAGCAGGTTCGGATTGCGCCGTTCCTTCTTGGTCATCGAGTTGATGATGGCGATCATGCGCGGCACTTCCTTGCCCTGGCTGACCTGCTGCTTCAGATGGTCGGGGATGTTGCCCAGGCCCGGCAGCTTGTCCATCAGGCCGCCGATGCCGCCCATGTTCTGCATCTGCTCGAGCTGGTCACGCATGTCGTTCAGGTCGAACTTCTTGCCCTTGGCGACCTTCTCGGCCAGCTTGGCGGCCTTGTCCTTGTCGACCTGCTGTTCGACCTGCTCGACCAGCGACAGCACATCGCCCATGTCGAGGATGCGGCTGGCGATACGGTCCGGGTGGAACACGTCCAGGCCTTCCGGCTTTTCGCTGACACCGACGAACTTGATCGGCTTGCCGGTGATGTAGCGCACGCTCAGTGCGGCACCGCCACGGGCGTCACCGTCGGTCTTGGTCAGCACCACGCCGGTCAGCGGCAGGGCGTCGCCGAAGGCCTTGGCGGTGTTGGCCGCGTCCTGGCCGGTCATGGCGTCGACCACGAACAGGGTTTCGGCCGGGTTCACCGCAGCGTGCAGGGCCTTGATCTCGGCCATCATCGCTTCGTCGATGGCCAAGCGGCCGGCGGTATCGACCAGCAGCACGTCGACGAACGACTTGCGCGCGTCGTCGATGGCGGCACGGACGATGGCTTCCGGCTTCTGGTCGGCACTGGACGGGAAGAACAGCACGCCGACCTGCTCGGCCAGGGTCTTCAGCTGTTCGATCGCGGCCGGACGGTAGACGTCGGCCGAGACCACCATCACCTTCTTCTTGCGCTTTTCCTTCAGGTGCTTGGCCAGCTTGCCCACCGTGGTGGTCTTGCCGGCGCCCTGCAGGCCCGCCATCAGGATGATGGCCGGCGCGGGCACATTGAGGTTCAGGTCGCTGGCTTCGGCGCCCATCACTGCGGTCAGCTCGTCGCGCACGACCTTGATCAGCGCCTGGCCCGGGGTCAGCGACTTCAGCACTTCCTGGCCGACCGCACGCACCTTGATGCGCTCGATCAGGGCCTGCACCACCGGCAACGCCACGTCGGCCTCGAGCAGCGCGATGCGCACTTCGCGGGTCGCCTCGCGGATGTTCTCCTCGGTCAGGCGGCCGCGGCCACGCAGGCGCTCGATGGTGCCGGAAAGGCGCTGGGTCAGGGACTCGAACATGCGGCGCAACCTGTCTGAAAGCGGGGGACAATAAGGCAGACAGTATAACGGGTCCGCTCGCCTCCCCGGACTGCGACCACGGGGCCGTCGCCACTATCGCAGGGGTATGCGAAACTGCAACGATGACAATCGTTCTCATCGCCGTCCTGCTCTACCTGGCTGCCAGTGCCCTGCTGGTGCGCGCGCTCGGCCGCGATGAAAGCACCGGTTCCCCCACCTGGCTGTGGCCCGCCCTGCCGGCGATGCTGCTGCATGGCGGCTACCACGTGATGGTGGCGATGCGCACCAACGGCGGGCCGGACATGCACTTCTTCGCCGCGCTGTCGCTGGTCGGACTGGGCATGGCCTGGCTGACCTCGCTGGTCGGCGCGCGCGGGCGGATGTCGGCACTGGGCGTGGTGGTGTTCCCGCTGGCCGCAGTACTGCTGCTGGCCTACCACGGCTACGGCCACGAACCGAGCAAGGTGCTGGGCTGGCGCCTGGCCAGCCACGCCTGGCTGGCGCTGCTGGCCTACGCCACGCTGAGCATCGCCGCGCTGCTGGCGATCATGCTGTGGCTGCAGGAGCGCGCACTGCGCCGCCGCGAGTTCCGCCCGTGGCTGCGGGCGCTGCCGCCGCTGGCCGACCTGGAATCGCTGTTGTTCCGGGTCATCACCGTCGGCTTCGCGCTGCTGACCCTGACCCTGGTCACAGGTGTGCTGTTCGTCGACGACCTGCTGGCACAGAAGCTGGTGCACAAGACCGTGCTGAGCGTGCTGTCGTGGATCGTGTTCGGCGTGCTGCTGATCGGCCGCCGCCGCTATGGCTGGCGAGGCATGAAGGCGGTGCACTGGACGCTGGCGGCGATGCTGTTGCTGCTGCTGGCGTTCTTCGGCAGCCAGTTCGTGATCGAACTGGTGTTCGGGCATTCGCGATAGGCGGTGTGCCGACCAACGGTCGGCACCCACCGGCGCTAACGTCAAGGCTGGGCCAGGATCTTCCGCACCGAACGGCCGCTGTTGGTGAGGATGTCATCGACCTGCCAGCAGCCCTGCCCCTGACGCACCATCGATAGACGGGTCACGTAGGCCTTCTTCCAAACCGAATAGCGCATCTCGACCTCGCCGGCGGTGGCCGACGCCTCTTTCCAGCTGTAACGCACCGGGGTTTCGATGTCGCCGTCCTGCGCATCCAGCCACGGATCGGAATCGATCGTGCAGATGCCCTCTTCGCGCTGCTGGCAGGCGCGCTCGCCGCGCAGGGCCTTGCCGAAGCCGGGGCTGACCAGCGCGGGCGGCGGTTCCAGCAGGTCGCCATCGCCCGTCGTCGCTTCGTAGAACGCGCGGGCCACAACCACTGGTTCCTGGCAGGCGGGCGCGGCCTGTGCGGCTGGCGCCAGCAGCAGGCCGGCAATCATCAACATCCCTGTCTTTCGCATGTCCAATCCCTTTGGTCGTGATGGCGATCTGTTGTAGAGCCGAGCCCATGCTCGGCTGCGTTCCAGCATAAGCCGAGCGCAGGCTCGGCTCTACTTACAACCCGTAACGCTCGATCACATCCAGATGCGGCTGGCGGTCCTGGTCGCAGGCTTCGGCCAGCCGCAGCCAGCAGTGTGGGTGCGGCCACTTCGCGGTCTCCTGCTGCAGGAAGCGGTGCAGCGCCAGCGGTGCGTGGTCCTGCGGCTGCGCAACGGTGAACAGCACGCCCGGCAGGGTGCCTCCCTCCATGTCGGGGTCGGTGACGGTGTAGTCCGCGCGGCTGTGCGACCACACCTTCCAACCCTGTGCTTCGGCAGCTTCGACAAGGGCATTCCAGGCTTCTTCGCCCGGGTGCGCGCCATCGACCAGCCAGCTGCGGGCAAAACCACCGCGTTCCAGCACATGGACCTGCGCATAGGTCGGAATGAAGTGCTCGCGGGCCTCTTCTTCCTCCGGCGCCGGGTGCACCAGCGCGGCATCAAACACCACCCAGTCGCCGACCTGCTGGGCACGGTTGGCCGGTGCGTTCTCGACGATGCGTGCGGTCACCGGGCCACTGCGACGGGCGTAGTACTCCATCGGCTCGCCATTCTCTTCACTGCGGATGATCACCCAGCCCCACGGCTCCTCGACCACGCCATCCTGGCTGGACAACTCCATGCCGATCGCCGCCGCCGAGCGGCGCACCGCATCCCAGTCGCGTGCCGCGCTGGCCGCACTCATGTGGTCCCAGTGCGCGGCGTTGGGTTCCTCCAGCAGCTCCACCAGCTGCGCATAGCAGGCCTGTGCTTCGCTGAAACGGCCGGTTTCCATGTACATGCGCGCCAGCGTGCCCCGCGCGCCGTGCGAACCCGGCGAGGCGGCCAGCAGCGCCTGCGCGGCCTGCTCCAGCGCCGGCCAATCGGACACGCGACGTGCACGCTGCACCTCGCACCAGTGCGCGAACACCGGCACGCTGCCACAGTAGATCCGGGCCAGCTGACGCAGGCCCTCGTCGTCGCCCTGCTCGGTCAGCCAGCGCATCAGCGTGTAGGCGGCCGGGCCATCATCCTGATCGTGTGCGCGCACGAATCGCCACAGCAATGCGCGCGCTTCCGCCTGCGCACCACAGGCGCTCAATGCCGAGGCAGCCATCTCAGCCAGCGCCTCGTCATCGGGCAGCTGCGCCTGTGCCTGCAGCAGCCACTGGGCCTCGCGCTCCGGATCGCGCGACTGGTTCTGCTCCCCCTGCTCGCTCAGCCAGGCCAGCAGTTCGCTGGCCGGCACCGGCAGCGGCGCAACGTCAGGCAATGCATCGATACGCGCGGCCAGGTCGGCCACCAATGCTGCCGCACCACGGTCCTGGCGCAGCTGCGCCAGATGGGTACGCGCCAGTTCCAGCTGGCGCAGCGCCACCCAGCGTGCACCTCGCTGCAGCGCCAGTTCAAGGCTCAGCGCAGCGACTTCGATCAGCAGGCGGTGCGAGCCAACCTCGGCAAAGTGTTCGATGATGGTGTTGAAGCGCGTGCCCAGATCCCAGGTATTGCGTGCAGGATCGCGCCGGCACAGCGCTGCGGCCGTGTTCGCCCACAGTCGCCAGTAGGTAGGCGTCAGTTCGCTCCACGGCACCAGCTGCTGCACGGCCTCTTCGTCGCGGCCCAGCTGGGCCAGCGCCCATGCCTTGGACAGGCGGCGCGGCACCGTGCAGTTGGCCGGCTCGTACTCGCCGGACGCGGCCACTTCGGCCTCTCGCTTCTCGATCAGCAACAGCGCTTCTTCGGCGCGGCCCATGCCCAGCAGGATCTTGATCTGCATTTCCGGGAAGCTGTCGAACACTTCCTTGCCGCAGGCCTCGATCGCATCCGACTGCACCTTCAGGTAATCCAGCGCATCCTGGCCGCGGCCATCATCCAGCAGCGCATCGGCCTTTTCGCAGCTCAGGCACTGGAAGCAGGCCCAGCTTGGATCGATGCGTGCAAGCGTTTCATCGCACACCTCGACACGTTCGGGAACCCAGCCCGGGCCATCGATGTTGCCGTAGCAGGCAGCCAGATCCTGGGTCACGCAGATCGACTGCGGGCACTCCATCGTGTCCTCACGATGCGCACGCTCGAACAGCGCCACGGCTTCGCCCAGCGCGCTTTCGCCTTCGACGCGGTTGCCGACGCGATTGCGCAGCGCCCAGTGGCCGACGTAGACGTCGACCCACGGGTTGTCCAGCGCCTTGCCCAGCGCACGCGCTTCAGGCAGCAGCGCGTCGACGCGGTCGACACGCAGTTCGCTCACCTCGTCGGCGAGACGGTTCAGCAGGTGCGCGTTCTGCGCCTGGCCCGCCTGGCGCAGGTCACCCTGCAGTTTTTCGACCCAGTTCCAGATGTCCATGGGGTAAGTGCTCCTGTCTAGCGAAGGCTGGATGAGAAGGCACGGTGCTCAGCGCAGCATCTGCTGCAGGGCACCGGCGATATCGGTAAAGGCGCCGTTGAGATCCGGGCCGGGCGTAGTGTTCGCGCGTGCCAGCGGGCGGCCCTGCGCGGCGACGATGATCTTCAGTGAGCGCAGCAGGCGGGCTGCGGCTTCGGCCTGTGGATGCCCCTCGCGCTGGGCGCGCAACAGCGCCTGCACGGCCGGGTTGTCGAGGTTGAGGTACAGCCGCGACGGTGCGCGCGATTCGATGCGCGCGGTGAACTGCCGGGCCAGGCGCAGCGCGGCCATCGAAACGCGCTTGTCGTTCTCGTCGTCTTCCAGGCGCTGCTTCAGCTCGGCTTCGCGGTCGGGCACCACCACCACCGGCAGCGACTCGGGGCTGAAGCGTGCCGGCAGCAGCTGTTCGCCGTCACCGAGCTGCTCGCGCAGCCACGCCAGCTGCGCCTCGTCGAGGCTGTCATCGCTGCGGAACAGTGCACGGTTGCCCTGTTCGGTCCCCAATTCAACCAAGCGCAGGCCCTTGGCCTGGGCCCAACGGCGCAGGAACGGCACTACCGCATAGCGATGGCCGTGCGCGACCGGCACGCCCATCGCGCGGAACAGCATTTCCTCGAAGCCGCCGCCGTTGTCGAGGATCACGTGCACGGCGCCACGTGCGGGCAGCGCACTGGCCGGCAGGTCGCCCTGCGAGGTCGGCACGCGCACGTGTTCCAGCAACAGGTCGAACAGGCGATCATCGCACAGCGCTGCGCCCAGCAAGGCCTCATTGTGGCGCGTGAGAACGCGTCGCCAGGCCTCCGGCTGCTGCCGCGCGACGTCGGCCAGGCCATCAATCAGCGCTTCCAGCAGCGCATGCTGCACGGCGCGGTACTGGTCGTCGCGCTGCAGATCTTCGCGGCTGGCGGTAGGCGTCAGCCGCGAGGATTCGATCACCCCGCCAATGAACCCAGCCCAGGGCGGCAGCAGGTCGCGCGCATCGTCATCCAACAGCATGCCGCGCACGAACACCGACAGGTTGCGGTTGTCGCTGGTGCCGTAGGTAGCGCCGTCCTGCACCCACAGCAGGCCGGTGGCATCGCTGTTGCCATCGGCACGCAACGGCACGGTGACGATCGGCTCGAAATCATGCTCGAAGCGCGCTGCGAACTGCAGCGCCTGGCGGCGCGCCTGCACCGGATGCAGAGCAACATCCCCCTGCCCACGCCACGGCGGCGGCTCGGGATTGAGCGCCTCGCCCGCAGCGCCGATGAAGATCGGCTCGGACAGCAGCGCACAGTAACGGCCCAGCACCTCGTGCAGGCGCGCTTCGTTGGCCAGCGGCAGGAAATCCGGATGCAGCTCCAGTTCCACCTCGGTACCGATCGCACGTGCCGGCACCTCACTGACGGTGTACTGCTCGGCATTGCTGGACACGTACAGGTGACCCAGTTCCGGCGTCTGGTACGAGGTGGTACGCACGCTGACCCGGCGCGCCAGCACGAAGGCCGACAGGAAACCGAGGCCGAACATGCCGATCAGGCCTTCATCGTCCTCGCCGCCCTGGCGCAGGCCACGGGTGTAGCCGACGCCGACGGTGGCCAGGTAATCGTGGATTTCCTGACGGGTCAGGCCGGCACCGGTGTCGGTGATGCGCAGTACGCCAGCGGCGGCATCGACCTGCACCGAAATGCGCGAAGGCACTTCGATGCCGGGCTGTTCGATGCGGCGACGGATGATCGAATCGTGCGCGTTCTGCACCAGCTCACGCAGCGCCACCACCGGGGTGGAATACAGGTGCTTGCCCAGCACCGTCATCAGTCCATTGAGATCGACCCCGGCGCGACGGATTTCGGCGTTGGGGGCGGTGAGCGCGGTGTCCTGCATGTAATCGTTTACTCCTGGGCACGGAAAGACGCCAGAGGGCGTCTTCGTCGAGCGGGAAAAACTAGCACAGGGAAGCTGACCGTTGCTGCATTGGACATGTGTAGAGCCGAGCCGATGCTCGGCTGCTGTTCGCTCTTTGTAGCGTCGAGCCATGCTCGGCTGCTGTTCGACCACCCGTCGACCATGGCTCGACGCTACAGAAAGCAGCCGGGCGTGGGCTCGGCTCTACAGTGCTGGCATCACGCCGCGTCGATGGCCTCGGACAGGCGCTCCACCGCGATCACTTCCATGCCTTTCACCGAACCGCCCTTCGGCGCATTGGCCTTGGGCACGATGGCGCGCTTGAAGCCATGGGTGGCCGCCTCACGCAGGCGGTCTTCGCCATTGGGCACCGGCCGGATCTCGCCGGACAGGCCGACTTCGCCGAAGGCAATGGTCTTCTCCGCCAGCGGCCGATCCTGCAGCGAGGACAGCACCGCCAGCAGCACCGGCAGGTCGGCCGCGGTCTCCTGCACGCGAATGCCACCGACCACATTGACGAACACATCCTGATCGCCGACCAGCACACCGCCGTGGCGATGCAGCACCGCCAGCAGCATGGCCAGCCGGTTCTGCTCCAGGCCAACCGCGACACGGCGCGGGTTCGACAGCGGCGACGCATCAACCAGCGCCTGCACCTCCACCAGCAGCGGCCGGGTGCCCTCGCGGGTGACCATCACGCAACTGCCCGGTTGATGGGTGCTGCCACCGGACAGGAAGATCGCCGATGGGTTGGAGACCTCCTTCAGGCCCTTGTCGCCCATCGCGAACACGCCCAGCTCGTTGACTGCACCGAAGCGGTTCTTGAAGGCGCGCAGCAGGCGGAAGCGGCTGCCGCTCTCGCCTTCGAAATACAGCACCGCATCGACCATGTGTTCGAGCACGCGCGGGCCGGCGATGCCGCCCTCCTTGGTCACGTGACCGACCAGGAACACGGCGGTGCCGGTCTCCTTGGCAAAGCGCACCAGCCGCGCAGCACTCTCGCGTACCTGGCTGACCGAGCCCGGCGCGGCGGTCAGGCTCTCGGTCCACAGGGTCTGCACGGAGTCGGCCACAATCAGCCGCGGGCCGGCCCTGGACGCATGCTGCAGGATCGACTCGACGCCGGTCTCGGCCAGCGCATTGACGCCATCCAGCGGCAGCTCCAGGCGATGCGCGCGGCCAGCCACCTGCGCCAGCGACTCCTCGCCGGTGACGTACAGCACCGGCAGCTCGGCAGCCATCTTCGCCACCGCCTGCAGCAGCAGGGTCGACTTGCCGATGCCGGGGTCGCCACCGACCAGCACCACCGCGCCTTCGACCAGACCGCCGCCGAGCACGCGGTCGAACTCGCCGATGCCGGTGCTGACCCGGCGGTGCTCTGTCTGCTCCACGTCCTTCAGCGCGGTGATCTTCGGCGGGTCGATCTTGCCCGCCCAGCCGGCCCGGCGCGACGTTGGCGCCTTGGCCGCCGCCGCGCTCTCCAGCACGATTTCCGACAGCGAGTTCCAGGCGTTGCACTCGGTGCACTGGCCCTGCCACTTGCTGAATTCGGCGCCGCATTCATTGCAGACGTAGGCGATGCGGGCTTTTGCCATTGGATGATTTCCAGCAACGGGAGCAGGCGTGGCAGGATAGCCGAGCCGGGTCGCAGGTGCTGCGACCGCTCAAGTCCTGCCCACCCGCGCCGATAGGGGTCGCGGGCGTGCGCCTTGCGGGCGCCCCTCCCTCCCCCTCTGGATTCAACATGACTGGCAGTTACAGTCAGAGCCTGGTCGCCATCTCCCTGCTGGTGGCCATTCTTGCTTCGTACACAGCGCTGGACATGGCCGGCCGCCTGGCCACGGCCGAGGGCCGCGTGGCCCGCTGGTGGCTGGCCGGCGGTGCAGCGGCGATGGGCCTGGGTATCTGGTCGATGCATTTCATCGGCATGCTGGCCTTCGACCTGCCGATCCCGGTCGGCTACGACCTCGGCATCACCCTGTATTCGCTGGCGGTCTCGATCGGCGCTTCGGCCTACGCACTGTGGCTGGTGTCACGGCCCAGCCTGCCCTGGCGCCGGCTGCTGGCCGGCGCCGTACTGATGGGGCTGGGCATCGCCACCATGCACTACCTCGGCATGGCCGCGATGCGTATGCAGCCGGGCATCGACTATCACCCGGGCTGGTTCGCCGCCTCCATTGCGGTGGCCATCGGCGCCGCCGGTGCTGCGCTGTGGATCGCATTCCGCCTGCGTGCCGAGCAGCGCAACACCATGCGCCTGCGCGCACTGGCCTCGCTGGTGATGGGCCTGGCCATCGTCGGCATGCACTACACCGGCATGGCCGCGGCGCGCTTCCCGGAGGGCAGCATCTGCGGCGCGGTCGGCAGCGGTGGCATCGACACGCGTTGGCTGGCGGTACTGGTGATCGTCACCACCGTGGCCACCCTGGGTATCGCCTTGGTCGCCTCGCTGTTCGACCGGCAGATGCGCGTGCGCACCGGGTTGCTGGCCGATTCGCTGGCGCATGCCAACAACAAGCTGATCCAGGCCGCCCTGCACGACCCGTTGACCCAGCTGCCCAACCGCATGCTGCTGCAGGACCGCATCGAGCAGGCCATCGAGAAGGCGCGGCGCCGCAACCATGCGGTGGCGGTGATGTTCTGCGACCTGGACGGCTTCAAGGCGGTCAACGATGCCTACGGGCACCAGCTGGGCGACCGCCTGCTGGTGGCGGTGGCGCAGCGTATCGGCGGCCTGCTGCGTCCGCAGGACACCTTCGCCCGCCTCGGCGGCGACGAGTTCGTGATCGTGCTGGCCATCGACATTCCCGACGATGCGGTGGTGGTGGCCGAGCGGATCATCGCGGCGGCTGGCGAACCGTTCCTGCTGGATGCAGCCGAGCTGCAGGTCAGCGCCAGCCTGGGCATCGCCCTGTACCCGGATGACGCCGGCAACGAGCGCGAGCTGATGGCACACGCCGACGCTGCGATGTACCACACCAAGGAAACCGGGCGGAACGGCTATACGTTCTTCACCCCATCGATGCAGCTCAGCGCCAACCGTCAGCTGCGCCTGCTGCAGGACCTGCGCAAGGCCGTGATGCGCAATGAACTGATCCTGCATTACCAGCCCAAGTTCCCGGCCGCGGGCGCGCCAGCCACCGGCGCCGAGGCGCTGCTGCGCTGGCAGCATCCGGAGCTGGGCCTGCTGGCGCCGGACGTGTTCATCCCCATTGCCGAACGCAGCGGCCTGATCCTGCCGATCGGCGACTGGGTGCTGGACCGCGCCTGTGCGCAGTTGCGTGCGTGGCACGATGCCGGACATGCCGAATGGTCGATGGCAGTGAACCTGTCGCCCTTGCAGTTCTCCTCCCCGGCCCTTCTGGACAGCGTGCGCGAGGTGCTCGAACGGCACCGCATCGAGCCGGCGCGGCTGACCCTGGAGATCACCGAGACCACGGCGATGAAGGACGTCGACGCCAGCCTGGCGATCCTCAACGACCTGACCGCGATGGGCGTGCACATTGCCATCGACGACTTCGGCACGGGCTATTCCAGCCTGCTGTACCTGAAACGCATGCCGGCCACCGAACTGAAGATCGACCGCGCGTTCGTGCATGACCTGGAATGCAATGAAGAGGATGCCGCCATCGTCTCCTCGATCATCGCGCTGGGACGCACCCTGCAGCTGCAGGTGGTGGCCGAAGGCGTGGAGACGCAGGCGCAGCGCGAGTACCTGAGCGAACTGGGCTGCGACCAGTTGCAGGGCTACCACCTGGGCCGACCGATGGACGCCGAGGAATTTCTGCGCCGGGTGGGCTGAGCCGATGTGCGGAGCAAGCTCCGCACCCACCTCATCAGGAGATCCACGCCGTGCGTGGATGTTCCTCGCCGCCCCCCCCACGGCAAACAGAAAGGCCGCCCGAGGGCGGCCTTTCTGCGTGGCAACGTCGCGAAGACGTCAGTGCATCATGTGCACGTTCATGTTGTGCATGACCCACAGGGTGCCGACCACGATGATGCCGATCACCACCACGGTGAAGGCCGCAGCGTTGACGTTCCAGCGGCTTTCCGAAGAGCGGTCCAGGTGCAGGAAGAACACCAGGTGGACCAGCATCTGCAGCACCGCGGTGATCGCGATCACCACACCGTTGACGGTGCGCGAGAAATCACCCGACATCACCATCCAGAACGGGATGACGGTCAGCACCACCGCCAGCACGAAGCCGATCAGGTACGACTTCACGGTGCCATGGCTTTCGCCGCCGGTGCCGTGGTCGTGTGCATGGTTGTCATGTGCCATTACAGGGCTCCATTGAGGTAGACGACGGAGAACACGCCGATCCAGATCAGGTCCAGGAAGTGCCAGAACAGGCTCAGGCACGCCATGCGGGTCTTGTTGGTCGGGGTCAGGCCGTACTTCTTCAGCTGCACGAACATCACCAGCAGCCACAGCAGGCCGGCGCTGACGTGCAGGCCGTGGGTACCGACCAGGGCAAAGAACGCCGACAGGAAGGCACTGCGGTCCGGACCGTAGCCCTGGTGGATCAGGTGCTGGAACTCCCACACTTCCATGCACATGAAGCCGAAGCCCAGCAGCCAGGTGATGCCCAGCCACAGGTACATCTGGCCCATCTGCTTGCGGTGCATGGCGATCATGCCCAGGCCGAAGGTCAGCGACGAGGTCAGCAGCAGCGCGGTTTCCCATGCAACGAACGGCAGTTCGAACAGGTCCTTCGCGGTGGGGCCACCATCGGTGCCGCCCGCCAGCACCACGTAGGTGGCGAACAGCGAGGCGAAGATGAGGCAGTCGCTCATCAGGTACACCCAGAAACCGAAGACGGTATTGCCGCCGGTGTCGTGGTGCTCGTGGTCGTCATGGCCATGGGCCGCCGCGTGCGCGGCGTGCCCGTGGCTCAGGGTCGAGGTATTGGTGCTCATGCCTTCAGCTCCGACTTCACCAGGCCCTGGGCTTCCAGGTGCTTGCGGTGTTCGTTCTCGATGCGTTCCACCTCGGCGGCCGGGACCCAGTAGTCCACGTCCTGGTCGAAGGTGCGGTAGATGAACGTGGCGATCATGCCGACGAAGCCGACGATGGCCAGCCACCAGATGTGCCAGATCATCGCGAAGCCGAACACCAGGCTGAAGGCACCGATGACAACGCCCGTGCCGGTGTTGCGCGGCATGTGGATGTCGGTGTACTTGGCCGGCTTCGGCCAGGCTTCACCACGCTGCTTGCGCTCCCAGAAATCGTCCAGCTCGGTGACTTCCGGCAGCGTGCCGAAGTTGTAGAAGGCCGGCGGCGAAGAGGTTTCCCACTCCAGCGTACGGGCATCCCACGGGTCGCCGGTCAGGTCGACGGTCTTCTTGCGGTCGCGGATCGACACGGCCACCTGGATGATCTGGCACAGGATGCCGGCGCCAACGATGAAGGCACCTGCGGCGGCGATCAGCAGCAGCGGCTCGTAGGCCGGGTTGACGGTGCTCTGCAGGCGACGGGTCATGCCCATGAAGCCCAGCACGTACATCGGCATGAAGGTCACGTAGAAGCCGATGAACCAGCACCAGAACGCGCACTTGCCCCAGAACTCGTTCAGGCGGAAGCCGAACATCTTCGGCCACCAGTAGGTGATGCCGGCGAACATGCCGAACACCACGCCGCCGATGATGACGTTGTGGAAGTGGGCAATCAGGAACAGGCTGTTGTGCAGCACGAAGTCGATGGCCGGGATCGCCAGCATCACGCCGGTCATGCCGCCGATGACGAAGGTGACCATGAAGCCGATGGTCCACAGCACCGGAGTGGTGAAGTGCACACGGCCGCGGAACATGGTGAACAGCCAGTTGAAGATCTTCACGCCGGTCGGGATCGAAATGATCATCGTCGTGATGCCGAAGAAGGCATTGACGTTGGCACCCGAGCCCATGGTGAAGAAGTGGTGCAGCCACACGATGAACGACAGCACGCCGATGCAGGCGGTGGCGTAGACCATGCCCTTGTAGCCGAACAGCGCCTTGCGCGAGAAGGTCGCGATGACTTCGGAGAACACACCGAACGCCGGCAGGACCAGGATGTACACCTCCGGGTGACCCCAGATCCAGATCAGGTTGATGTACAGCATGGCGTTGCCGCCACCATCATTGGTGAAGAAGTGCGTACCCAGGTAGCGGTCCAGGGTCAGCAGCACCAGGGTGATGGTCAGCACCGGGAAGGCAGCCACGATCAGCACGTTGGTCACCAGGGCGGTCCAGGTGAACACCGGCATCTGCATCAGCTTCATGCTGGGGGTACGCATCTTCAGGATGGTGATGAAGAAGTTGATACCGCTCAGCGTGGTACCCAGGCCTGCGACCTGTAGACCCCAGATGTAGTAGTCCATGCCGACGCTTGGACTGTATTCGATGCCCGACAACGGCGGGAACGCCAGCCAGCCGGTGGCAGCGAACTCACCGATCCACAGCGACAGCATGATCAGCACAGCGCCCGACACGAACAGCCAGAAGCTGAGCGAGTTGACGAACGGGAACGCGACGTCGCGCGCACCGATCTGCAGCGGCACGGCCAGGTTCATCAGGCCGGTGATCAGCGGCATCGCTACGAAGAAGATCATGATCACGCCATGGGCGGTGAAGATCTGATCGTAGTGGTGCGGCGGCAGGTAACCCTCGGACCCGCCGACGGCGAGCGCCTGCTGGGTACGCATCATGATGGCGTCGGAGAAGCCGCGCAGCAGCATGACGAAGGCGACGATGAGGTACATCACGCCGATCTTCTTGTGATCCACCGAGGTGAACCACTCCTTCCACAGATAGCCCCACAGCTTGAACTTGGTGACCAGGGCCATGACGCCCAGGCCACCCAGCACCGCGCCGACCAGGGTGGTCAGCACGATTGGATCGTGGGGGATCGACTCAAGAGAGAGTTTTCCCAACATGTTCATTCTCCCGAACCCGCGTGGCCGGCATGGCCCGCGTGTTCGTGTTCGTTGGCATCCAGGTTTTCACCCGATTCCTTGGAATCATGTGCGTCACTGGGGGCGTGGCCCTCGTGCGCTTCATGGCTGGCGGCATCGGCAGCGGCGGCACCAGCGTGCGAGTGCTTCATGCCGTAGTGCTTGTTGTCGCCCATGTGCTTGGCGATGACCCAGTCGAACAGGCCTTCTTCGGTCTTGCCGAAGTAGGTGACCGGGTACCACTCGGCGTTGCGTGCTTCACCCAGCGCCTTGAACGAGGTCTTGTCCAGGGTCTGCTCGCCGGCACGGACCTGGTCCAGCCACTGGCGGTATTCGGCATCGGTGACCGAGTAGGCGGTGAAGTGCATCTTGGCGAAGCCCGCGCCGCTGTAGTGCGAGGACATGCCCGGGAATTCACCGGTCTCGTTGGCGATCAGATGGAGCTTGGTCTCCATCGCAGCCATCGAGTAGATCATGCTGCCCAGGTGCGGGATGAAGAAGGCATTCATCACCGTGTCGGACGTGATCTTGAAGTTCAGCGGCGTGTTGACCGGGAACTTGATTTCGTTGACGACCGCCACCTTCTCTTCCGGATAGATGAACAGCCACTTCCAGTCCAGCGAGATCGCCTCGATGGTGACCGGCTTGACGTCCGAATCCAGCGGCTTGTACGGGTCCAGTGCGTGCGACGAACGCCAGGTCAGGACCGCCAGCACCAGCACGATCATGCAGGGAATGGACCACACCACCACCTCGATCGCCGTCGAGTGGGACCACTTCGGCTCGTAACGGGCCTTGGTGTTGGAGGCGCGATACTTCCACGCGAAGGTCAGGGTCATGATGATGACCGGGATGACGACCAGCAGCATGAGCACGGTGGCCGTGATCAGCAGGGTCTTCTCATCCTGGCCGATCTGGCCCTTCGGACTGAGGATGGCCACGGCATCGCAGCCGGTGAGCATCACCAGCAACGACAGCAGCAGGCCCGGGCGCAACCAGCGCCCAAGGGTTTTCAACGGAATCATCGGTCGATCCAATTGCGAGGGAATGCCGTTCCCCGTCCTGCCTGTTCCGGCCAAAGCCGGTCCCACCGGTCCGGAAGACAGGTAGGGAGGTGGGGTCGAGTCAGCCTTTCAATTTTAGGCCGTCACCCACCATTTAAGAAAGGCATTGACAATGATCGAGCGCAGGAAAGGCCCGTTTCTGGCTGCGACACGTTGTCGCACCGCACGGGCGCGGCGGGCAGAACACCCGAGGGCGGCATCCTAGCATCGGGTGCTGGCCGGCGGTCCGCCCTCGTTCGGCAAAGTCATCTGAACCTGTTCAGGCGTGCTGACGGGTGCCCGGCATGGGATGCTCGGCGCTGGAGGAAGCCCATGGACAAGATCGACTTCAAGAAGCGCGACCGGGCGCTGTATCAACCGCCCGCCGGCAAGTTCGTACGGGTCGATGTGCCGCCCCTGCCCTACGTGATGGTCGATGGTCGCGGCGACCCGAACACGGCCCCCGCCTACCTGCAGGCCGTGCAGTGGCTGTATTCGGTGAGCTATGCACTGAAGTTCGCACTGAAGGCCACGGGCCAGGACTACGTGGTGCCACCGCTGGAAGCACTGTGGAGCGCCGAGGACCCGGCCAGCTTCGTCGCGCGGCGGAAGGATGAGTGGGTCTGGACGGTGATGATCCGCACGCCCGAGGGCATCGACCCTGCACAGTGGCAGGCCGCGATCAGCAAGGCGCGCACGAAGCTGGGAGAGGCTCCACCCAGCCTTCGCCATCAGATCCTTGCCGAGGGCCCAAGCCTGCAGACCTTGCACGTGGGCGCCTACGACGACGAAGGCCCCACCCTGGCGCAGATGCATGACGAAGTGATGCCCGCACTGGGATACACCTTTGCCGGCCCCCATCATGAGATCTACCTGAGCGACCCGCGCAGGACCGACGCAGCGCGGTTGAAAACCGTGCTGCGACAGCCGGTGCGGCCGATCGGGCCTGATGAGGATTCCCGCATATGAGACAAGGAATGCCATGCGCCTGATCAACCGATTGCTGCACTGGACCACCCTGCCCGCCGGGCGCCGCCTGATGGCCGTGCTGGGTGCCGCGCTGGTGATCGTGCTGGCCTGCAATCCGGATCTGCTGCCGTTGTTGCCGGTCGTGGATGCGCTGGGGCTGGACGTGCTGATGCTGCTGCTGGCTGCGCAGGTGGTGGCGGTCCTGCCTTGGGTGCGGGAGCGGGCCACGTGCGGAACCAGAGTGCTCGCACGCCTGCTGATCGCCGCATCGGCGGGAGCAGCAGGTGGTTATCTCCGGCAGCTCGCGTGGTGGCTGGCGCGGGACGCGGTGATCGCTGGACGTAAATGAAGGTGTGTTCCCATCGGTGACGTTGCAGACCGCCCCCTTCCCTTGGGCAGAAACAGAAAGCCCGCGCAAGGGCTGGGGCGTTCCGTTGATGGACCTGCTCGCCTTGCGTGGAGCGCGCCTAGAACGCGGTCGGACCGATCTGAATCACGCCATCATGGGCCAACGCGAGACGGATCTTGGTCCTGCCACCCGCCGTGACCATTTGGGAAATCTCGCGCCTATGCGCCGATTCATCCCCCCACGAACAGAGCCCTTTGCCCGCGAAACTTGCGCTGACAATGCGATTCCCGGAGGGAACAGACAGCGAGACAGACTCTCCCCGCTGCAGATGGGCTGCCAGGGTGCCGTCGATATACAGTGCAAGCGGGCACGCCCCACCAACCGCGCCAACGTCGCGCGTAACGATTACCTGTCCGGAAGCACTGTCACCTATCCCATTGAAGGCGAAAACCCGCTCGGCAGGCACCGGTTGCGCCTGTTCGGAGCTGATCTGACGGGTTGCACAGCCGGCAAGAACGACGCACGCCATCAGACTCACCACGATCTTCTTCATGACACCCCCTGTTGATTGAAACTGACTTGCCCGATCCAGCCCAGGGCCGCAAGCAATCCACGACGGCAATGGTAATGACCCCGACTGAGCCAGTACATGCCTGCAGTTCCATCGGACGCTTCCGCCAGGGCCGGGCCGCGCCAGCACAGCCCAAACAAAAAGCCCCGGCCAAGGCCGGGGCTTTTCATTACAACTGGTGCCGGAAACAGGAGTCGAACCTGCGACCTACGCATTACGAATGCGCCGCTCTACCAACTGAGCTATTCCGGCGGAGCCCGCGATTTTACGGGCTGGGCGCCCCGGCGGTCAATCCACCCGGCTCAGCTCGCCTCCACCCGGTTCGCACACACCCGCCCCTCGGCGAAATCCCGCAGGTTCCCCAGCGTGATTGCCGAGATCTCCTGCAGCGCATCTACGGTGAAGAACCCCTGGTGGCCGGTCACCAGCACGTTGGGGAAGGTCATCAGGCGCTGGAAGGCCTCATCATCGATGATCTCGCCGGACAGGTCCTGGAAGAACAGCGCGCTTTCCTGCTCGTAGACGTCGATGGCCAGATGACCCAGCCGCCGCGACTTCAGCGCGCGGATCACCGCATGGGTATCGACCAGCGCGCCGCGCGAGGTGTTGACCAGCATCGCGCCGGTCTTCATCCGCGCCAGCGAGGCGTCGTTGATCAGGTGCTGGGTATCGGGCGTCAGTGGGCAATGCAGTGACACGATATCGGCGCGCGCCAGCAGTTCATCCAGCCCAACCATGTCGCCCACGCCGGCGAAGGCCGGCGACGGGTACGGGTCGTGCCCCAGCACGATGCAGCCCATGCCCTTGAAGATGCGCGCAGTGGCCAGGCCGATCTTGCCGGTACCGACGATGCCCACGGTGCGGCCATGCAGGGTGCGCCCGAGCAGGCCATCGAGCATGAAGTTGCCTTCGCGCACCCGGTTGTAGGCGCGATGGGTCTGCCGGTTGAGGGTCATCACCAGCGCCAGCGCATGCTCGGCCACCGCCTCCGGCGAATAGGCCGGTACGCGTGCGACGAACAGATCCAGCGCTTTTGCAACCGCCAGATCCACGTTGTTGAAACCTGCGCATCGCAGCAGCACGGCCCGCACCCCCACCGCATGCAGGGCGTGCAGTACCGGCGCATCCAGGCGGTCGTTGACGAACACGCATACGGCTGCGCAATCCTGCGCCAGCGCCGCCGTGTGCACGTCCAGCGCCACATCGAAGTACACGAACGCAAAGCCGTCCCCAGCCGCATCGCGCTGGTTCGCCTCATCAAGGAAGCGGCGGTCGTAGGGACGGGCACTGAAGACGGCGATCTGCATGGATGGGCCTGGGTGGAATGCCATACCGACCATACCGCAGCAGCGCCCGCGTTGGGATGGCACCGGCGATGCCGTCATCGCCGGTGCCGGGTGCCACTTAGAACCTGTAGCCCAGGCCCAGCATCACGCCGTTCTGGATCTGCCCGTCGCGGCGCTCGCCCACGTAATCGGCCATGATCGACAGCCGCTCGCTGGCACGGCTGGTCACACCCAGGTTCCAGGCCAGCACCTGCTCGCCCACCGCCTGGCTGCTGGCGCCGAACACCAGATCCGGAGCTGCGGCGAAGCCGGTGCTGTAGCGGGCCTGCGAATCGCCCAGCTCCTTCTGCCAGACCACCCGGGCGCGCGGCGTGATGCGCTCACCGTTGTTGCCCTCAAAGGTCTTGAACAGCTGCAGGCCCGCACCCACGCGGATGCTCTCCAGGCTGCCACTGCGGCCAACCAGCGCACCAGCGCCCTGCCCTTCGTTGAAGCGGGTGGCCGAAGTACGCGCGTAGTCCACCACCGGCAGCAACGGCTGGATCACCAGGCCCTTGCCGGTGGTGAACGAGAACGCATGTTCAACACGCGCGGAGATCGCATCGTTGCTGTACTTGGCGCGCAGCGGCTGCTGCAGGCCATCGATACCACCGATGCTGCGACGGGTGTCATGCCGCAGATCGGTGTAGCGCACGGCCGCCGACAGATAGCCGCGCGCGTACGTCGCATCAAGGTAGCCGCCCACGTCCAGCGCGCGCACATCTCCGGTGAAACCAGAGCCATCGCTGGCCTTGGTCGACATGTCCGCCGCGGCCACACTGACGCCCAGGGTCACGCGGTCATCGGCCACGCGGGTGTCGGCACCGACCACGATGCCACCGATGTTGTGGCTCAGGCCGGCCACGCCACCGTCGGCATCGATGCGGCCATGGCTGGCGAAACCACGTGCCCAGATGCCATGGCTGCGTCCGGCATCACCGCTACCCGCAACGCTGCCCGGCGCCGGCTCGACCAGGTGCATCGCCAGCTGGTTGAACAGGCTGCCATGGCGCATGCCCGGCTGGGAGGAGACCGACTGCGCCACCTGCGAGGCCAGGCCATCGGCATCGCCGCCGCTGCGCATGGCCGACTGGTGCTGCTGCACGACGTTGCCGATGCTGCCCACCAGCGCGGTGTCGGCCAGGCGCAGGCTGGCGTGCGCATCACCGCGCAGGGCACCGGCCTGTTGTGCGATCACATCGCGGTCGGCGAACTGCAGTGCGCCCAGCAGCGATCTCAGTCCCTTGTCCTGGCGATCGGAAGCAGTCGCCAGCGCACGGCCCAGGCCGTCGCCGGACGTACCGTTGGCGAACAGGCCCAGCTGGTCAAAGCCCGGGTTGGCGGTCAGCCACAGGCCATCGGCCGTCTGCTTCACGTTGAAGCTCAACAGCGAATTGTGGCGGGGACGGAACACATCACCGCTGATGCTGGCGCTGTAGCTGGTGTCGCCCAGGCGCACGGCCTCTTCGAAGCCGCCCTGGTAGATCGGGCCCTCAACCAGGTCACGACGGAAGTCCTGGCCGTAGTAGCCCTGCGCCACGTTCAGTTCGAGGAAGGCACCCTTGGAGATCACCAGTGCCCCCTCGGTCTGCTCGTCATCGAAGAAGGTGCCCACGCGCAGGCGGCCGGCGGTGGTGCCACCATTCTCTGTAACGTCGAACAGCACCTTGCCGCCCGGCATGATGTTGACGTAGCCATGGGTGACCAGGTCGCCACCGCGCGGCATCAGCGTGCCGAACACGCGCAGGCGGTTGAACCCGTCTTCGCGGTACGACGGGCCGGTGCCGTCCAGCAAAGCAGCGCGGTCCATCGCAGTACCCGCCACGTCGCCATGGCCGACCAGCATGCCTGCGCCGAGCACGCGCACTTCCGATGCGCGCAGGGCGCCGCCTTCCAGCGCGATGGTGCCATTGTCGACCAGCATGAAATCCGCACCCGTCGTCGCGGACGTACGCCAGGTGGCGCCGTTGCTCACCCGGATCACGCCCATGGCGTTGTCCAGCGTGGAGACATCCAGATCAGCCAGCCGCAGCTTGGACAGCAACAGGTCCTGGATGTCCGGGTCACTGAGGTAACCCTGCACCGACAGCGCACCGATGCCCTGCGGACCCTTGCTGGATGCGTTGTAGATGCTCTGCGCGAGATTGATGTAGGTGGATCGCCAGTCGGTATTCCAGCGCGCGAAATCATCATCGACGAACGCCTGCAACTGGCGTCCGGTACGCAGGTAGCCTGGGTTGATGTCGCCGGTCACGTTGGCGGTGACATTCAAGGTGTCGCCCGGATCACGGTACCCGTTCGCGGTGATGATCCTGTTGCTGTAGATGTCCTGGCCGGGGAACGACTCCAGCTTGCTGCCACTGCCATCGGGGTCGAAGGTGACCGAGGAACCGGTGCTGCGTGCCGGATCGCGGAACACCAGCAGGCCATTCGGCTTCACCACTTCGTACATGGCCTTGTGCAGCAGCCCGGCATCCATGCCACCACCGTAGTTGCCGGTGTAGATCTGGGTCATGCGCGGCGACGGCGTGTAGATCACCTTGCCGCCGCTGCTGGCCGCGTGGATCTGCACCGAGTCGATGAGCGGCAGATCGCCGGCCAGATAGCGTTCGACGCCACCGGACTGCATGATCGAGCAGGACGAGATGCAATTGCCGGACACGATGGTGTTCAGTCCGGAGGTGCGGATGATGCCCTGCAGCCACTCGCCGGCGATCAACGCACCACCATTGGACGTGCGCAGCACCACCTCACGGACCGGCCGGCCTTCGGCCTGCGCCTTGGCCAGCAGTGCCGGCAGGGACACCACGTCGGCGTAGGTCACATCGCCACTCAGGAAGATGCGATCGCCCTGCACGTGATAATTCATTGCCATGACGTCATCCACCACGGATATGGCGGCAACGCCCATCAGCCCGGCCAGGGCCAGGCTCAACTTCGAATACTTCATGTGTTCTCTCTCCACCCGCAACACGCGGGTAGAACGATCAACGCCACAGCGGGGTGATCTCCCCCAGTGGAACGGATCCTGAAAAATGAATACATTCACAATGAGAATCCGATCGATGCACACTCTTCCCCATCCGGTCATCGTCGCGTAAAACTCGATGACGCATTCGCCACCGACAGTCGAGGCCAGCCCTGTCCACCCCGTCTCCCCTGATCCATCGCGCGCCGGAGCTACCCGCACCTGCGGATGCCTTCATCGCGTTCGTGCGCGAAGAGCGCGCACCGCTGTGCGCGTTCCTGCGCACGCGGGGGGTCGGGCCTGAGGATGCGGAGGATATCGCGCAGGACTGCATGGAGCGGCTGATCCGCTACCGCGCACAGGGCCCGGACGAACTGCGCCTGCTGCTGTATCGTATCGCCCGCAACCGCCTGGCAGACCGCGGCCGCTCGCCGCAGTCGCGGCCGCATCTGCCGCTGGCCGAACACGATGGCAGCGACGAACCGTCCAGTTCCTCGCCCGATCCATTGCGCCAGGCCGAGTCAGGGCAGATGCTGTCCCTGCTGCGGCAGGCCCTGTTCAAGCTGCCCGAACGCGCACGCGAGGTCTATCTGCTCAACCGCATCACCGGCATGAGCTACACGCAGATCGCGCGGCATTGTGGAATTACTGCCAAGACCGTGGAAAAACATATCGCCCGGGCCCTGCAGGGCCTGCGTCAGGAGTTGGGATCGGATCCGCTGCACAACGACAGGGACGGCCAATGAGTGGCACCCCGCACAGGGATGATGCACAGCTGTTTGAACGCGCCAGCGCCTGGGTAGCCCGCCTGGAAGCCCCGGACTGCACGTCGGTCGAACGCGAGGCGTTCGAGGACTGGCTGGCCGAAGATCCGGCCCACGTCAAAGCCTGGGTGCAGGCCGAAGCCCTGTTCCAGCAGGGTGCGGCGCTTGCGGCTGACCCTTGGCTGCGCACCGCCGCGGCACGGGCGGCGCGTCCGCCGCGCCGGCGCTGGCTGCCGGGCGTGGCCGCTGCCGCCGGTGTCTGCATGGCGATCGGCATCGGCTGGATGGTTGCCATCGACGGCAACCCGACGCCGCAGGTCTACGCCAATGATTCGCACCAGCCACAGCAGCAGACGCTGGCCGATGGCAGCGTCGCCATGCTGGATGCCGGCACCACCCTCCGCGCCCGCTTCGGCTGGCGCCATCGTGATCTGGTGCTGGAGCGGGGCCGGCTGCAACTGCAGGTCGCACCGTCGAACAAGGCGCTGAAACTGCACGCCGGCGACAGTACGATCCGTGACATCGGCACGACCTTCCAGGTGGAACGCCTGCGCGACGGCCTGGTCGAGGTCGCGCTGCTGGAAGGTGCCGTGGAAGTCAGCAACGGCGCAGCGCAGCACACGCTGGCGCCTGGCCAACAGCTGCAGGTACTGCCCTCCGGCCGCATCCAGCCGGGCCCTGCCCTCTCGTCCAACGCAGCCGCTGAAGGCTGGCTGCGGGGGCAACTGGTGTTCGATGCCACGCCCCTGTCGATCGTGGTCGAGCGCATGAACCGTTATGGCCGCACGCCGCTGGTGATCGTCGATCCGGAGATCACCGACCTGGCTGTAAGCGGCACCTTCCGCGCCGGTGATGCACAGGAGCTGCTGTCGGCGCTGGAACTGGGTTGGTCCGTGGCTGGCCAGACGCGTCCGGATGGCGCGCTGGAACTGCGCCGCACCTACTGAGGAGACCGGCAGTGACGGCAGGTCCGGGTGCGCTGCAGTGGGGGCTGCTCCGCGCCCTGCTATGCCTTGCACTGGGTGTTGCCGCACTACCGATGGCCGATGCCGGCGAGCCCGCCGGCACGCTGGAGATCGACGTGGGTGCGGGCCCACTGGTGCCGGCACTGCAGCAATGGGCCCGGCAGAGTGGCACCGCCCTGCTGTTCGACGCACGTGAACTGGATGATCTGCGCACCACTGGCACACGTGGCCAACGCGATACGGGGGCCTCCCTGAAGCTGCTGGTCGCCGGCCTGCCGGTGAACATCCTGCGCACGTCCTCGGGTGCCTTTGTCGTGCGACGTGTCCATCCCGAGCCACCTGCCACGCCACCGAAAGCGGTCGCAGCCCCGCGCCTGCCGCACCCGGCTCCCAGGTCCGCCGACACGCCACACCAGGTGGAACTGGCACCCATCCACGTCACCGGCAGCCGGCTGCCGCGCTCTTCGGTGCAGACCACACTGCCGGTCACCACCATCGATCGCGACGACATCCTGCGCAGTGGCTACGGCAATCTGTTCGACCTGCTGCGGCACCTGCCCGGCATGAACGGCCATCCCGCCATGAGTACCTCGCGCGGCGGCGATTCGCAGTACCTGCCGGTGGGTGCAGCGGCCACCACCAGCCTGGACGGCATGGGCCCGCGGGCGACGCTGTTCCTGGTCAACGGCCGGCGCCTGCCGCGTTATCCCATGGTGTCGCTGGAACAGGGTGGGCTCACCGACCTCGGCGGCATTCCGCTGAGCTTCGTCGACCGCATCGAACTGGTACGCGGCGGTGCCTCGGCCATCTATGGGGCCGATGCCATGTCCGGCGTGGTCAACATCATCCTGCGCGACCAGGCCGATGGGCCCGAAGCCATGCTGCAGACCGGACTCAGCAGCCGCGGCGATGCGGGCCAGTACCGCCTGCAGGCCGCCACGGGCGGCGCGCGTGGCAATGGGGACCGCTGGTTTGCCGGCCTGGATCTGCACCGTGTCGAGCATGTCGCCGGTGACCAGCGTGACTGGCATGCGGAAACCTCGCTGTATCCGATCGGCGCGATCTTCGGCAACTGGTACGTGCCCGCCCGACGCTGCGAGCCGCCCCTGAAGCGGCGCGAGGATGGCTGCTGGTTTGACAGCGCGCGCCCGCGTTCGCTGCAGCCCGCCTCGGATACCGCGTCGGCCTACCTGCACTACCGGCATGAACGTGGCGAGGGACGCTATGCCTATGTCGAGGCACGGGCCAGTCACAACCGTCAGCGCTTCGACCTGGGCCCGACTGCCGTTGCCGTAGTCTCGCGCGGAATCACCTTCAACAGTGTGCTGCGCGAGGCCGGCAACGTGCGCCCCAGCGTCCGCGCCACCGATGCGGACGTCACCGTCGGCATCGGCCGTGACCAGGGCCGGCGCAGCTGGGAGGCGGGCATCAGCGCGCAGCGCAGCGAAGTCACCTTGTCCACTGCCGGCACCGTGCGTACGACGCGCCTGCTTGAAGCAACGCAGGCGCGCAGGTTCACTCCCGGTTTCGACGCGCCGCCGGCGGCCGAGGCGGACACGCTGTTTCCGTCCATCCGCAACCGCGGCAGCACCGCACAATGGCAGGGCTGGTGGGGTGTGCAGCGTGAACTGATGGCAATGCCCGGGGGCAATGCGCAGCTGGCCACCGGCATCGACCTGCGCCATGAACGCTGGGTCTCGCGTCCGGATGCGCTGCTGAGCCAGGGCGACCTTGCGCTGGGCCTGCCGCAGCAGCAACGCCGCCTGTCGCGACAAAGCAGTGGCGTCTATACCGAGCTGGGCCTGCCGCTGGCACCCACGCTGCGCGCGGACCTGGCTGCACGCTGGGACCGCGACGGCGGCTTCATGGCGTTCTCGCCTCGTGCCGGGCTGCGCTGGAGCCCGACGCCGCACTGGTCGTTCCTGCTGGCCAGCGGGCGCGGTTACCGTGCACCGAGCCTGTTCGAGCAACGTCGGCCTCCCGGCTACTTCGGCTCGATCACGCTTCCGGTGTCCAATGCCCTTCCGGAATGTGCAATCGCCACCCGCGGTGGCGGCTGCAGCGTCACGGCCAACGTCGTAGAGAACGATGCACTGAAGGCCGAGCGATCGCGCAGCCATTCGCTGGCAGCCACGTGGACACCCAGCGATACGTTCTCGCTGTCGCTGACCCACAACATCGTGGAACTGCGCAACGAGATCCTCGCCCTGCAACCCAACGATGCGGTGTGGAATCGCAGCACTTGGGAACTGGATGAAGACGGCCACCTGAGCAGCCTGCGCCTGTCGTTCGACAACATCGGTCGCACCACGTCCCGTAACTGGGTGCTGCGTGGCGAGTACCGCATCGACAGCGGCAGCAACGGCCAGTGGTTGTTGTCGCTCGATGCGCTGAAACAGCAGGAGCTGCGTCGCCGCCGTGACCACGAGGCCGCCGTGGACCTGCGCGGCCATGTGACACCCGAGCTGGCTGCGGTGTTGAACGTGCAATGGCAGAACAGCAACTGGGACATCGCCCTGCGCGGCAACCAGGTCGGTCGCACCCGTGCCTGGCTGCCCGGGGCCGAGTGCCCGCAGGATCAGGTCGAACAGAACCACTGCATGAATCCACGCCAGCTGCGCTGGAACCTGCACCTGGCACGCCGCCTCGGCCCACGCATCGTCGCAGCACTGGACGTGCACAATGTGCTCGATGCGCAACCGGTGAACTATCTGGTCGGCAATGGCGGGCAGATGCCGGGGCTGGACGATCCGCTCGGCCGCTACTACCTGCTTACCCTGCAGTTCCGCTGAAGCGTAGTAATCTACGCGCCCTGTTCCACCGCGGTCCCCTTCCCCCATGAAAGCCTATCTCTGGTTCTGGGGCGCGTTCCTGCTGTTCTTCGCGTTGCCTTTTCCCTGCATTCTCTATTTCGGCACCTCGTGGCCGGTGGCGTTGGTCGACCGCAGCGCGCCGTGGCCGGCACTGTTGCTGCTCGCACTGTCGATGGCCTTGTGGCTGACGCTGCTGTTCGCCTTCCTGCACTACCTGCTGCTGGGGCCACTGCGCGCACTGCACCGGGTGCAGTCGATCCTGGCCGACGGTGAACCGCGCAGTGCGCTGATCGAACAGGCCGAACAGACCGGCGTGCAGGTGCGCGGCTTCGCGCAGTGGAAACTGCAGTTGTCCTTCAAGAACCTGTCCGGTACGCCGATCCGCGAACAGATGCTGGTGGTCGACAGCAAACCCCAGCTGCATCGCTTCGAGGTGGGCAGGCACATCGATGCGCGCCTGGGCCGGACGCCCGGGGCATTCCCCAACATCGTGCTGGACGGCGCCCAGCCCGAACTGAATGTTGCCAGCCTGTGGCGGCGTGGCATCGGTGCAGCACTCGGCATCGCAGCCGTTACCGCTGCCTATGTGTTGGCCTACCGGCTGCAGAACGAGGGACTGGGCTGGACCTTCCTGTCGTTCGGTCACCCGCTGCTGGTGTGCCCGCTGGTGCTATGTGGCTATGCGCTGGGCCTGCGCCTGCTCGGCCGCCTGCTGCACGCCGATGCCCGCGGCGATTCGCTGAAGTATCGCGGCATCGGCGTTGAGGCCCGGGTGTTGAAGGTGCGTCAGACCGGCACCTACCTCAACGAACAGCCGCAGGTGGAGTTCCAGCTGGAATACATCGACCGCGAAGGCAGCGTGCAACAGGCCCGCGTGCGCCGCTTCATCCCGCTGATTGAACTGGCCAACATCCCGCGCGAGCACGTGACGCTGCTGTACGACCCGGATGACCGCAGCAACGTGCGGCTGGAGGGAATATGAAACAGCCGCCCTCCACCCGCACGGTGTTCCTGGTAGTGCTGCTGGTTCTGGCGGGCGCGGCCATTGCCGGCGGCGCAGTGCAGACCATCAGCGAAACGCTGGGGCATTCGGTACAGCCGGACCGGTTGCCACCCTCCGTCTCGTCACAGTTGCCGCGCGAACAACCCGTATCGCTTGTGCCGTCCCCGGCGCCCTTCCCCGCGGCGAGTACCGCTGCGGCGCCCGAGCGCAACAATCGCCTGTTCGATGCGGACTACCTGCTGGCTGCCCGTCAGGCACTGGAGCAGCTGCCGGCACTGGCCGGTCAGCGGCTGACGGTCTTCCACAGCATCCACTTCTACGACGATGGCCGCATCAACCTGGATCTGGTCGATCCGCAACAGCCGGGCCACGTTGACAGCTATCACTTTGAACGTGGCCAGTGGCGCAAGGGCAATCCGGTGAACCCGCAGCAGTTCGCGCCGACCATCAGCCTGCAGCGCAGCAGCACATCCCTGGCCAGCATCGATTTCGAGGCCGTGCCGCGCGTGGCGCAGGCATTGCAGGAACAACGCAATGCCCTGCAGAACCCCGCATCCGAAGTCGGCCACGTGTATGTGATCGTACGCAAGGGCGGCAAGCTGGTGTGGCTGCCGGATGACGTCGCCGGTGACCGCGAATCCGTGCGCCTGCAGTTCGATGCGCAGGGCACCCTGCGCGGCGTGCACCGCCGATAGGCCACACAAAAAGGGGACGGAGGGGATTAAGTCGTATGTGCCTTGGTGCGGATTGCGACTTAATCCCCTCCGTCCCCTTTTTCTATTTCACCGAGCGGGCGATGGCGTACTGCGCGCCGTAGTAGGTGGACAACACCAGCAGGCTGGCCAACGGCAGGCCAACGGCGAAGCGGTCCCAGGCCAGCAGGGAATCGCTGGCCACGAACAGCAATGCACCTGCCGCGGCCCAGCGGGCGCTTCGGGCGTCCACGGCATCGGGCTGCGGGCTGCGCCACTGCCGTGCCAGGGCCAGCACCGCCATCGACGCCAGCACCACCACGTAGGCCAGCACCGGCACACGCATCGGCACCGGCAGGTGCGGCCACAGGCCCATCACGTTGAGCACGGCAAATGCACCCAGCAGCACAGCGGCGCCGAACAGCCCGCGCCCGGCACGCAGGCCATCGCGGAAGGCGACGATGTAGCAGACATGCGCCAGCAGGAACGCGACCAGTCCCGGCACGAACGCATCCATCGGCAGCATCAGCGCGATGTCGCCCACGCACGAAAGCAGCATGCCGGCCAGCACCGCACGGCGGTAGAACGGCTGCGCCGGATCATGCACACGCCAGGCTATGGCCGCGATCAGCAGCGTGGTCGCGGGCTTGGCCAGCCAGTGCAGCCATCGCCCATCGCCGTGCAGGAACGCGCCGACGATGGCGAGGATCGCCATCAACAGGACCACGCCATCGCGGGCGCGCGACTTCATCGCGCCTTCCACAGATCTGCAAGGCGGTCGGGCTTGCCGGTGATGCGCTCCAGCACCGGGTACTGCAGGCCACCGTGGTAAGCGATGCTCATGGTTTCAATGCGGTCGAACTGCTTCACCAGCAACATGATCGGCGCCTTGTCCTTCGCTGCCGCAGCCACCGCGTCCTTCAAGCGCTGGCTGCTGTACTCGCGCCCGCCCACCGCGATCACCTTCATGCCAGGTGCAAGACCGGCGTTGAAGGCCGGGCTGTCCCAGATCACATCACCGACCGTGCCGTTGTCGAGCACGGTCGCACCCAGCGAGTACGCCAGCAGCGCCGCCTTCGCGCGCTTCTCCTGCGCCTTGTAGGCATCGTTCGGGGTATCGCGGTAGACCAGCTTCCAACCCGCCAGCTCCAGGCCGCCAGTCAACGAACCGTGGCCGTCCAGGCGCCCGCGCAGGAACGTGGCCCAGTCGTACGGCGCGATGCCGTTCAAGGTCGCGACCACGTCATTGAAGGTGTACGGATTGACGTCCCAGTCGCCATTGCCGACGCCGAAAAAGGCGCGCGCGAAGTCGTCCAAGCTGCGGCGGTTGCCGCTCAGTTCGCGCAGCTTGCCCTCCACTTCCAGCCACAGCATCTGGCCGCCGGAGTAGTAGTCCTCGCTCATCTGGTAGTTGCGATACGGCAGCGTGCGACGCTGGGCGATGGTCGGGTCATTGGTGGTGTCCTGCAGCGGACGCCAGGCCAGGCCCGGGCGGCCACGGTCATAGGTCGCGGCCACATTGGCCAGCATGTCGCGCGCCTGCGCAGCCGACCACAACCCCGAGCGTGCTGCCAGCACCTGCCCCCAGAACTGGGTCTGCCCTTCGTACACCCACAGCAGGCTGTCGCCCATGGGCACGTTGAAGTTGGCGGTGGCCAGGTCGGCGCCGCGACGGTACTTGCCGTTCCAGGAATGGGTGTACTCGTGCGGCAGCAGGTCACGCATCCACGCGTTGCTGTCCCACTCGGTGAAGTAGCCCGGATCGGCACTGTTCTCGCTGGAACGGTGATGCTCCAGGCCGATGCCACCGAGGCGGTCGGTCAATGCCAGCAGGAACTCATAGTGGTTGTAGTGGCGCGCACCGTAGAGCTTGTCGGCCTGCTGCACCAGCGCGCGGTGCATCGTGATCTGCGCCTCGCTCGGCTTCAGCGACTTGGCGTCGTCGGCAAACACATTGAGGTACACCGGTACCTTCGCGCCCGGATCGAGATCGATGCGCTGATAGTGCTCGCCGGCAAACAGCGGCGAATCGACCAGGTGGTCGTAGGAGATCGGCTTGAACACCACGGTGTCGCCGTCGCGGCGCGCGGTTTCCAGCGCAGTGGCGAATGACCAGCCCTTGGGCAGGGTCACGCTGGCCTGCGCCTGCAGCTGGCGCGCATCGACGCCGGCCGGATACAGCGAATTGGCATTCCACTGCAGGTTGAGCATCTCCGGGGTCATCACCACCCGGCCCTGGCTGCCGCCCTGCGAGGACAGGAAGTCGAAGTGGGCGACGATCTCGCTGGCGCCCTCCGGCACGTTCACCTTGAACGCATAGACGTTGTACTGATCGCGCTGCCAGGCCAGCGGCTTGCCGTTGGCGGTAACGCGCAGGCCGGCCAATTTATCGATCGGGCCGGTGGGCGAATGGTTGCCGGGAATCCACTGCGGGTACAGCAGGGTCATCGGGCCGGGTTTGGCCGGCACCGTGGCGGTCACCTTGAAGATGCGACGGGCCAGATCGCGCGCGTCGACCTCGATGCGCAGCAGGCCGGCAGCCGCCGCGTTCGCCGGTGGCGAGGTCTGCGCCAGTGCAGGCGTGGCCGCCAGCGCGAACAGCAACGACATCGCCAAGGCTCGGGTCTTCATCGGGCAACTTCCAACAACGGAGAATCTTCCGATGCTAGGCCTGTAAGGTGCCCCGCCCCATGGCCAAAGGTCATGGGCAGGCCGCCCATCCTTGCATGCGAAAAAGCGTGCGAACCCAGGTTCGCACCCGCCAGAGCAGTTTCAGTAGATCCACGCCATGCGTGGATGAGGCGCTTCCGCGGTCAGTCGACCAACCGCAACCGCAGTTCCTTCGGCAGCGCGAACACCATCGATTCCGGTTCGCCGTCCAGTTCGCCCACGCCGCTGGCGCCCAGCTCGGCCAGGCGCGCGAGCACGCCGTCGACCAGCACCTGCGGCGCCGAGGCACCTGCGGTCACGCCGATGTGCTGCTTGCCTGCCACCCACGCCGGATCGATCTCGTGCGCGCCGTCGATCAGGTACGACTCCACGCCCTCACGGCGGGCCAGCTCGCTCAGACGGTTGGAGTTGGAGCTGTTCGGCGAACCGACCACCAGCACCAGGTCGCAGCGCTTGGCCAGGTCGCGCACGGCGTCCTGGCGGTTCTGCGTGGCGTAGCAGATGTCGTCGTTCTTCGGGCCCTGCATCGCCGGGAAGCGCTCGCGCAATGCATCGATGATGCCGCGCGTGTCGTCCACCGACAGCGTGGTCTGGGTGGTGTAGGCGAAGTTTTCCGGCTGGTTGATGTGCAGCGTGGCAACCTGTTCCACGTCCTCCACCAGGTAGATCTGGCCGGTGCCGGCTTCGCGGTTCCACTGGCCCATGGTGCCTTCCACTTCCGGGTGACCCGCGTGGCCGATCAGCACCACGTCACGGCCGGCACGGCAGTGGCGGGCGACCTCGAAGTGCACCTTGGTCACCAGCGGGCAGGTGGCGTCGAACACCTTCAGGCCACGGCGATCGGCTTCCTGGCGCACGGCCTGGGACACGCCATGGGCGCTGAAAATGACTGTGTTGTTGTCCGGCACTTCATCGAGTTCTTCGACGAAGATCGCGCCGCGCTGCTTCAGGTCGTCGACCACGAAACGGTTGTGCACCACTTCATGGCGGACGTAGATGGGCGCGCCCAGCGTTTCGATCGCGCGCTTGACGATCTCGATCGCACGATCGACACCGGCACAGAAACCACGCGGGTTGGCGAGCAGCACATCCATCAGTTCAATCTCCCGGCAGCGGCCGGCTTACGGTTTCGGATTGGCATTATCCGCCTTTTTGGCGGACTTGCCGTCGAACAGGCCAAACAGGGCGATGCCGATGGCACCCACCACGATGGCCGAATCGGCGATGTTGAACGAGGGCCAGGTGTAGCTGCCCACGTACCACTGGATGAAATCGACCACATGACCATGCACCTGGCGGTCGATCACGTTGCCGATCGCGCCGCCGATGATCAGCGCATACGGCACGGCCGCCTTCCAGTTGCCACGGGCGGTACCGCGCAGCCACCAGGCCATCAGGCCGCTGATGACGATCGCCAGCACGGTGAAGAAGTGCTTCTGCCAGCCACCGGCGTCGCTCAGGAAACTGAACGCCGCACCGGTGTTGTAGGTGCGGTACCAGTTCCAGAAGCCATCGATGACCACCACCGGCTGGAACTCCGGCAGGCTCGACAGGACCCAGGCCTTGGACCACTGGTCCAGGCCGATGATGGCCGCCGACAGCAGCAGCCAGACCAGGGCGTTCGGATGTGGACGGGGCGCGGCCATCAGAACCAGCTCCGCACTTCACCGGAACCGGTGATGTTGCTCACGCAGCGACCGCACAGCTCCGGATGATCGGCATTGCTGCCGACGTCGGCGCGGTGGTGCCAGCAACGCACGCACTTGGCCTTGGTGGTCGGCTGGGCGCTGACGAACACCTCGTCGGTGGTCGCCGGACGCACCTGCACGTCACCACTGATGAACAGGAAACGCAGTTCATCGGCCAGCGGCTGCCAGCGCGCGGCCTGCTCTTCGCTGGCGGCGATGGTGATTTCCGCTTCCAGCGCGGCACCGATGGCACCGTTGGCGCGCATCGGTTCCAGCACCTTGGCCACCTGCTCGCGCACAGCCAGCAGCTGGTCGAAATCGGCGGCGTTGAGCTGCGCATCGGCCGGCAGCGGCGCCAGGCCGTCGTACCAGGTGGTGAACAGCACGTGGCCGGCGTGCTCGCCCGGCAGGTAGCCCCACAGCTCGTCGGCGGTGAAGGTCAGGATCGGTGCGACCCAGCGGGTGAACGCTTCGGCGATGTGGTACATCGCGCTCTGCGCCGAACGGCGACCGTGCGAATCGGTCGGCATCGTGTACAGGCGGTCCTTGGTCACATCCAGGTACAGCGAGCCCAGGTCCACGCTGCAGAAGTTCAGCAGCAGCTGCACGATCTCGGCCATGTTGTAGCCGTCGTAGGCCGCCTTGATCTTCTCCTGCAGCTCCCACGCGCGATGCACGATCCAACGGTCCAGCGCGACCATCTGATCCAGCGGCTGCAGGTGCTGGGCCGGATCGAAACCGTCCAGGTTGCCGAGCAGGAAGCGTGCGGTGTTGCGCAGGCGACGGTAGGCGTCGGCGTTACGCTTGAGGATCTCCTGCGACAGCGACATCTCGTTGCTGTAGTCGGCCGAGGCGATCCACAGGCGCAGAATGTCCGCGCCCAGCTTGTTCATGATGTCCTGCGGCTCGATGCCGTTGCCCAGCGACTTGGACATCTTGCGGCCGTGCTCGTCCACGGTGAAGCCGTGGGTCAGGCACTGCTTGTACGGGGCGCGCTTGTCGATCGCCACGCCGGTCAGCAGCGAAGACTGGAACCAGCCACGGTGCTGGTCGGAACCTTCCAGGTACAGATCGGCCGGCTTGCCGAAGCCACGCGCGGCGAGCACGCCCTCATGAGTCACGCCCGAATCGAACCAGACGTCGAGGATGTCGGTGACCTTCTCGTAGTCGGCCGCTTCGGCACCCAGCAGTTCGGCAGCATCCAGCGAATACCACACGTCGATGCCCTCGGCTTCGACGCGGTCGGCGACCTGCTGCATCAGTTCCACCGAACGCGGGTGGATCTCGCCGGTATGGCGATGGGTGAACAGTGCGATCGGCACACCCCAGGTGCGCTGGCGCGAGATGGTCCAGTCCGGACGACCGTCGACCATGCTCTGGATGCGCGCCTTGCCCCAGGTCGGGAACCAGCCGACGGTGTCGATGGCGGCCAGCGCATCGTTGCGCAGGTTGGCCTTGTCCATCGAGATGAACCACTGCGGAGTGGCGCGGAACACCACCGGCGTCTTGTGGCGCCAGCAGTGCGGGTAGCTGTGGCGGATCGGATGGAACGCCAGCAGCGAACCGTTGTCGCGCAGCACGCCGACGATGGCCTCCTGCGCCTTCCACAGGTGCTGGCCAGCCAGCACCACGTCACCGGCCGGCGGGGTCGATTCCAGGTACACGCCACGGCCGTCGATCGGGGTCACCTGGCCGGCGTTGTACTTGTCCAGCAGGCCGTACTTCTGGCTGACCACGAAGTCTTCCTGGCCATGGCCGGGGGCGGTATGCACCGCACCGGTACCGTCCTCGTCGGACACATGGTCGCCGTTGAGCACCAGGATCCCGCGTTCCGGGTAGAACGGATGCGCCAGGAGCTGGTTTTCCAGCGCCGCGCCGGTGGTTTCACCGTGCAGCACCACTTCGTCCACGCCGTAGCGCTGCAGTGCGCGCTCGGCCAGCGCGGCAGCCAGCACCAGCCAACGGCGCTTGCCGTTGTGCGCCGGGCCTTCGGCCAGGATGTAGTTGATCTCCGCACCAAGTGATACCGCCAGCGAGGCCGGCAGCGTCCACGGGGTGGTGGTCCAGATCGGCACCGCCACTTCGACGTCGGCCGGCACGCTCACGCCGAACGCCTGGCCGATGGCCTGCGCATCACGCGCGGCGTAGGCCACGTCGATCGCCGGCGATTCCTTTTCCTGGTACTCGATCTCGGCCTCGGCCAGCGCCGAGCCACAGTCGAAGCACCAGTACACCGGCTTGGCGCCGCGGACCAGGTGGCCATTGGCCACGACCTTGGCCAGCGCACGGATCTCGTTGGCTTCGAAGTCGAAGCTCAGGGTCTTGTACGGGTTGTCCCAGTCGCCGGTCACACCCAGGCGCTTGAAGTCCACGCGCTGGATGTTGATCTGCTCTTCGGCGAACTCGCGGCACTTCTGGCGGAATTCAACGGCGTCGAGCTTGGTGCCGACCTTGCCCCACTTCTTTTCGACCGCGATCTCGATCGGCAGGCCATGGCAGTCCCAGCCCGGCACGTAGGGCGCATCGAAGCCGGCCAGGTAGCGCGACTTGACGATGATGTCCTTCAGGATCTTGTTGACCGCGTGGCCGAGGTGGATGCGGCCGTTGGCGTACGGCGGGCCATCGTGCAGCACGAACAGAGGGCGGCCGGCGGCGTTGTCGCGCAGCTGCTGGTAGAGCCCCTGCGCTTCCCACTGCGCCAGAATGCCCGGCTCGCGCTTGGGCAGGTCGCCGCGCATCGGGAATTCGGTGGCTGGCAGGTTCAGGGTGGTCTTGTAGTCCTGGCTCACGCAGTGGCTCGCAATCTATGTTCGGAAAGGATGGCGCGCGCCTGTTCGGCGTCGCGGTGCATCTGGTCGGTCAGGGCCGCCAGATCATTGAATTTCTCTTCGTCGCGCAGCTTGGCGACGAATTCCACTTCGATGTGTCGACCGTACAGGTCGCCCTGGAAATCGAACAGGTGGGCTTCCAGCAGCGGCTCCACGCCCTCCACCGTCGGCCGCGTGCCGAAGCTGGACACCGACGGCCACGGCTGGTCGAACACGCCGTGCACCCAGGTCGCGTAGATGCCCGACAGCGCAGGGGTCTTCGGGAAACGCAGGTTGGCGGTGGGGAAGCCCAGCGTACGGCCGAGCTGGCGCCCGCGCACCACCCGGCCGCTGATCGCGTACGGTCGGCCCAGCAGATCGTTGGCGCGGGCGAAGTCGCCCTCCTGCAGCAGCTGGCGGATGCGGGTGCTGGAGATGCGCTCGCCATGCAGGTCGACCGCTTCGATTTCACCCGCGGTAAAGCCCAGTTCGGCGCCCATCTTCTGCAGCAGGGCCAGGTCGCCGCGACGGCGGTTGCCGAAGCAGAACTCCGGCCCGATCCAGACCTCACGCGCACTCAGGCGATTGACAAGCAGCTGGTGCACGAAGGTCTCGGCCGGCATCGCCGCCATTGCCGCGTCGAAACGCAGCAGGCCGATCGCATCGACACCGAGCTCGCGCAGGATCTCGACCTTGCTGCGGGCCAGGGTCAGCCGCGGCGGCGGCGTGCCCTGGGCGAAGAATTCACGCGGCAGCGGCTCGAACGCCACGGCCACCGCGGCCACGCCCAAGGCGCGCGCGCGGGCAACCGCGTGGCGGACCAGCGCACGATGACCCAGGTGGAGGCCGTCGAATGCACCGATACAGACCACGCTTCCGTTCGGGAACAGCTCCCCGCCCTCGACGCTTCTGAACAGCCTGCTCATCAACTCTCGTTCCGGCCCGACCGGGGCCGCCGTTTCAATGGTGTAACCCTGAAGTATAGCCGCCACGGGCCGCGATCAATGCCCACGCAGGTCGCGCGGGCGGAAGCCCATCGCCAGCATGGCCACCGCGTAGGTCGCACCGCCACCGCCGACCAGCAGCGACAGGCTGCCGATCCGCTCCCAGACACCCATCGCGGAGAACGCTGGCAGCCAGTGCAACAGGGCCAGCAGCACACCAACCATGGCCGCACAGGCCAGCAGCAGGCGCAGCAGATAGCCGCCCCAGCCCGGCCGGCGCTGGTAGACGTCGGTCTTGCCCAGCCAGTACCACAACAGGCCCAGGTTCAGGTAACTGGACAGTGCGCTGGCAATGCCCAGCGCCAGGTGCAGGCCCGGCTGCTTGCCGATGGCCGCCATTACGCCCTGCGCTTTCAGCTCATCGGGCACCATCACCTGGTACAGCACGGCCAGCAGCGCGAAGTTGAACACCATGTTGGCCACCAGCGCGGCCACACCGGCACGGACCGGCGTCTTGGTGTCCTGGCGGGCGTAGAACGCCGGCAGCACCACTTTCAACAGGGCGAACGCCGGCAGGCCGAAGCTCAGGCCGTACACCGACAGCGCGGTCATGCGGGTGTCGAAGGCGCTGAACTGGCCATGCTGGAAGATGGTCGCGATCAGCGGCTCGGCCAGCAGCAGCAGGCCCAGCATGGCCGGCACCGAGATCAGCAGGGTCATGCGCAGGCCCCAGTCCAGCGAGCGCGAGAAGCCCTCGCGGTCAGTACTCACGTGGTGGCGGGCCAGCGCCGGCAGGATCACCGTGCCCAGCGCCACGCCGAACACGCCCAGCGGCAGCTCCAGGAAGCGGTCGGCCAGCGAAAGCCAGGACTGCGAGCCATCGGTCAGCTTGGCCGCGATGACGGTGTCCAGCAGCAGGTTGATCTGCGCCACCGACGAGCCGAACAGGGTCGGCACCATCAGCGTCATCACCTTGCGCACGCCCGGGTGGCTCCAGCCCCAGCGCGGCAGGGTCAGCAGGTTGATGCCCTTCAGTGAGGGCAGCTGGAACAGCAGTTGCAGGATGCCGGCCGCCAGTACCGCCCAGCCCAGTGCCAGGATCTGCTTCTCTGGAGTGCCGCCCAGCCGCGGGGCCAGCCACAGCGCACCGGCGATCATGCACAGGTTGAGGATGACCGGGGTCAGCGCCGGCATGGCGAATCGCTGGAAGCTGTTCAGCGCACCGCCGGCCAGCGCGGTGAGCGAGACGAACAACAGGAACGGGAAGGTCAGGCGGAACAGGTCGATCAGCAGGCCCTGCTTCACCGGGTCGGTATCAACGCCGCTTGAGAAGACCGAGGCCAGCTGCGGTGCGAAGATCAGCGCCACGGCGGTGACCAGCATCAGCACCCCACCCAGGGTACCGGCGGTGCGGGCCATCAACTCACGCAGTTCGGCGTGGCTGCGGGTTTCCTTCACTTCCGTGAACACCGGCACGAAAGCGGTGGCGAAAGAGCCTTCGGCGAACAACCGGCGCAGGAAATTGGGTACCCTGAAGGCAACCCAGAACGCATCGGTGACCGCATTGGTGCCGAACGTGGTGGTGATCACCTGGTCCCGGACAAGTCCGAGCACCCGCGAGACCATGGTCATGCTGCTGAACGACAGCAGGCCTCGCAACATCTTCGGTGAACTCACTCAGCGTCCCTCTTGACAATCGACTTGACGTGCATTTCTCGGGCCATCATACTAGCTAGCTTGCTGTTCCCATAACACCGATTTTTTCAGGAAACCACCACCGTGGCCAATATCAAGTCCGCCAAGAAGCGCGCCAAGCAGACCGTCGTGCGCAACGCGCGCAACGTGGCTCAGCGCTCGATGCTGCGCACCGCTGTCAAGAAAGTGATCAAGGCGCTGGACGCCAACGATGCCGCCGGCGCCGAAGCCGCCTTCGCCGTTGCCCAGCCGATCCTGGATCGCTTCAGCGCGCGTGGCCTGATCCACAAGAACAAGGCTGCTCGCCATAAGAGCCGCCTGAACGACCGCATCAAGGCCCTCAAGGCCGCCTGATCCGGCGTTGCCGCCCTGCCCTTCGGGGCTTGGGCTGCAGACAAAAGCCCGGCCTCGGCCGGGTTTTTTGTTGCCTGCGATCCAGCTTATGTAGAGCCGAGCCCATGCTCGGCTGCCGTCTGCGCGGAAAGCCGAGCATGGCTCGGCTCTACAGAAAAAGCAGTCCCAACAAAAAACCCGGCCGAAGCCGGGTTTTTGCACGGAACCACAACGGCATCACTGCGCGTTGCGGGCTTCCAGCTCGTCTTCCTTCTGGCGATCGAAGAACGCCATGATCCGGCTCATGATCGGGAAGGTGCCTTCGCGGCCCAGCGCCGAGACCAGGAACCACGGCTCCTTCCAGCCCAGCTCGGCGACGATCTGCTCGGCCGCGGCCTTCGCCTCGTCTTCGAACATCAGGTCAGCCTTGTTCAGCACCAGCCAGCGCGGCTTGTTCAGCAGCTCCGGATCGTGCTTCTCCAGCTCGCGTTCGATCGCACGCACCTGCTCCACCGGCGAAATCCCCTCCACGCCGCCTTCCATCGGCGAGATGTCCACCAGGTGCAGCAGCAGGCGGGTGCGCTGCAGGTGGCGCAGGAACTGCGCACCCAGGCCGGCGCCGTCCGCAGCGCCTTCGATCAGGCCCGGAATGTCGGCGATCACGAAGCTGCGGTGGTTCTCCACCTTCACCACGCCCAGGTTCGGGTACAGCGTGGTGAACGGGTAATCGGCCACCTTCGGCGTTGCAGCCGAAACGGCACGGATCAGGGTGCTCTTGCCGGCATTGGGGAAGCCCAGCAGGCCGACGTCGGCCAGCAGCTTCAGCTCCAGCTTCAGCGTGCGCTCCTCACCCGGCTCGCCCGGCAGCGCCTGGCGCGGCGAGCGATTGGTCGAGCTCTTGAAGTGCATGTTGCCCAGGCCACCGCGGCCGCCCTTGGCCACCAGCAGGCGATCGCCGTGCTGGGTCAGGTCGCCGATGACTTCATCGGTGGCGACGTTGATCACCACGGTGCCGACCGGCACGGTGATGGTCAGGTCTTCGCCGCCCTTGCCATAGGCCTGGCGCCCCATGCCGTTCTCGCCACGCTGCGCCTTGAAGATGCGCTCATGGCGGAAGTCGACCAGGGTGTTCAGGTTTTCGTCGGCGCGGATGTAAACGCTGCCGCCCGCACCGCCGTCGCCGCCGTCCGGGCCGCCGAGCGGAATGAACTTCTCGCGACGGAAGCCAATGCAGCCGTTGCCGCCGTTGCCGGCGAACACTTCGATTTCTGCTTCGTCTACCAGTTTCATTGTTTCGATGCCTGCGATGGGCGCGGCCTGCTGGCCGCCACCTTGAATGTCATGCCGGCCGCGGGCCGGTAACCCGGCCAAGCCGGTCTTGCTTCAACTCTAACGAAAAGCCCCGCCGAAGCGGGGCTCTTCATGCAGCACTCCCATGCCGGGGCACGGGTGCCGGCGATGCCTGGATCAGGCGTCGGCCGAGACGATGCTGACGGTGCGGCGCTTCTTGGCGCCCTTGACCGAGAACTCCACCTTGCCGTCCACGAGGGCGAACAGGGTGTGGTCACGGCCCAGGCCAACGCCCGAACCCGGATGGAACTGGGTGCCGCGCTGACGCACGATGATGTTGCCGGCTTCGATGGCCTGGCCGCCGAAGATCTTGACGCCCAGGTACTTCGGGTTGGAGTCGCGACCGTTGCGCGAGGAGCCTACGCCCTTTTTATGTGCCATGACTGCTTCTCCTGATGCTTAGCCGGCGATGCCGGTGATCTCGATTTCGGTGTAGTACTGACGGTGACCCTGACGCTTCATGTGGTGCTTGCGGCGACGGAACTTGATGATCCGGACCTTGTCAGCACGACCCTGGGACAGGACCTTGGCGGTGACGGCAGCGCCCTTCAGCGCATCGCCCAGCTTCACGCCGTCGCTGTCACCCAGCATCAGGATGTTGTCAAACTTGATCTCGCTGCCGACTTCGACTTCGAGCTTTTCAATGCGGAGCTTTTCGCCCTGCGCCACGCGGTATTGCTTACCGCCGGTGACCAGTACTGCGTACATGACCAGGCCTTCCTCTGTAGTTATTGTGGTCTGAGCTGCCGCCATCGAGGGCGGACAGGAGCGGAATTGTACGCAGATCAGCGGGCGCGGGTCAAGTCAACCCCTGCACAGCCCGGGGCCGGCCCTGTAGGGCCGAGCCATGCCCGGCTGAACGGTCCGGGGCCCAGGCAGCCGGGCATGGCCCGGCTCTACACAAAGCTGTCGGCCTGTCTCATCAGGTGAGACATCGGGCTGGCATTGTCGCCCATTGCCCCCATCTGGTCACCTCGGTAGGCTGACCGATTGCCGTTCCCTGCTGGCCCGGCACCCAGCCAACGCCCCCACAACCGGATCCCCCATGGCGATGGATTTCATCCGCATCCGCGGCGCGCGGACGCACAATCTGAAGAACCTCGACCTCGACCTGCCCCGCGACAAGCTGATCGTGATCACCGGCCTGTCCGGTTCGGGCAAGTCCTCGCTGGCGTTCGACACCATCTATGCAGAAGGCCAGCGCCGCTACGTCGAATCGCTGTCGGCCTATGCGCGCCAGTTCCTGAGCGTGATGGAAAAGCCGGACCTGGACCACATCGAAGGCCTGTCTCCGGCCATCTCGATCGAGCAGAAGTCGACCTCGCACAACCCGCGTTCGACGGTCGGCACCATCACCGAGATCTACGACTACCTGCGCCTGCTGTACGCCCGCGTCGGCACTCCGCGCTGCCCGGACCACGGCTATCCGCTGGAAGCGCAGACGGTCAGCCAGATGGTCGATCAGGTACTGACCCTGGACCCGGAACAGCGCTACATGCTGCTGGCCCCGGTCATCCGCGACCGCAAGGGCGAACACGCCCAGGTGTTCGACCAGCTGCGCGCGCAGGGCTTCGTGCGTGTGCGCGTGGACGGCGAGCTGCATGAAATCGATGCGGTGCCGCCGCTGGCGCTGCGCCAGAAGCACACCATCGAGGCGGTGATCGACCGCTTCCGCCCGCGCGAGGACATCAAGCAGCGCCTGGCCGAGAGCTTCGAGACCGCGCTGAAGCTCGGCGATGGCATGGCCTCGGTGCAGAGCCTGGACACCGCCGACGCCACGCCGGCACTGTTCTCCTCCAAGTACTCCTGCCCGGTCTGCGACTACTCGCTGCCGGAGCTGGAACCGCGTCTGTTCTCGTTCAACGCACCGATGGGTGCCTGTCCCGGCTGCGATGGCCTGGGCATCGCCGAGTTCTTCGACCCTTCGCGCGTGGTGGTGCACCCGGAGCTGTCGCTGGCCGCTGGTGCGGTGCGTGGCTGGGACCGTCGCAACGCCTACTACTTCCAGCTGATCGCCTCGCTGGCCAAGCACTACAAGTTCGACGTGGACGCCGCGTGGAACTCGCTGTCGGCCAAGGTGCAGCAGGCCGTGCTGTACGGCAGCGGCGACGAAACGATCACCTTTACCTACTTCACCGAAGCCGGTGGCCGCACCCAGCGCAAGCACCGCTTCGAGGGCATCATTCCCAACCTCGAACGCCGCTACAAGGAAACCGAGTCACCGGCGGTGCGCGAGGAGCTGTCCAAGTACATCAGCGAACAACCGTGCCCGGAATGTAACGGCGCGCGCCTGAACAAGGCGGCACGCAACGTGTTCGTGGCCGATCGTCCGCTACCGGAGCTGGTGGTGCTGCCGATCGACGAGGCACTGAAGTTCTTCAGCGAACTGAGCCTGCCGGGCTGGCGCGGCGAGATCGCCACGAAGATCGTCAAGGAGATCGGCGAACGCCTCGGCTTCCTGGTCGATGTCGGCCTGGATTACCTGACCCTGGAGCGCAAGGCCGACACCCTGTCCGGTGGCGAGGCGCAGCGCATCCGCCTGGCCAGCCAGATCGGCGCCGGCCTGGTCGGCGTAATGTACGTGCTCGACGAGCCGTCGATCGGCCTGCACCAGCGCGACAACGAACGCCTGCTCGGCACCCTCACCCGCCTGCGTGACCTGGGCAACACGGTGATCGTGGTCGAGCACGACGAGGATGCGATCCGCCTGGCCGACTATGTGCTGGACATCGGCCCGGGCGCGGGCGTGCATGGCGGAGAGATCGTCGGCCAGGGCACCCTGCAGGACATCCTGGAAGCCCCGCGCTCGCTGACCGGCCAGTACCTGTCGGGCAAGCGCGCGATCGAGATCCCGGCGCGCCGGCACACGCCGAACCCGAAGATGACCCTGCACCTTCGCGGGGCGACCGGCAACAACCTGAAGGGCGTGGACCTGGCGATTCCGTCGGGCCTGCTGACCTGCGTGACCGGCGTGTCCGGCTCGGGCAAGTCGACCCTGATCAACGACACCCTGTTCTCGCTGGCCGCCAACGAGATCAACGGCGCCTCGCACCCGATCGCTCCCTACAAGGAGATCGATGGCCTGGACCTGTTCGACAAGGTGGTGGACATCGACCAGTCGCCGATCGGCCGCACCCCGCGTTCGAACCCGGCCACCTACACCGGCCTGTTCACCCCCCTGCGCGAATTGTTCGCACAGGTTCCCGAGGCGCGTGCGCGCGGCTACTCGCCGGGCCGCTTCAGCTTCAACGTGCGCGGTGGCCGCTGCGAGGCCTGCCAGGGCGACGGCCTGATCAAGGTTGAGATGCACTTCCTGCCGGACGTGTACGTGCCCTGCGATGTGTGCCATGGCAAGCGCTACAACCGCGAGACGCTGGAGATCCTGTACAAGGGCTTCAACATCAACGACGTGCTGGAAATGACCGTCGAGGATGCACTGAAGCTGTTCGAGCCGGTGCCGTCGATCGCGCGCAAGCTGGAAACGCTGGTCGACGTCGGCCTGAGCTACATCAAGCTGGGCCAGAGCGCGACCACGCTGTCCGGCGGTGAAGCGCAGCGCGTGAAGCTGTCCAAGGAACTGTCGCGCCGCGATACCGGCCGCACCCTGTACATCCTGGACGAGCCGACTACCGGCCTGCACTTCCACGACATCGAAGCGCTGCTGGGCGTGCTGCACAAGCTGCGCGACGAAGGCAACACGGTGGTGGTGATCGAGCACAACCTCGATGTGATCAAGACCGCCGACTGGATCGTCGATCTTGGCCCGGAAGGCGGCCACCGCGGTGGCACGATCCTGGTGACCGGCACGCCGGAAGACGTGGCGGCCTGCCCGCAGTCGTATACCGGCCAGTTCCTGGCGCGCATGCTGCCCTCCACCAACGCACGCCCGGAGCAGCCCGCCGCCGTGGCCAACAAGCCCGACGCCCGCCCGCCGCGCAAGGTGAAGCCGGAGAAGCCGGCAAAGAAGGCGGTGGCTTCCAAGAGCACCGGCAAGTCCAGCAAGACCGCTACTGCCAGCAAGAAGAAGAAGGACGCCTGATGAGCAGCGAACACAAGATCCTGGCCCGCATCCCGATCAGCGTGCGCTGGCGTGACATGGACAGCATGGGCCACGTCAACAACGCCAAGTACATTTCCTATCTGGAGGAAGCGCGCGTGCGCTGGATGCTGGGCGTTGAAGGCGTGTCGATGACCGACCGCATCGCACCGGTGGTGGCCGCGACCAACGTCAACTACCGGCTGCCGATCGTGTGGCCCAACGACATCCTGGTCGAGCTGTTCGTCGAGCGCCTGGGCAACAGCAGCGTGACCATCGGCCATCGCATCGTCGACCAGCAGGACGACTCGAAGCTGTACTCCGACGGCAACGTGGTGGTGGTGTGGATGGATACGCAGACCGGCAAGAGCGCACCGCTGCCGGAGGCGATCCGCAGCGCGTCGAGCTGAACAGCAACGCTGCCGCACCTTGGAAAAAGCCGCTCTCGAGCGGCTTTTTCCTTGCCATTCCGCACAGGAACTCAGCCCACCTCCGGCTCTCCAAACTTCAGTGCATTGCCAACGCGTGCGATGGCGTGGATCGCCGGCAACAGTTGCGCCCCCAGGGCGGTGAGTGCGTATTCGATCGAAGGCGGCGAGGTATCGCGCTCGTGCCGGGTGATCATCCCCTTCAGCTGCATGTCGCGCAGGCGCGCCGTCAATGTCTTGGCCGTCACCGGCGCCAGATCGATGCGCAACTCTCCAAAGCGTCGTGGCCCCGCGCTCAGCGACCACACGATCTCGGCCGTCCAGGCACCCGCCAACAGTGCCATGCATTTGGTCAACGGACAGATGCTGCCCGGATCCTGCGCTTGGCTTTTTCGCACCTTCAAGCCCATGTCATTTGCTCCAAGTGGTTTCCAGTTGGAAACCCGATTCTCGCGTCGCGTTGCTGCCGGGAGCTCCTGCGCCCTGCAGTCGCCAGCATACTGGCCAGCCCCTCCCCCACGATGAAACAACGATGAAGCTCTACTACACACCGGGAACGTGTTCGCTGGCTGCTCATATCCTGCTGCGCGAACTGGGAATCGAGTTCGATATGGATCGAGTCGACCACGCCACCAAGCGCACCGAAAGCGGCGAGGATTTCCTCAAGATCAACGCCAAAGGCTACGTTGCCGCGCTGCGGCTGGACAACGGTGAAGTCCTGACCGAAGGCGCGGCGATCCTTCTCTACCTTGCCGATGTGGCGGGTGTTGAATTTTCGGTTCCGGTGAGTGCAATCGGCGCGGCGCGCTTGCACGAATGGCTGGTCTACATCGCCGCCGAACTACACCCGACATTTGGTCCGCTGTTCCATCCCGAGTCGGATACAGTGCTGGAACGGTCCAAGCAGCGACTCTACCGGAAGCTGGACATTGTCGAATCCGGCTTGTCCGATGGCCGCAGATACCTGTTGGGCTCGTCCATTTCCATTGCCGACATCTACCTGTTCGTAGTGGTCAACTGGACAGGGCATCTTGGTATCGATCTCACCCCCTGGCCCTTTACCCAGGCACTTCTGCAGCGAGTCAGTGAACGGCCTGCGGTGAAGGAGGCCATGACCTTCGAAGGGCTGCTGTAAGGCACCACCCGGGGCGTCCACTGTACGTCCCCATCCGCATTAGTGCAGCGGTGGTCTATCCTTGCTGCACGCCGCTGGCATTCATGGCCGGCACAAGTGCAAAGGACTGACATGATCCACCAGACTGAACTGCGCGACCTGCTACCCGGCATGGTCCCCTTCCCCACCGACGTCTTCCCTGCCGACCAGGCCTGGCTTGGCCAGCATCTGCTGCCGCTGCTGAAGATCGACCTCGGCCTGCTGCGCCCGGAACTGGCCGGCCAGGTGGCAACGATGCTGTGCCCGATCGAGCCGTATGACGGCTGCATCGGCGAGACCACCGAAGAACACCACAACGATTTCACCGGCACCAACTGGATCGCCTTCGAACTGACCGCCGGCAACGAGATGCGCTTTCTCGGCAACGAGGGCTATTTCATCGGCGACGCGGTGCAGGACAAGCACGCGCAGGAACACATCGCACAGATGCGCGAGAGCTACGCCAAGGCCCGCGACTACCATGCCGCGCACGGCCGTCTCGCCTGCTACTCGCGCTACGGCAACGGTGAGGCCAGCGAGCGCGATTACCTGGATACGCTGGGGGGACGGATTTCCTGTGGCAACTGGATCGAAACAGCCGATATTCCGGCCGCCTTCACCCTGGAATTCACCGACGCCGCCAACGACCGGCATGCTCCAGATGATGCCGAACTGGCGATCATCCGCCACGGTGGCCACAAGTTCTTCGCCGTGGCCGAAGTCGCTGGCTACAACTGGTGCGCCACCGGCGCCGACGCGATAGTGATGCTGTATGAGCCGGTGAGCCGCACGGTGCTGTTCTCGTACGATTGGACGTAGCATCCCGCCGGGCATGGCCCGGCGCTACCCAGGCATGACCGCCGGATCATCACTGGTAGCGCCGGGCCATGCCCGGCGGAACGGGTGACGCGTTACGGCGCAGCCTTGCGCACGGTCAGCGCCGCACTCGCTTCGCCACCGCCTTCCAGCTGCAGCCGCAGCGGCAGCGCCTGGCCTTCCTTCAACGGGCCCTTGCCCTGCATCAGCATCAGGTGCAGGCCACCGGGCTTGAGCTCGGCACGCGCGCCCGGTGCCAGTGGCAGGCGCTCGATCGCGCGCATCCGGCTGACCCCATCGACGATGGTGGTTTCGTGCAGCGACACATCGCCAAACACCGCACTGCTTGCGCCGGTGATCACCACCGCCTTGCTGCAGCCGTTGTGGATCACGCCGTAGCCGGCGGTCATCGGCATCGCCGGATTCGGTGGCAACCGCGCCCAGCCCTGCTCCACCGTGACGCAGGCCGGTTCCGCCGCCGAAACCGATGCTGCGGCCGCACACAGAACCAACAGTACGCCAACGAATGGTTTGGTTATCATCGTCCAGGTTCCTTCTTCGCAACGAGACCGCAGCATGACGACGCTCATCGAGGTGATCAACCATGGCCCCATTCGCGAACTGCGCCTGGCGCGGCCGCCGGTCAACGCACTGGACACCGAACTGTGCCGGCAGTTGATCCATGCCATCGAGCTGGCCATGGCCGAAGACGCGCACGGCATCGTGCTGTCGGGCAGCGAGCGCATCTTCACCGGCGGCATGGACGTGCCGCACCTGCTCTCGCATGGAGATGACAAGCACAAGTTGCTGGACACCTGGAACGCCTTCTTTGGCGCCGTGCGCACGCTGGCCGAGAGCCGCATTCCGGTGGTCGCGGCGATCACCGGCCACGCCCCGGCGGGTGGCTGCGTGCTGGCCCTGTGCTGCGACTACCGCGTCATGGCGCGCAGCGCCGATCCGTCGCGACCGTATGCCATCGGCCTGAACGAAGTGCAGGTCGGCCTGATCGCACCGGAGGGCATCCAGCGCCTGCTGCGCCGTGCGGTGGGCGTGCACCGCGCCGGTGTCCTGCTGACCACCGGTTCGCTGGTGCCGGCCGAACAGGCGCTGCAGATCGGCCTGGTCGACGAACTGGCCGAAGGTGACCTGGTGGTCGCGCGTGCCGTGGCCTGGCTGCAGAACCTGCTCAAGCAGCCGCGCCAGCCGATGCTGCTGACCCGCGCCATCGCCCGCGCGGACCTGCACGTGGCGCTGCAACCGGACCTGATCCAGCTCGACCGCTTCGTCGAGGCCTGGTTTGCGCCGGACGCACAGAACGCCCTGCAGGCGCTCGTGGCCCGCCTCGGCAAATAGCGGTTGCCTCGCCCGGGGTCAGATCCCTTTCGCCGGGCGAAAGGGAACTGACCCCTGACCGGTATAATCAGGCCCTCTTTCACTGCCGTGGCCGCCCCCTTGAACGACACGCCCGAACCCGTCGTCTCCGAGCTGATCGACCTGCTCACCCTGGAGCGGCTGGAGGACAACCTGTTCCGCGGGCAGAGCCGCGACATCGGCACCAAGTACGTGTTCGGCGGGCAGGTGCTGGGCCAGGCGCTGGCCGCGGCCCAGGCCACGGTCGACAACGGCCGCCACGTGCACTCACTGCACGCCTACTTCCTGCGCGCCGGCAACATCGACCACCCGATCGTCTACGACGTGGACCGCACCCGCGACGGCGGCAGCTTCTCGGTACGCCGGGTCACTGCGATCCAGCACGGCAAGGTGATCTTCTTCTGCGCGGCCTCGTTCCAGCAGGCCGAGACCGGCGCCGAGCACCAGCACAAGATGCCCGAAGTGCCGCAGCCGGAAGACATCGAACCGAACCGTCCGCTGCCGGCCGAAGTGCTGGAGCGGCTGCCGATCAAGGTGCAGCGCTGGCTGTCGCGCGGCGGCCCGTTCGAGTTCCGCCATGTCTACCCGCGTGACGAACTGAACCCGCCCAAGCGTCCGCCCTACCACCAGGTGTGGCTGCGCCTGAGCGAGCCGGTCGGCGACGCCCCGGAACTGCACCAGGCGCTGCTGGCCTATGCCTCCGATTTCCACCTGCTGGGAACGGCAACCTTCCCGCACGGCATCAGCTATTACCACCCGCACGTGCAGATGGCCTCGCTCGACCACGCGATCTGGTTCCATCGCCCGTTCCGCGCCGACGACTGGCTGCTGTACTCCCTGGACAGCCCCAGCGCGCAGGATTCGCGCGGCCTGGCCCGCGGCCAGTTCTTCACCCGCAACGGCGTGCTGGTGGCCAGTACCGCGCAGGAGGGCCTGATCCGCGTGGTTCCCGACCAGGCCGCGGCCGCCGCCGTGCCGGCCAAGGAGTAAACCGATGCGCCAGATCTTCAGCAGCCAGCGCGTGGAAACCGTCGAAGGCGTAGCCGACCTGCTGCGCGAGCACGGCATCGACGTCAAGGTGACCAACGGGCGCTCGTACAAGACCCGCCGCCGCGGTCAGTTCAGCTATACCGACCTGGGCAACGCCAACGCCTACCCGGCAGTCTGGATCGTGCGCGCCGACGATCAGCCGCGCGCACGCGAAATCCTGCGCGAGGCCCGCCTGCTCGACACCACCCGCCGCGACCACCCAACCGCCGAGTTCGCCTTCCGCGACACCGCCGAAACGAGCGGCAGCGGCCGCGGCTGGGCCTGGCGCATCCGTATCGCCCTGCTGGTGGTGATCGCCGGCGTGGCGCTGGTGATCGGCCTGCGCCATCGCGGCGCCCCGGCACCTGCCGCACCGGCCCCTGCCCCGCAGGCCCAGCCGCAGCAGGCGCAACCGGCCCCTCAGGCCGCGCCGGAAGAGGAAGAAATCCGGGTCCGTATCCAGCCCTCCAAGTAAGAGGCGGTAGCGCCGGGCCATGCCCGGCGAGCACAGCGGCCTGGCACCAGGGCCGCGACTTCACCGTAACCCGTCAGGATTGGAGCCCCCTTGTTGTTCAAGGGGGTGCGCCAACGGCGCGGGGATGAGGTGGAATGCGCGGACCGCAGATGCATCAGCATCTGCGGTCACATTGGGCGCGCAGCTCCGTCATGGGACACAATCCCAGCAGGAGAGCCGCCGCCATGACGACGTTCGCCGCATCGATCGACCAGACCCTGGAACGCGAACTGCCCGCTGCCGCCAGCGGTTGCCAGCACGCCTACGGCCGCATCGTGCTGGCCTGCCAGAACACGGTCACCGCCATCGCGCTGGCCATCACCCGCGACCGCCAGGCCAGCGAGGACATTGCCCAGGAAGCCTTTGTGAAGGGCTGGCAGCAGCTGCACCAGCTGCGCAGCGCGACCAGCTTCCTGCCGTGGCTGCGGCAGATCACCCGCAACCTGGCCCGCGACTGGCTGCGCGCCCAGCGTGGCCGTCCACTGACCGGCGAGGCGGCCGAGGTGGCGATGGGGATGGCCGCAGATCCGTCGCCGGGCGCCGCCGATCGCCTGCAGCGGGTGGAGGAAGAAATCGCCGCCGAGGACATCATCTCCACCCTACCCGCCGACAGCCGCGAAGTGCTGTTGCTGTACTACCGCGAAGGCCAGCGCTCGCAGCAAGTGGCCGACCTGCTCGGTCTCAGCGACGCGGCGGTGCGCAAGCGCCTGTCGCGCGCCCGCACCCTGGTGCGCGACGGCCTGCTGCAGCGCTTCGGTGAGTTCGCACGCAGCAGCGCGCCGAGCGCTGCATTCGCCACCGCCGTGGTGTCGATGGTCCTGGTGGCCGCACCCGGCACCGCCAGTGCCGCGATCCTGCTCAGCACCGGCGTCGGCGTGGGCGGCAGCAAGCTGGGCCTGGGCGGCGTCAGTGCCGCAGGCGGCGCAGCCATGGGTTCACTGACGGCCGCCGCCAGCCAGCTGCACCTGATACCCGCCAGCAACTGGGCCGCCGTTGCCGGGGGCGTCGTCGGTGGCATCATCGGCAGCTATCTGGGGGGCCGCTTCCTGCTGCGCTTCGCAGACACCCCGCAGGAACGGGCGGCCGTGCGACGGTTCGTGCACCTCAATACGTTCACTGCGATGGTCGTCTGCACCAGCCTGTTGGTTTCGCTGATGCTGCAGGTGCCGCTGTGGCTGCAACTTGCCATTCTCGTCATCGGCCTGGGTACGGTGAACTACCAGTGCCTGGTGCCGCTGCAGCGCGTGATGGCCCCCATGATCGCGCGTGATTCGGCGCGGCGCGGCCGCAGCGGAACCAACTGGCAATACGAATCCGTCTACGGGCGCACCGGCATCATCGGCGCGAACGTCTTCGTGATCGCCCTGGTGGTGTATGCATTGATGCGCAGCGGAAACGTATAACGGACAACGCCGGCAGTCTGCCGGCGTTGTCGTCATTCACTGCGTCGACCCTCAGCGCTGCGGCGCCGGTGCGCCACCGTCGCGCGGACCGCCATGGCGCGGGCCACCGTGCATCGGGCCCTTGGCGGCGTCGAACTCGGCCTTGCTCAGCTGGCCGTCCTTGTTGGTGTCGGCGGCGGCGAACCAGGCATCACGATGCTGCTTCATGCGCAGCTCGCGGTCGGCCTTGTCCAGGTAGCCGTCCTTGTTCAGATCACGCTGGTCGAAGCGCGCGGCCAGGCGCGGATCGGCCTTGGCTTCCTCGCGGCTGATGCGGCCGTCCTTGTTGGCGTCCAGCTTGGCCCAGCGCTCACCGCCGTGGCCACGGCGACCATGCTTCCAGCGCGGCAGCTCATCGCGCGAGAGCTTGCCGTCCTTGTTCTTGTCCAGCTCGTCGAACTTCGCGGCCAGGCGCGGGTTGGCAGCGGCTTCGCCGCGGTCGATGACGCCGTCGCCGTTGGTGTCCAGCTTGGCCGGACGCTGCGCGGGCGTGGCCGGGGTGTCGGCAGCGAGCGCGATACCGGAAGCGGAGGTGCCGAGCAGCAGGGCCAGCAGCAGGGGGGTACGGATCATGAGGTCACTCCTGGGGATGGGAACAGCGTCGGGGTGATCACTTCACCCTCGGGGGACAACAACGCCCGGGCGCGACATCGGTTGACGCCGCTGCCGGTGCCATTCATCCGGCGGACAGTCGCCGCCACTGCGACAACCTGGGGCTATGCTGTGCCCATGGCGATGCATGGCGACAGAGACGACGAACTGCGACTTTTCCAGACCGGCGAGCACCCCTGCGGGTACTGGTCGGACCGGGTGGCACGCGACCTGGTGCTGGACCCGAACGACCGCCGCCTCGGTGCGCTCTATCCGCTGGCACTGAGCTCGGGCTTCCGCCGCAGCGGCGATCTGGTCTACCGGCCCCATTGCGCGCACTGCCAGGCCTGCGTGGCGGTGCGGATCCCGGTGGCGCGCTTCGCTCCGGACCGCAGCCAGCGCCGCTGCGCCGCCCGCAATGCCGACCTGGAGGTACGGATCACCGCCGCCACCGCCCGCGACGACCTGTTCGCGCTGTATCACCGCTACCTCACCCACCGCCACGCCAATGGCGGCATGGACGACCACGGCCCGCACGAATTCGAGCAGTTCCTGATCGGCAGCTGGTCGCACACCCGTTTCATGGAAATGCGCCTGCCCGGCCACGACGGCCAGCCCAGCCAACTGCTGGGGGTGGCGGTGACCGACGTCACCGAGCACGGCCTGTCGGCGGTCTACACGTTCTTCGACCCGGACCACGCCGCGCGCGGGCTGGGCACCTTCGCGATCCTGCAGCAGATTGAATGGGCGCGCCGCGAGGGCCTGCCACACGTGTACCTGGGCTACTGGATCCGCGGCCACCAGAAGATGGACTACAAGCGCCGCTTCCATCCGCTGGAGGCGTACGACGGCCGCCGCTGGCACGATTTCGACAACGAACTGGACGGGCGCTGACAAACCGCTGACACCAGGCCAGGTGCACAATACGGCCCATGAACATGACCCGCCGCCATCCCCTGATCCTCGCCCTGGCCCTGCTCTGCGGCGCCACCGCCCCTGCCTTCGCCACGTCCCCCGCGATGACCGAAAAGCCGTCCACTGCGCTGCGCCTGGCTACCTACAACACCTCGCTGTACTCCGACGACGCCGGTGGCCTGATCAAGGAACTGGAAGGCGACAGCGAGCACGCACGCAAGATCGCCGCGGTACTGCAGCAGGTGCGCCCGGATCTGGTGCTGCTGAACGAATTCGATTTCGACGACGCCCATCGCGCCGCCGACCTGTTCCAGAAGCGCTACCTGGAAGTCGCCCAGCCCGGCGGCGGCAAGCCGCTGCACTTCGCCTACCGCTATCTGGCCCCGGTCAATACCGGCGTGCCCAGTGGCCTGGACCTGGACAACAACGGCGTGGTCGGCGGCGAAGGCCGCAGCCGCGGCAACGATGCGTGGGGCTACGGCCTGCACCCGGGCCAGTACGGCATGCTGGTGCTGTCGCGTTACCCGATCGATGAAGCCAAGGTACGCAGCTTCCAGCTGCTGAAATGGAGTGCGATGCCGGGTGCCATCCGCCCGGTCGATCCGCGTACCGGCCAGAGCTTCTACAACGACCAGGTGTGGTCGCAGCTGCGCCTGTCGTCGAAGTCGCATTGGGACGTGCCGGTGAAGACCCCGGCCGGCGTGGTGCATGCGCTGGTCTCGCACCCGACCCCGCCGGTGTTCGACGGCCCGGAGAAGCGCAACGCAGCGCGCAACCACGACGAGCTGCGCCTGTGGCAGGAGTACCTTTCCAAGGGTGACAAGCCGTGGCTGTGTGACGACAAGGGCCAGTGCGGTGGCCTGGCGCAGGACGCACGCTTCGTGATCCTGGGCGACCTCAACAACGACCCGGTCGACGGCGATGGCCGCCATGAGGCGATCGTCGAGCTGATCGAAAACGCCCGCGTGCTGCGCTACCCCACCCCGCGCAGCGTCGGCGGTGAGCAGACCAGCCTGGCCTATGCGGCCAAGGGCATCGAGCGCAAGGGCGCACCGTTCCACGCCACCGGCGACTTCGGCCCAAAGTCCGGCACCATGCGCCTGGACTACGTACTGCCCTCGACCGGTTTCGAGTACATCGGCAGCGGCATCTTCTGGCCGGCCAATGAAAGCCCGGAGGCGAAGATCGCCGACGGCAGCGACCACCACCTGGTGTGGGTGGACGTGAAGCCGTAAGGCAGATTGCGCTGTAGAGCCGAGCCCACGCTCGGCTCTCGCGCGCGGCACGGATTGAAAAGCAGCCGAGCGTAGCGTGGGCCCGGCTCTACAGGAAACTTACGCAGCGCAGGGAAAGCCGCCGGGCATGGCCCGGCGCTACCGCTTTACGGGCGCAGTTCGACGCCGATGGCGTCGGCGGCATCACGCGCGATGGCGCGTGCTTCGTCAATGGTTTCCGCGCGCGCCAGGGTCACGCCCACGCGGCGATGGCCGTGCACGCTCGGCTTGCCGAACAGGCGCACGGCGGTGTCCGGCACGTGCAGGGCGGCGGCGACGTTGTTGAAGTACGGCACGCCCTCGCCGTGCGCCAACAGCGCGCACGAGGCCGACGGGCCGCTCTGGCGGATCACCGGAATCGGCAGGCCGAGGATGGCGCGCGCGTGCAGCGCGAACTCGCTCAGCTCCTGCGATACCAGCGTCACCAGGCCGGTGTCGTGCGGGCGCGGCGACACTTCGCTGAACCACACCTCATCACCCTTCACGAACAGCTCGACACCGAACAGGCCCCAGCCACCGAGGTCGTCGGTGATCGCGCGCGAGATCTCTTCCGCGCGCGCCAGTGCCGCGCTCGACATCGGCTGCGGCTGCCAGCTTTCGCGATAGTCGCCGTCCTTCTGCAGGTGGCCGATCGGTGCGCAGAACGAGGTGCCGCCGGCGTGGCGCACGGTCAGCAGGGTGATCTCGTAATCAAAATCGATGAAACCTTCGACGATGCAGCGGCCCGCACCGGCACGGCCACCGGTCTGCGCGTACTCCCAGGCCGGGGCGATGTCCGCCTCGCTGCGCAGGGTGCTCTGGCCCTTGCCCGAGGACGACATCACCGGCTTGACCACGCACGGCAGGCCGATGGCGGCCACGGCAGCACGGTACTCGACCTCGGTATCGACGAAGCGGTACGGCGAGGTCGGCAGGCCCAGGGTTTCGGCGGCCAGGCGGCGGATGCCTTCGCGGTCCATGGTCAGGCGTGCAGCACGCGCGGTCGGGATCACCCGCAGGCCCTGCTCCTGTTCCAGCTGGACCAGGGTCTCGGTGTGGATGGCCTCGATCTCCGGCACTACCAGGTGCGGCTGCTCCTGGGCGATCAGCGCGCGCAGGGCCATCGCGTCCAGCATGTCGATCACGTGCGAGCGGTGTGCGACCTGCATCGCCGGCGCGTCGGCGTAACGGTCGGCGGCGATCACCTCCACACCCAGCCGCTGCAGCTCGATGGCCACCTCCTTGCCGAGTTCGCCCGAGCCCAGCAGCAGCACGCGGGTGGCGGAGGGGGACAACGGAGTTCCAAGCTTGGCCATGGCAGTTCCAGCAGCGATGTGAAGGCGGGTGGGCATTCTAGCTGGCCGGGCACCCGGGCCATGGCATCCGACGAACGGTAGTCGACAAGTGATATCACTTTGATATCTTCACTTCGAACCCTCAAGGACGTACCGCCATGAAAGAGAAGTCGCTTGCCTCCCTCAACGGCCTCGGCACCCTGGCCGGATCCCTGCTGGCTGCGCTGGCCGGCGGCGCGCTGTTCGTGCTGGGGGTGGCGGCCAAGGCCAGCACCGGCTCGCCCAACCTGCTGCTGATGCTGGCCGGCGTGCTGGTGGTCGCTGCCGCGGTCTTCATCCTGGCCGGCCTGTACACCATCCAGCCCAACCAGGCGGCCGTGCTGAGCCTGTTCGGCAAGTACGTCGGCACCGTCAAGGACAACGGCCTGCGCTGGAACAACCCCTTCTACGCCAAGCGCCGGGTCAGCCAGCGCGTGCGCAACTTCGAGAGCGGCAAGCTGAAGGTCAACGAGCTGGACGGCAGCCCGATCGAGATCGCCGCAGTGATCGTCTGGCAGGTGGTCGACGCCTCCGAAGCGGTCTACAACGTGGACGACTACGAGAGCTTCGTGCACATCCAGTCCGAATCCGCGCTGCGCGCGATGGCCACCAGCTATCCCTACGACCAGCACGAGGACGGCCAGCTGGCCCTGCGAAGCCATGCCAACGAGATCTCCCAGCACCTGAAGAACGAGCTGGCCGAGCGCCTGGCCGATGCGGGTGTGCAGGTGATCGACGCGCGCATCAGCCACCTGGCCTACGCCGCTGAAATCGCCCAGGCGATGCTGCAGCGGCAGCAGGCCAACGCGGTGATCGCCGCGCGCACGCGCATCGTGGCCGGTGCGGTCGGCATGGTCGAGATGGCCCTGGCCGAACTGCAGAAGAACGGGGTGGTTGAGCTGGACGAGGAGCGCAAGGCGCACATGGTCAGCAACCTGCTGACCGTGCTGTGCTCGGACCGCGGCACCCAGCCGATCGTCAATGCCGGCTCGCTGTATTGAGCCACACTCGCAACGGGGCGCCCCACCGCCCCGCCAGGAGCCCCCATGAGTGAGAAGAAAGCCTATCCGCTGCGCATCAACGCCGAGGTCCTGGCCGCGGCGCAGCGCTGGGCCGACGACGAGCTGCGCAGCCTCAACGCGCAGATCGAATACGTGCTGCGCGACGCCCTGCGCAGGGCAGGACGCCTGCCGAAACCCACGCCATCGCCGGAGGACAAGGAATGAGCACGCGCTGGAGTTACCAGACGATCGAAGTGAAGACCACGATGATGGGCACCCTGAAGGCCGAGGACATCCAGAGTGAACTGACCCGCCAGGGCCAGCTTGGCTGGGAACTGGTCAACGTCATCATCCCGGCCCCGATGCGCCCGGCGATGCTGGTGTTCAAGAAGGAGGCCTGAACCATGGGCGGCAGCGACCCCAAACCCTTTGACGTGGCCGAGAGCTCGCCGCTGCGCGTGCTCTGGATCGTGCTGCCGCTGCTGGCTGCCTTCGTGGCCTGCCTGTACGCACAGCTGTACAAGGCACCGGCAAGCGCACCCTGGATCGAAGTGACGCTGTCGCCGCCCTGGTTCCGGATGGGCGGCAGTGCGGCATGGAGCCTGATCGTCATCGCTGTACTCGCTGTCGGGCTGGGAGCCGCATTCTTCCGCCGCCGCGTGGCGCTGGCCGGCAACGTGCTGGACGTGCGCTCGACGATGTATCGGCGGCGCGTGCCAGTGGCGCAGCTGCGGCTGGACCAGGCCGAGGTGGTCGACCTGCAGCGTGACCGCCGCTACGGCATCCGTGTCAAAACCAATGGCTATTCAATGCCGGGCTTCTACTCGGGCCACTTCCGCCTGCAGGGCGGCGGCAAGGGCTTCGCCCTGGTCACCGACCGTGCGCGCGTCCTCGCCCTGCCGGTCAGTGATGGCAGCACGCTGCTGCTCAGCGTGGACCGGCCGCAGGCGCTGCTCGATGCACTGCGCAAGGTGGCCGCGTCGGCGCCACGGCAGTAAGCTGCGGCGATGCAACGACGCGCCCCCCTGCTGATCAATACCGAGGCCATCGAGCTGTGGCCCGCCCACCTGCTGCGTGCACGCAGCAACCTGGATGCACGCCTGCTGTCGCAGGCGCACTGGGTGCTGCGGCGCAAGCGCGATGGCCGCTACCTGGCGGCGGTACTGGCGCAGGGTGTGCACGCCATGGTGCCGCACCTGCCACGCGAGCCCGGGGTCGAGGAAGCACTGGCGCTGCTGGATGCCGCGGCAGCGCGGCCGTTCGGCGCCGGACTGGAAGATCAATGGCTGCCGCTGGCCGGGTTGCAGCAGCGCCTGCAGCAGCTTGGCCTGGATGCACAGCGCTACGCAGACGGCAGCGGCTTGCCGCTGGAATCCGAACCGTGCCTGCTGCACTTCGCCGGTCGCGACCGCTTCGCCCGCCCATTGTGGCTGCGCCGTGGCGCCGCGCAGGGCTGGCGGCGGATGCAACTGCACGCGGCACAGGACGGAATTGCGCTGGACGCGATCTCCGGCTTCCGCAGCCATGCCTACCAGCTGGGCATCTTCGAACGGAAGCTGGCGCGCGGCTTGAGCGTGGCAGAGATCCTGAAGGTGAATGCCGCACCGGGGTTCAGCGAACACCACAGCGGCCACGCGCTGGACATCGGCACGCCGGGCGACGCGCCGGCCGAAGAATCGTTCGAAGCCACCGACGCGTTCGCGTGGCTGCAGGCCCATGCCGGTGAACACGGCTTCCATCTGAGCTACCCCCGCGACAACCCGCACGGAATCGTCTACGAACCGTGGCACTGGTGCTGGAAGCCGGCCAACGGCTGAGCCCCTCGTGGCGAAAGCCTGGGGCAATCAGTGCATGGCCGCAGGATGGAACAAGAGAGCAAAGACAAAAGCGGGTCGCTTCGCTCGAAGCCGAGCATGGCTCGGCTCTACAGAAGCTGACGGCGCAGCGGTGTCGTGCTTGGCCGATCTCCGCTGCCGTCACCGCCTCAACGCATTGATCCCCAGCAACACCCATCCGGCCATCATGCTGGTGCCGCCAATCGGTGCCATCCGCGTCGGCCACTGCCACAACGCGCCGCCCACCAGGCTGCCGGAAAACAGCAGCACTCCCAGCAGCAGCACGTACAGCGCCAGGTGCGCGATCGCTCCCTGCGCGCGCGGTCCGAGCGCCACCAGTACCGCACCATGCGCGAACGCATACAGCGCCGCCATGTTCAGATGCTGCTGCGCCAGCGGGTCGGCCACACCGTGCGAGGCGTAGGCCGACAGGCCGATCGAGGCGGCGGCCAGCAGCGCACCCAGGCAGGCCAGCAGCGAAGGCTTACGTGCGCGACGTTCGAGATTGAACATGTGGGCTCCTTGCGCAGCGCCCTTGCCGGGCGCCAGATGAAAAAAAACGCGCCGCAATGAGCGGCGCGTTTTCGTGTCCAACACTACATGGGTCAGCCGAAGCTTACTTGACGGCCCAGTAGATGTCGTAGGTACCTTCCGGGGTGAACGACTTGTCGATGCCGTCCTTCCAGGTTTCGTACGGACGGTCGATCACTTCGTTGCCGGAAGTCACGGCCCAGGCACGCAGACCGTTGCGGGCCACGTCCAGACCCGCCATGTGGCCGGTGTAGGCGGCATGCGCCGAACGGTGCGGAGCCACATGCACGTACTTGACCGGGGCGCCACCGTCGATCTTGACGGTCAGCTCTTCAGCGGTGGCACCTTCAGCACCCTTCTTCTTCACCGGCTGGGCGATGTCGAAGGCGTACTTTTCCTGACCGAAGTCGGTGGTGATGATGCGGAACGGACCGGCGGCTTCAAGGCCATTGGCCTCCATCACGCGCTTGATCCACTCCTGGTTGTCCTTGATGGACTTGGTGATCGTGTCCTGACCACGGTCCACGTTACCGGCGTTGACGACCAGCAGGTCTTCAGCCGGCACGTCGACGATGCCCAGATCGGTCAGCGGGGCTTCCGGGGTGCGGTAGTCCACGTTCGGGACGGTGGCCAGCATGTTGGCCATGCGCGACAGACCCATCTTGATGTCGTCGCCGATCTGGCGGCTGACATACAGGCCTGCATAACGGCCGAACAGGTCAAAGCCGTACTTCACCGAATAGTCCTGGGTGATCTTGACGTTGCGGCCACCCTTGCCGGTCGGCTCCAGCGTGAAGGTGGTGATCTTGTCGTGACCCTTGGTGGCGTCATCGATGGCGATCGCAACGCGCTTGTTCTCTTCGGCTTCGGTAATCTTCCAGGAACCGGTGCCCAGGTCCTTGGAGGTGAAGTCGAGAGTGGCACCGACGCCGGAGGCCGGGCCGGACAGCTTCAGTTCAACGGCGGGATCGCGCAGTACCAGCGGGTTCCAGTCCTTGAAGCGGCGCAGGCTGCTGACCGTGTCGTACACGATCGTCATCTTGCGGTTGGTCTCGATGCTTTCGGTGATGTGACGCTCGCCCGGCAGACATACGCCAATGATGACGAACAGGCCAGCCACGATCCCCAAGGCGATCAGGAACTCGATAATACGGGTCATTCAGAGAGTCTCCGGGGCCGATCCCACGGCCGGGTTGATTGAAGCGAAGCGCCAATCCTAGCAGGCTTCGCGGGCATTGTTTATCGGGATTGGCGCACCGGTTTCCCTGCCGGCTGCGTATTTGTATGGACAAAGAATTCGAAGGGTACCGCATACCGATACCCGTGAAGTAGGGGGCAACCCCACCCGAGGGCCATGCCTGGGCCTCAAGTCATTGTCCTGAAAAGGTTTTCCTCAGACCAGCTGAAGCTCGAACGCCTTCAGTACGGCACGCGTACGGTCGCGCACGCCCAGCTTGGACAGGATGTTGGACACGTGGTTCTTGATGGTGCCTTCGGCCACACCCAGCGAATTGGCGATCTCCTTGTTGGAGAAGCCACTGGCCATCAGGCGCAGGATCTCGGTCTCGCGGTCGGTCAACGGGTCCGGCCGGTCCAGGCTGACGAACTCGTTGCGCATGTGCTCCAGGCCGGACAGCAGGCGCTGGGTCACGGCCGGCTGCACCAGCGAACCGCCTTCGGCCACGGTGCGGATGGCACCGACCAGCTGCGCCAGGGTCACGTCCTTGAGCAGGTAGCCCTTGGCACCGGCCTTGAGCCCGGCCAGCACCAGCTGGTCGTCGTCGAAGGTGGTGAGGATGATGGTCGGCGGCAGCTGCTCCTGGCGCGACAGCACCTGCAGCGCCTCCAGCCCGGACATCACCGGCATGCGCATGTCCATCAGCACCACGTCGGGACGCACCTGCGGTATCAGCTCGACCGCCTGCCGGCCATCGCCGGCCTCGGCCACCACCTCGATACCGTCGTCGAGCGCCAGCAGGGAGCGGATTCCCTGCCGCACCAGGGTTTGGTCGTCGACCAGGCAGACGCGAATCATCAACGCACTCCTTCAGGAACCTTGGTAAGGGCGGCCACCAGCACCGTTGCCGGCACCGTCGCCCGCAACCGGAAGCCTTCACCGGGCCGGGTTTCGACCTGCAGCTGGCCACCACATTGTTGCAGGCGCTCGCGCATGCCGCGCAAGCCATTGCCCACATTGACCATATCCGCGCCGACACCGTCGTCGCGGGCCTCCACCACCACCCGGTCGGGGGCTTCACGGTACACCTTGATCCACAGGTGGCGGGCGCCGGCGTGGCGCACCGCGTTGGTGATGATCTCCTGGGTGCAGCGCAGCAGCACGTGGGCCCTCTGCGGGTCCTCCACGTTCAGCGGATCCTCGATGTCCAGCTGGATGTCCAGCGAAGGCACATTCTCGGTCAGCGGGCGCAGTGCCGCGGCCAGATCGATGGCGCCGGTCTCACGCAGCTGGCTGACCACCTCGCGCACGTTGCCCAGCAACAGCTTGGCCAGGGCGTGCGAGCGCTTCACATGGTCCAGCGCCTGGCCCTCGGCCAGGTGGCCGGCCACTTCCAGGTTCAGGGTCAGCGCAGTCAGCTGATGCCCCAGAAGATCGTGCAGCTCACGCGAAATGCGGGTTCGCTCATTGACCCGGGCGCTTTCGGCCAGCAGGGCGCGGGTGGCGCGCAGCTCCGAATTGAGCCTTCGCTGCTCGTCGCGGGCCTGGGTCTGCTGTCGCGCGACAAGGCTGGTCACGAAGATGAACATGGAAAAGCCGCCATACAGCAGCGATTGCATCACGGCTTCGAACAGCGGGAAGTGCAGCAGCATGTAATAGACCGGGGCCACCGCCAGCTGGCTGACCAGCAGCCACAGCACGCACAGGCGCGCCGACAGCATCCACGGAATGACGCCGGCAGCCACCATCATCAGGATGCTGCCAAGGCCGGAACCACTGAGGTAGCTGACGCCGAGCGCCGAAACCGTCAGCAGCAGCAGCAGGCCGCGGTCCAGCCAGGTGGTGTGACTGTCGCTGTCGCTGCGCAGGAGGCGGGTCAGCCAGTAGTACGCGGCGCCGAAGGACAGGTAGGCGACGAACAGCAGGATCGCCCAGCTGCCCATATCGCTGCGGCTGTGCAGGTTCTCGAACTGCGAGTACGCCAGTGGCAGGCCGACCATGACCCAGGTAAACAGGCCGGCCAGACGGAGGACGCGGGTATGGCTGAGGACTCCCAACATGCCAGCACTCTACGGGCCCGGCCTGCGTCGCGCACTCCCACGGAAGTCATGCATCTGCGGCCCCCTGTTCATGCCGCAGCCCACCCCGGGCATGCAATAATCGTGCGCAGGGTCCAATTTGACGGACCAACCGCGTTACCCCACGGAGTCACAATGTCGATTGTCATCCGCGACGTGCGCGAGCACGAGCTCGATTCCGTCCTGGCTTTGAACAACAACGCTGGCCTGGCCATCCTTCCCCTGGATGCGGCCCGCCTGCGCCTGTTCTACGAAACCGCTGAGTATTTCCGCGTCGCCGAGCGCGACGGCAACCTGGCCGGTTTCCTGATCGGCTTCGGCAGCGACAGCCAGCACGACAGCAGCAACTTCGCCTGGTTCAAGCAGCAGCTGGACACCCCGTTCTTCTATATCGACCGCATCGTGGTCGCCAGCCGCCGTCGTGGCGGTGGCGTCGGCCGTGCGTTCTATGCCGACGCGCAGAGCTTCGCCGAGCTGCGCTACCCGCAGATGACCTGCGAAGTCTTCCTCGACCATGGCGCCGATGCCGCCCTGCTCTTCCACGGCAGCTTCGGCTTCCGCGAGCTGGGCCAGAACACCATGCCGCAGGTCGATGTGCGCGCCAGCATGCTGGCCAAGGAACTGTGCAGCTACCCGTGGGTCCAGGAGACCTACGGCGGCAAGCTGCCGGATGTGGCATGGACACGTGCCCGGCAGCTGCCGGCACAGGCACAGCGGCCGACGGGGACCTGAGCGTGGCGGTGAATTTCGATTACGAACAGGCCGGTGAACTGAAGATCGGCCAGGTGGGCGTCGCCAACCTGCGCATCCGCACCCTTGATGTCGAGCGCCTTGTGCAGGAAATGCGTGAACGCGTCACCCGTGCGCCGAAACTGTTCGGCCGCGCGGCGGTGATCCTCGACTTCGGCGGCCTGAGCCAGGTGCCGGACGTGGCTACCGCGCAGGCGCTGGTCGATGGCCTGCGCAGTGCCGGCGTGCTGCCGGTGGCGTTGGCCTATGGCACCAGCGCGGTCGACCTGCTCTCGCAGCAGCTCGGGCTGCCCCTGCTGGCCAAATTCCGCGCCCAGTACGAGCGTGCCGAGGCCGAGCCGGCTCCGCCGCCGTCCGCGCCTGAACCGCGTCGCGCGGCCCGTGCCGAACCGAAGCCGGCGCCGGCCACGCCGGTGGCCAAGGTCGCCGACGCCGCCGCACCGCAACCCGGCCGCATGCAGCTGGGCAACGTGCGTTCGGGCCAGCAGCTGTACGCTGAGAACTGCGACCTGACCGTGATGGCCACCGTCGGTGCCGGCGCCGAAGTCATCGCCGACGGCAGCATCCATATCTACGGCACCCTGCGCGGCCGCGCGCTGGCAGGGGCCCAGGGCAACACCGCGGCACGCATTTTCTGCCGTGATTTCCATGCGGAACTGGTGGCCATTGCAGGCCACTACAAGGTACTGGACGATGTCCCGGACAACCTGCGCGGCAAAGCCGTGCAGGTGTGGCTGGAACAGGACCAGATCAAGATCGCTGCGCTGGACTGACGCAGCTCCAAACTCATGCAGAACCAGGAGAAGTCCTTTGGCTGAAATCATCGTAGTCACCTCCGGCAAGGGCGGCGTCGGCAAGACCACTTCCAGCGCGAGCCTGGCCTGCGGCCTGGCACGGCGCGGCAAGAAGGTGGCGGTGATCGACTTCGACGTCGGCCTGCGCAACCTCGACCTGATCATGGGCTGCGAACGCCGCGTGGTGTACGACTTCGTCAACGTCGTGCACGGCGAAGCGACCCTCAAGCAGGCCCTGATCAAGGACAAGCGCTTCGAGAACCTGTACGTGCTGGCCGCCTCGCAGACCCGCGACAAGGACGCACTGACCCAGGAAGGCGTGGGCAAGGTCCTGAAGGACCTGGCCGCCGACGGTTTCGATTACATCATCTGCGATTCCCCGGCCGGCATCGAGAAGGGCGCCTTCCTGGCGATGTACTTCGCCGACCGCGCCGTGGTGGTGGTAAACCCGGAAGTGTCGTCGGTGCGCGACTCGGACCGCATCATCGGCCTGCTCGATTCGAAGACCCACAAGGCCGAGTCCGGCCAGGACGTGCCGGCCTTCCTGCTGCTGACCCGCTACACCCCGCTGCGCGTGGAAAGTGGCGAGATGCTCAGCATCGCCGACGTCGAGGAAGTGCTCGGCCTGAAGGCGATTGGCGTGATCCCCGAGTCGGGTGACGTGCTCAACGCCTCCAACAAGGGCGAGCCGGTCATCCTGGATGTCGAGTCCGCTGCCGGCCAGGCCTACGACGACGCCGTCGCGCGCATCCTCGGCGAAGAACGCCCGATGCGCTTCACCAACGTCGAGAAGAAGGGCTTCTTCAGCAAGCTGTTCGGAGGGTAAGCATGGGCCTGTTTGATTTCCTCAAAGCGAAGAAGACCACCGCCGAAACCGCCAAGAACCGCCTGCAGATCATCATCGCGCAGGAACGCAGCAACCGTGGCGGCCCCGATTACCTGCCGCTGCTGCAGCGTGAGCTGCTGGAAGTGATCAAGAAGTACGTGAACATCGACGTCGATGCGGTGAAGGTCGACCTGGTGAAGGATGGCCAGCACGACGTGCTGGACATCTCCGTGGCGCTGCCTGAAGGCCCGGACAAACCCTGATCTCCTGCCCCGCCCGTGCCTGCATGGGCGGGGCTGCCCGAACCGCATGACCGATACGACAACCGCCGTGGACATCACCTGCGTGGGCGACATCGCCTTCGCCGATGCGCAGCGCCTGCTCGCCGCGCATGGCCTGCGGCTGCACCACGTCGCGGCCGGTGAAGCGATTCCCGGCAGCTACTGGGGCGAGCCCGAGGCCGGCATCATCGCCAGCAACGTATACGTGCGCGACGACACTCCCGTGCATTCGATGCTGCACGAAGCCTGCCACCTGATCGTGCTGCCGCCGGAGCGGCGTGCGCGGGTGCATACCGACGCCACCGACTCGGTGGCCGAGGAAGATGCCACCTGCTACCTGCAGATCGTGCTGGCCGGGCAGCTGCCGGGTGTTGGCACTGCGCGGCTGATGGCCGACATGGATGCCTGGGGGTATACGTATCGGCTGGGATCCACCAAGGCGTGGTTTGAACAGGACGCCGAGGATGCGCGGGCGTGGTTGATCGAACGCGGGTTGCTGCAGGCGGCGTAACCGCCATCCACGCATGGCGTGGATCTACTGTAGAGCCGAGCCCATGCTCGGCTGCTCTTCGCTGTCACGAGCGCGAATGCAAAGCCAGAAGCAGCCGAGCATGGGCTCGGCTCTACAGGATCAACCCTGCCCGGCCAGCGCGCGCAGGGTAATACCGACGATGTAGGCCAGGTACGTGCCGGTCGCATAGCCCATCGTGCCCAGCAGCACGCCCACCGGCGCCAGCGCCGGATGGAACGCGCCCGCCACTACCGGCGCCGAGGCCGGGCCACCGATGTTCGATTGCGAACCGATCGCGAAATAGAAGAACGGCACCTTCAGCAGTTTGCCCAGGCACCACAGCAGCACGATGTGCACGGCAATCCAGATCAGGCCGAGCAGGAACAGCCACGGGCGATCCAGCAGCGCCAGCAGATCCATCTGCATGCCGATGCAGGCGATCAGGAAATACAGCAGCAGCGAGCCCAGCCGCGAGGCGCCCGCCCCTTCCAGGGTACGTGCACGGGTGAAGCTCAGGCTCAGGCCCAGCGAGGTCGACAGCACCACCACCCACACGAACGGCGCATCCAGGCTGAACTGCGAAGCCCAGCTGACGTTGGCCTTGAACCACGCCGCCAGCGGCGCGCCGATGGCGTGCGACAGGCCCACGCCACCGAAGGCCACCGCCACGATCAGCATCAGGTCGGTAAGGCTGGGAATGCGCTCGTGCTCGGCCTGGAAGCGCGCGATGCGCTCCTTCAGTTCATCGATGGCCGAGGTATCGGCGCCACTGCGTGCATCGATCTTCGCGGCACGCCCGGCCAGGAAGATCAGCGCGGCCATCCACACGTAGCCGACACCCACGTCGACCACCGCGAACTGGCCGAACGTGGTGGCGTTGACGTCGAACACTTCGCGCATCGCCAGCATGTTGGCGCCGCCGCCGATCCAGCTGCCCGCCAGGGCGGCCATGCCGGCCCAGGTGTCACCGGCCACGGTTTCCGGATGCACCGCGCGCATCAACAGGAACGCCACCACCGCGCCGAGCATGATGCTGGCCGACGCGCCCAGGTACATCAGCACCAGCTTCGGGCCCAGCCGCAGGATGCCCTTGATGTCCACCGCCAGCGTCAGCAGGATCAGCGCCGCCGGCAGCAGGATGTCGCGTGCGATCGGGTTGTAGAGCTTGGTGTTCTGGCCATCGATGAGGCCGACGGTGTTGTAGATGCCGGGAATCAGGTAGCACAGCAGCAGCGCCGGCACGAACGTGTAGAAGCGCTTCCACAGGCCCTGCTCGCGCGAGGCGGTCCAGAACACGGCGCCGAGGGTGGCGGCGATCAAGCCGAAGACGACGATGTCGTTCTGGATCATGCAGGGGCTCTTGTAGAGCCGAGCCATGCTCGGCTGCTGTTGGCGAAGGTGTGCCGACCAACGGTCGGCACCCACCGGCGGGAACATCGGCACCCACCGTCGAAAACAAAAGCGCCGCCCCGAAGGGCGGCGCTGCAACCATCAGTTGCCGATGTGCTGCTTCAGCCAGGCATTGACGGTGTCATGCCACAGGATGCTGTTGTTCGGCTTCAACACCCAGTGGTTCTCGTCCGGGAAGTACAGGAACTTCGATTCGATGCCCTGGCGCTGTGCAGCGGTGAACGCAGCCAGGCCCTGCTCGACCGGAATGCGGAAGTCCTGCTGGCCGTGGATGACCAGGATCGGCTTCTTCCAGTCCGCCACGTGGTTGACCGGGTTGAACTTCTCGTAGTTCGCGGCCTTCTGGTACGGGGTACCGCCCTGCTCCCACTCGGTGAACCACAGCTCTTCGGTGGCGTAGCCCATCATGCGCTGGTCGAACACGCCGTCATGGTTGACCAGGCACTTGAACGGGCTGTTCCAGTTGCCGGCGATCCAGTTGACCATGAAGCCACCGTAGCTCGCGCCCAGCGCACAGGCCTTGTCACCGTTGAGGAAGGAATACTTCTTCAGCGCCGCGTCCCAGCCCTTCTGCAGGTCTTCCAGCGGGCGGTCGCCCCAGTGCTGGCTGATCGCATCGGTGAAGGCCTGGCCATAGCCGGTGGAACCGTGGAAATCGATCATCACCACCGCGTAGCCCTGGCCCGCGTAGGTCTGCGGGTTCCAGCGGTAGCTCCAGCCGTTGCCGAAGCTGCCCTGCGGACCGCCGTGGATCAGGAACGCGACCGGGTACGACTTGCCTTCCTGGTAGTTGTGCGGCTTGACCACGTAGCCGTGCACGGTGTCGTTGTTCCAGCCCTTGAACTCGAACTGTTCGTAGTCACCGAAGGTCACGTCCTTCAGTACGTCGCCAGCAGCCGGGGTCAGCGCGCGCAGTTCGCCGATGGCTTCGCCCGCGGCCGGCAGCAGGCCGACCAGTACCTGGTCGTTGCTCTTCAGGCTGTTGCGGGTGATGGCCACGCTGTTGCCGGCCACGTCGACAGCAGTAACGCTGCCATCGCCAATCAGCTTGGTGGCCTTGCCGCTGGCCACGTCGATCTGGAACAGCGGGTGTTCGCCGAGGTCATCGGCGGTGGTGTAGATGCTGGCGCCGTCGGCGGACAGGGCGATGCCGCCAGCCGAACGATCCCACTGCGGGGCGATCTCGCGCGTCTTGCCGCTGGCAACGTCCATCGCCATCAGGCCAAAGCGATCGGCTTCGAAGCCCGGGCGCTTCATCGCACGGTAGAACAGGGTCTTGCCGTCGGCGCTGAACACCGGGCCGGCATCCCAGGCCGGGTTGGACGCGGTCAGGTTGACCGGTGCCTGCTTGCCCGCGGCGTCGAAGCGGTACAGGTCGAAGTTGGTCGACCACGGCTCCTGCTTGCCGGCCACACGGATGCTGGCCACCACGCTGGCACCATCCGGCGACCACGCGAAATCATCGTTGCCACCGAACGGCTTGGACGGCGCGTCGCCATCGATGGTCGCGCTCAGTGCAGAAGCGCCCTTGACCGCGCCGGCCTTGGCCGACGGCAGCGGCGCCACGAACAGGGTATTGCGGCGGCCGTCGTTCCAGGTATCCCAGTGGCGCACGAACAGCGAATCGAAGACCTTGCCGCTGGCCTTGGCGCCGGCCACGTCCTTCAGCTTCTTCTCGGTGCAGGTCAGGTCCGAGGCGCAGGCCTGGAACACGCCGGCGCTGAACAACACGCGGTCGTCCTGCGGCGACACGTGGTAGCTGTCCACGTCCACCGGGAAGTCGGTCAGCTGGCGCGGAGCACCGCCGCTGATCGGCTGCGCGTACAGCTGCTGGCTGCCGTTCTTGGCGCTGAGGAAGTACACGGTCTGGCCATCGGCCGACAGTGAAGCGGAATTGACACTCCAGCCAGCCGGGGTGATCTGCTTCGGCGGCGCCGCATCGCGGGTGCGCAGGTTGCGTGCGAACAGCGCGGTGGAGGCCTTCAGGTTGGCGTCGACGCTGCGCTTGGCGAACACCACGGTGCCGCCGTCAGCGGTCAGTACCGGCGCGGAGACGCGGTCCATGGCCACCATGTCGCGGACTTCCAGGCCACGGGCAGCGGCAACGCTGGGCAGGGCGGCCAGCAGGCTCAGTGGCAGCAGGGCATGACGCAGTTTCATCGGGGTCTCCGCAGGACGGCAAAAAACCGATGTTAGGCCCGTGCGGCCGGGGCTGCCAAGGCCATCGGTCATGCCTGCGGGCGGGCAATCGCCAGAAACAGCAAACCGCGCCGTAGCGCGGTTTGTGGGGACACGGGGGGCGGATCCGATTCCGGCGGAATCGGCTCTGACCCCAGACGCTGTCAGCGTGGGGTCAGAGCCCTTCCCTCCGGGAAGGGATCCGACCCCCTGCATTACGCCTTGGCGTACTTGCCAGTGCGGTAGATCAGCCAGCCGACCAGGAACAGCACGGCCAGGCCGATCCACTGTGCGCCCGGCAGGTGGAACGGCACGGCCAGCACGTCTGCGCGGCTGCTGACCACGATCGGAATCGCGATGGCGATGCCCATCAGCGCCTCGCCGGTGATCAGGCCGGCAGCGAACAGCACGCCCGGCTTGTGCACGCGGTCGCGGCCTTCTTCGTCATCGGCGCGCACCTTGTGGAAGCGCTCCACCAGGTGGGCAATCAGGCCACCGAGGAAGATCGGCACCATCAGTTCCAGCGGCAGGTAGATACCGATGGCGGCGGCCAGCACCGGCACGCGGAAGCGTGCGTTGCGCGACTTCAGCCAGCTGTCGAAGGCGATGATGGCGGCGCCGACCACGGCACCGATGCCGATGAAGGTCCACGGCAGTTCGCCACCGAACAGGCCCTTGGCCACCGAGGCCATCAGGTTGGCCTGCGGTGCAGCCAGCGCGTTCGGGTGCAGCTCGGACTTCACGCCGATGCCGTAGGCGGTAGCCAGCAGGTTCAGCACCGGGGCCATGATCAGTGCGCACGAGAACGCACCGATGCCCAGCATCAACTGCTGCTTCCACGGGGTGGCGCCGACGATGTAGCCGGCCTTGAGGTCCTGCAGGTTGTCACCGCCGACCGCCGCAGCGCAGCACACCACCGCGCCGATCATGATCGCAGCCACCGCACCCAGCGGCGCACCGCCGGCACCGACCGGCTTGAGGCCATCGGCGCCCAGCAGCACGACCAGCACGGCCGAGGCGAACAGGATGGTGGAGATGGTGATGCCCGAGACCGGGTTGTTGGACGAACCGATCAGGCCGGCCAGGTAGGCCGAGACCGACACGAACAGGAAGCCGGCGACGATCATGATGAGGGTCATCGGGATCGACACGTGCCACTGGCCGACGATGGCCTGGTACAGGGCCAGCAGCGGCAGCACGAAGACCACCAGGGCCACCAGCATCCACTTCATCGGCAGGTCGCGCTCGGTGTGCGCCAGCACCGGGCCGCCGCTCTTGCGGGCGGCGGCAAAGCCGCTCTTGACGCCGTTGAGCAGCGACTTGCGCAGCGAGATCAGGGTCCAGATACCACCGATCAGCATCGCGCCGACACCCAGGTAGCGCATCTTCGCACCCCAGATGGCAAACGCGGCTTCGGTGGACGAAGCGGTGGCGACCGACGCGGCCAGTGCCGGATCGGTGTTCATGAAGAACGCCTGGTAGATCGGAATGGCGATGTGCCAGGTCAGGATCGAGCCGGACACCACCACGATGCCGACGTTGAGGCCGACGATGTAGCCCACGCCCAGCAGTGCCGGCGACAGGTTGGTGCCGATGAAGGCGGTGACCTTGGAGCTGCCGACGTAGGCCGAAGTGGCCCAGGCATCGGGAATCAGGCGCATGCCGCTTTCCGCGGCCAGCTTGACGAAGGCACCGATCACCGCCGACAGGCCGAGGATCTTCAGGCCCGGGCCCGGGTTCTCACCGGCCTTGAGCACTTCGGCCGCGGCCTTGCCTTCCGGGAACGGAAGCGGGTCTTCGACGATCATCGAACGGCGCAGCGGCACCGAGAACAGCACACCCAGCAGGCCGCCAAGGCCGGCGATGCCCAGCACCCACCAGTACTTGAAGTCCGGCCAGTAGCCCATGATCACCAGCGCCGGAATGGTGAAGATCACACCGGCGGCGATCGACGAGCCGGCCGAAGCGCCGGTCTGCACGATGTTGTTTTCAAGGATGGAGCCACCGCCCAGCAGGCGCAGCACGCCCATGGAAATCACCGCGGCGGGAATGGCGGTGGCGATGGTCAGGCCTGCGAACAGACCGAGGTAGGCGTTTGCGGCCGACAGCACCACCGCCAGCACGATGGCCAGGGCCACTGCGCGGAAGGTGAGCTGCTTGGGCGCAGCGTCGTGGTTCATGGAAGCCCCTGCTGGCAAAAAATCCCTGCCACGCTAGCGTTCAGGACAGATCAAGTCCAGCGTGCCAAAGGATGGGGGCGTGTGCTGCAGCGCAATGGGCCAGTACGTGGACCGGCAATCGACCGACCCGGCAAAGTCCGGTTGGGCACACAGCAAATGATATGTTATATCTTAATGCTACCTTGTTGTTACTGCATCGCATGCCCCCTTCCCCCTCCCCTCGCCTGGCCTCCATCGACCAGCTGCGCGGCACCGTGATGCTGTTGATGTTGCTGGACCACGTGCGCGAGACCTTCTTCCTGCAGCACCAGGTGAGCGACCCGATGGACGCGGCGACGGTCTCCCCTGCGCTGTTCGCCTGCCGTCTGCTGGCCCACCTGTGCGCGCCCGTGTTCGTCCTGTTGACCGGTCTTTCGGCCTGGCTGTACGGCCAGCGCCAGGCGGATCCGCGCCGGGCCACGTCCGCCTTCCTGCTCAAGCGCGGCCTGTTCCTGGTCGTGCTGGAACTGACCCTGGTGAACTTCGCCTGGACCTTCCAGCTGCCACCGGACACGCTGTACCTGCAGGTGATCTGGGCCATCGGCCTGAGCATGATCGCGCTGGGCGGCCTGTTGTGGCTGCCCCGTCCCGTCCTGCTGGTGGCCGCGGTCGCGGTGGTGGCCGGGCACAACGTGTTGGATGGTGTGCGGACGGAAGGCAACGGGCCGCTGCCGGTGCTGTGGAAAGTGCTGCACCAGCGCGACTGGATCGAGGCCGGCGTGCTGCGACTGCGCACCTCCTATCCGGTGCTGCCGTGGATCGGGGTGATCGCCCTGGGTTATCTGATGGGTCCCTGGTTCGCCCGCGAACGCGCGCCGGAGCAGCGCCAGCACTGGCTGCTGTGGGCAGGCATCGGTGCGCTTGCCCTGTTCGCGCTGCTGCGGTTCGCCAACCAGTACGGGGATGCACCGTGGCAGTACCAAAGCAGCACGCTGCGCACATGGATGAGCGTGTTCAACATCACCAAGTACCCGCCGTCATTGCAGTTCCTGCTGCTGACCCTGGGCGTGGGCGTGCTGTTGCTACGCCTGTACGAATGGCCACCCCTGGCGCGTGCGCTGCGCCCGCTGGCCGATATCGGCGCCGCGCCGATGTTCTTCTACCTGCTGCACCTGTATGTGCTGAAGGGGCTGTACCTGGCCGCGCTGGCAATCTGGGGACCGACGCACGGTGACCTGTACGCCCTGGATTCGGTGGCCGGCCTGCTGCTGGTGGCCTGTGCGCTGGCGGTGGTGCTGTACCCGCCGACGCGGGCGTTCGCGCGGTTCAAGGCGCGAAGGCGTGACCTGGCTTGGCTGCGCTACCCGGTGCGTGCCTGCGGCACGCGCCTATAATTCCGCGATGAATTCCACTGCTATCGCTTCCGACGATTTCCTGGGCCATCCCAAGGGCGTCTACGTCTGCTTCTTCACCGAAATGTGGGAGCGCTTCTCCTTCTACGGCATGAAGGCGCTGCTGCTGCTGTACCTCACCAAATACCACCTGTTCGGCGACAAGGCCGGCCTGGACCTGCTCGGTGCCTACGGCGGCCTGGTGTACTGCATCCCGGTATTCGGCGGCATGCTGGCCGACCGCTGGCTGGGCATGCGCCGGGCGGTGCTGTTCGGCGGTATCCTGCTAGTGCTCGGCCACCTTGGCATGGCCTTCGAAGGCCACGCCGCGTACCGGGTGAACGGCGAAGTGGTGCGCGACACCTCGGCACTGGCGGTGACCTACCTGTCGCTGGCACTGATCATCATGGGCGTCGGCTTCCTCAAGCCGAACATCTCCACCATCGTCGGCAAGCTGTACGCCAAGGACGATCCGCGCCGCGATTCGGGCTTCTCGCTGTTCTACGCCGGCATCAACCTCGGCGCGCTGTTCTCCTCGCTGGTGTGCGGCTTCCTCGGCGAGGCCTATGGCTGGAAGTACGGTTTCGGAGCAGCCGGTATCGGCATGCTGGCCGGCCTGGCGATGTTCCTGTGGGGCCAGAAGTACCTGCAGGGCCATGCCGAACCGCCGCAACCGGCGGCACTGAAGCAGAAGGTGCTGGGCCTGCCGCGCGAATGGCTCATCTATCTGTGCGCGGTGCTCGGTGTGCTGCCGGTGGCGTGGCTGATGTGGGCCGCCGGCAATGGCGCATTCGCGCTGGGCGGTGAAATCAGCCTGGCGCTGATGCTGATGCTGGTGGTGCTGGGCGGCGTGCTGGTCTGGTTCGCCTGGTTCACCGGCAGCAAGTGCACACCGGTGCAGCGCCAGCAGATGATCGCGCTGATGGTGCTGATCTTCATGGCGCTGGTGTTCTTCACGATGTACGAGCAGTCCTACGGCTCGTGGGTGACCTTCACCGACCGCCTGCTGACCAAGGACATCGTGCCCTCGCTGGTGATCACCGGCGGTACGCCGCTGCCGTGGTCGATCATCTCGCTGCTGCTGGCACCGCTGGGCTTCGTGGTCAGCGCGCGCCTGTCCGAACGGCGCCCGGGTTCGGCTGCGCCGCGCACGTTCTTCGCCGCCATCGTCGTGCTGATGCTGGTGCTGCTGGTGCGCGACTGCCTGGTGATCCCGCAGACCGCAGGCTCGCTGACCTACCTGGGTGGCCTGTTCCTGGTGCTGCTGGCACCGGCCTTCGCCGCACTGTGGACGTGGATGGACCGCCGCGGCTGGGAACCGGGCAAGCCGGTCAAATCGGCCTGGGGTCTGGTGATCGGCGCGCTGTCGTTCGTGCCGCTGGCACTGGCCGCACAGCAGGTCGGCGCTACCGCCGAGATGGCCAGTGTGTGGTGGCTGGTGCTGGCCTACTTCCTGCTGGCCAGTGGCGAGATGTGCCTGTCGCCGGTCGGCCTGTCGGCGGTCACCCAGTTGGCCGTGCCGCGGGTGATGAGCCTGATGATGGGCACCTGGTTCCTGGCCACCGCATTCTCGGAGACGCTGGCCGCGCTGTTCGGCAAGCTGGCCGCGATCGAGGTGCCGGAAGGCGAATCGCTGGACATGGTGGCCGCCGCCGGCGCCTATGCGCACCTGTTCTGGCTGCTGATGTGGATCGGCCTGGGCTGTGCGCTGGCCGCCTTCATTGCCGCGCCGCTGCTGAAGAAGATGATGCACGGGGTCAAGTAAGCCCGCTGCAGGCGAAATCCGGGGCGGCGGATCGATCATCCGCCGCCCCCGGCTTGTTCAGGGCGCGCTGCTCTTTTCCGCAGGCGTGGCCTGCGCGGCCACCTGTCCCCCCAGGCTGCGCGAGAGGAAGGCCAGCAACCTGCTGTAGTACGTGCGTTGATTGGCAGGAGAATAGAAACCATGCCCTTCGTTCTTGACGAACAGGGTTTCCACCGGCGAGCCGGCCTTCTTCAACGCAGCTTCCATGCGTTCACTGTGCACGATCGGCGCACGCTGGTCCTGCCCTCCCGCGGCCAAGAATACCGGCACCCGCACCTGCGCGGCCAGATTCACCGGGGAACGCTCTGCCAGATCCTTGGGCGATCCCAGCCAGTTGCGCAGATAGGCCAGGCCTGACTCATCACTCTGGATGTCTCCACGGGCGTACATCAACGGCAGGTCGTAGATGCCGACATAGCCTGCCGCGCACTGGTAGAGGCCCGGCTCGCGCACCGCCCCCATCATTGCCGCATAGGCACCGTAACTTGCCCCGTAGATGCAGATGCGGTTCTTGTCGGCCACGCCCTGTTCGATCGCCCAGCGCGTGGCATCGGTGACGTCATCCTGCATCGACAGTCCCCATTTGCTTGCGCGCGGCCTGCATGTGGGCCCGGCCATAACCGGAAGAGCCGCGGAAATTCACCTGCAATACCGCGTAACCTGCCGCCGCCAGCATCTGCGCCTCGGCGTCATAGGCGCCGTCGTCGGCAACACCGATCGGACCTCCGTGCGGCACCACCACCATCGGCAGCGCACGGGCCTCGCGGCCGTGCGGGACGGTAAGGAAGCCATGCAGCGGACGCCCATCGCGCGCCTTCAGGCTGATCGGACGCACCTCCGCCGCCAGCGCGGGGTCGATCCAGTCGCTGCGGCTGATCAGGTGCCGTGCACTCTTGCCAACCGTGTCATAGAGATAGAAATCGCCCGGATTGCTGCCTGACCAGGTTTCCACCAGCACCGTCCTGCCATCGCGCGTGCTGGAGGTGATGTAAGCCGCTCCGCCCAGGCCCGCTTCGAGGCTGCGGTAAAGGCGGGCTTCGTTCGAGGCGTCATCGAAGAATGCCGTTCGCGGCGCACTGCCAAGGAACAGTGCCCCGACCGGCACGCGGCTGCCGGGGCGCCGGATGATGCGCGCCGGGTCGGCGCTCTCATCGCGCAGCACGGTGCGTCGTTCATTGCTCTGGGGGTCCCAGCTGACAATGACATCGGGTCCGTCTGCCTGCTCGACCTGCAGGTACGCCAGGCGACCGTCGGCCGAGAAGCCGAGGGGCAGCTCGATGCGCTTGCTCAGGGATTCATCGTTGAGCAGGATCCAGTCGCTGTTGCTGCCTGTGCGGTAGTAGAGCTTCTGCGTGCCATCGGTAACGACAGCGCGCGCGAAACGCACCTCACCCTGCTCATCGATCGTGAAGTCCGCATCGGGGATGGGAGCCCGTGCCACCGCGTTGCGGCGACCGGTGATCACATCCATGCGCTCGACCTGGGCATGCGAACTGCCGACCAGCGGGATCACCGTCACCAGTGCGTTGCGATCGTCATCCTTGAGTTCGTCGCTGAGGTACGCGGCTACCAGACCTGCCGGTTTGACCTTGATGTTGGTGCCCAGGCTCTGGTCGGCAACCCGGTAACCCACCAGCAGCTCGCCGCCCTTGCCATTGGCATTGATGCCGAACAATTCGCCAGTCGGCGTCGGCCGCTCCAGCACCCCGAACTTCTGTGCCATGCCGACCAGAAGCCGCTCGTTGCTGACCCAGTCGAAGGTGTGGGCGTGATCGTTGCGGGGCGGGCGGAAGCTGCCGACCATCTTCATGTCGGCAATGCGATAGATCGCCAAGGCGGTTCCCGCCTCCAGCGGAACCGTCGCGGCGATGTACTCGCCCCCCGGCGAAATCTTGATGTCGGTAAACGACTCCTGCCGCAGATAGCGATCCAGGTCCAGCGCTGCGGCCGATGCCCCACCCACAACCGCTCCCAACAGTACAGCCAGCACAATCCTGCGCATCCTTCCCCCATGGAAAACCGGACACCCTGTCCGGATGCACGATTCCAGGCACGTGACCGATTGCCGCGCCACATCGGCAGAAAAAACGACGGCACCGTTGCCGGTGCCGTCGTTACCACTACCTTGGAGAGAGAGTCAGGACGTGGGTTCGGGGGGCGTGCGCCGGGTCAGTGGACCCCGCGCACCGCCAACGTGAGGGCCAGGATGCTGAGGATCACGGCAATGGTGCCGTCGAGCACTCGCCAGGTACTGGGCTTGGTGAACAGCGGCGCCAGCAGGCGTGCACCCAGGCCCTGCGCGGTCAACCACAGGCAGCTGGCGGTGACCACGCCAGCGGCGAAGGCCATGCGGGCGTTGCCGAAGTTCTCGGCGATCGAACCGATCACCATCATGTCCAGCCAGAAGTGCGGGTTGATCAGCGAGAAGCCGACCGCGGCCATCAGCACCGCGCGGCGGCTGCCGTCGTCACTGTCGGCCTCGCCCATGCCACCGCCACCGGCGATCGCACGGCGTGCCGACTTCATTGCGTACCAGGCCAGGAACGCGACACCCGTCCACAGCACGGCGGTGGTCAGCCACGGCAGTGCCGAGGTGAGCGTGCGCAGGCCGGCCACGCTGGCGAAGATGAAGATCGCATCGATGGCCGCACAGGTGGCAACCACCGGCACGATGTGCTTGCGCAGGATGCCCTGGCGCAGAATGAAGGCGCTCTGGGCCCCGACCACGGCGAACAGGCCGATGCCGGTAGCTGCACCAGAGAACCAGGCACCGAGGCCGGTGCTGGCGGAGATGACCGAGAACATGGGATTCACTGCCTTTACTTGCTTGGGGGGACGGTGCCTCGCGAAGGCGGACAGCACCGGAACGGGCGCCATTGTCGCGCCGCAACATGAAAAAGACGAGCTAAACTTCCTAAACCAACATTAGCGGAACTTAATTCGATGCGTATCGACCATGCCCAGCTGCGCGCCCTGGCCGCGGTGATCCGCGAAGGCAGCTTCGACCGCGCCGCACAGTCGTTGAATGTCACGCCCTCGGCCATCTCGCAGCGGGTCAAGGCGCTGGAGGACCGGGTCGGTCGCCTGCTGGTCAAGCGCGGCACTCCGGCCACCGCCACCGCCGAGGGCCAGGTGCTGGTGCAGCTGGCCGAGCAGACCGCCCTGCTCGAACACGATGCCCTGCACCGTATGGGCCTGGCCGACGAGGACCTGCCCCAGGCAAGCATCCCGGTGGCGGTGAACCACGACAGCCTGGAGACCTGGTTCCCGCAGGCCGCCTCGCAGTTCGCGCAGAGCACCGGCACCACGCTGGACCTGCGCGTGGAAGACCAGGACCACACCGTCGAACTGCTGCGCCAGGGCACGGTGCTGGGCGCGGTGACCACCCTGGATGAGCCGGTGCAGGGCTGCCAGATCCACGCGCTGGGCAGCATCCGCTACGCGGCGACCTGTACCCCCGAGTTCCGCGAGCGCCATTTCGCCAAGGGCGTAACCGCGCAGGCGCTGGCGCAGGCCCCGGTGCTGGTATTCAACCGCAAGGACGAAATGCAGTCGCGCTTCGCCCGGCGCATGGCGGGCGACGACCTGCCCAGCACCGCGCCGACCTGGTGGATTCCGTCCACCCGCGCCTTCGTGCAGGCCAACCTGGGCGGCATGGGCTGGACCATGAACCCCTTGCCCTTGGTCAAGCGGCATCTGGACGCCGGGCGACTGGTCTACGTGCGCCAGCGCGCGTGGGAAGACGTGCCGCTGTACTGGCAGCATTGGAAGGGCGACGTGCAGACCATGGCCCTGCTGACCCGCGCGGTGCTGGATGCCTCCTCCGCGCTGGTCCGGCGCAAGCGCTGAAAAGGGGACGGAGGGGATTAAGTCGTTCAAGACCCAAACGACATATCGGGCAAAGACGACTTAATCCCCTCCGTCCCCTTTTTGCTCCATCCAATCTCCACGCAACCTCCACACCGGGTCCATGCGTGATGCGGATACTGGTCGGCCGATCACTGCAAGGATGCCCTGCATGCCTGTATTCGTCCGCGATGCGCGCCCCGAAGATGCCGCCGCCTGCATCGACCTGCGCGGGCGCACCCGCGAGAACGCCTTCAGTGCCGCCCAACTGGCGGAACTGGGCATCACCGAGGACAGCTGGGCCGCCGGCATCGCCCAAGGCGATTCGATCGGCCGCGTCGCCTGGGAGGGCGAGCGCATGGCCGGTTACTGCTTCGCCGACCGCGACAGCGGCGAGGTGCTGGTGCTGGCCCTGCTGCCGGACTACGAAGGCCGCGGCATCGGCCGCCAACTGCTGCAGGACGTGGTGAGCCTGACCCGCGATGCCGGCCACCGGCGGCTGTTCCTGGCCTGCTCGGCCGACCCGCGATCGCGCTCGCACGGCTTCTACCGCCGCCTGGGCTGGCGCCCGACCGGCGAGATCGACGACGCCGGAGACGAGATTCTGGAGCTGGTCTGATTGAAGGCGTCGCCAGGCATGACCTGGCGCTATGGGTGACGGGCCGCGAAAGGCCGGATGCTGCGTTGCATCAAAAAAGGACCGGAACCGGTTAGAATCGCGCCAGGATGTTGCAAGGCGTTGTTTCTTCACGCCCTTTCCCTGCTTCATGCGCATCCTGACCTCCTCCCCTCCGCCAACGATCCCGCCCCCATGAAGAAATTTGGCAAGGCCCTGCTCGCCCTGCTCGTGCTGCTGTTGCTGGCCGCCGCGCTGTTCCTGTACTGGCCGCTGACCCAGCGCTCGGTGCCCGCCGCCAGCAACGACAAGCCCGTCGACGTTGTGCTGGTCGGCGCCGGCATCATGAGCATCACCCTGGCCACCTACCTGCAGGAACTGCAGCCGGACTGGAACATCCAGGTCTACGAACGCCTCGACGGCGTCGCCGGTGAAAGCTCCGATGGCTGGAACAACGCCGGCACCGGCCACTCGGCGTTCGCCGAACTGAACTACACCCCGGAACTGCCCGACGGCAGCATCGAGACCAAGCGCGCGGTCGGCATCGCCGAATCGTTCGAGGTCTCGCGCCAGTTCTGGTCGCACCAGGTCAAGCAAGGCCGGCTGAGCCAGCCCAGCGACTTCATCAACCCGACCCCGCACATGAGCTTCGTCTGGGGCGATGACAACATCGCCTACCTGCACAAGCGCCAGCAGGCCCTGGTGAAGAATCCGCTGTTCTACGGCATGCAGTACTCGGAAGATCCGGCGCAGATCAAGCAGTGGGCCCCGCTGCTGATGGAAGGCCGTGACCCGAAGCAGAAGGTTGCCGCGACCTGGATGCCGCTCGGCACCGACGTCAACTTCGGCGTGATCACCCGCCAGCTGACCACCGGCCTGCAGCGCAGCCCGAACTTCAGCCTGCATCTGAACCATGAAGTGAGCGCGCTGCGGCAGAACGCCGACAAGAGCTGGAACGTGACGGTGAAGGACCTCAAGGCCGGCACCGAATCCACCACCCACGCCCGCTTCGTGTTCATCGGTGCCGGTGGCGCCGCGCTCAAGCTGCTGCAGATGTCCGGCATTCCGGAATCGAAGGACTACGCCGGGTTCCCGGTCGGTGGCCAGTTCCTCGCCTTCCAGGGCCAGGACGTGACCTCGCGCCATGGCGTGAAGGCCTACGGCATGGCCGAGACCGGTTCGCCGCCGATGTCGGTGCCGCACCTGGATGCGCGCAAGCTGGACGGCAAGCCGGTGGTGCTGTTCGGGCCGTTCGCGCTGTACAGCACCAAGTTCCTCAAGCACGGCTCGTGGTGGGACCTGTATTCCTCGGTCACCCACAACAACGTCGGCCCGATGCTGGAAGTGGGCAAGGACAACCTGGACCTGGTGCAGTACCTGATGGGCCAGGCACGCCTGAACGATGCCGACCGCCAGGCCGAGCTGGTCAAGTACTTCCCCAATGCCAAGCCGGGTGACTGGAAGCTGGTCACCGCCGGCCAGCGCGTGCAGATCATCAAGCGTGATCCGCTGAAGGGCCCGGTGCTGCAGTTCGGTACCGAGATCGTGACCGACAAGGACCACACCATCGCGGCCCTGCTCGGCGCCTCGCCGGGTGCGTCGACCTCGCCGCCGATCATGCTGGACCTGATGGCCAAGGCCTTCCCGGACCAGATGAAGGCCGGCTGGGAAACCCGCCTGCGCGAGATCGTGCCGTCGTACGGGCGCAAGCTCAACGACAGTGCCGCGCTGGTCAACGAGATCCGCACGCTGACCAGCCAGACCCTGCACCTTCCCTACCTGGAAGTGCCGGTGGATGCCAACGCGGCAGCACCTGCACCGGCCGCAATTCCGGCTCCGGCTCCGGTCAAGGAAAAGCGCAACGCCAACGAGGAACTGCAGGCGCTGTAAGCCCGCCGTTTCCTTTCGACGCACACGGACGGCCACCTTTGGGTGGCCGTTCGTTTTTGGGGCGGCTCCCTGCTGTAGAGCCGAGCCCATGCTCGGCTCCAGCAAAAAAGCAGCCGAGCATGGGCTCGGCTCTACAGAAGGCGATGCCTGGTGCCGGAAAGCCGATGCACGATGACGCGAATTGTAATGTTGTTAAGAATTATTTACATTTGCATCCTACGCAGTGACCGCCCCCTCCCAGATGGACCTGATGTGCCCGAAGCCGCCGCCCCGGGTACTGGACGACTGCTGCCGCCCTTCCCCGCTTCCAAGCCTCGAGCCCACCATGTCCCTGACCCTGCGTAACCGCCTGCCCCGCCGCGCGCTGCTGCCGGCTGCCCTGCTTTCGTCGCTGTCCCTGCTGGCCGCGCCCAGCGCGTTCGCCGCCGCCGATGGCGCCGCCGATGCCAAGACCCTGGACCGGGTCAGCGTCCGTGCCGAGCAGTCCGCTCCGCCATCCAGCACCACCCGCCTGCCGATCACGCTGCAGGAAACCCCGCAGTCGGCCACGGCGATCAGCCTCAAGCGCCTGCAGGACGAATCGCTGTTCAGCATCAACGACGTGATGCGCAACGTCACCGGCGTCAGCGTGTCCTTCTATGACACCCAGCGCCCGCTGTACTACGCGCGTGGCTTTGCCATCACCGACTTCCAGGTCGATGGCATTCCCACCTACAGCGGTTCGACCAACCAGGAATACGACACCGCCTTCTACGACCGCATCGAAGTGATCCGCGGCGCCAACGGCCTGCTCAGTGGCGCCGGCGTGCCGTCGGCCACGGTCAACCTGCTGCGCAAGCGCCCGGGCAAGGAGTTCGATGCCTCGTTCGCGGTCAGCGCCGGCAGCTGGGACTATCGGCGCATGGAGGCGGACGTGACCGCGCCGCTGACCGATGACGGCCGTTTCCGCAGCCGCGTGGTCGCCGCCTATACCGATCGTGGCCTGTATTACGACCGTTACGACGAGAACAAGATGGCCGGCATGGCGGTGCTGGAAGGCGACGTCACCGACAGCACCACGATCACCCTCGGTTACCAGAGCCAGGACAACAATCCCACCGGTTCAACCTGGGGCACCGTGCCGTTCTTCGACAACCAGGGCAACTTCGCCCACCTGCCGCGTTCGACCAACCTGTCGCCGAAGTGGAGCTACTGGAAGCGCGAGAGCAACACCGCGTTCGCCAACCTGGAACAGCGCTTCGGTGACAACTGGCTGCTGAAGATCAACACCGCCTACACCCGTGGCAACGTGCAGAACGTGCGCCTGTACGGCACCGGCAACCCGGACCCGGTGACCGGCTCGGGCATCTTCCTGCGCGCGGCCGCCGGCGATTCCAAGGACACCCGTCGCAATGTCGATGCCTACCTGTCCGGCAGCTTCGACCTGTTCGGCCGCGAGCACGACCTCACCGTTGGCGCGCAGTGGTCGGACCTGGAAGGCACGACGAATACCCTCGCGCTGAACTACCCGACCGACTGGGCGCGCTGTGGCAGCGAACGCTGCTACTACATCCCCAATGTGTACAGCTGGAACGGCGACATCTCCGAAGTGACCTACCGCCGCACCGGCGCGCGCCGCGTGGCCAGGACCACGCAGAGTGGTGTCTACCTGGCCACCCGCCTGCGCCTGGCCGATCCGCTGTCGCTGATTGCAGGCGCGCGCCTGAGCCGCTGGGAAACCCTCAGCCGCTCGTACAACGCCGCAGGCGCCTACACCGGCACCAGCGGTGCGTACAAGGTGAGCGATGAAGTCACCCCGTACGTGGGCCTGGTCTACGACATCACCCCGAACGTGTCGGCCTATGCCAGCTACACCGAGATCTTCAACCCGCAGAACTTCAAGGACCGCAACGAGAACCTGCTGGCACCGGTGCAGGGCTCGAACCTGGAAGCAGGCATCAAGACCCAGTGGCTGGATGGCCGCCTGACCGCCAATGCCGCCGTGTTCGAGGCCAAGCAGGACAACTACGCGGTGCGCGACATGGGCGTGCCGGAAGGTTCGCTCAGCGATGGCACCTCCGCCTACGTCGGCGTCAACGGCACCAAGGCGCGCGGCTGGGAGATGGACGTCAACGGCGAGATCCTGCCGGGCTGGACGGTCAATGCCGGCTACACCCACGTCAAGGTCACCCGAGCGGCTACCGACCTGCTGTACGCCAATCCGCCGAAGGATCTGTTGCAGCTCAACACCCAGCTGCAGCTGCGCGGCGCGCTGGAACGCCTGAGCGTTGGCGGCGGCCTGCAGTGGCAGAGCAAGGTGCAGGGCTACAACATCGCCTACCCGCTGGGCGGCACGGTCACGGTGAACCAGCCGGCCTACATGCTGGTGCAGTTCAATGCCAACTACCGCATCAGCGACAGCTGGACCGCAACGCTGAGCGTGCGCAACGCACTGGACAAGACTTACTGGGCGAATCTGGACTACAACAACTACGGCGAACCGCGCTTCGTGTCGGCCAGCCTGCGCTGGAAGTTCTGAGCCACCCGCAAACCGGTGGGTGCTGACCGTTGGTCGGCACACCGCAATCCTGAATGGGCCCGCCTTCGTGCGGGCCCTTCTTTTTGCTGCACTGCAGGTTGCACCCCTCGTCGTAATTATGCCGTAATTACATCGACACCAATCGGAAGCCGGTCGATGAACCCGAGCTGGGATACGTTGGAACGCAGCCGCCAGGCCCGCCTGGAACGTGCCGCGCCGTGGGCCCGGGGACGCGAGGTCGCCGCCACCGATGTGGGCGAGCTGCTGCACGCACTGCTGGAACCAGGCGACAAAGTCTGCCTGGAGGGCAACAACCAGAAGCAGGCCGACTTCCTCGCCCAGGCCCTGGCCGACCTCGACCCGGCACGGGTGCACGACCTGCACATGGTGCAGTCGGTGCTGTCGCTGCCCTCGCACCTGGATGTATTCGAGCGTGGTATCGCTTCGAAACTGGACTTCTCGTTCTCTGGCCCGCAGTCGGTGCGGCTGGCCAACCTGGTGGCTGAAGGGCGCATCCAGATCGGTGCCATCCACACCTACCTGGAACTGTTCGGCCGCTACTTCATCGACCTGACCCCGCGCGTGGCCCTGGTCGCCGCGCAGGCCGCAGACCGCCACGGCAACCTCTACACCGGCCCGAACACCGAAGACACGCCGGTGATCGTCGAAGCCACCGCCTTCGGTGGCGGCATCGTCGTTGCCCAGGTCAACGAAATCGTCGACACCCTCCCCCGCGTCGACATTCCCGCTGACTGGGTCAACTTCGTGGTGCAGGCACCGAAGCCGAACCATATCGAACCGCTGTTCACCCGCGACCCGGCGCAGATCTCCGAGATCCAGGTGTTGATGGCGATGATGGCCATCAAGGGCATCTACGCCGAGTACGGCGTGAACCGCCTCAACCATGGCATCGGCTTCGATACGGCAGCCATCGAACTGCTGCTGCCCACATATGCCGAATCGCTGGGGCTGAAGGGAAAGATCTGCCAGCACTGGGCACTGAACCCGCACCCGGCACTGATTCCTGCCATTGAATCGGGCTTCGTGAAGTCGGTGCACTCGTTCGGTTCGGAACTGGGCATGGAGAAATACATCGCCGCCCGTGGCGATGTGTTCTTCACCGGTGCCGATGGCTCGATGCGCTCGAATCGTGCGTTCTCGCAGACCGCCGGCCTGTATGCCTGCGACATGTTCATCGGTTCCACATTGCAGGTCGACCTGCAGGGCAACAGCTCCACCGCCACCCGCGACCGCATCGCCGGCTTCGGCGGTGCGCCGAACATGGGCTCGGATGCACGCGGCCGCCGCCACGCCAGCGACGCCTGGATCAAGGCCGGCCAACAGGCCGCTCGCCCTGGTGAAATACCACGCGGCCGCAAGCTGGTCGTGCAGATGGTGGAGACCTTCCGCGAGCACATGGCACCGGCCTTCGTCGATCGCCTCGATGCCTGGGACCTGGCCGAGCGCGCACAGATGCCGCTGCCGCCAGTGATGATCTACGGCGATGACGTCAGCCATGTGCTGACCGAGGAAGGCATCGCCAACCTGCTGCTGTGCCGCACGCCGGAGGAACGCGAACAGGCGATCCGCGGCGTGGCCGGCTACACCGCCGTCGGCCTCGGCCGCGACCGCGCGATGGTGGAAAACCTGCGCGACCGCGGCGTGATCCGCCGTCCCGATGACCTGGGCATCTCTGTGCGCGATGCCAGCCGTGACCTGCTGGCGGCGCGTTCGGTGAAGGACCTGGTGCGCTGGTCCGGCGGACTGTACGACCCGCCCAAGCGCTTCCGCAACTGGTAAAGGGCTGAGCATGGAAACCCTCGACTATCGATTCGAAGGACACACTGCGGTGCAGTTTCCGCGCGATGCGGTGCTGGTCGGCGTACTGGCCTCGGGCAACCTGGAAATCCTGCTGGAGCCGGCGGCGCAGGACGGCGCGATGACGGTGCGCATCATCACCGCCGCACAGGGCTTCGGCAACGTGTGGCAAGCGGTGATCAGCGACTTCGCAGAGCGTCATCCGCTGCGCGATGTACGCATCTCGATCAACGATGCGGGTGCAACTCCGGCGGTGGTCAGCCTGCGACTGGACCAGGCCGTGGAAACCCTGCTCAGTGGAGATGCACGATGAACCGGACGCAGCGCCACAGTTACTACGAAGCCGATGCGCGCGAGCGCATCGCCGGGTTGATCGACGCGGGTTCGTTCAGCGAATTCCTCGGCCCGGCGCGGCGGATGATGAGCCCCCACCTGGCGCAGCTCGATCAGCCTGCGGCCTTCGACGATGGCATCGTCGTCGGCGAAGCCACGCTGCAGGGAAGACGCGTGCTGCTGGCCGCACAGCAGGGTGAATTCATGGGCGGCGGCGTGGGCGAGGTGCATGGCGCCAAGTTGACCGGGCTGCTGCGCCGTGCGGCGGCAACCCGCCCTGACGGTGTGCTGCTCCTGCTCGACACCGGCGGCGTGCGCCTGCACGAAGCCAATGCAGGGCTCATCGCCATTTCCGAGATCATGCGCGCCACCCTGGCCGCGCGTGCAGCGGGCGTGCCGGTGATCGCGCTGATCGGCAGCGGTAACGGCGCCTTCGGCGGCATGGGCATCGTGGCCCGCTGCTGCAGCACGGTCATCATGTCCGAAGAAGGACGCCTGTCGCTGTCCGGGCCGGAAGTGATCGAGACCGTGCGTGGCGTGGAAGAGTTCGATTCCCGCGACCGCGCACTGGTCTGGCGCGTGACCGGTGGCAAGCACCGCTACCTGATCGACCAGGCACAGGTGCTGGTACCCGATGCCATCGAGGCCTTCGCGCATGCGGCATTCGATGCGCTGCAGCCCGATACCCGCAGCATCGATCCAGTTACTGCACTGGCCGCGCTGCAGGAACGCCATGTGGCATTGAAGACGCGCGTGCAGGCCTGGAGCGATTGCCGCGATGGCCTGGAGATCTGGGCGCGGCTGGGCATTCCCCACCCCGAACGCCTGCCACTGCTCGACACCGATGAGTTCCTCATCGCCACCGCCGACCGGAGCCTGCCATGAGCATGCAACTGCAGAGCCTGCTCGATGCCCTGTTCCCGCAGGGGCATGCGATTGCGGTGAACGATTCGGTGCTGACCGGCAGCGCTACCACCGAGGACGGCGAGGTGACCGTGATCGGTACCGCCGACAAACTCGAAGTCGGCGTGGACCACGCACTGGCACTGGCCGGGATGGTGCTGGCCAGCACCCGCGCACATCCTCAGCGGCCGATCGTGATGCTGGTGGATACCGCCGGCCAGCGCCTGGCGCGGCGCGACGAACTGCTTGGCATCAATGGTTACTTTGCGCATCTCGCGCAGACGCTCGATCTGGCACGCCGCCGTGGTGCGCAACTGGTCACGCTGGTCTACGGTGAATCCGTCAGTGGCGGCTTCCTCTCATTCGGTCTGATGGCCGACCACATCCACGCCCTGCCCGATGCACAGGTGCGGGTGATGGACCTGCGCGCGATGGCACGGGTGACCAAGCAGCCGCTGGAGAAACTGCAGTCGCTCAGCCAGACCTCACCGGTGTTCGCGCCGGGCGTGGAAAACTACGTAGCGATGGGTGCGGTGGACTCGATCTGGAACGGCAACCTGGCCGCCCACCTGCTGCAGGCACTGCGCACGCCCGCCGATGGCGACCGCCGCGCCGTGCGCGGAGCCGAACGTGGCGGGCGCATGCTGGCCGCACGCGTGGCTGCTGCCGTGAGCCAGGGCGATGCCTGAGCGGCTGCCCCGCCATACGCTGGTCTGGCTGTCAGCGCACGCCGGCTGGCAGGCGGACATTGCCGCGCATGAGTCGCGCTTGGCCGATTGGTTTGCGCAGGGCCGGCCGGCCATCGTCGCGCGACGTGCCGCCGATGATGCGGACCCCCGCCTGCGTCTGGGCGTGCCGCTACCGCCCGCCGAGGGCAAACTGCGCCTGGCCCTGCGCGTACGAGCACACGATGTGCTGCGCACCGCGCCGCCGCCGACACTTCAGACGGTGCTGGAAGGCGACGTTCCACAGGACTGGCAGCGGCCCCTTGAAGTGCTGCAGAACATCGCTGGGGCGCGCGTAATCGGTGCCTTCGCGTGGCAGCACCTCACTGGCCTGCGCTATGTGCACGCGCGCTCGGACGTCGATCTGCTGTGGCCGATCGACACCACCGCGCAGGCCGATGCCCTGGCTGCACGGCTACAGGCATGGGAAGCCGAACACGACCGGCGGGTCGATGGCGAGCTGTGCCTGGGCGGCGACGCCGCCGTGAACTGGCGCGAGTACGCCGGACGCAGCCGCGAGGTACTGGTCAAGCGCCTCGATGGTGCCGCTCTGGAACTGCGCGAGGCGTTGTTCGCTTCCACCGGGGTGAGCGCATGAACGCCGTCGTGCAACCTGCACTCAGGCCAGTCGCTGCCGTGAACAGCGCGCGACTGGGGCGCCTCGCCATCGCCAGCCTGCACGCGGAACTGGCACTGGCGCCCAAGCCCGGACTGGTCACACCCTTCGACACCGGCAGCCATCGCGACATGGACGCCGGCACGTTCCTGCGAAGTCTGTTCGCGCTGCGCCACTACTTCATCGCCGTGGCCGACGCCGGTGCCAGCGCGGCGCCGTTCCAGACACTGCGGGCGCATGGCATCGCCGCTGAGATATCGATGCTGCACGCCACCGCGGGCATCAACACCCATCGCGGTGCGATCTTCAGCCTTGGGCTGCTGGTGGCCGCGTCCGCTGCCTGCCAGGGCCGCGCGGGCCATGCCATCGCAGCCGAACAGGTCTGCCAGGAAGTGCGCCGTTGGGCTGCCGAGCTCGCCGGCGCACCTCTGGATGCGAACAGCCCTGGCCAGCGCGCGCGCGCGCGGCACGGCGTGCAAGGTGTGCGCGAACAAGCGGCCACCGGCTACCCGCTGCTGCGCGATGTGGCACTGCCTACCCTGCGCCACGCACTGGCCAGCGGCCTGCCACGCGAGGCCGCGATGTGCCAGACCCTGATGCAGCTGATCGCGTGCGTGGATGACCTCAACCTGCTGCACCGTGGCGGCGCCGACGGCCTGCGCTGGGCCCAGCGGCAGGCGCGCCGTTTTCTGCAGGGCGGCGGTACCTTCGTACCCGGCTGGCAGGCACGCCTGCACGGCATCGGTGAGCGCTTCGTCGCACGCCGCCTGAGCCCTGGTGGCAGTGCTGATCTGCTTGCCTGCAGCTGGTTCCTGCTGCAGCAGGAGGGCGTATGAGCCTTGCCCTGCTCTGCCCCGGGCAAGGCGCGCAGCACGCCGCGATGTTCGAGCACGTGCGCGATCTGCCTGCCGCGCGCAACGTACTGGAGGCTGCCAGCGCAGTGCTTGGACGCGATGTGTTCGCGGCGGCCGCTGACGAATCGCGCTTCGGCAATGCACTCGCGCAGCCCCTGCTGTGTGCAGCCAGCCTCGCGCACTGGCAGGGACTTCGCGAAGCGGTGCAAGCACCGGTGCTGGTGGCCGGCTACAGCATCGGTGAACTGGCCGCGCATGCGATCGCCGGCAGCGTTGATGCCGCCACCTGCCTGGCTCTCGCCGCTCGGCGCGCGTGGTTGATGGACAGCGCCAGCCCCGCCGATGCAGGTCTGCAGGCGGTGCTTGGCCTGGAACGCCACGTACTGCAGCCGCTGTGCGATCTGCACGGTGCGTACGTGGCCATCGCCAACGGGCACGACCATTTCATCGTGGGCGGCACGCACGCCTCGCTGCAGGGCCTGGCCGATGCAGCGCGTGCACGCGGTGCAGGCATCCGGCCGCTGCCGGTGCACGTTCCGGCGCACACACCGCTGCTGGCAGCGGCGGTCGCACCGTTCGCTGCGGCCCTCGATGCCTCCGCGCTACAGGCCCCGCGCCTGCCGCTGCTGGCCGGCATCGATGCGCGTCCGGTGCGGGATCGCACAACGGCGGTCCACACGCTGTCGTTGCAGCTGGCGCAGACCATCGAGTGGGCGCAGGTGATGCGCCAGGCCTACGAGCGCGGTGCGCGGGTGTTCCTGCAGCTGGGCCCGGGCAATGCCTTGGCCCGCATGGTCGCGTCCGATTATCCGTGCTGCGAGGTGCGCGCGGTGGAGGAATTCCAGAGCCTCGACGGCGCGGCGGGCTGGGTCCGCAACGCGCTGGAGCGGCTGCAGTAACGGGTTCGAGCAGTACGCAACACGCAGTACGTCGCCTTACCCCGGGATGGCGGGTCTCCATCCGCGCTGTACGTGAGTCACGTGTCTGGGAGGGCGCATGAGTCCACAAATCGCAACGATCATCGGCCTGGTGATCATGTTCATCATCGCCACCGCTCTACCGATCAACATGGGTGCCGTCGCCTTCGCGCTGGCCTTCATCATCGGTGGGCTGTGGGTCGACATGGGCGGCAAGGAGGTCCTGGCCGGCTTTCCCGGCGATCTGTTCCTGACCCTGGTTGGCATCACCTACCTGTTCGCCATCGCGCAGAAGAACGGTACCATCGACCTGCTGGTGCACTGGGCGGTGAAAGCGGTACGCGGCCATATCGTGGCCATTCCGTGGGTGATGTTCGTCATCACCGCGGTCCTCACCGCCTTCGGCGCACTCGGCCCCGCCGCGGTGGCGATCATCGGGCCGGTCGCGCTGCGCTTTGCCAAGCAGTACAACATCAACCCGCTGATGATGGGCCTGCTGGTCATCCACGGTGCGCAGGCCGGCGGCTTCTCGCCCATCAGCGTGTACGGCAGCATCACCAACGGCGTGGTGCAGAAGGCCGGGCTGGAAGTGACCGAGATGGCGGTGTTCCTGACCAGCCTGGGCTTCAACTTCATGATGGCCACGATCTGCTTCTTCGCTTTCGGTGGCGTCGCCCTGCTGCGGCGTGGCTCGATCACCGCAGCAGGAATGATCGGCACTGCCGAACTGGCGATGGCCGGCGGCCCGCAGGCGTCGTCGCGCCAGTTCGCGATCGAAGGCCATGGCGCGCTGGTCGCAGCAGGCGGCGGCACGCTCAGCAATGATCCGGCGGCACTGGACGCGGTGGGCCTGACCCGCGAGCGGTTGTTCACCCTGATCGGCCTGCTCGGCCTGGGCGTGGCGGCACTGATCTACAACCTCAACGTCGGCCTGGTCTCGATCACCGTGGCGGTGGGGCTGGCGCTGTTGTCGCCACAAAGCCAGAAGGGTGCGGTCGATGGCATCAGCTGGTCCACCGTGCTGCTGATCTGCGGCGTGGTGACCTACATCGGCGTGCTGGAACATGCCGGCGCGGTGGACTTCATCGGCAACGGCGTGTCCGATATCGGCATTCCGCTGCTGGGCGCGCTGCTGGTGTGCTACGTCGGCGGCATCGTCTCCGCATTCGCTTCCTCGGCGGCGGTACTGGGCGCCACGATTCCGCTGGCGGTGCCGTTTCTGATGCAGGGCCACCTCAGCGCCGCCGGCGTGATCTGCGCGCTGGCGGTGTCGTCCACCATCGTCGATGTCAGCCCGTTCTCCACCAATGGCGCACTGGTGGTGGCCTCGGCCGCGAAGGAAGAGCGCGAGACCCTGTTCCGCCGCTTCCTGGTGTACAGCGGTCTGGTGGTCGCGCTGGGGCCGCTGCTGGCCTGGCTGGTGTTCGTGGTGCCCGGCTGGATGTAACCGTCGAACGGTCGTGCCGGCCACTGGTCGGCACGACCTGGCGTTACACTCTGCGCATGGCTATTGCCCCTGCCCCGCGGTCACCGAAGAAGCGCGCACCTCTGTACGAAGAGGTGGCCGAACACGTGCGCGAACGCATCTATGACTATCGCCTGCCGCCGGGCGAGTGGATCGACGAGCCCGCGCTGTGCGAAGAACTGGGCATCAGCCGCACACCGCTGCGCGAGGCCCTGAAGCTGCTGGCCGCTGAAGGCCTGGTGCAGATCGATGCGGGTCGTGGCAGCAGGGTCACGCGACTGACGCTGGAAGACCTCAACCAGCTGTTTCCGGTGATGGCGATGCTGGAAGGCCGCTGCGCGCACGAGGCGGTGAAGCACATCGACGATGCCGGTGTGCAGCAGCTGGAAGACCTGCATGCAGCAATGGAGACGGCAGCGGCCGAAGGCAACATCGCCGAGTACTACCGCAACAACTACCTCATTCACGAGACCGTGCAACATTACGCCGGCAACCCGTGGCTGATCCGGATCACCCACGACCTGCACCGCATCCTGAAGATGCACCGTGGCCGCCAGCTGCTGACTCCGGGCCGCACCGCGCAGTCGCTGGCAGAGCACCGCGAACTGATGGAGTGCTTCCGCAGGCGTGACGCCGCTGCCGCCGAACGCACCATGGAGCGCCACCTGCTCAGCCAGGGTCAGGCATTGGCCGCCTATGTCGCGGCAGGCGGGTTGTTGAATGTGCCGGCGCCGCTGCCGACCGAAGGCGGCGGCTGAGCGGGCCGTCGTCGCTTTTGTAGAGTCGAGCCATGCTCGACTGCTTTTCGACCAGGCACCGCGGCGTTGGAGCGAAGTGCAGTCGAGCAAGGCTCGACTCTACAGAGACCTCAATCGCTGCAGCTGCCACCACCACCGTCACTGCTGCCGCCGTCGCTTCCACAGTCGGAGCTGCTGTGGTTGTGCTGGCTGTAGTTGTCGCCGGAATACCCGCCCGAATGATCGTAGGCACCGCCGAGACCGTTGTCCCCCCGGCTTCCCGAGCCATCGGCCGTGGCCACCGCCATGCACAGGATTGCGCCCACCAGCGGCAGCAGCCAGATCAGCAGCAACTGCACCGTCCGGCCGCCCGCCGACAGGCCATCACGCTTGACGATCACCACGGTAGCCACCACGTTCAGGCCCAGCACCAGCAGGACCAGCAGAAGGGCAACGATCAGCATGCGGCGACTCCGTGCCTGGACTGGGGGCATTATGGCCTGCCACCCCGGCAATGGCCCTGCCTGTCATGAAGATGGGACAATGTAGGGCGCGCCGGCCTGTCTCCGGGCCGCCGGCGCCCCCCGCACCACACGGAAGAAGAAGAACAACAACATGCTGAAAGTCATTTTCGATACCGACCCGGGCGTCGACGACGCCCTGGCCCTGCTGTACCTGCACAAGCACGCCCAGATCGACCTGATCGGCGTCACCACCACCTTCGGCAATGCCTCGGTGGAGTCGACCACGCACAATGCGCTGTACCTGAAGCAGGCCTGGGGCTTTGCCGCACCGGTCGCGCGCGGTGCCGGTGGCCCGCTGCAGCCGGAAGCCACCCCGGAAGCCTGGCCGGTGCACATCCATGGCCACAACGGCCTGGGCAACCACCCGGTGCCGGCCGAACTGGACGTGACCGCCGACGCGCGCCCCGCCCACCAGCTGATCATCGACCTGGTCCGCGCCCATCCGGGCGAGGTGACCCTGGTCGCGGTCGGCCGCATGACCAACCTGGCCCTGGCCCTGCAGCAGGCGCCGGACATCGCCAGCCTGGTGCGCGGCGTGGTGCTGATGGGCGGCGCCTTCCACGTCAACGGCAACATCACCCCGGCCGCCGAGGCCAACATCTGGGGTGACGCCGAAGCGGCCGACGTGGTGTTCACCACCGATTGGCCGGTCACCGCGATCGGCCTGGACGTGACCACCCGCGTGGAAATGGACCGTGATGGCCTGGATAAGCTGGCCGCACTCGGCGGCGCCGACGCCGAGCTGGTCCGTGCACTGTCGCAGGACTACGTGGACTTCTACCTGCAGGCCGGCCACAAGGGCATGGTCGTGCACGACTGCTGCGCCTGCATTGCCCTGACCCGTCCGGAGCTGTTCCAGTTCGAGCGTGCCAGCGTGCGCGTGGCCACCGACGGCGTTGCCCGTGGCATGACCATTCCGAAGCCGGAAGGCATGGGCTTCGGCCCCAGCGTGTGGGATGGCCACGTGCTGCAGTCCGTCGCCATCGGCGTGGATGCGGCCGCGGTACTGGCCGACATCGAGCAGACCCTGAAGGTCTGATCGGCTAGCGTCTGGCCCTGCCTGGGACGGTCTCGGGCAGGGTCCACAGCACCGGAAGCACCAGCACTGCCACCAGCGCGATCATCGCGCCCGGTGCCGCCGCCCAGCCGCTGCGTTCCACCCACCATTGCGCCAGCCAAGGCGTCGCGCCGCCGAACACCGCGGTGGCCATGGTCACACCCAGTGCCAACCCGCTGACCCGGCCTTCGCCCGGGAACTGCTCGGCCGTGGCCGGGGCCGCGACCGCACTGACACCACCGGCCACGCAGGCCAGCAGCACGGCGGCCAGCGCGATGCCCAGCGCCGTCGCCTGCGCCATCCACGCGAACAGGGACAGCGGCAGCAGCGCTGCCAGCACGGTCAGGCCCAGCAGCACCGGCCGTCGTCCGACGCGGTCGGACAATGCGCCGCACAGTGGCGTGATCGCGATCACCGCCACTGCCGCAATCGTCGACAGCCACAGCGCATCGGCTTCGTCATGACCCTGCGCATGCAGGAACGACGGCACGTAGGTGATGCCCACGTAGTAGGTGATCGAGCCCAGCGCCGAGATCGCGAAGGTGCGCGCCACTGCTGCGGGATGGTTGCGGAGCACATGCCGCAGCGGCGTGGCGGGAATGCTGCCCTCGCGCTGCTGGCGCTCGAACTCAGGCGATTCACGCATGCCCGACCGCGCAACCAGGATCACCAGTGCCAGCGCGGCACCGAAGAAGAACGGAATGCGCCAGCCCCAGCTGTCCAGCTGCGCGGTGGGCAGCAGCGCGACAGTGAGCGCGGAAATCGCCACCGCCAGCAGCGCCCCCACTTCGCTGGCTGCCGACGCCAACGAGGTCACCAGGCCTCGTCGCCGCACGGGTGCGCTTTCCAGCAGGTAGGCCACCACGCCGGTGTATTCGCCGCCCACCGAAAACGCCATCACGCAGCGCAGTACCAGCAGCAGCACGCCCGCCGTGGTGCCTGCGGTGGCCGCGGTTGGCAGCAGCGCAGTGGCCAGCATTGCCGCCGCCATCAACGCCATCGAAGCCAGCAGCATCCAGCGCCGGCCCAGGCGGTCGCCCAGGTGGCCGAAGCACAGCGCGCCCAGTGGACGCATCAGGTAGGACACCGCGAAGCCGGCAAGCGTGACGAGCAGCGCCTGCTCGCCACCACCGAAGAACACCCGCGACAACACCGTGGCGAAGTACAGGTACAGGGTGAAGTCGTACCACTCCACCACCGTGGACAGGCCGGCCACCCACATCGAGCGCTGCCGCGCCGCGGTCATTGCGTGTTCGCCTTCAACAGCCTCGGTCCCGGTTGGGCAGGTTCCGCGCAGCGTGGCATGGACGGGGTGAAATGCCGGTCATCGGCTGTCGACTGCGTGCATGCACTGGGTTTCATGACCGGTGAAGCGCTCACCGCCAGGGCCGAAGCAGAAGCATCCTTGCTGGAACACAAGGCCGGGCAACTCAGCCCGGCAGCTGCAGTTCCGCCCGCAGCCCGCCACCCTCGCGGTTGTGCAACCTCAGCGAACCACCCAGCGACTGCGCCAGCTGCACCGCGATGGCCAGTCCCAGACCGGTCCCTCCGGTATCGCGGTTGCGCGAGCTCTCCAGCCGGTGGAACGGTGCCAGCACTGCCTGCAGCTGGTCCTCGGGAATGCCGGGGCCACGGTCGGAAATGCTGATCCACACCCTTCCGGCCGTATCGCGGCCCGCCTCGATCTCGGCGGCGCCGGCGTAGCGCAATGCGTTGTCGACCAGATTGCCGACCACGCGGCGCAGCGGCTGCGGCCAGGTCTGCACGACCAGTCCAGCGGGCGCACCGCCAGTGACCGGCTTGCCCATGTCCTCGTAGTCGCCGACCACACTGGCGAGGAACGCGCCCAGGTCCATCGACACCGGCGCGCCAGCGGCAACGTGGCTGCTGCGCGCATAGGCCACGCCCTCACGCACCAGCTGCCCAAGGTGATCGAGGTCGGCCAGCAGGCGCTGCTGGGTGCTGTCTTCAGGCAGGGTCTCCACCCGAAGCTTCATGCGCGTGATGGGGGTCTGCAGGTCATGCGAGATCGCGGCCAGGATCTGCAGCCGCTCGCTGACATGGCCACGGATCCGCGCCTGCAGTGCATTGAGCGCGGCTGCGGCCGTGCCCACTTCGGCGGGGCCGTCTTCGGGCAGCATCGGTGCGTCCTTGCCAGGCTGCAGTTGCTCGACGGCGTGCGAGAGCTGCCGCAGCGGGCGCAATGCCAGCCGCACCGCCAGCCAGGCGCATACCAGCAGCAGGGCCAGCTGCACCAGCAGCACGGCCGGCAGCCAGCGCGCCAGCGGCAGGCCCGACGGTGTGACTTCGATGGTCAACGGTGAACCGTCGTGCAGGCGCAGCTCCACTTCAAAACGTTCCGGCAGCCGTGCCACCTGCCGCGCCTGCAGCGGATAGCGGTGTTCCAGACTGTCATCGATGATGGCGGTGACCTGGCGCGCACGATCGGTTTCCAACGCCGGGCCGGCCTGTGCCGGGCGCAACAGGTAACGGTACGTGCGCCGCTCCAACCGCGGCACCCAGGCCTGGCGCTGGTCGGCCGGCAGGTGTTCCAGCAGGGCCACGCTCACTGCTGCATCCTCGTCCAGGTTGCGCAGCATCATGCTGCGGGTGGACTGGTAGCGTTCGTAGAACAACAGGCCGAAGGACAGCGCATGGGCCAGGATCAAACCGCCCAGCAGCACCAGCAGCAGGCGCGCCGACAGCGTGCGCGGCCACGGCAGGCGGCGCGCGCGGGCGTTCATTCCTCCGGCCCCAGCAGCTGCACCGGCACGCTGAACACGTAGCCTTCGCTGCGCACGGTCTTGATGTAGGTGGGCTCACGCGCGTCATCGCCCAGGCGCTGGCGCACGCGGCTGACCAGGAGATCGATGGAACGATCGAACAGTTCTGCATCACGGCCCTGGGTAAGGCTGAGCAGCTGGTCGCGGCTGAGCACACGGTTGGCGTGGTCGAGAAACACGCGCAGCAGTCGGAATTCCGCACCGCTGAGCGGATAGGCGGTGTCCTGCGCATCCAGCAGATGGCGGGCAGTGGTATCCAGGCGCCAGTCGCCGAAGGCCAACTGGCGGCCGGCTTCACTCACCTGCAGGTTCGGCGGCAGCATCTGCGTGCGCCGGATCACCGCATTGATGCGCGCCAGCAGTTCGCGTGAGGAGAACGGCTTGGTCACGTAGTCATCGGCGCCCATTTCAAGGCCGATGATGCGGTCGGTTTCGTCGTCGCGGGCGGTCAGCAGCACCACCGGCACCGCGCGATGCTTGCCGGCACGCAGGTTGCGGCACAGGCTCAACCCGTCCTCGCCGGGCATCATCACGTCCAGCACCACCAGGTCCACCGCGTGGGTGTCCATCAGCGCGCGCATCGCACGGCCGCCATCGGCCTGGCTGACGCGCAGGCCGTTGCGCTGCAGGTAGTCGGCCAGCATCTGGCGGATCTCGCTGTCATCGTCGACGACAAGGATGTGCGGTACGTGGTTCATTGCGTTCTCGATGAAGACGGAGGTCAAGGCCGCGCGGCGCGGCCATGGTAGCGCGGCTCAGGGGCTGGCCAGCAGGCGCTGGATCTCGCTTTCGGTACGTGCGTAATCGCCTTCACCGTAGTGGCGGTAGACCACCCTGCCCTGCCGGTCGACCAGGTAAAGCGCCGGCCAGAAGCGGTTGCCCCAGGCGTTCCAGATCCGGTACTGGTTGTCCTGCACCACCGGCCAGGTGATATCCAGCCGCGCGATGGCCTTGCGCACATTGCCGGGCAGGCCTTCGTAGGCGAACTCCGGAGTATGCACGCCGATCACCTGCAGCCCCTGCCGCGCGTAACGTGCATGCCACTGGTGCACATGCGGTGCCACGGTGAGACAGTTGCTGCAGGCGTAGGTCCAGAACTCGACCAGCACCACCTGCCCACGCAGTTGATTCAACGCGAGCGGTGGGCTGTTGTGCCAGGGCCCGCCGCCATCGAACCCGACAGCAGGAGCGGCCTGCGCCGGATGCGCACCGGCCTCCGGGCTGGGCCAGGCCATCAGCAGCGCAGCCCCACCCAGCAGGCCCAGCAGCAACGGCAGTACATACACACGCAGCGCGCCCATCGTTCAGCCTCCCTGCTCGGCCAGCGGCAGTTCGGCCGGCTTCACGCCTGCGGCCTCCAGAATGCTGTCAGCCACCTGAGCCGGGTGCGAGAGCAGCGACACATGGCTGCTGCCGATCGATTGCAGCTGCGCGCCAATGCGCTTTGCGGTGGCCGCCTGCAGTTGCGGCGACAACATGCGGTCGTCACGGCTGAGCACGTACCAGCTCGGCTTGCTGCGCCACGCGGCCACAGTGACGGACTCACCCAGCGCGCTGGCCTTCAATGGCACCTGCGTGCTGTACAACAGTGCAGCGGTCTTCTTCATCACATCCGGTGCGAAGTCCTGGGCGATGGCGTCGGCTGGCAGGGTCAGGTAGCCGTCCTTCTCCTGCAGGCGCGTCAGGCCCGGGCCGACCGGATAGCCCTCGCCCTGCTGTGCCGATGACTGCCCGGCATCCGGTGCGAATGCGGCCACGTACACCAGCGCCTGCACCTTGGGATCGTTGCCCGCTTCGGTGATGACCGTGCCGCCCCAGCTGTGGCCGACCAGCACGACCTTGCCCGGTGCGGCGGCAATCGCGCGACGGGTGGCGGCCACATCGTCGGCCAGCGAGGTGAGCGGGTTCTGCACGGCCACCGCAGGCAGTTTCCAGTCATGCAGGGTGGTGATGACCTTGTTCCAGCTGGAGCCATCGGCGAAGGCACCGTGGACCAGGATGACGGTGGGCGCGGCGCCGGCATCGGCCTCGGCGGCGAATGCCGGCGTCGCGACGCCGGCAAGGGCGAGGGCAGCGGCGAGCAGGGTGGTGCGGATCATGGGTGGCACTCCGGTGTTGGGAGTGTCCATTTCCGCCTGGGGGTGTATCGGCGCTGTTTCGCTGCGAGGCAGAGTTGTACCGGACTGTAGGGCGGCGGCGGATTTCTACAGTTGGATACATTCGGCCGCTGGGCATGGCCCGGCGAACGCCCGACGCGGCGTCTTTGTATCTGACTGTACGAACCCCCTGACACAGCCACAGTCGCTGACAAAACCCCGGGCAACAGCACACGTTGCCGATACCTGCGTGGCTCGGAATGGCCTCCATCGACCACTGGCCCGCAGGACACTCCCATGATCAGCTCCGCTTCTTCCGTGTATACACCCCGCCTGGACGCCGTCGGCCGCTGGCTCTCGCCATTGGCGCCGCGCGCCCTGCTGGCCTGGGAGTTCTTTGAATCGGGCCGCGAGAAGCTGGGCGGACAGAACTGGTTCGCCGACCTGGAAGGGCGTTTCCCGTTCCCGTTCTCCACCCTGCCTGCGTCACTCAACTGGCAGCTGGCCACCTGGCTGGAACTGGTGGGCGCGGTGATGCTGCTGCTGGGCCTGGCCACGCGCTCGGTGGCCTACATCTTCTGGGTGCTGACCCTTGTTGCCATCGCTGCCGTGCACTGGCCGGACCAATGGAACAGCCTGGGTGAGCTGTGGCAGGGCTACGCAATCACCGACCAGGGCTACGGCAACTTCAAGCTGCCGCTGCTGTTCCTGGCCATGCTGCTGCCGCTGATCCTCAACGGCGGCGGTGCACTCAGCCTGGACCGCCTGCTGGCCGGCCCGCAGCGCGCCGCGGCGGGCAACGACGGCCTCGGCTGGGGCGTGAGCCTGATCGCCCTGCTGCTGCCGGTCGCCGCGCTGCTGCCCGGTATCGGTTTCGGTGGCGCACTACTCGGCGGCGCCCTGCTGCTGGGTTACCGACTGCGCCGTCGCCGCAACGCCTGATCCGCTTAACCCCTTCCCGCGCTTCTTCCCTTCGTTTCCGTCGCCTTCAAGCGGCGTCCATCCCGCACGCCCTGCGTGCCCATCCAAGGAGTCATCACCATGTCCGTCTCGACCAAGAACACCGCTGCTTCCCGTCTGCCGCGCATCGGCGCCATCGGCATCGCCCTGGCCGGTGGCCTGCTGCTGGCCGGCCAGGCGGCCGCGATCCAGCCACTGGCCATCGGTGCCGTGGCCATGAGCGCCGCCGCCGAAGGCAAGTGCGGTGAAGGCAAGTGCGGCGCCAACAAGGCCGCCACTGGCAAGCCTGCCGCCAAGGCCAAGGTGGCCGAAGGCCAGTGTGGCGAAGGCAAGTGCGGCGACGCTTCGTTTGCCCGCACCGACCGTGACCACGACGGCCGGGTCTCGCGTGCCGAGTTCAACGCCGTGGCGGCCAAGCGCGCCGCTGAATTCGACCGCATCGACACCGACCACGACGGCTACATCAGCGAACAGGAGGCGCACGACTACCTGCGCAGTGTCTACACCGCCAACGGCAAACCGATGCCGAAGGGCCTGTTCTCCCGCGTCAACGACTGATCGTTCCCCCCGGCGCCGCCACGGCGGCGCCACTGCCCTGGAGTACCGTCGCATGCGCTTGCCCCTGCCTTCCGCCAGTGCCGGTCTCGGCCTGCGCCGTGGCCTGATCGATGAACTGCTGGCGATGCCGGCCGATGCCATCGACTTCCTCGAAGTGTCGCCGGACAACTGGATCGGAGTTGGCGGTGCCCACGGCGCCGCGCTGCGCCAGCTGAGTGAGCGCCATCGCCTGACCTGCCACGGCCTGTCGCTGTCGCTGGGAGGGCCGGACCCGCTGGACCGCACCCTGCTGACGCAGACCCGCGCGTTCCTCGACCTGCACCAGGTGCAGCTGTACAGCGAACACCTGAGCTACTGCGCCGCCGGCGGCCATGTCTATGACCTGCTGCCGCTGCCGTTCACCACCGAGGCCGTGCATCACGTTGCCGGTCGCATCCGCCAGGTGCAGGACACACTGGGCCGGCGCATCGCCGTGGAGAACATCTCCTACTACGCCGTGCCAGGCGCGGACATGAGCGAGATCGACTTCATCACTGCAGTGCTGGCCGAGGCCGACTGCGACCTGCTGCTGGACGTCAACAATGTCTTCGTCAACGCCTGCAACAACGGCTACGACGCCTTCGATTTCCTGGCACGCGTGCCGGCGCATCGCGTCGCCTCGCTGCACGTGGCCGGCCACTTCGATGAAGACGATGGCTTCAAGATCGACACCCACGGCGCGCCGGTGAAGGGCGTGGTCTGGGCGCTGCTGGGGGAGGCCTATGCGCGTGTCGGCGTGCGCCCCACCCTGCTGGAGCGCGATTTCAACTTCCCGCCTTTGGCCGAGCTGCTGGCCGAGGTGGAGCAGATCCGCCACGCGCAGGCCGATGTGCTGCCGCCCGAGGTGGCCCATGGCTGAGCCGCTGGCCACCCTGCAGCAGCGCTGGGCCGACCATGTACGCGACCCATCGATGCCCGCGCCTGAGGACATCGATGCACGGCGGATGGCGGTCTACCGCCGCCTCTGCATCGACAGCCTGGACAGCCTGCTGGCAGGCAGCCTGCCGCGCCTGCAGGCGCAACTGGGTGATGCCTGCTGGCGCGACACCGTGGAGCACTACTACGCGCGGCATGCCTGCCATACCCCGTTGTTCCCGCAGATCGCCGGCGAATTCGCCGCGTGGCTGGGCGTGCAGGCAGACCTCGCGCTGCCGGGCTGGGTGGCGGAACTGGCGCATTACGAAAGCACGCAGCAGGCACTGCACATTGAAGCGCGGGACACCGGGCAGCAGCCATTGCATGCGCCACAGGCAGGCAGCGTGCTGGCGCTGTCTCCACTGGTGCGGGTGCTGGGCTACCAGTGGCCTGTGCATGAGGACGCCGGCCAGAACGGTGCGCCTACCGCGATGCCGACGTTGCTGCTGCTGCGACGCCTGGGTGACTTCAGCCTGCAGGTGCAGGAACTTTCACCGCTGGCATATGCGCTGCTGTCGGCGTTCGGCGATGACGGCGCCCGTGCGGAAGACGCGCTGCAGGTACTGGCCGATCTGCATGGCGTGGCCGCCGACGAACTACGCACAGCCTGCATTCCGCTGCTGGGCGAGCTGTGCGCGGCCGGCGTGCTGGTTGTGCCGAACGACTGTTGAAGGCGCCGGCCAGCGGCCGGTACTCCCCATTCCTTGGCCGGCCAGAGGCCGGTGCCACCCATTTCCTGATTCGAGGTTTGATCATGGCTGTTTCCAATACGTCCTCCCTGCACGGCTGGCGCCTGTTCGTGGCCATCGCCGTGGTCCTGATCGCCTTCGCACTGGCGGCGTTCACCCTGCAGCCCGACGTGGTCGAGGGCAGCCGCGCGGCGATCCGGGTGACGGCACGCACATCGTTCCTGCTGTTCCTGGTCGCCTTCACCGCATCCTCGTTCGCCAGCCTGCTGCCCGGCCCGTTCACCCGCTTCCTGCTGCGCGAGCGTCGCATCGTCGGCCTGTCGTTCGCGTTCTCGCACCTGCTGCATGCGGTGGCGATCACCGCCTTCGGCATCCTCAACCCCGCGTTCTGGCCGGCGCGCTCAGCCCTGGCCAACCTGCCGGGCACGATCGGCTATGTAGCCATCCTCGCCCTGGCCATCACCTCGCATCGTGGCATCGCCCGCCGCATGGGTCCCACTGCGTGGCGTCGCCTGCACGTGACCGGCATGTGGATCATCGCCGCAGTGTTCACCTATTCGTACTTCAAGCGCGTGCCCGGCAACTTCTGGTACGCGGTGCCCTCCGCGTTGCTCTTCACCGCCGTCGTGGTGCGTGCGATCGCCAAGCGGGCGCAGTCGCTGCGGCGCGATGCGCATGCGCGGCCGCCGCTGCGGAGTTCTTGAGGAGGCGGTTACCTGTAGAGCCGAGCCCATGCTCGGCTGCCTCTGGTTCAGCCGAGCTTGGGCTCGGCTCTACAGAGGGATCCCAGCACGAAAGGCAGCGAATTCCCTGCGGAAAGGGATCTGACCCCACTTCAGGTCACGGGGCGCGGCGCAGGGTGATCAGGGTGATCTCCGACGGCACGCCGATGCGCGCGGGGAATCCGGCCCACAGGCCAGCGCCATTGCTCACGTACAGTGTCATCCCGTCCACCTCGTAACGCCCGGAGACATAGCCACCGTTGGCCCGCTTCACCAGCTGGTCCATGCCGATGATCTGGCCGCCGTGGGTATGCCCGGACAACTGCAGCTTCACACCGCGCGCAGCGGCCTCACGCGCATTGCGTGGGCGATGATCGAGCAGGATCACCGGCGCGGAGGGATCGGCGCCAGCCAATGCAGCGTCCATATCCGGCAGCGGCAGGCCGTAGCGTGCCGCCACCGGGTCGGTGACACCGGCGATGGTCAGCGCCGCATCGCCACGCCGCACCTGCATGTGGCTGTTCTCCAGCACCTGCATGTGCAGCGCGCGAAACGCCTGCATCCACGCCTGGTACTGCGCGTAATACTCGTGGTTGCCGGTGATGGCGACGACGCCGTCCGGCGCCCGCAGGTCCACGAGTGGACGCGCGTCGTCACGGCGGGCCTCGACACTGCCGTCGATCAGGTCGCCGGTGATCACGATCAGGTCCGGCGTCAGTGCGTTGCTCTGGTCCACCACCCTGCGCACCCAGTCACCGGTCAGCAGGCGGCTGGCGTGGATGTCGGTCAGCTGCAGCACGCGATAGCCGTCGAACGCGGCCGGCAGATCCTTGATCGCCACGTCGATCTGCCGAGGCTGGGGCACCGCCATGCCCTGGCTGATGCCATAACCACTGACCAGCAGGGCCAGCAAGCCGGCCGCCGGTCGCAGACTCCGCGTGCGCAATGCGGCTACCGCGCGTGGCCAGCGCAGCAGGCGGGAAGCAAGCAGGCTCACGTCCAGCGCCAGCATCAGCAACGCCAGCAGCAACACCGCCGTGGAGCCGGTGGCCAGCGTGGCGATGGCCAGTTTCGGAATCTCGGGCGAGGCCATCGTGCCCCAGAACATGGCGACGATGCGCAGCTGCACGGCAACGCCCACCAACAGCAGTGACAGCACGACTTTCATCCAGGTGGGCATGCGCAGTGGCCAGAACAGGCGCCAGGCCACATACAGGCCCATCAACAAACCGATCGTACTCAGCACTGCAACCATCCATGACAGAAAGCGGGCCCGCCATGGTGACGGTTGCGGGCCGTGTTGTGTAGAGCCGAGCCCATGCTCGGCTTCTCAACATGCAGCCGAGCATGGGCTCGGCTCTACATCAACAGGCGGGTCAGGCCATTCCGTCGAGGCGCTGCACGCGCAGGCGGGCAATGCGACGCTTCTCCATCGCCAGTACGGTGATGCGTACATCCGCGATCTCCACTGCGTCACCGATGTCCGGCAGGCGTCCCAGGCGCTCCAGCACCAGGCCGGAGATGGTCATGTAGTCGGCACTGCGCGGCAGCGATACGCCCGCCAGGCGCTGCAGATCGTCCAGGGTCAGCGCACCGTCGGCCTCCCACTGGCCTTCCCCCTGCATGACCACGCCATAGCGCTCGTCCTGGGTGTCGACCAGGTCACCGGCAATGGCCGCCAACAGGTCGTTGGCGGTCACCAGGCCTTCCACGCTGCCGTACTCGTCCACCGCCACCGCCAGCGGCACCGGGTGCTGGCGGATCAGTTCCAGCGCCTGCAGCGCACTGGCGCTGGACAGCACGTACTGCGGCTCACGCAGGTTGCCTTCCAGCTGCAGCGGCTTGCCCTGCAGCAGGTCGGCCAGCAGGTCGCGGCTCTGCACCACGCCTCGCAGGCTGTCCAGGTCGCCGTCGCCGACCAGCAGGCGGGTGTGCGGCGATGCCACCAGGCGTGCCACCACGTCGTCCTGTCCACGCGCCAGGTCGATCCACTGCACGTCGGCGCGCACAGTCATCACGCTCGACACCGGGCGATCCGCCAGCCCCAGCACGCTGCGGATCATCTCGTGCTCGGCCGGCTGCAGGCGCTCTTCGGCATCGACGTGTTCGTCAGCACTTTCGTCGTCGTGGCCATTGGTCGGGCGCGCGCCCAGCATGCGCAGCACCGCATCCGCAGTACGTTGGCGGAACGGCTGGCGGCGCTCGTTGCGCTCGCGGTTGAAACGTACCCACTGGTTGAATGCCTCGACCAGGATCGAGAAAGCGATGGCCGCGTACAGGTAGCCCTTCGGGATCTTGTAGCCCAGGCCCTCGGCCACCAGGCTGAAACCGATCATCAGCAGGAAGCCCAGGCACAGCACCACCACCGTGGGATGCTTGTTGACGAAGCGGGTCAGCGGCTTGCTGGCCACCAGCATCAATGCCATCGCGATGGTCACCGCGGCGTACATCACGCCCAGGTTGTCGACCATGCCGACCGCAGTGATCACCGAGTCCAGCGAGAACACCGCGTCGAGTACCACGATCTGTGCCACGACCATCGCGAAGCTGGCGTAGACCTTCTTGCCATTGTCCTCGTGCTGGCGGCCTTCCAGCCGCTCATGCAGTTCCATGGTGCCCTTGAACAGCAGGAACAGGCCGCCACCCAGCAGGATCAGGTCGCGTCCGGAGAAACTGTGGTCGAACAGCGTCAACAGCGGCTCGGTCAGCTTCATGATCCAGGCCAGCGCGGCCAGCAGCACCAGCCGCATCAGCAGGGCCAGCGCCAGGCCGATCACCCGCGCGCGGTCACGCTGGTGCGGCGGAAGCTTGTCGGCAAGGATCGCGATGAACACCAGGTTGTCGATGCCGAGAACGATCTCCAGCACGACCAGGGTTGCAAGGCCCATCCATATCGAGGGGTCAGCCAACCATTCCATTTCAGGTCCGTTTCGTCAGTAGGTAGGGAAAAAGGGAAAGCACTCAGTCAGCGTCCTGCGCCTGCGTCGGGTCATGCCCGAGCAGATCACCGGGCGTGCACTGCAGCTCACGGCAGATCGCATCCAGGGTGGAAAAGCGGATGGCACGCGCCTTGCCGGTTTTCAGGATCGACAGATTGGCCAGGGTGATGTCGATGCGCCCGGCCAGCTCGGACAGGGTCATGCCCCGTTCCTGCAGCATGCGGTCCAGGGTGATGACAATCGCCATCAGATGACACCATCGAGGTCATCGCGCATCGCTGCGCCCACGGCGAACACGCGCGCCAGCACGAACAGCATCAGCACCGCCACCAGGCCGGTGATCGACATGCCGCCGCCCACCTCCATCCAAGTGAAGTCGGGCCCCATCCAGGCCGCATAAGCGCCGATCAGGATCGACAGCAGCTCCATCGCCAGCATCAACCACGCCATGCGTTGCAGGCGCTGCGCGTTGGCGTGGGTGAACGGCCGCTCGCGCGCCGCCGACTTCAGCAGCCGCAGCAGATGGCGCAGGAACAGCAGGCACAGCACCAGCAGCGCGACGATCGCGCCCAGGCCGAGGCAGAAGTGCAGGAACAGGTCGTTGCCGTGCGCGGCAACAGCACCGGCATCATGGACGCTGTCGAGTAGCCAGCGGCGGTCATGGGCGACCAGCGGCACGGCCAGCAGTGCGGCCAGGATGCCCAGCCAGCACATCGCCCGGACGGCCTGTACGGCGGCCTGGGCCAGGGTGAACAGGCCTCGCGCGGGACTGGCGCGGGCGGGACGAGCGGTCAAGCGGCCTCCGGCATTGGGGTGGCCTCGCCGCCCCGGAGTGGATTTATCGATAAACGATATACCACACGCCACGTGAAAGGCTGAATCGCGCGCGTGGCCCCTGTCAGGGCCCAGGCGCGCCCTGCTCCAGCATCGCTTCGCCCGGGGCCGCCGAGGCCATCGCCTGCACGCCTGCATCGGCCGCCTGCCGCGTGACCAGGCGGAAGCGCACCTGCAGCTTGCCCTGCCCCGGCGTGGCCCAGCCGTACTGGATGGCCACCTGATCGGCCGACAGTGGCCCACGCCCTGGCAGCGATCGCACCTGCAACGGTTTGGGTGCGGCCTGCACCAACCGGGCGAATCCCTTCTGCACGACCGCCGCGTCGGCCTTTTCGGCGTAGACCGTACACGTGCCATCGTCAGCCCAGCTCACCGCATAGCGGCCACTGGCCAGAGGCACCATCCACGCCACGCCCGATTGCCCCTGCAACAGCGTGGCGGCTTCGGCGGGCTGCAGCGGCGACAACCCGTTGGATTCCATCAACGACTGCAACCGCGCCGGCGCACCGATGTGCTGCATGCAGGCGGTGTCGAACAGCTCGCTGAAGGGATCCTGCGCCGGGGCCTTGGCCTTGGGCGTACGCGCGGGTTGCGCCACCGCCAGGGTGGGCAGCAGGGCCAAAGCCAGCCAGAAGAACGCAGGACGCATCGGGATTCCACGCTACGGAAAACAGCAGGGAGGATGGCAAAGGCCTGGCGCGCCGCGCAATGGCCGCGATGGCCACCAGCCTCCCGCTGCCGGGTCAGACTGCCATTTCGCCCTGGTCCTCGCCATCCCAATAGTGGATGCGGCTGGCGCGCACGTGAATCAGTACCAGCCCCGGTGTATCCACGCCCTGCTCGAACCAGCGCTCAAGATCCTTCACCCAGTGCTCGCGCATCACAGCGCGATCGCGCACCAGCGCCGCCCTTCCCTGCACGTGCACGAACAACGGCGGCTTGCCCAGCAGTGACCTGCTGCCGGAAAAACCCAGCGCAACGGCGGGGTCAGCCTCAATCTCGTGCACCATGTCGGTGTCTTCTGTGGTGAAGAACCAGCTGTCACCGTCGTAGTCCACGTCACCGTTGTTGCTCATCGGACGACCGGCAATTTCTCCGCCGGCGCGGGTCTGCAGCATGGTGAAATCGATGTCGGCCATCTTCTTGGCCAGTTCGGGCAGTGTGAGCTGGGTCATGGTGTCGTCCTTCATCAAGTGGAATCCCAGCGTCTGCGCAGAGTGGTGACCGAAGCGTGGAAGGTCAATGTCGGCTTCTTCACAGAAAGCGAGATAGGGCGCGTGGCGCGTGCGTGACGCGCTGCTCACCACCCCACCTGCGTTTGCAGCAGCTGCACGCCCCATCGCGCGCCGGGCGATCCAGCAGACGCTGCGACGGGTGCATGCACGCATTGGCTGACGCGTGCCATCAGCGCGTGATGCGACCGCCCCCCGCCACCCGTACCCGATCGCGCCCCTGCGCCTTGGCCCGGTACATGGCCGCATCGGCGGCACGCAGCAGGGTGCGCCAGCCGAGCGCGTCGGTGCCGCCCTCGGCCACGCCGAAACTGGCGGTCACCCGCAGCACGGTGCCACCGGCCAGCTCGATGTCCATCTGCTGCAGGGCCAATCGCAATGACTCGGCCAGCTGGCGGCCACCGGCCAGATCACCGTCGGCCAGCAGCACCAGGAACTCCTCACCACCATAGCGGGCGATGCTGTCGCTGCGGCGCAGGTGGCGCTGCAGCAACTGCGCCACCTGCACCAGCACTTCGTCGCCAGCTTCATGGCCATGGCCATCGTTGATCGCCTTGAAGCGATCCACATCCAGCAGGATCACCACGGCGCTTGCATCGCCTCCGGCGTGCCTCTGCTGCACCACCTCATCCAGCGCGCGCCGGTTCAACAGTCCGGTCAGCTCGTCGGTGCCGGCGAGCTGGCGCAGCTCGCTGGTCAGTGCCGAGCGCTCGCGCGATTTCTCACGCAGTACTTCGATGGCGTCGAACAGGCGCTGCATCTCGGCCAGCGGATGGGTGACATGCTGCTCCGGGCCAGGTGCATCCGTGGCGAGCTGGATCACCTGCTTCTGCGCCTGCAGCAGTGGCTGCAGGATCTGCAGGTGGGCGATGCGCAGGGCCACGCCCAGCACCACCAGCGTGCCCAGCGCGGTCGCCACCAGCACAGCCAGGCGCATGGCCTCGCGGTTGCGGGTGCGTTCGTAGCGGGCGATGGACACGCTCAGGTAGCCATCACGCAGGGCTTCCAGCGACTGCAGGGTAGGCACGTAGCGCGTGGTGAACTCGGCAGCGGTCCACGGCGGTGGTACACCACGGCGGCCATCCTCGATCAACTGCTCGATCATCGGCAGCGATTCGCCGAAGAACTGCCGTCGTGCCATGTCCCAGTGCCATGACAGTTCCGGGTCGCTGCGGAACACCGACTCATGGCTACCCGCCAACCGCCACAGCTCCAGCAGGCGGCCCTCGGTCTGCAGTGCAGCGCGTACCTGCTCCTCGCGCCATGCCCCCGGTACCGCGACCGGCGCCATCACGTTCGAGGCCAGGCGGCCGCCATGTTCGCGAAGATCGATCAGCACCTGGCCCTGCATCGCCGGAATCGCCGCTTCACGGTCGGCGCTGACCAGCACGTTGATCTGTGCCGAGGTCAGCAGGTGCAGGCGATCAACCACGGCGAACATGCCACTGATCGCACGCTCCACCGCCTCCACCCGGCGCGCATCGTGCGGTTGCGCCACCACCCGGTCCACCGCAGCCCGCGCCGACTGCAGGCGACGTTGCGCGTCGGCCAGCAGGCCACGCTCATCCAGCACGCCCGGGTCGTTCTTGAACACGGTCTCCAGCTGCAGCATGGCGGTGTCGACCCGCTTGCGCGCGGCCGCCAGCTGCGCGGCCAGCCGCGCCTGTTCGGCGGCGTCGGCCGGGTCAGCCCCCAGCAGGCTGTTGGCCGGACCGCGCTCGGCCGAAGCCAGGTTGGCGAGATCGAAGGTCTGCCGCAGCTGGCGCAGGCTGGCCAGGTTGTCTTCGGCGCCGGTGTAGCGCAGCGTGCCCTGGACCAGGGCGATGGCCATCAACGGCAGCGTGCACACCACGAACAGCCCAGCCAGGATCCAGACCCAGGTCCGCAACCTGATGGGCGATGCCTTGCCGGCCATGCAGAATTCCCCTGAAGTGCGGCTCACTGTAGCGAGCGGCTCCGGCGGCGCCAAGCCAGCGCCGTACGATCCGCCGGGGTGGATATAGCGCAGCGCGCGCGAACGCGCCGACAACGCCAGCGCCCCCCGTCCAGCCGGTCAGATGAGACAGGTGACGCCGGGTCAGATCCAGCGCTGGTCGACCAGTTCGCGTTTCACGTAAGCGTAGAATACCGGTGCCGCCACCAGCCCGGGCAGGCCGAACGCCGCTTCCATCACCAGCATGGCCAGCAGCAGCTCCCATGCGCGGGCCTGGATTTCACCGCCGACGATGCGCGCGTTGAGGAAGTATTCCAGTTTGTGGATCAAGATCAGGTACAGCAGCGCGGCCACGGCCACGTAGAACGAGACTGACAGCGCGACGATGGTGATGATCGTGTTGGAGATGATGTTGCCCACCACTGGCAGCAGGCCGGCGATGAAGGTGATCAGTACCAGCGTCTTGGACAGCGGCAGATGCACGCCGAACAGCGGCAGCACGCCCAGCAGGAAGATGGCGGTGAACACGGTGTTGAGCAGCGAGATCTTCACCTGCGCGAACACCACCTGGCGGAACGCGGTGGCCAGGCGGCTGGTGCGCCCGATCAGTTCCTGCGCCAGCGGCCCCATTTTCGGCAGCGGAAGTTCGTCGTACAGCGCGATCATCGCCCCCAGCACCATGCCGATCAGTACGCGCACGCCCACCTGCACCACCGACGTGCCGGCCACGCCCAGCTGGCGCTGGTGTTCGGCGGCCCAGTCATTCAGCGCCGCACGCAGCGCCGGCATGTCTTCGGGGATATACGGCTGCAGCAGCGCCGGTACCTGGTGGCGCGAAGAATTGAGGATGTCCATCAGCCGCGCCAGCAGCGCGTCCGGCCCGCCGGTCTCGTTGCGGAAGAACGACGCCACGCCAATGCCGGCCAGCACCAGTCCGCTGATGATGATCGCCGACAGCACGATCACCGCGATTGCCCGCGCCCTTCCCGGCGGCAGCCTGCCTTCCACGGTCGACGCCAGCACGTGGGTCAGCTGGAACACCAGCAGCCCCGACAGCAGGGTCACCACCAGGCCCAGCTTCAACGCCAGCCACATGCCCAGCAGCATCATCAGCCAGGCCGCGATCCTCGGAACGGGGGGCTTGGGCTGGGCAACGAGGGCGTCTTGCATGGGCGGCGCGTCCGGGCGGGGTGGCCCATGGTAGAGGATTGGCGACGACGATTCCGGGTGCAGGATGAACGGGCATCAGGCCTCGTGCTGCGACAGCACTGCTGCAGCCCGCGCCGACTCATTCGCCATAGCTGGCGTTGTTCTTGCCCTGGCGCTTGGCGTGGTAGAGCGCGCGGTCGGCCAATGCCAGCCAGTCCTCGACGCTGCCGCCGCGCGGGGTGGCAGCAATGCCGATGCTGACGCTGAACTCGATGCCCGGCGTTACCTGCCGTGCTGCTTCCAGAAGTTGCAGACGAACCCGCTCTGCCACATGCATCGCATCGATGGGCGCACAGTCCTGCAGCAGCACGACGAACTCGTCGCCTCCCAGCCGCGCAGGGGTATCGCCGGGCCGGGCGAAGGCGCGCAAGGTGGAGGCGATATGGCGCAGCACTTCGTCCCCGGCACGATGACCATGCGAGTCATTGATGCGCTTGAAGTCATCCACATCAAGCATCAGCAGGCAGGCGAAACCACCCTGCCCCTGCGCCTTGTCCAGGGCCTGCTGCGCGCGGACGATCAGGAAGCCGCGGTTGGCCAGCTCCACCAGCGGGTCCATCCGGCTCAGCCGCTTCAACTGGCGGTTCTGCGATTTCACCCGCCGCGCCAGCTGCCAGCTGAGGATGCTGAGGCCGATGCCGTAGACGAACAGGAACGGCACACTGAGTACGATCGTGCGCTGCGATGACACCGGCTGATAGGGAAACCCGAGTCCCCACCAGGTGAGCGCGAACCCCACTGCCAGCGCCAGTGTGGCCCGTACCGCCAGCTTCACCCCGCCGGCGGCGATCTTGTCGGCGACCAGCAGCGCGGCGAACAACGCACTGGGCACCACGCTGAGCCCCATGAAGGCGATCCAGCCACCGCCAAAGAAGGAATCGATCACCATGCAGCGGAACTGGACCACCGCGGGCTGCCGTGAGCGATGGGTCAGCACGAGGGCGAGCGCCGGCCAAGCCAGCGCATTGAGCAGCAGCAGGCTCCACGCCAGCGCACCGTCCTGGCGTTCGAGCATGATCGAAGCAATGGGGATCGCCCCCAACCCGTTGCCCACGAAACGCATCCAGCCGATGCGCCGTGCCGCGCCGATGCCTTCGACCGAGACCTCGGTCGAGTCCGTCAAGAACGGCATTGCCGACCCCCTTGAGCGATCGCAGCTGCCACCAAGGCCCTTGCCGGGCTGCCTGCGGTGAGTCTGACAGCTTTGCGTCAATTCGGGATCAAGGTTGCAGAAGCCATCTGGCGACACTCATGAGGCAGCGAGCTCTGCCCTGCCCTCACCCGGCCCTGGGTGCAGCCGTCGAACCCCGCAGCATCAGGCTGAAATCCAGCGTCTGCTGCAGCGGCACATCCACGTGTTCGATGATGGCAAGCAGCAGGTTGACCGCGCGCTCACCAATCTCCCGCATCGGCTGTCTGATCGTCGTCAGTGGCGGCGTGAGGTAGCGCGAGGAGGCCAGGTCGTCAAAGCCGACGATGGACAGATCCTCCGGCACTCGGAGGCCCAGCTCCCGACAGGCCGCCAGGGTGCCCAGCGCCATCTGGTCGCTGAAACAGAAGACCGCAGTCGGTACCGGCGCGGCGGCCAACATCGCCATCGCGGCGGCATGGCCGGACTCCACCGAAAAGTCACCCGGCACGATGCTCAGCTGGCGCAGGCGTCCACGCGCCTTGCCGGCTGCCCGCACCCCTTCCAGCCGTTGCTGGTGCAGCGGATTGTCGGGGGGGCCACCGACCACCGCAATGCGTTCGTGTCCCAGCCCATACAGGTGTTCCATCACCGCGCGCGCGGCGGCGGCATTGTCGATGTGGACGCTGGGGATGCCCAGCGAAGGATCGAACTCGCAGCCGTTGACCACCGGCGCAGCAGCCCCCCTCTGCTGGACAATCTCGCGCGCCGTCGGTGGCAGCCGATGGCCCAGCACGATCATGCCGTCGGCCTCGTTGCGCCGGAGCATCTGCGCATAGCGCTCCTCGCGATCCGGTTGATGCTGGGTATCGCCCAGCAGGACCGCGTAGCCAACGGCCTGCGCGGCGTCCTCCGCACCCTGCAGGATCTGGGCGAAGAACGGATTGGCGATGTCCGGGACGGTGACCAGGATCTTGCCGCTGCGCTGGGTCTTGAGCGTGCGGGCCACCGTGTTGGGCACATAGCCCAGCGCGGCGGCAGCCTGCTCGATACGCGCGCGGGTCGCCGGCAGGACTTTGTCCGGCCGCGAAAGCGCCCGCGACACTGTGCCTGCGGAGACGCCGACGTGCTTTGCGATGTCGTAGATGGTGGCCATGGCGTTAGATCTCCTGCCCGCTGTGCACTGCACAACAGGTCCTGCGTGAGCCCCTGCTAGGATAATGCAATCGATTGCATCGAGGGCGAATCACGTTGAAGACGCTCAAGGGTCCAGCGCTGTTCCTGGCGCAGTTCATCGGCGACACAGCTCCTTTTGATCGGCTGGACACGCTGGCCGGCTGGGCCGCAGGCCTGGGCTATTCTGGCGTACAAGTGCCGACCAGCGCGCCCCACCTGTTCGACCTGGCCGAGGCCGCACGCAGCCAGGCGTACTGCGACGACCTTGCCGGCATGCTGGCCGGGCATGGCGTGCAGGTCACCGAGCTGTCCACCCATCTGCAGGGGCAGCTGGTCGCGGTCCATCCGGCGTACGACGGCCTGTTCGACGGCTTCGCGCCAGCGGACAAGCGCGGCGACCCCGCCGCGCGCCAGGCCTGGGCAGTGGAGCAGCTGCTGCTGGCGGCCAAGGCCAGCCAGCGCCTGGGGCTGACCGCGCATGCCACGTTCTCCGGCGCATTGGCGTGGCCCTATTTCTATCCCTGGCCGCAGCGCCCGCCCGGCCTGGTGGAAGAAGCCTTCGCCGAACTCGGCCGCCGCTGGCGCCCCATCCTCGATGCGTATGACGCCTGCGGCGTGGACCTGTGCTTCGAGATCCACCCGGGGGAGGACCTGCACGACGGTGCGACCTTCGAACGCTTCCTCGACGTGGTCGATCACCACCCGCGCGCGAAGATCCTGTACGACCCCAGCCACCTGCTGCTGCAGCAGATGGACTATCTGGGGTTCATCGATCGCTACCACGCGCGCATCGGCATCTTCCACGTCAAGGACGCGGAGTACCGCGCCAGCGCCTGCAGTGGCGTGTATGGCGGCTACCAGGACTGGATCGATCGCCCGGGCCGGTTCCGTTCACTCGGCGACGGCCAGATCGACTTCAAGGCGATCTTCTCCAAGTTCGCCCAGTACGACTTCCCCGGATGGGCGGTACTGGAATGGGAGTGCTGCCTGAAGCACCCGGAAGACGGCGCACGCGAGGGCGCCGCCTTCATCCGCGACCACATCATCCGCGTGACCGAGCGCGCCTTCGACGACTTTGCCGACAGCGGCACGGACGCCGGATCACTGCACCGCATGCTGGGAATCTGAGCCGACACCGCCCCGGGAGGGCAAGCCATGACGCACGCCATGTCGCGCCTGGGCGCGATGATGTTTCTACAGTTCTTCATCTGGGGGGCGTGGTTCGTCACCCTGGGTACCTATCTGGTGCAGGGCCCGCTGCAGGCCAGCGCCAGCCAGGTGGCGACGGCGTTCCTCAGCCAGTCCATCGGCGCCATCGTCGCGCCGTTCCTGGTCGGCCTGATCGCGGATCGCTACTTCGCCGCGCAGCGCATCCTGGCGGTGCTGCACCTGGCCGGTGCGGTGCTGCTGTGGCTGGCCTCCACAGCAGACAGCTTCAGCACGTTCTCCGCCTGCGTGATGGGCTACATGCTGCTGTTCATGCCGACGCTGGCACTGGCCAACAGCGTGGCGATGCGGCACATGCAGTCGCCGGAGAAGCAGTTCCCGCTGGTGCGCGTGGCCGGCAGCGTCGGCTGGATCGTGGCCGGTGTGCTGATCGGCTGGCTGGGCTGGGAACAGGCGCATCGGCTTGAACTGACGTTCCGGATGGCGGCGCTGGCATCACTGCTGCTGGGCCTGTATGCCTTCACCCTGCCGCACACGCCGCCGCTGGCGCAGCAGCGCGATGCCGGCCTCGGGCAGATCCTCGGCCTGGATTCGCTGCGGCTGCTGAAGTCGCGCGCCTATCTGGTGTTCTTCCTGGCATCCATCGCCATCTGTATCCCGCTGTCGTTCTATTACAACTTCACCAACCCGTACCTCAACGACCTGGGCGTGCGCGGCGCCGCGGGCCTGCAGTCGCTGGGCCAGGTCTCCGAAGTGCTGCTGATGCTGGCCATGCCGTTCCTGTTCGTCCGGCTGGGGGTGAAGACGATGCTGGCGGTGGGCATGGCCGCGTGGGTGGTGCGCTACGCCATGTTTGCCTTCGGCGATGCGGGCGGCGGTTTCTCCCTGCTGGTGATCGGCATCGTGCTGCACGGCATCTGCTACGACTTCTTCTTCGTCACCGGCCAGATCTACACCGATGCACATGCCGGTCCCGCCGCGCGCAGCAGCGCGCAGGGGTTCATCACCCTGGCCACCTACGGCGTGGGCATGCTGATCGGCACCTTCCTGTCCGGCGCGGTGGTGGAGCACTTCACCACTGCGGCCGGCCCCGACTGGCAGCAGATCTGGCTGTTCCCGGCAGGCGTTGCACTGGTGGTGCTGGTCGCCTTCCTGCTGCTGTTCCGCGACCGGCCGGCGGCCACGGCCGCGCCCTCCACGCCCTGAGGATCCCAGTCGATGCCCAAGCTTGGAATCGCCATCGTCGGCGCCGGCATGATCGGCGCAGTGCATCGTCGTGCGGCACTGCTGGCGGGTGCCGAGGTACGCGGCGTGGCCGCCTCGTCACCGCAGCGTTCACATGAGGCAGCGCAGTCCTGGAATGTCGCGCGTGCCTATCGGGATATCGAGGAGGTCATCGCCGACCCGCAGGTGCAGGTCGTGCACGTGTGCACGCCCAATCACCTGCACCGCGCGATGGCCCAGGCTGCGCTGGAAGCCGGCAAGCACGTGATCTGCGAGAAGCCGCTGGCCACCTCGCTGGAAGATGCACAGGCGTTGGCTGCGCTGGCGGCCTCGCGTGGCCTTGTGGCCACGGTGCCCTTCGTCTACCGCTACCACCCGGTGGTGCGCGAGGCGCGCGCCCGTATCGCCCACGGTGAACTGGGGCCGTTGCACCTCATCCACGGTAGCTACCTGCAGGACTGGTTGTTGGACCCGGCCAGCAACAACTGGCGCGTGGACCCCGCGCTGGGAGGCACTTCGCGTGTGTTCGCCGACATCGGCTCGCACTGGTGCGACCTGGTGGAGTGGATCAGCGGCGAGCGTTTCGCCGAGGTCAGCGCGGCGTTCTCCACGGTAATCGCCGAGCGCGGCGCCGTCAGCGGACAGAGCTTCAGCACGCCAACGGCCGCCAGCACGATGCAGGCCGTCACGAGCGAGGACGTGGCCGCGGCGATGTTCAGGACCGGCGCCGGCACGCTGGCGTCACTGACGGTCAGCCAGGTCTCGGCCGGACGCCACAACCGCCTCTGGTTCGAGATCGATGGCGCAAAGGCCAGCGTGGCCTTCAACCAGGAGGATGCCGAACGGCTGTGGATCGGAAGACCCGACCAGCGCGAGGAGATCTTCGTGCGCGGGCCAGCCGCCGGCAGTGCCGAACAACGCCGCCTTTCCGTGCTGCCGGCCGGGCATGCACAGGGCTACGCCCAGTGCTTCGAGGCGTTTGTCGCCGACACCTATCGCGCCATTGAAGGCGAGCGGCCGCAGGGCCTGCCCACCTTCGAAGACGGCCTGCGCTCGGCGCAGATCGTTGACCGTGTCATTGCATCGGCCAGGTCGCGTGCCTGGACCGTCATCGGTTGAAACCCGGGAGGATCTGTTGATGAAAGCCCTTTTCCGTAGAAGTGCAAGCCTCATCCTGCTGTTCGCTGCCCTGCCGGGTTTCGCAGACGAAGCCGCCAGCACGCAGAAACCGATCGCGGTGCAGATGTATACCCTGCGCAACGCCGGGTCGCTCGACCAGCAGCTGAAGATCGTCCACGACGCGGGCGTCCACGCGGTGGAAACAGTCGGTACGCAGAACACCAGCGCCGCCGAACTCAAGCAGCTGCTGGACCGGTACTCGATCAAGGCCATTTCATCGCATGTGCCGCTGGCCGAGCTGCGCAGCAATCTGGATGGGGTGGTGACCTTCAACCGGTCGATCGGCAACACCACGCTGGTGGTGCCGTACCTGGATGCGAAGGATCGGCCGACAGACGCCGCGGGCTGGACCGCACTGGGCCAGGAGCTGGGCAGGATCGCGAAACAGGTACGAACCAAGGGCATGCACCTGGCCTATCACAACCACGACTTCGAACTGGTCGACTTCGATGGCAGCACCGGACTGGAGCTGCTGTTCGCAGCGGCCGGCCCCGACCTGCAGACCGAGCTGGACCTTGCCTGGGTCGCACGTGCGGGCCTGGACCCGGCGGTGATGCTGGGAAAATTCCGTGATCGCGTGTTCGCGGTGCACGCCAAGGACAATGCGCCCAAGGGCCAGGCTGAAGACGAAGGCGGATTCGCCGCCGTCGGCCAGGGCGTACTGGACTGGAACGCGATCCTGCCAGCCGCGGCCGCCGCGGGCGTGCACTGGTACATCATCGAGCACGACCAGCCGCGCAACCCGGCCAAGGTCATCCAGACCGGCGCGGACTACCTGCGTGAACACCTGGCCATCGACCAACCTGCTCGCGCACCGCGCTGATGCGAAGGAGCCTCGCTTGAACACTCGCCTGAAATTGAGCTTCACCCTGACCGCGGTCCTGTGCGGCGCGATGCTTGCGACCACGGCCTGGTGCAAGGACGACCCTGCGGCCGGTGCGAAGCTCTACAGCGCAAACTGCACGGCCTGCCACGGTGCCGATCGCGCTGGCATGCCGGGCGCGTTTCCTGCGCTCACCGACATCAGCAAGCGGCTGCAGCCCGCGCAGATCAAGGACAAGATCAGAAAGGGCGGCGGATTGATGCCGCCCTTCGCGCAGCTGTCGCAACAGGAAATCGATGACATCGCCAGCTACCTGGCGAAATAGCGGGTGGGCGCTACAGTTCGCGCACCCAGATGTTGCGGTAGCTGACCTTGGAGTCATGCTCCTGCAGATAGAGCGGCGCGCACGCATGGGGCGCGTACGAAGGCGCACCGATGTACTCGGTCTTGCCTGCCAGCACGGTGTCGTCCTGTACCAGCACGCCGTTATGCAGCACGGTGATGCGCGCGGGCGAGGTCAGGCCGCTGCCCTGCGAGAAGCGCGGCGCCTTCCAGATGATGTCGTAAACCTGCCACTGGCCCGGTGCACGCGAGGCGTTCACCCGTGGCATGGCCTGCTTGTAGATCGAACCCGCCTGGCCGTTGGCATACGTGGGGTTGTTGTAACTGTCGAGCACCTGCAGCTCATACAGTTCCTGCAGGAAGATACCGCTGTTGCCGCGGTTCTGGCCGTCGAAGCCCTTCGTCTCGGTGGGGGTACGCCATTCGACATGCAGCTGGACATCGCAGAAGCGCTGTCGGGTGCGGATGCCTTTGCTGCCCGGCACCACGGTCATCGCGCCATCGGCGACGGTCCAGGGCACGCGCCCGCCCTGCTCTGCCTCCCACGCCGAGACATCCTTGCCATCGAACAGCACGATGGCGTCGGACGGCGCCTTGCCCGCGGGCGTTGCCACGACTGCAGGCACCGGCGTCCACACCTCGGTCTTCTTCGGGTCACGCGCAGCGTCGGCACTGTCCTGGGCGAATGCAGTTGCAGCGGCCAGCAGGCTGGCGGTGATCAACGCAGGACGGATCATCAGGGTGGTGTCCATCAATTGGTCCCCCACGCAGGCGTGCCGGGAACATAGGCCAGGTCGCCGTCGTAGCGCCCCGGCACGGCGACGTACTGCAGCACCCCGGTCGCGCCGACCTTGGAGGTGAAGAAGCCGAAGATGGCCAGCTGCTTGATCATCGTGAAGTAATGCGGCATCGCCTCGCCCTCTTCAGGCGTGCCGGTTTCGGTCACATCGGCAGGGCGTGCCTTGGCTTCGGCGTCCAGCGTTCGCAGCAACCCGGTGCGGGCTTCCGGTGTGAGCGATACGAAGCGGCCACCTGCGCGTTTGTCGATGTCGGCCAGGCCGGCACGAAACGCCGCCTGCTGCCGGGCGGTGTAGCAATCGCTGACGAATGTCGCCATGAACAACCCGGCACCGGCGTCCTTCGCGCCAGGTGTCCGGGTCCGCGGCAGGATGGTCTCGGCGATCTCGTCCAGCGTGCCGACATCGGCATCGGAGAAATGGATCTTCGTGGCGCCCGCCGGTGCCGGTGCCTGCCCCTGCACAAGCGCAGGCAATCCAACCATGGCCGCGCCGGTGGCGGCGACGATCATCTTCAGCAGTTCGCGACGATCCATCAGAGGTTCCCCGCTTTCAGTTCGCGTACCGCGTGGTCGGCCGCGCGCGCGGTCAGCGCCATGTAGGTCAGCGAGGGATTCACGCAGGCGCTGGAGGTCATGCAGGCACCGTCGGTCACATAGACGTTGGGAGCATCCCAGACCTGGTTGTGCTGGTTCAGTACCGAGCTCTTGCGATCACGTCCCATGCGCGCGGTCCCCATCTCGTGGATGCCCTTGCCCGGGGCATAGTCGTTGTCGTGCATCTTCACGTCCTTGACGCCGGCCGCCTCCAGCATCTCGGCAGCATCGGCGGCCATGTCCTTGCGCATCGCCAGTTCGTTGGCACGCATGGCAACGTCCATCGCCAGCACCGGCAGCCCCCACTTGTCCTTGCGGTCGTGGTCCAGGCGGATTGTATTGTCGTGGTGCGGCAGCATTTCACCGAACCCGGTCATGCCGATGCGCCAGTCACCCGGCACGGTCAGCGCTTCCTTCAGGTCGGCGCCGATGTTCAGCTCGGCGATCTCGCGCGACCAGCCGTTTCGGCTGGCACCGCCCTGGTAGCCGAACCCGCGCAGGTAGCCACGCTTGTCGGCTGCGACGTTGCGGAAGCGCGGAATGTAGAAACCGCAGGGACGGCGGCCGAAGTAGTACTTGTCTTCGTAGCCCTCGACCCGGCCCGAGGCACCCGCACCGAAATGATGATCCATCACGTTGTGCCCCAACTCACCGGACGAAGAGCCCAGCCCGCCGTCCCATACATCGGTCGCCGAATTCATCAGCAGCCACGTCGAGTTGAACGACGACGCATTGAGGAAGATCACCTTGGCGGTGTACTGGTAGGTCTGGCCGGTTTCGGCGTCGATGACCTCCACGCCACGCGCACGCTTGCGATCCTTGTCATAGAGCACTTCCTTGACGATCGAGAACGGACGCAAGGTCAGGTTGCCGGTCTTCATCGCCGCTGGCAGCGTCGCCGCCTGGGTCGAGAAGTAGGCACCGAAGGGACAGCCCAGGATGCACTTGTTGCGGTACTGGCAGTTGACGCGCCCCTGCTCGGGCATCGGCTGGGTGATGTTTGCAGTGCGCGAGTGGATCATATGGCGCGTTCCGCCGAAGGCCTTCTTGATACGCGCGGCCACATCCTTCTCGACGATGTTCAAGGGAACCGGCGGCAGGAACTCACCGTCCGGCAGCACGTCCAGTCCTTCGCGCGTGCCGGCGATGCCGGCGAACTTCTCCACATGGTCGTACCACGGCGCGATGTCGGCGTAGCGGATCGGCCAGTCAGCAGCGATGCCATCCTTGAGGTTCGCCTCGAAATCCAGATCGGAGAAGCGATAACTCTGCCGCCCCCACAGCAGCGAGCGGCCGCCGACGTGATAGCCACGGAACCAGTCGAAACGTTTGGTCTCGATGTAGGGCGAGTCCTGTTCGTTGGCCCACATTCCTTCCAGATTTTCGGCCAGGCCGTAATCGCGCATCAGCACCGGGAAGTCGGCCTTCATCGCCTGCGTTGGCCGATTGCGGTGCGGGAAGTCCCACGCCTCCTTCATCGCGTTGACGTAGTCCTTGACGTGCTCGATGTTACGGCCACGTTCCAGCATCAGGACCTTCAGGCCCTTTTCAGTCAGCTCCTTCGCCGCCCAACCGCCACTGATTCCCGAGCCAACAACAATGGCGTCGTAGTGATTATCTGCCATGGGTTTCTCACCTGGGTGGATATCGTTTCAGACGTCGCAGAGGCGGATCGCCTCGCGCAATGAGGCAACGGGATCGGGCGCTGCAGGCGTGAACTCCTGCGCCAGATACCCCTTGAAACCAGTGTCGCGGATCGCGCGACAGATGGCCGGATAGTGGAGCTCCTGCTGGTCTCCAATCTCGTTCCGGCCTGGCACGCCTGCGGTGTGGTAATGCTTGAAGCAGGCGTGGTGTTTTCCAATGGTGGCGATGATGTCGCCTTCCATGATCTGCATGTGGTAGATGTCGTAGAGCAGGCCGAAGTTGTCCGAGCCGAGCCGCTGGCACAGCTCCACGCCCCAGGCAGAGTGGTCGCACAGGTAGTCGTGGTGATCGACCCTGGAGTTGAGCAGCTCCATCACCAGCACCACGCCACGCTTCTCGGCATGCCCGAGGATGCGCTTGAGGCCAGCCTCGGCATTGGCCATGCCTTCGGCGGGGTCCATGCCGTTGCGGTTGCCGGAAAAGCAGATGAGGTTTCGATAGCCGGCATCGGCGACCAGATCGATGTGCCGCGTGTAGCGCTCCACCAACTGGTCATGGAACTGGCGCCCGGCAAAGCCCTTGGTCAGGCCCAGCTCCGCGCCGTTGCACATCGAGCTGTACACACCATGGGCCTTCAACGTCGGCCAGTCTTCCGGGCCGACCAGGTCGATCGCGGCGAAGCCGATGTCCTTCACCGTCGCGCAGAGCTGGGCGACGGACAGCTGCGGGAAGGTCCAGCGGGCGACGGAGTGCTTCAGGTTGCCTTTGAGCGGCGCGGTGGCGGCGGATGCGGGCAGCGTGCCCGCGATTGTCGCGGCCCCCAGGCCAATGCTGCCGGCAACTGCGATGCGCAGCGCATCGCGCCGCGTGAGCCCCGTCGGCGGGGCCGGTCTGATCGAATGGACGGACATCCACCTGCCGGCCTCCCAACCGGTATCAAACGCAACGATTCACTGCAATGCAATCGATTGCACCATAGGGGAGGAAATTGTCTGTTTGCAAGTCGCGGTGCACGAAAGCTGATGCTGCGGGGCACAACTCCGCAGGAATCGCGGACAAAGGAAAGCCTCCGCATGAGCGGGGCTTTCTTTCTGGGCGGTGGCAGCGGGACGACGCCTGTTGGCTACAGGGTCGAGACCGTGCCGCCGTCGATCCGATACTCCGTTCCGGAAATCGAGGCAGACCGGGGAGACGCCAGGAACGTGATCAGATCGGCCACCTCCTGCGGTGCCGCGGGGCGCCCCACCGGGATCCCCCCAAGCCAGTCCATGACCAGCCTCTTGCCCCCTTCATAATCGGTTCCTGCTTCTGCCGCGATCCGTTCTGCAAATTCCCGGGAAGCCTCTGTCTCGATCCAGCCCGGCGCAACGCTCAGCACGCGCACGCCCTTGGCGGTGACCTCTCTTGAAAGCGACTTGCTGTACGTCGTAAGTGCCGCTTTGGCCGCGGCGTACGCGGTGGTGGACTCCGGCAGAGGCAGCATGCGCTGGATCGAACTGACATGGATGATCACGCCAGCGCGCTGCGCGAGCATGGCCGGCAGCAAGGCGCGATCCAGACGAACCGCCGGCATCAGATTGAGGTTCAGCTCGGCAAACCAATGCGCATCACTGATCGCCGCGAAGCCGCCGCCTGGTGTCTTTGATCCCCCAAGCACATTGATCAGGATGTCGGCACCGTCCCACGCCTGCAGAACGGCCTGGGCGAAGATGCCGGTGCCCTCGGCCGTCGACAGATCGGCTGCCACGTACGCGACCCCTTCGACCGGCCGTGCCGGCAAGCTGCGCGCAGACGTCATCACCCGGGCCCCGGCCTCGGCCAGGGTCCTGACCACCGCAGCCCCCACACCCAACGTGCCGCCGGTTACCACGGCCCGCAGGCCACCGAGTTGAAGATCGAAGCTCATGCAGTGATCTCCAGCGCTGCAATCAGGCCTCGTTGCAGTTCGAAACGGTAGGTCAGCAGGATCGGGCTGCCTGGAAAATTGCCGCTGACAGTGGCGCGGACAACGTGACAGTGTTCCTGCCGCGCGATGGCGCATGGCACGCTGGTAGCACGGTACTTGGCCGATGCCTCGGCCAGGAAGGCCTTGATCGCGTTGACGCCGGTGAGCGTGTGCCCGTCGTCCTTGAGGATCGCCTTGGTGGTGAAGCAACGCCCGAGGGCTTCGGGGTCATGCTCGGCCGCGAAGTACGCGGCAATGGGCTCTGGGAGGGTCAGTGCATTCATTGCTGGGCTCCTGCAGTGGTGAGGCGCTCAGGATGTGCACGCAGGCCAGTTAAGTGAATGCCCTATAATCCGAATGGGTTATGTCGAAAAGTCTACCTAATGCGCGGATCCGAGTTCACTGAACTGAAGGCTTTCGTGGCGGTGGTGGAACGCCAGAGCTTCGCGCGGGCTGCGGAACATCTGGGGGTATCGCCCTCGGCGCTGAGCCAGACCATCCGCCAACTGGAAGGCCGCCTCGGCACCCGCCTGCTCAATCGCACGACCCGAAGCGTCGCGCCATCAGCAAGTGGCGGGCGACTGTACGCGCGCATAGCGCCGCTGTTCGAGGAGTTGGCCGTAGCGGTCGCTGAAACCCGCGAGGCGACCGGGCGGGTGAATGGGACGCTGCGCATCAATACGCTGGGCATCGCCGCGAGAACACTGATTGCCCCGCGGCTTGCCCGCTTCCACCAAGCCTACCCTGATGTCGTTGTCGACATCGTGGTCGACGACGCGCTCAGCGACATCGTCAGTGGGCGGTTTGATGCAGGCATCCGCGTGGGCGGGCAGCTCGAGAAGGACATGGTGGCCATCCGCCTCACTCCCGACCTGAACATGGTCGCCGTGGCGTCACCGGATTACGTCGCACGCCGTGGAACGCCGCGATCTCCAACGGAACTGCAGGACCATGCCTGCATCAACTGGCGGCTGCAGAGTGACGGCAGGCAGTACCGATGGGAGTTCAAGAAGCGAGGTCGCCACCTGGAGGTCGCCGTGGACGGTCCTGTCGTCACCAATCACGCTGACGTCGGGATTGCGGCGGCACTGGCCGGCCTTGGAATCGCCTATCACTTCGAGCAGGATCGCGTGGGGGAACTGCTGGCCCAGGGATTGCTGGTGCGGGTACTGGCGGATTGGTCGGTCTCGCGCCCCGGGCTTTTTCTCTACTACCCGAACAGGCGGCATCGCCCCGCCCTGCTGGGGGCGTTCATTGATTGCCTGCTGGACCAGGGCGTGTTCGGCAATCGGTGACAACATCGAGGAACGTCTGCATCGGCGGCCGTCGGACAACAGGATCCCGGCAGGGCCTCAAAAACGACAAGGGCCCCAGGCAGGCATGCCAGGAGCCCTTGTCGGGATGCACCGAAGGTGCGCTTAGAACGGAATATCGTCGTCAGCGAAGTCGTCCATCGGCGGAGCCTGCTGCGGCTGCGGGCGCTGGTTGCCACCCTGGTTGCCGTAACCGCCGCCCTGGTTGCCGCCCTGGTTGCCATAGCCACCGCCCTGGCCGCCACGCTGGCCACCGCCACCGCCGCCGTACTCCTGGCGCGGCGCCTGCTGACGCTGCGGGCGATCGCCGCCGTAGTTGCCACCACCGCCACCGCCACCGCCTTCACCGCGGCCGCCCAGCATCTGCATTTCATCTGCAACGATGTCGGTGGAGTACTTCTCCACGCCGTCCTGGCCGGTGTACTTGTCGTAGCGCAGGCTGCCTTCGACGTAGACCGAGCTGCCCTTGCGCAGGTACTCGCCGGCGATCTCGCCGAGCTTGCCGAAGAACACCACGCGGTGCCATTCGGTACGTTCCTGCTGGTTGCCATCCTTGTCCTTGCGGACGCTGGTGGTAGCCAGGCTGATGCGGGTGATCGCCATGCCGCTCTGGGTGTACTTCACGTCCGGGTCGTTGCCGAGGTTGCCGACCAGGATGACTTTGTTGATGCCGCGCGCCATAGATGGATTCTTCCGTTGTCCGGGGCTGGACCAGTGATAGCACACCCGACGGGGTGCCGATACGCTGGACCTCCCACGGTTGCGAATGGGGGATATCGGAACGAGGCATCTTACCATTCCCTTCGCCCCCGGCCCGTCGGGAATCCGGCCGATCCGGGTCGGAACCGACCTCAACGAAGCAGGGGGCGATCCAGCAGCAGGCCGGTGACCCGCGTGACCTCCCCCACCGCCACCACCTTGGGCCCTTCATGGCAGTGGAAGCGCACGCCCGGCCGGATACGCTCCCGGTGCAGCCCAGCCCTCAGCACCTCATTGACCACGGTCAGCCCGGCCAACAGGGGCTCGCCCACCGGCAGCGGCAGCTCGGTCGCCCAGCTGTCGCCCTCGGCGTGCCGGAAGTCAGGCCAGATCATGAACAGCTCTGGCGCCCCGGCGTCAGCGGCGTAGGCGAAGTCCCAGCGGATACCGTTCCGGGCCGGGCTGCGCCGCCCGCCCTCCTCCGGCGCGAGGATACGGATCCGCGCCTCGAAATCATCCGGAACATCCGGGTACAGGCGAAAAGACACCGCTTGGCTCCATCAGGCTGTGGCACTGACCGTCGCATGCCTGCGACCTTGACCACAAGCAGCATCGGGCGGGACTGCCTGCAGCCCCCCCATGGCATCATGCCCAGGCACCTTTTCCCCAGCCCCTTCCGCGCGCCCATGACGATCAAAGGCAAAGCCACCTCCCTGGACATCGCCCATCTGGCCGGGGTCTCCCAGCCGACCGTGTCGCGGGCGCTCCGTGGCAGCCCGATGGTCAATGCCGAGACCCGCGAGCGCATCCTGCGCATCGCCCGCGAGCTGAACTACAAGGTCGACAAGAACGCCTCCAGCCTGCGCCTGCGCAACGCCGGCACCCTGGCCCTGCTGTTCTTCGAGGACCCGACCAACGACGACTCGCTGATCAACCCGTTCTTCCATTCGATGCTGGGCTCGATCACCCGCGCCTGCGCGCTGCACGGGCAGGACCTGCTGGTCTCGTTCCAGCAACTGTCCACCGACTGGCAGGCCGATTACGAGGACAGCAACAAGGCCGACGGCATCATCCTGCTCGGCTACGGCGACTACCACGAATCGCGCGACCGCCTGCAGCGGCTGGTCGAACAGGGCACGCACTTCGTGCGCTGGGGCGCCGCCCTGCCCGGCCAGCCCGGTGTCTCGATCGGCAGCGACAACTTCCAGGGCGGGCATGACATCACCACCCACCTGCTGCAGCAGGGCTGCCGCCGCATCGCCTTCCTCGGCCATGCCTCCAGCCATTACCCCGAATTCCAGGAGCGCTACCGCGGCCATGTCACGGCCCTGCAGGACCACGGCCTGGCCGCCGAACCGGCGCTGCAGCACGATGCGATCACCACCGAGGCTTCCGGCCAGGAGGCCTGCCAGGCGCTGCTGGCGCGCGGCGAACCGATCGATGCGATCTGCGCCGCCAGCGACCTGATCGCCATCGGTGCGATGCGCGCCCTGCGCGAGGCCGGGCTACGGGTGCCGCAGGACGTGGCGGTGACCGGCTTCGACGACATCCCGCTGGCGGCCTCGGTGTCTCCGGCGCTGACCACGGTCCAGCAGGACACCAAGCAGGCCGGCCAGCTGCTGGTGGAGCGCCTGCTGACGCTGATCGGCCGGCAACCGGTGGAGGGCCAGAGCATCCCGGTGAAGCTGGTGGTGCGGGAATCGTCGCTGCGCCGGTAAGCGCCACCAGACCTCCCGCCACGCCTCAACGTGCGACGGCGGAATTCTCCCCCCATGACCAACGGCGGATGCGCACGGAAGCCGATGCGCGGATAACGCGCAGACATCGCCCATGGAAAGGTGTACGTCGCATGCTGAAGATCGATTCGCTGTCCAAGACGTACGCCAACGGCGTGCATGCCCTCAACAACGTCACCCTGGACATCCCGCGCGGCATGTTCGGCCTGCTCGGTCCGAACGGCGCCGGCAAGTCGTCGCTGATGCGCACGCTGTCCACCCTGCAGGAAGCCGACAGCGGCACGGCCACCCTCACCATTCCAGGCGAGGCGCCGATCGACGTACTGCGCGACAAGGACGCGGTGCGCCGCCGGCTGGGCTACCTGCCGCAGGATTTCGGCGTGTACCCGAAAGTCAGCGCGCTGGACCTGCTGGAACATTTCGCGGTGCTCAAGGGCCTGACCCAGCGCGCGCAGCGCCGCGAGGTGGTCGATGGGCTGCTGCAGCAGGTGAACCTGTGGGACGCCCGCAAGCGCAAGCTCGGCACGTACTCCGGCGGCATGCGCCAGCGCTTCGGCATTGCCCAGGCGCTGCTGGGTGACCCGCGGCTGGTGATCGTCGATGAACCCACCGCCGGCCTCGACCCGGAAGAACGCAACCGCTTCCTCAACCTGCTGGCGGCCATCGGCGAGAACGTGGCGGTCATCCTGTCCACCCATATCGTCGAGGACGTGACCGATCTGTGCCCGACGATGGCGATCATGAACAAGGGCCAGGTGCTGCTGACCGGTCGGCCTACCGAGGCCATCGACGCGTTGCAGCACCAGGTCTGGCGCAAGCAGGTCGATCCTTCGGAACTGGCCGACCACGAGGCACGCTACGTGGTGCTGTCCACCCGCCTGGTCGGTGGTCGCCCGGTGATTCACGTACACAGCGCCAATGACCCCGGCGACGGCTTCGCCGCCGTAGCCCCCGACCTCGAGGACGTGTACTTCCAGCGCCTGCGCCTGCAGGCCCGTGCCCGCGCGGCAGCCTGAGCGGAGCACACCATGATCCTCAACTTCTTCCGCTTCGAGCTGCGCGAGCAGCTGCGCTCCCCGCTGTTGTGGCTGCTGGCCGGGCTGTTCGCCCTGCTCGCCTTCGCCGCCGCGTCCAGCGACGCGGTGCAGATCGGCGGTGGCGCCGGCAACGTGCACAGCAACGCGCCCACCGTGATCGCACAGATGCTGGGCATCTTCACCCTGCTCGGCATGCTGGTCACCGCACTGTTCGTCAGCAACGCGCTGTTGCGTGACTTCGAACTCGGCACCGCCGAACTGATCTTCGCCAGCCCGGTGAAACGCCGCGACTACCTGGCCGGACGCATCGCCGCCGCCCTGGCGGCAGGCTTGCTGGTCTACGTGTTGATCGCGTTCGGCCTATGGCTGGCACCGTTCATGCCGTGGGTCGATCCCGAACGCATGGGCCCGATCAGCTGGCAGGGCTATGCGTGGACGTTCGCAGTCATCGTCATTCCCAACCTGTTGTTCACCACCGCGCTGCTGTCGCTGCTGGCGGCGCTGACCCGCTCGATCCTGTGGGTCTACATCGGCCTGGTGGCCTACCTGGTGCTGTACGGCGCCAGCGCGGCCCTGCTGCGCGACATCGACAACACCTGGATCGCGGTGCTGAGCGAGCCGCTGGGCATGCGCGCACTGGGCCGCACGATCCGCTACTGGTCCACCGCCGAACGCAACAACGGGATCCCCGAGCTGGCCGGTTACCTGCTGGCCAACCGCGCCCTGTGGTTGGGTGTGGCTGCCGTACTGTTCGCCGCCACCTTCGCGTTGTTCCGCACCGAACGCAGCGGCAGTGGCCGTCGGCGCTGGGGCCGCAGGCAGGCGCAACCGGTTGCCGATGCCACCGGCATCCGCCCCAGCCGCGCGACACTGCCGCGCGTGGTACCGGCGTTCACTGCCACCACCGCGTGGCAGCAGTTCCTGCGCCAGGTCCGCTTCGATACACGCGGCGTCCTGCGCAGCGTGCCGTTCATCGTGCTGCTGGTACTGGGCCTGGCCAACTTCCTGCCCAGCGCGCTGTTCCGGCAGACCCTGTACGGCACCTCGATCTGGCCGGTCACCTCGCAGATGATCATGGGGCTGCAGGGCGCCTTCAGCTGGCTGCTGGTGATCATCGTGTTGTTCTTCGCCGGTGAGCTGGTCTGGAAGGAACGCAGCGCGCGCATCAATGAAGTGACCGATGCCATGCCGGTGCCGAACTGGGTGCCGCTGCTGGCCAAGTTCACCGCACTGCTGGCCGTGATCGTCTGTTTCCAGGCCGCCGGCGCGCTGGCGGCGATGGGCGTGCAGCTGGCCAAGGGCTACACGCATCTGGAGCCGCTGCTGTACCTGCGCAGCCTGGCGCTGGATTCGGTGGTCTACATCCTCATGGGGGGCCTGGCGCTGGTGCTGCAGGTGCTCACCAACAACAAGTTCGTCGGTTACGCATTGCTGATCGTGGTGATGATCGGTCAGGGTGTGCTGGGCATGCTCGACTACACGCAGAACCTGTACAACTTCGGCAGCTGGCCCAACGCACCCTATTCGGACATGAACGGCTACGGCCACTTCCTGACCGGGCAACTGGCATTCCAGGGCTACTGGGCGCTGTTCCTGCTGACCTTGATGTGCCTGGCGTCGGCCTTCTGGGTACGGGGTGTCAGCCAGGGCCTGCGCCAGCGCCTGGCCCTGGCCGGCCGCCGCCTGCGCGGTCCGACCGGCGCCTTTGCCGCGGTGGCCGCGCTGGCGTTCGTCGGCGTGGGGAGCTGGCTGTACTGGAGCACCAACATCCGCAACGAGTTCCTTTCTCCGGACCAGCAGCTGGATCTGCAGGCCCGCTACGAGCGCGAGCTGTCGAAATACCGCAACCTGCCGCAACCACGCATTGTCGCCGTGGACAACCGCGTGGACCTGTTCCCGGAATCGCAGTCGATGGTGATCGATGCGAATTGGACGGTGCGAAACACCCACGCCACACCGATCCAGGACGTGCACGTCTCGATGGGTGATGACAAACAGCTGGTTGCGCTCGATCTGGGCGGACAGACCCTGTCGATGCATGACGCCGATCTCGGCTACCGCATCTACCGCCTGCAGAAACCGCTGCAACCGGGTGAAAACCGCAGCGTGCATTTCCGGGTGGTGCAGAAGCCTAATGGCATCACCGCCGGCCAGGCGCCGAGCAACATCGTGGACAACGGCACGTTCTTCAACAGCCGCGTGCTGCCTTCCTTCGGCTACAACGAAGGCGCCGAGATCAGCGACCGCAACGAACGCCGCAAGCGCGACCTGGGTGAGCCGCGGCGCATGCCCAAGCTGGAAGACGAAGCCGCGCGTGCCAACACGTACATAGCCAACGATGCCGACTGGCTCGACTTCCGCACCACGGTCTGCACGGCACCGGACCAGGTGGCGCTGGCCCCGGGTTACCTCCAGCATGAGACCACGGTCAACGGCCGGCGCTGCTTCAGCTATGCCATGGACCGGCCGATGCTGAACTTCTACGCCTATCTGTCGGCACGCTGGGAGGTGCGCAAGGCAAAGTACAAGGACATCCCGATCGAGGTCTACTTCGACCCGGCGCACGGCTACAACGTGGACCGGATGATCGAGGCGGTGCAGAAGTCGCTGGCCTACTACGAAGCGAACTTCACCCCGTACCAGCACCGCCAGGTACGCATCATCGAGTTCCCGGGCTATGCGCGCTTCGCGCAGTCGTTCGCCAACACCATCCCCTACTCCGAGGCCATCGGTTTCATCGCCGACCTGCGTGACCCGGACAAGGTGGACTACGTGTTCTATGTGACCGCACACGAGATCGCGCACCAGTGGTGGGCGCACCAGGTGATCGGCGCCAACGTACAGGGCGCCACGGTGCTGTCCGAATCACTGTCGCAGTATTCGGCACTGATGGTGATGGAGCAGGAGTACGGACGCCAGCACATGCGCCAGTTCCTCAAGCGCGAGCTGGACGGCTACCTGTCCGGGCGCGGTGGCGAGGCCATCGAGGAACAGCCGCTGGAACGTGTGGAGAACCAGCAGTACATCCACTACCAGAAGGGTTCGCTGGTGTTCTACCGGCTGCGCGAGGAGATCGGCGAGCAGGCGCTTAACCGGGCATTGAAGCGTTTCCTGCAGGACAAGGGTTACCAGCAACCGCCCTACACCACCTCGCGCGAATTGCTGGCCTACATCCGCGCCGAGACCCCGGCCGACCGCCAGCAGCTGGTTACCGACCTGTTCGAGAAGATCAGCTTCTACGACAACCGGGTGATGGCCGCCAGCGCCCGCCAGCGCGATGACGGCCGCTACGACGTGACCCTGGACCTGCATGCTGCCAAGCAATATGCCAACGGCAAGGGCCAGGAAAGCGACGGGAAGATGGATGACTGGATCGAGATCGGCGTGTTCGCCAACGGGCCTTCAGGCAAGGAACGCGACCAGAGAGTGCTGTACCTGCAGCGTCATCACATCACCAGCGCCGATCCGAAGATCACGGTGACCGTGGATGAAAAGCCGGATGAAGCGGGCTTCGATCCGTATAACAAGTTGATCGACCGGGTGAGCGACGACAACCGGCGCAAGGTGACGATGTGAGGCAACGGGGCGCCGGCCTGTGCGCCGGCGCTCCACGCAACACGTGCGGGCTTGGCTCGGCCTTTCTGTTTGGCTTGGCCCTGCTGTAGTGCCGAGCCATGCTCGGCACATTGTCCACGGCAGCCGCGAAAACTCAGTGCACCGCGGCCTTCGGCCCCAACAATGCCAGCAGCACATAGACCACGATCGAGGCGACGGTGCCGAACGCTGCCGGCAACCCGAACGCCCACGCCGAACGGCCCTGCTGGCGCGCCCACTGGGCCAGATGCCAGGCCGCGCCCAGGTTGATCAGCCAGGCAATGACGAACACCGGCCACAGCACCATGCCTACCGCGCGCAGCAGGGGCATGGACACCAGCGCGGCAACGATCGCTGAGATCAGGAAGATCAGTGCGGAGCGGGAATGGCGTGATCGTGCTGGTGAGCCGGCAGGTAGTTCCCTCAATTCCATGGCAGAGCCTCGATCCTGGTGTCAACCAAAGGGGATCACGTACGGCACCCGAAGGGAAGCGTTCTGTAGGGTCGGGCCGTGCTCGACTGATCCGGCATTGCGCGAACGGCAGCCGAGCATGGGCTCGGCTCTACAGGACAATCAGCCCTGGGCGAAGTCCTTCAGGATCTCGCCGACGCCGCTGGGCGAGATCTCGAAGCCCAGCGGAGTGCCTGGGTTGATCACCACGCCGTAGCCCCCCGGCACGCGGCGCAGAACGTCCAGCATCAACCAGCGGATCTGGTGTTGGGCCTGCTGGCTGTAGATGCCCACCCGCGATGGATCGGTGAACACGGCCACGTGCAGGATGCCCTGCTTGTCGAACAGCAGCGGGTCGAAGCCGCTGCCGTCGGGCGTGACCAGGCTGCCGGTCAGCAGCACGACCTCGGAAGCGACGAAGGCCTCCATGAAGGCGCGGATCGGCACCGCCCCGTCCATCGCCGCCTTCAGCAGGGTTTCGATCGGGGTCTGCGGAGCGAGGTCGGTCATGGCGGTACGGCAGGGCGTGAGGGGGGCCTATTGTAGGGTCGAGCCTGCTGGACTGCTCGAAGAGCGTGCCAACCGAGGTTGGCACCCACCAGAGCGGTAGCGCCGGGCCATGCCCGGCGGCGCCCTCACCGTCCCAGACGCTGGTCCCGAGCCTTCTGGTCGGTCATCGCCTTGTCCAGCTCGGCCTGCAGCGCTGGCTGCTGCACGGCGGCATCCAGCACGTACACCTTCACGCCATGCGCGGGCACTTCGGCCTTCAGGGAGGCATCCACCTGCAACGAACCGCCGTCCAGCGCATCACGCCAGCGGCCAGCCTGGACGTAACGCGCCACGGTGAAGCTCCTGGCCTGGTCGCCCTTGTTCAGCAGCACCAGCGCGGTCTGCGCCACCTCGCCCTGCTGCAGCACGCGGAAGAACACCGCCTCATCACCCTTCAGCCGCTCGTTCACCTGCAGGCCGCGCTGCAGCGCCGGGGTGGCTTCGCGCAGTCGTGCGATGCGCTGCAGCGGCGCGTAGATGGGGCTCTTCGGCGCAGCATCCACACGTGGCTGGCCGAAGTAGGCGCGGTTGCCGGCGTGCTCGGCGCGGCCACGCATGAAACCGGTCTCCGAGCCGTAATAGACCACCGGAATGCCGCGCGCGGTGAACAGCCAGTTGTGCGCATCGATGAAGCCGCTGTCGCTGGCCTGCAGGCGCGGCATGTCGTGGTTGTCGTAGAAGCTCATCAGCTCGTACGGGTTGGCGTACGGCCCCCCGCTCAGGTGCAGCGGCTCGGTCAGCGTTTCAAAGCCCTTGCCGGCGGTGCCGAAGGTCTGCTCCAGTGCACCGCGCAGCGGGAAGTCGAGCACGCTGACATTGGCGTTGGCCGGCCAGGTGTGCTCGGCAATGGTCGCCGCGTTGTAGTCGAAGGCTTCGCCAAACATGAACATGCCCGGATGCTCGGCGCGGATGCGCTTGACGAATTCATGCCACCACGGGTGCGGCAGCCAGCCGATGGTGTCGATGCGCAGCGCGTCCACGCCCTGCGCGGTCCATTGCAGGTAGGCACCCACCAGGTAGTCCATTACCGCCGGATTGTCCTGGTTGAAGTCGGACAGCTCGGCCAGATTGCCGTCGAAGATCGAGCCGTCCTTGCTGTCGACCGGACCGATGTTGTTGTAGAACGCGTGCAGCGGGTTGTGCTTCGGGTCCAGCTTCTGCGGCGGCAGGTTCTGGTGGTCGGCGATCAACTTTCCATCCTTGTCGAAGATCTGACCGAACTGCGGTTGCCGTGTCGGCATGGTCCAGGCCGGCGAACCGTGGTTGCCGACGATGTCCAGCACCACCTTCAAGCCGGCACCGTGTAGGCCCTTGGTCAGTCCGGCGAAGTCCAGGTCCCTGCTGGGCAGGTGCTCATCGAGTCTGTAGAAGTTGATGCCCCAGTAGCCGTGGTAGCCGGTCTTGCCACGGTCGGTCAGCGTGCTGGTGCAGCTGATCGGCTTGCTGCCGGTAAAGGCTTCGTCCGGGTTGTCCACGATCGGCGTGATCCACACCGCGCCGAAGCCCAGGTTGCGGATGTACTGCGCGTTGTCCAGCACGCCGCGGAAGTCACCGCCCAGGTAGCCGATGTTGCCATCCACCTTGTCCGGGCACGGCACCGGGATATCGAAGGTGCGGTGCTTGCCGCCCTGGTCGCGGTGATCGTTGGACGGATCGCCGTTGACGAAGCGGTCGGTGACCACGAAATACACCGCATCACTGGCGAACGGTTCGGTGGTACCGACGTAGTCCGGACGCGGCGCGGCCACCGCCTGACCAGCCAGCACCAGGGAAACAGCAACAGACAGCGCACCACGCATCACACCACCTCCGGACGGGACGGAACCCGCAGCACGCACAGGCCGGCGACGAACAGGCTGCAGCCGCCCAGCACCAGCACATGCATCGGTTGACCACCCAGCCAGGCGCGCAGGGCAAAGCCGAGCGCGCTGGCCGCGACCAGCTGCGGGATCACGATGAAGAAATTGAAGATGCCCATGTACACGCCCATCTTCGACGCCGGCACGCTGTCGGACAGCAGTGCGTAGGGCAGTGAGAGGATCGACGCCCAGGCGAAGCCGACGCCGACCATCGACAGCAGCAGCCAGTGCGGGTCGCGGATGAACATCAGCGAGACCAGACCGGCGCCACCCAACCACAGGTTGAGCAGGTGGCTCCAGCGCAGGCCGATGGCACGCACCATCGGTGGAATCAGTACCGCGGCCAGCGCAGCGAAGCCGTTGTAGGCGCCGAACAGTACGCCCACCCAGTTGGCGCCCTCGTTGTAGGCCGCCGTCTTCGGGTCGTCCGAACCGAAGTGGACACCGGCCACTGCGGCAGTGGTGTAGATCCACATGGCGAACAGCGCGAACCACGAGAAGAACTGCACCCAGGCCAACCGCCGCATCGTGACCGGCATCGCCCGCAGGTCGCCCACGATGGCGGCCAGCATATGCGTGCCAGGCAACGCGCGGGCCACGGCCAGCAGCAGGCCGTAGCCGGCACACAGGCCGGCCAGCACGTACAGCATCCGGTCGCCCTGCCGCCACGCGATCAGCAGCGCCAGCAGCACGCCCAGCCCCAGCCATACGGCCACCTGCGTCCAGGGCGCCGGACCGCTGATCGTCGCCGCCGCGTAATGTGCCGGCGGCTCGGCATCATCGAACCCGGCCAGCTCCGCCGGTGAATATTCGCGGGTGCTGACCACCGTCCAGGTGATCGCCGCCAGCAGCACCACCGCGCCGAAGTAGAACGCATAGCGCACGGTGTCCGGCACTTCACCTGCGGCGGCCGTATTGGCGACGCCGAAGTGGGCCAGGATGAACGGCAGGAAGCTGGCGACGATGGCGCCCACGCCGATGAAGAAGCTCTGCATGGCATAGCCGGTGGGGCGCTGGCGTGGCGCCAGCTGGTCGCCGACGAAGGCGCGGAACGGCTCCATCGATACGTTGATCGAGGCATCCAGCACCCACAGCGTACCGGCGGCGATCCACAGCGTCGGCGAATTCGGCATCACCAGCAGGGCCAGCGTGGTCAGCACCGCACCGATCATGAAGTATGGACGACGGCGCCCCCAGCGGGTCCAGGTGCGGTCGGACAGGTAACCGATCACCGGCTGCACCAGCAGGCCGGTCAGCGGCGCGGCGATCCACAATCCAGGTACCGCGTCGATGTCCGCGCCCAGCGTCTCGAAGATGCGGCTGGCGTTGGCGTTCTGCAGGGCGAATCCGAACTGGATACCGAGGAAGCCGAAACACATGTTCCAGATCTGCCAGAACGACAGTTGTGGCTTGGCGGGACGATTCATCGTGCGTCCTCTTCCGCCGCCACCTGCGTCACCTTCAACGCTTGCACCTGCGCCTGGTTGAGCACGCCGTCGCGCCCGCCCTTTCCGCCGGTGTAGTGCGCGAAATGCTGCAGCGCGCTCATGTTGAAGCCTTCTTCAAGCGCGACCGTGCACGGCCCCTTGGGCACAGCGAACGTTGCCGAGGTCGAGTCCTGCACGGCCACGCTGTGCGGCATCGCAACCGTATGCCGCTGCAATGGCTGGCCCGGGCACTGCAGTGCCAGCTGCTTGACCGCAGCCGTGACGCCGGTGTTGATCGGCCCGTTCGGGTTGCGGTACTGCAGGCGCAGGCGCACCTGCCCGGCCTTGGCCGAGGTGAACTGCCAGCGATCCTCGCCCTTCAGCACCTGCTGCGGACCGACGCAGAGCATCGGGCTGTGCAGCGATTCCAACGTGCCTTCGCGCCGGGTCAGGCTGAGGCAATGCTGCAGGCCATCGTCGCTGATGCGCGCCACGCCGTTGCTGTCGGTGACCGCCTTGCCGTCCTTCCACAGCACCTGATCGGCTGCCACCGCAACGTTCCAACCCGCGCCCTTGCGCAGGGCCTGCGGTGCCACCGGCGTGGCCGGCGCACGCGCGTTGGCATCCGCAGTCGTGGCAGCGAAACCGGTTGCTGCCGGGGCGGCGACCAGCTGCACCGTCGTGGTGCTGCCACGCGTGGTGGTTCTGCCGGCCACCAGCAGGCCATCGCCCACGTTCTGCGGGCGCTCCAGCACATAGCGCTTGCCGTTGGCTTCCAACGTGATGCGGGGATGCGTGCCGAACAGTTCTGGCACCAGCACTGCCGGCAGCTTGGGCTGCACGCGGCCATCGTCCTGCACGCCGAATACACCTTCGACCACCATCGACAGGTACCCCGCCACCGACCACAGCTGCCGTTCGGAATTGACCACCGGTCCGCTCAGTGCGCCTTCCTCGACATGCACTGCCTGGCTGACCAGCTCGTAGTTCTCCATGTTGGAACCGGCCAGCGCGGCGCCCTGCATCAACGAGCGGATCTCTGCGGCGATGCGCGGCGCATCGTCCAGCTGCCGCGCCGCACGCAGCGAGTAGGCACTGACGAACGGCCAGATCGCGCGGTTGTGATAGATCGGCTGCTGCCCTTCCTGCGGCCAGACCACCGGACTGCCGGCCGGCCCGATCGGGTACGCCGCCAGCGCACGGCGCGCACGCCCGGTCGGCAGCACGTCGGCCAGGATACCCAGCGACAGGCCCAGCAGATCGACCTTGGCGTACGGCACCGGGTGCGCCGCTTCGCCGACGTAGCTCATGTACTGGCCCATGTCCTCCCGCCAGAAGCGCGCATCGATCTGCTGCGCCAACGCATCGGCCCACGCCTTGTACTCGTCCGCGCGGGCATCGCCGCGCTGGCCGGCCAGGCGTTCGGCCAGGCGCAGCGCCTGGTAGTGCAGTACGTTGGTGGATAGCGCGTAGGAATCACCGATGAAGCGCACGTCCTCGCGGGTCCAGTCCGGATAGGTCTGCTCGCGCCAGTCCAGGAACGAGGTCTCACCGCGGTACAGGCCCATCTGCGCGTCGAACACCATCGCGCGGTCCTGCGCCAGCGTGCCCTGCAGCGCCTGCCAGACCTGCTCGGCAAACGCGAGGTCCTCCAGCAGGTGGCGCGCGGCCAGGAACCACACCACGCGGTCGCTGCTGATCGGCCAGCTGCCGCCGGACCCGGTGTCCTGCGCCACGAACAGGCCGGGCGTGTGCCCGTCGCGCGCCGCCGACAGCTTGAACTGCAGCGACTGCCGGGTGCGCTGCGGGTCCAGCCGCGCCAGCGCCAGATCGGCAGCGAAGCTGACATCGCGGGTCCACACATAGGGCCAGCGCGCGCCGGTCTGGAAGCACTCGCACGGCACCGGCCGGCCTTCGTCGAACGCGGGATCGCGAATCGCGTCCACACGGTCCTGGTCCATCTCCTGCTGGGCCAGCGCGAACAACGCGTCGAACATCACGCTGCCGGTCTGGCTGCGCATCGGCATGGGCGCGATACGCACCTCACCTTTCGGCGCATGCAGCACGAAGCTGCCGTTGGCAGCGGCTTCGGCGCGCGCTTGGCGGCCGTCGAATTGCAGGTCGGCCGCCTGCGCGGTCGATCCCAGCGCTGCCCCGAGGGCAGCGGTCAGGCAAATGATCTTCAGCATCGAAGCGGCGGACCGGCTTGCGCCCGTCGGCCTCCCTCCCTCTCTGCACGCGTTGTAGGTCCGCACCGTCGTTGCCGGCGGGCGGGCACGGCCCCTCCCTCAAGGTGCCTTGGCCCCATGGTAGACGCGGGGCTGTCGGCTGCGTCCAGCTGCATACGTATTCATGGCGTCACGCGGTAGCGCGCCTGCCGCGCTGGCTTATGGTCCGGGTCTGCCAACGGCGCCTTGGGAGGGGAACTGCCGATGTCACCCACTGCTGTACGCGCGGCAATCGCGCACCTGCTCGGCCTGGCCCTGCTGGCCTGGGCCACGCTGGCACAGGCCGCGCCACAGGTCGCGCCACAGGTCGCCAGCATCGAATCACCCGGCAAGGTGCTGAAGGTCAGCCTGGTGCTGGACGGCGGCACCGCCCGCTACCGCGTCGAGCGTTTCGGCGAGCCCGTGGTGGAGGATTCAAAGCTCGGCTTCGCCCTGCGCGATGGCCGCCTGGACCGCGATTTCGCCCTGCTCGGCCAGCAGCGGCGCAGCGTCGACGACAGTTGGGAGCAGCCGTGGGGCGAGCGCCGGCTCACCCGCAACCACTTCAACGAGCTGACCGTGCAGCTGGCCGAGACCACGGGCAGCAAGCGGCGGCTGGATGTGGTGTTCCGCGTCTACGACGACGGCCTCGGCTTCCGCTACGTGTTCCCCGAGCAGCCGAACCTGCGCGAAGCGATCATCGATGACGAGCTGACCGAGTTTGCCATCGCACAGGATTCCACCGCCTGGTGGATTCCCGCCGGCGAACCGATCCATTACGAGTACCTGTACCAGCGTACCCCGCTGCGCGAAGTGCCGCAGGTGCATACGCCGATGACCCTGCGCAGCCGCGATGGCCTGCACGTGGCGATCCACGAGGCTGCGCTGGTGGACTACGCCGGCATGTGGCTGCGCCGCACCGAGGGCCAGCGCCTGCGCGCGCAGCTCTCGCCCTCGGCCGAAGGCTGGAAGGTGCGCCGTGCCCTCCCCTTCGCCACACCCTGGCGCACGCTGCAGGTTGCTGACCGCGCGGGTGGCCTGATCGAATCGGACCTGATCCTCAACCTCAACGAACCCAATGCGCTGGGCGACGTGAGCTGGGTGAAGCCCGCCAAGTACCTCGGGGTGTGGTGGTCGATGCACCTGGACAACGAGAGCTGGGCGACCGGGCCGAAGCATGCGGCCACCACCGCCAAGACGAAGAAGGTGATCGACTTCGCTGCTGCGCACGGCTTCCGCGGCGTGCTGGTGGAAGGTTGGAATCCGGGCTGGGACGGCATGTGGGTGGGTAATGGCTACAACTTTGATTTCACCCGCGCCACGCCCGATTTCGATATCGAAGCGCTGTCGGCGTATGGCCTGAAAAAGGGCGTGCACCTGATCGGCCACCACGAAACCGGCTGTGCAATCGAGCACTACGAGGATCAGTTGGGCGCCGCGCTGGACCTGTACGCACGGCTGGGGGTGGACCAGTTCAAGACCGGCTACGTCTGCGACGATGGCCAGGTCGACCGGCGAAATCCGGCTGGCGGCTCGCTCTGGCGCGAGTGGCACGACGGGCAGTTCATGGCCCGCCATCACCTGAAGGTGGTGCAGGAGGCCGCGCGCCGGCACCTGTCGGTGAACCCGCATGAGCCGATCAAGGACACCGGCCTGCGCCGCACCTACCCCAACTGGATCTCGCGCGAAGGCGCACGCGGCATGGAGTACAACGCCTGGGGCCAGCCGCCGAACCCGCCGGAGCACGAGGTCAACCTGGTGTTCACCCGGATGCTGGCCGGGCCGATGGATTACACCCCCGGCATCCTCAGCCTGAAGGGCCGCCACGGCCAGGCCATTCCCAGCACGCTGGCGCGCCAGCTGGCGCTGTACGTGGTGCTGTACAGCCCGATCCAGATGGCCGCCGACCTGCCCGAGCACTACCTGCAGCATCGCGAGGCGTTCCGCTTCATCGAAGACGTGGCGGTGGACTGGGAGCAGAGCCGCGTGCTCGATGGCGAGGTGGGCGACTACGTGACGATCGTGCGCCGCGACCGCAACAGCCGCGACTGGTTCCTCGGAAGCATCACCGATGAACACGGCCGCGTGCTGCCGGTGTCGCTGGGCTTCCTGGAACCCGGCGTGCGCTATCGCGCCGAGATCTACCGCGATGGCGAGGGCGCTGATTTCCGCAGCAACCCGTTCGCGTTCGCACGCGAAACCCGCGAGGTGACCAGTGCCGATGCAGTGACGCTGGTACTGGCACCGGGCGGTGGGCAGGCCATTCGCTTCACGCCTATCCGTTGAACGTCTTCCTGCCTGCGCGCCGCTGTAGCGCCCGAGACCACGCTCGGGCGGCGGTGCGCAGCACCGGAACGCAGCCGAGCATGGGCTCGGCTCTACAGAACGATGCACCTGAAAGCGATTACACCCCTGCAAACGGCATTGAATACGTATGCAGGGTGATTCCCGCGAAGAACGCGCTGCCTACCATAGCGGCGACGACAGCGGCCACCGCGTCGCACGTCCACGGTCACTCCGGGACGTTCACGAATCGATCTGCAACATTGCCTGGGAGGGGAAAATGTTGAACCACAAGCGCAGCGCGCTGAGCATCGCGCTGGCCGTTGTCCTGGCGCCGACGCTGGCGTCTGCACAGTCCACGCAGAGCACCACCACGCCGGCCGCCACCGCCGCCACCAACCTGGATACGGTGCAGGTCACCGGCATCCGCCGCGGCATCGAAAACGCGATCGCGATCAAGCAGGACGCCACCTCGGTGGTCGAGGCGATTTCCGCCGAAGACATCGGCAAGCTGCCCGACGTCAGCATCGCCGAATCCATCTCGCGCCTTCCCGGCCTGGCCGCCCAGCGCGTTGCCGGCCGTGCGCAGGTGATCAGCGTGCGCGGCCTGTCACCCGACTTCGCCACCACCCTGCTCAATGGCCGTGAAGTGGTCAGCACCGGCGACAACCGCGGTGTCGAGTTCGACCAGTACCCGTCCGAGCTGGTCAACGGCGTGACCGTCTACAAGACCCCGGACGCGGCCCTGGTCGGCCAGGGCCTGTCGGGTACCATCGACATGCAGACCGCACGCCCGCTCAGCTTCGGCGAGCGCGTGATCGCGGTCAGCGGCCGCTACCAGAAGAGCTCCCTGGGCCGCGCCGCCAACATCGATCCGTACGGCAATCGTTTCAGTGCCAGCTACATCGACCAGTTCTTCGACAACACCCTGGGCATCGCCATCGGTTACGCGCACAGCGACATGCCGATCCAGGAGAACCAGGTCGGCCTGTACGAGCCGTGGACCACCGAACACACCGACAAAGGCGAGCGTCGCGGAATCGCACCAGGCACCTACTTCACCGATGGCATCAAGGCGCTGCGCCGTACCGGCAACAACAAGCGCGACGGCGTGATGGCGACGATCCAGTTCCGCCCGAGCAACAGTTGGACCAGCACCTTCGACGCATTCCACACCGAAGCCGAGCAGATCGACACCGCCAACCAGTTCGAGCTGAGCCTCAGTGGCAATGGCGAGGACAGCAACAATCCCAACGCGATCCTGCCGGTGTTCAGCAATGTCGGCCGCAATGCCGATGGCAGCTTCACCGGTGGCACGATCAGCAATGCGTATCCGCTGGTCCGCGGCATGTACAACAAGCGCAAGGACAAGATCGACGCGTTCGGCTGGAACAACGAGTTCAACGTCGGTGGCGTGAAGCTGGTCGCCGACCTGAACTACTCGAAGGCGACCCGCCGCGAGATCAACCTGGAAAACAACCTGCAGCTGGTGCCGCGCCCGCAGTTCGACACGATCGGCCTGGTGGTGAACAACAACAGCTTCTCGCAGATCACGCCGGGGCGCGACTATTCCAATCCGGACAGCCTGTTCCTGACCAATACGATCTATGGTTCCGGCTACGGCAAGGTGCCGGAAGTTGAAGACCGCTTGAAGGGCGCCAAGCTGGCGGCGACGCTGCCGGTTCCCGAGGCCATGTCCAGCTGGTTCTCGGATGTGGACGTGGGCGTGAACTATGCCGACCGCCGCAAGCAGAAGGCCCAGGCCGAAGGCAACATCCTGCTCGGCGCCCAAGGCGAATCCACCATCGCCCCGGACCTGCAGTACCGCCCGGTCAACCTCGGCTTCGCCGGCATCGGCTACATCCCGTCGTGGAACGTTCCGGCAGCGGTGGGTCGCTACATGACCTTCAACCCGGTCGACAATCTGGACTACCTGATTCCCAAGTCGTGGACGGTCGAGGAGAAGATCACCACCGCGTGGGCACGCCTGAACATCAACACCGACATCGGCGTGGTCGGCGTGCGCGGCAATATCGGCGTGCAGATGCAGCACACCGACCAGAGCTCGGATTCGCGCTACTGGGACAGCTCGCAGCCGGCGGGCAGCAACATCCAGCCCTTCTCTGCCGGCAAGACCTACAAGGATTGGCTGCCGAGCTTGAACCTGGTGTTCATGTTCCCGCACCAGCAGACGCTGCGCTTCGCCGCCGCCAAGCAGGTCGCGCGCCCGCGCGTGGACCAGATGCGTGCCGGCCTGGAATTCGGTGTGGATACCAACAACGGCCGCCCCGGTGGCAGCGGCGGCAATCCGCTGCTGGATCCGTGGCGCGCGACCGCGCTGGACCTGTCCTACGAGAAGTACTTCGGCGAGAAGGCCTACGTGGCTGCGGCGATCTTCTACAAGGATCTGAAGAGCTACGTCTACACGCAGTCGGTGGACAACTATGACTTCAGCGGCCTGCTGGGCAATTACGTGCCGCCGCCGGGCATGACCGCACCGGTGCTGACCACCGGTACTTTCTCCACGCCGCAGAACGGCAAGGGCGGCACGTTGAAGGGGCTGGAGCTGACCGGGTCGTTCCCGCTGGAGATGCTGACCGACAGCCTGCGCGGCTTCGGCGTGCAGGCCAGCGCGACCTTCAACAAGAGCGACATCACCATTCTGGATCCGGAAAGCGCCTCCAGCGTGGGCAGTGACCCGATCAGCCTTCCCGGCCTGTCCAAGCGTGTCTACAACTTCACCGCCTACTACGAGCGCAGTGGCTTTGAAGCACGCGTGAGCCAGCGCCGCCGCTCGGACTTCATTGGTGAGATCGGCAACTTCAACGGCAACCGCACGCTGCGTTACGTGGTGGGCGAGAACGTAACCGATGCACAGGTCAGCTACACCTTCAGCGACAGCAGCAGCCTGCGCGGGCTGACCCTGCTGCTGCAGGGCAGCAACCTGACCAACGAGCCGTACCGCACCTATGCCGGCAGCAAGGACCGCCCGCTGGAGTACATCGAGTGGGGCCGCACCTACATGCTGGGCGTGAACTACAAGTTCTGATCACGACCGGGTAGTGCCGGCCGCTGGCCGGCAACCCATGGGGAGCAGGACCGGAAACCCGCTGCGCAGGCAGCGGGTTTTCTTCTGCGCGGATGCCGGCCGTTGGTCGGCCAGGCCCACCCACAAAAAAGGGACGGGGCGCTTCGGCCCCGTCCCCGCAAGTACCGCCACCGGAGAAAACGGTCAGCTGCGTCGGGCGCAATACACCGCGCGCGGCGGCAGCTGGAGTTCATTGCCCTGCACCGTGCCCGCATCCGGGCCCGGTACCGTCACCTGCTGCCAGTTGCCCGGCGGCAGCGGATGGCTCACCGCCTCGGCCGACAGGTTGAAGGCCAGCAGGAGGGTTTCATCTGCAAGCATACGCTCGAACAGCAGCACTGGCTCGGCACTTTCGATGAATCGGATGCTGCCATGCAGGAGCGCCGGCTGGCTATGCCGCCAGGCCAGGAACCCCCGGAACGCGGCCAGGACCGAGTCCGGGTCGCGCTCCTGCACCGCCACGGCCGCGGCGCGGTGCTCGGCCGGGATCGGCAGCCACGGCTGGCCGGAAGTGAAACCGGCCAGCGGCGCATCGGTCCACGGCATCGGCGTGCGGCAACCATCACGGCCCTTGAAGTTCGGCCAGAAGGTGATGCCGTAGGGGTCCTGCAGGGCCTCGAACGGCACCTCGGCCTCGGCCAGGCCCAGCTCCTCGCCCTGGTACAGGCACACCGAGCCGCGCAGCGAGCACAGCAGCGCCACCAGCATCCGCGCCAGCCGCGGGTCGGCCGGGTGCCCGCCCCAACGGCTGACCGCCCGCTCCACGTCGTGATTCGAAACCGCCCAGCACGGCCAGCCTTCGGTCATCGCCGCTTCCAGGCGGGAGACCGTGTCGCGGATGTAGGCCGCGCTGTAGTCGTCCACCAGCAGCTCGAAGCTGTAGCCCATGTGCAGGCGGCCGTCCCGGGTGTACTCGGCGGTGGTGGCCAGCGAGTCCTCCGAGGAGATCTCGCCCAGGCTCACCGCGCCCGGGTACTCGTCCAGCAGCGCGCGCAGGCGCTCCAGGAAGGGCAGGTTCTCCGGCTGGGTGTTGTTGTAGTAGTGGTACTGGTACGCGTACGGGTTGTCCGGGCTGAAGCCGCGGCCCACGCGCTTGTCGGCGGGCTTTGGCGGGTTGTCGCGCAGCTGCGCGTCGTGGAAGCAGAAATTGATGGCGTCCAGGCGGAAGCCGTCCACGCCGCGGTCCAGCCAGAAGCGCACGTTGTCCAGGGTGGCCTGCTGCACGTCCGGGTGGTGGAAGTTCAGGTCCGGCTGGTCGACCAGGAAGTTGTGCAGGTAGTACTGCTCACGGCGCGGCTCCCACTGCCAGGCGCCGCCGCCGAACAGCGACAGCCAGTTGTTGGGCGGGGTGCCGTCCTCGCGCGGGTCGGCCCACACGTACCAGTCGGCCTTCGGATTGCTGCGGTCCTGGCGGCTCTCGCGGAACCAGGCGTGCTCGATCGAGGTATGGCTCAGCACCTGGTCGATCATCACCTTCAGGCCCAGGCCGTGGGCCTTGGCCAGCAGCCGGTCGAAGTCGTCCAGGCTGCCGAACAGCGGGTCGACGTCGCGGTAGTCGGCGATGTCGTAGCCGAAGTCAGCCATGGGGGACTTGAAGAACGGCGAAATCCAGATCGCGTCCACGCCCAGCGCGGCGATGTGGTCCAGCCGCTCGATGATGCCCGGCAGGTCACCCACCCCGTCGCCGTTGGCATCGAGGTAGCTGCGCGGGTAGATCTGGTAGATGACGGCTCCGCGCCACCATGGATAGTGCGACATCGACAGCCCCCCTCCGGGCATGCAGGGCCCACCGGAAGCGGGCCGAAATCCTGTTCAGGCAAGCTTAGCGGTGGCCTCCGGGGCATGGCGCAGCCTGCATACGTATTCACGCTGGCCGCTGGCGTGACCGCGCCGCAGCGGCGTGCCAGTCCGGTTTGCGCCCGGAGTTCACGGGCAACGCCTATAATCAACGGCGAGCCTGAAAGCCTGATCGCATGACCATCACCGAAGACACCCGTCCCGCCCTGGGCCTGCCCCAGATCCAGTCGCTTGCTGCGGCCGACATGGCCGCCGTCGACGCCCTGATCCGGCGCCGGCTGTCCTCGGACGTCGTGCTGATCAACCAGATCGCCGATCACATCATTTCCGCCGGCGGCAAGCGCCTGCGCCCGATGCTGGTCATGCTGGCCGGCCATGCGGTCGGCCAGGCCGGCCCGGATCACCACCAGCTGGCGGCAATCATCGAGTTCATCCACACCTCCACCCTGCTGCATGACGACGTGGTGGACGAATCCAGCCTGCGCCGTGGCCGCAGCACCGCCAACGCGCTGTGGGGCAATGCACCGAGCGTGCTGGTCGGCGACTTCCTGTACTCGCGCAGCTTCCAGCTGATGGTCGAACTGGAGCGCATGTCGGTGATGCAGATCCTGGCCGATGCCACCAACCGCATCGCTGAGGGTGAGGTGTTGCAGCTGCTGCACGTGCACAACCCCGATACCGACGAAGCCGCGTACCTCCGCGTGATCGAGCGCAAGACCGCGGTGCTGTTCGCCGCCGGCACCCGCCTGGGCGCGCTGGCCAGTGGCGTGGACGAAGCCAAGCAACAGGCCCTGTTCGACTACGGCATGCACCTGGGCTACGCATTCCAGATCGCCGATGACGTGCTGGACTACTCGGCCAACGCCGACGAGCTGGGCAAGAACCTGGGCGATGATCTGGCCGAAGGCAAGGCGACGCTGCCGCTGATCCACGCGATGGCGAACTCCGACGACGCCACCCGTGAGCGCCTGCGCACCATCGTGCAGGACGGTGATGCCTCGGCGATGCCGGAAGTGCTGGCTGCGATCCGTGCTACCGGCGGCCTGGAGTACAGCCGCGCGCGTGCCGAGGAATATGCCGAAGCCGCCGAGCGCGCGCTCGATGGTCTGGGCGACAACGACGCGGTCGCCGCCCTGCGCGGCCTGGCCCGCTACGCGGTGCAGCGCTCGCATTGATCGGTTGAGGTGTGCCGACCAACGGTCGGCACCTACCGTGGCTGTGGGTGGATGCCGACCATTGGTCGGCACTGGAACATCGGTGGGTGCCAACCTTGGTCGGCACGCCTTTGTTTACCGGAACCGCTCCTCGAAGAACTCATCCAGCGCCTTCCACGCGCGCTTGGCCGCCCGTTCGTTGTACTGGCAGCCCGGCGGACTGTTGGCATCGCGCTCGGCAAAGCAGTGCACCGCACCACTGTAGTTGGTGAACTCCCAATCGACCTTGGCCGCGTTCATTTCCTTCTGGAAACCGGCGATGTCCTCGGCGGTCACGCTCTTGTCGTCGGCGCCATTGAGCACCAGCACCGACGGATGGCTGCCACCGGCCTGCGCCGGCAACGGCGAGCCCAATCCACCGTGCAGGCTCACCACACCGGCCAGCGGCGCACCGGCCCGGGCCAGCTCCAGCACCGTGGTGCCGCCAAAACAGAAGCCCACCGCGCCGATCCGGCTGGCATCCAGCGGCACCTTGCCGGCCTGCGCCTTGAGCACGTTCACCGCCTCCAGCGCGCGGGCACGCAGCAACGGCCGGTCGTTGCGCAGCTTGGTCGCCACCGGCCCGGCCTCGGCATCGGTCTTCGGCCGCACACCCTTGCCGTAGACATCGGCCACCAGCACCACGTAGTCGTCACCGGCCAGCTGCTTGGCCTTCTCGATGGCCGATTCGTTCACGCCCTTCCAGTTCGGCACCATCACCAGGCCAGGGCGCTTGTCATGCTCGCCGTCGTCATAGACCAGCACGCCACTGAAGGTCGTGCCCTGGTGTTTCCATTCCACCGGCTGCGTCTTCATCGCCGCCCACGCCGGCATCGCCGCCAGCCCCAGGATCACCGCCACACCGCATCGCCAACGATTCATGCGCCTGCTCCGCAAGAAAAAGGGGACGGAGGGGATTAAGCCGTAATCGCCCCTCCCGCGTCGCATTCTGCATTGGCGGCGTGACGCAGGTGTGGTTGGATACGACTTAATCCCCTCCGTCCCCTTTTTTCGCATGAATCTTGTTGATCGCTTTCTGTCTGGCCTGATCCCGCGTTTGCCTGCCGAGGATGCCCCGCAGTGGGCACATGTCCAGGGCGCCAGCGCCGAAGACCTGCAGCGCCTGCGTGTGCAGTGGCCGCAGGTGCCGGGCAGCCTGGTGGAGCTGCTGTCGCGCGTGGATGGCACCCACTACCGGGAGTACCCCGCGGGCAAGGTCTGCGTGCTGATGCTCGGCTCGGATGTCGAGGACGGCGGCTATCCGTACTACCTGCGATCGGTCGCGCAGATCTTCGAGGACCAGCAGCGGTGGGACGACAGCATCCGTTCCATCTACGAAGAGTGGCTGGATGACGAGCCGGAGATTCTCGGCGAGGGCATCGATGCGGATCTGCCGATGAGCCGCCGGCTGTGTTTCTCGCACTGCATGAACAACGGTGGCACCTCGATGCTGTATCTGGATTTCGATCCGGCACCGGGCGGCACCGTCGGCCAGGTGGTGCGCTACCTGCACGATCCGGACAGCTACGCGGTGATCGCACCGAGCTTCGATGCGTACCTGCAGCAGCTGATCGATGGCGATTACGCGTTCATCGACGAAGACCAGTAGATCCACGCCATGGGTGGATGAATTCCCCGCTGGGTTGCCGGCCAGCGGCCGGCACTACCCTCAGGCGATGCCCAACCCCGGAATCGCGCTGATGCTGTCCGGATCGAACCCGGCCAGTTCGGCGAAATGGCGGCCACGCGCCACGTAGTCGCGGTAAGCACCAAAGCTCGGCGCACCCGGCGACAGCAGCACCACCCCGCCCTGCGCGCCCAGCGCCGTGCGCGCCAACGCCATCGCCTCGGCAAGATCGCCCGCAGCGTGCAGGCCGAAGCGGCCGGCGTCGGCCAGCGGCTGCAGCATCGCGTGGATGCGCGGGCCGTTGCTGCCCATGGTCACGATCTCCACCGGCGGCACATCGTGCGCCATGTGCTGCAGGAAGTCGGTCCAGTCCAGGCCACGGTCGTGCCCGCCCACCAGCAGCGCGATGCGCTGCCCGGCGAAGCATTCCAGCGCGGCCAGGCTGGCATGCGGCGTGGTGCTGATCGAATCGTTGACGTAGGTCAGGCCATCGGCCACGCCAATCCGCTGCAGGCGGTTCGGCAGCGGGCGGAAATCCTGCACCGCCGGTGCCAGCGCCACCGCGTCCAGGCCCAGCGCTTCCAGTGCAGCCAGCACCGCGCACAGGTTGCCGCGGTTGTGGCGGCCCGGCAGCGGCGTGTTGCGGGTATCGAACACCGCCTGTTCGCCGCGATGCACGATGTCAGCGCGCATGTGCCACCCCTGCGGCTGGTTGAACCAGACCACCTCACTGTCGGGCAACGACAGCGCGGCCAGATGCGGATCGGCGGCATTGAGCACGGCGATGCGCGGCGCAGCTTCAGTCACCAGCCGCAGCTTGTCTTCGATGTAACGTTGTTCGCTGCCGTGCCAGTCCAGGTGTTCGGGGAACAGGTTCAGTACCACCGCCACCTGCGGATGAGCGCCACTGCGCGCCACTTCACCGGTCTGGTAACTGGACAGTTCCACCGCCCAATACTCGGGTGCCGGCTTCGGATCCAGCACTTCCAGCAGCGGCAGGCCGATGTTGCCGACCAGGCCGGTGCGATGGCCGGCGGCACGCAGCAGGTGCGCGACCAAGGCGGTGGTGGTGCTCTTGCCCTTGGTACCGGTCACGCACACGGTGTCGTGCACGATGCCGTCGTCGGCCGCGTGTTCGGCAAACCACAGCGCGGTGCCGCCGATGAAGGTGGTGCCCTGCTCTGCCGCCGCCAGCGCGATCGGCTGGTAAGGGCTGATGCCGGGCGACTTGATCACCACATCGAACGCGGCCAGCGCTTCGGCCGAGGGTTCGCCAAGCACCTGCAGCGCGCCCTGCGTTTCCGCACGCGCGGCTTCGGCTTCAGCGGCCGGGCAGAACAGGCTCAGGCCAAGCGTTGGCAGGCGCTCACGCAGCACCGCAAACGCGGCGCGGCCCTCACGGCCCCAGCCCCACAGCGCAACGCGCTTTCCCTCAAGCTTCGAAATCTTCACGCACCCGTTCCCACAGCGCAGCCGGAACGCGGTGCTCGCCCTGCAGCTGCAGCAGCGGCGCCAGTTCCAGTTCGGCGGCATCCAGCTGCGGCTGGATCTCGTTGCAGAAGCGCTTCACCAGCACGTCTTCCTTCCACTCCGGGCGCTGCGCCAGGGTCGCCATCGCCGCACGCGATTCGCGGCCTTCGCCCACGCACTCGAACGGCTTGTGGTCCTGGAACTCCAGCAGCGCATCGAAGCCACCGGCCTGCTCGGCATCGTCCAGCAGGTTGCGGCCGAAGATGCGCACCAGGCGCGTCTTGGGCATGAACGGGGCCAGCGCCAGGAACACGAAATGGCACTTCGGGCAGACGCCGCACCAGCGGTTCACCGGGCGCTCGCCGAGGATGTGGAAGTTGCGGTTGCAGCTGGAGAAATGCGCGTCGTAGAAATCGGTCTTGGCGAACTGGCGGGCCACCGCCAGCTCCGACATCGGGCGCAGCAGCGAGTAGTACTGCAGGTCTGCCGCGACGTGCTTCTGCACGTGGCTGCCGAACGCCTGCTCGAACGCCCAGCCCTTGGACCACTGGTGGTTCACTTCGCCGGTGCCCGGAATCTGGCTGCCGTAGCTGGCCGAACGCTCGTTGGAGAACACCACCTGATCCACACCCTGCAACAGCGCGGCCAGCACCATGATCGCCGAGTTCACCGCGGTAACCGGGATATGCCCGTTCCACGCGCCCTGGCGGTTGAGCTCGAACAGTTCCGGCGCCAGCGCGCGGCCCAGGTTCAGCGTCGGCAGGCCGGTGCGCTCGGCACAGGCGCGGATCAGCTGCGAACCACCGATCCAGGTCACTGTTTCGTCCACGCCGGCACGCCGCAGCGCTTCGATGCTGACCAGCGAATCCTTGCCGCCACCGATGGCCACCAGCGCATGCGCCTGCAGGCCCAGCACCGGCGCCTGCGCCGCTTCGCCCTGTACCGGCAGGCGGAAGCGCCCGCGCAGGTTCAGACCGTTGCGGTAGGCGAACTCGCCCAGGCCGTTGAGGTAGACCGTCTCCACCAGCGCCGCGGTATCGGCATCGATGGCGTAGCTGTCGATGCTGACCGTCTCCGGCACGCCCGCCTTGTAGTAGCTGACACCGGCGATCAGGTGCAGCAGCTGCAGCGCGCGCTGCACGGCGGCGGTACGCGCCTCGTCAAGCACGAACGGGGCGCCCGGCACGGTGATGGTTTCCACCATCTCCGGGCCGTCATCGAAGGCGTAGACCAGCTTGGCCACGCCGGTTTCCGCAGCGAATTCGCAGCGGACGAAGCGGAAGCGGGAAACCTGGTGTTTGTCGAAAGCAGTCATGGTGTATCCGGTCAGGCACGGGCCCGCGCGAGGGCGCGGGGCGTGTCGGTGGGCGGGTGCAGGGCGCGCGCGGCGATCATTCGATCACGTCTTCGCGCGGCAGCATCCGCTGGTTGTAGGTGTTGGCCATCGAATAGCCGTAGGCGCCGGCATCGGCGATCAGCATCACGTCATCCGGCGCAGTCGACACCGGCAGCTTGCGGCGCTTGCCGAACACATCGCTGGATTCGCAGATCGGGCCGACCACATCGAACGCCGCTTCGGCATAACCGCCCTGGCGGCTGAGGTTCTCGATGTCGTGCCAGGCGTCGTACAGCGCCGGGCGCATCAGTGCGTTCATGCCGGCGTCCAGGCCGACACGGCGCACGCCGTCCTTTTCCACCACCTGGGTGGCATGGGTCAGCAGCACGCCCGATTCGGCCACCAGGTAGCGGCCCGGCTCGATCGCCAGGCGGAATGCCGGGTGCAGTCCCTTTACCTCGGCCAGGCCCTCGGCCCAGGCGTCCAGGTCGAAGGGTTCGTCTTCGTCGCTGTACGGAATCGGCAGGCCGCCACCGATATCGATGGTCTGCACGCTGCCGATGCGGCGGGCGAAACCGGCCAGCTCATCGCACATCAGGCGCCAGTGCTGCGCGGTTTCCACGCCGCTGCCCAGGTGCGCATGCAGGCCCACCACGCGGCTGCCCAGTTCGGTGGCCGCGCGCACGAACTCGTCGACGCGGGCGATCGGCAGGCCGAACTTGGACTCCTTGCCACCGGTGCGGACCTTGGCGTGGTGGCCCTCGCCCCGGCCCAGATCGACGCGCAGCCACAGCTCGCGGTTACGGAACAGGTCCGGCCAGCGCTGCAGCGCTTCCACGTTGTCGACGGTCACGGTCACGCCCAGCGCAAACGCCGCCTCGTACTCGCTGCGCGGGCAGAAGCTGGGGGTGAACAGCACGCGCTTGGGCGACAGTTCCGGCAGGTGCTGGAACACATGCTTCAGCTCGCCGTGCGACACGCACTCCAGGCCGAAGCCTTCGGCTTCCAGCAGCTGCAGGATGGCCGGGTGGCTGTTGGCCTTGATCGCGTAGTAGCGCTGGTCGATCGGCTTGATCGCGGCCAGCGCGCGGGCGCGGGCGCGCACCGTCGGCAGGTGGTAGACGTAGCGCGGCGTACCGGCATCAGCCAGCTGCAACAGGTGGGCACGCTGGCCCCGCCACCACGGCGTGCCACGCGGGCGCACGGTGCCGGCGATTTCGCGCCAGCGCGGGCCGAACACCTCGGTCTCTTCCACCGGCATCGCACCGCTGTCGATCAGCTCGGCGTGCAGCACCGGCAACAGGCCATCGGCATCGGCTTCGTCGATGACGAAGGTCAGGTTCAGGTCGTTGGACGACTGCGAGATCATGTGCACGCGCTCGCGGCCGAAGGTGGCCCACACGTCCGACAGCTTGTGCAGCAGCGAGCGCATGCCACGGCCGACCAGGGTGATCGCCGCGCACGGCACGATCACCTTCACCTTGCAGATCTGCGACAGGTCGGCCGACAGCGCGGCCAGCACATCGGTGTTGACCAGGTTCTCGGACGGGTCCAGCGACACGGTGACGTTGGTCTCGGCCGAACCGATCAGGTCCACCGACAGGCCATGCTTCTTGAACAGGTTGAACACATCGGCCAGGAAGCCGACCTGCTGCCACATGCCGATGCCTTCCATCGACACCAGCACGATGCCGTTGCGGCGGCTGATCGCCTTCACCCCCGGCACCGGTGCGGCGCTGCCGTCGATGCTGGTACCCGGCAGTTCCGGGCGCTCGGTATCGAGGATGGCCATCGGCACGCCGGCATCGCGGCACGGCTTGATCGAGCGCGGGTGCAGCACCTTGGCGCCGGTGGTGGCGATTTCCTGTGCTTCGTAATAGTCCAGGCGGGTCAGCAGGCGCGCGTCCGGCACATCCTTCGGGTTGGCGCTGAACATGCCCGGCACATCGGTCCAGATCTCCACGCGGCTGGCGCCGAGCAGCGCACCGAAGTACGCCGCCGAGGTATCCGAGCCACCGCGGCCGAGGATGGCGGTGCCGCCATCGGCATGCCGCGAAATGAAGCCCTGGGTGATCAGCAGGCGGGTCGGCTGCGCGCGGAAGCGCTGCATCCACTCCGCATCGGCACGCCACTGGCAGTTCACCGACAGGCGCTGCGACCAGTCGCTCTGGTTCGGCTGCGGCGGCATCGCATCCAGCCACTGGCGGGCATCCATCCAGCCCATGTCCAAGCCCGAGGCGTGCAGGTAGGCCGCGCCCAGGGTGGAGGACAACAGCTCGCCCTGGCCCAGCACGTCGGCCTGCCAGTCCAGCGGACGGGTGGCCGCACGCGCGTCGTCCAGCAGGCCCTGCAGCGCCGCCAGGCGCTCGGCCAGCACTTCGCGGCCCAGGCCCAGTTCAACCAGGAAGCCCTCGTGGCGCTCGACCAGCGCCGCCACGCGATCACGGCTGTCCGGCGCGCCATCGGCGATCGCGGTCAGTTCGTTGGTGACCCCGGACAGCGCCGACACCACTACCAGCACGCGCGAGCCGGTCTCTTCCGCACGTTTTTTCGCCAGCTTCCCGATCGTGTCCCAGCGATGACGACGCGACACCGAGGTGCCGCCGAACTTCAGTACGATCCAACGATCGACAAGGGGGGAAGCTGACATGGATTGGCTATGTAGAATGTGGGGAAGCCGCCCTCGGGGGCGGAACCTTTGATTCTAAGCGCAATATCACCGTAGATGGCCGTCCTCCGTTACCTGCAGCTCGATGTCTTCGCCCCCCGCCCCGGCACCGGCAACCCACTGGGCGTCATCCTGGACGCCGACGGGCTCTCAAGTAGCCAGATGCAGGCCCTTGCCGCTTGGCTGAACCTGTCCGAGACGGTGTTCTTCCTGCGCCCCAGCACGCCGGGCGCAGACTACCACATCCGCATTTTCACCCCGACCCGCGAGCTGGCGTTTGCCGGCCACCCCAGCGTCGGCGCCGCCTGGGCGGCGGTGACCTGCGGCTTGGCGCAACCGCGCGACGGCGCCCTGTTGCAGCAATGCGCGGCGGGGTTGCTGCCGGTACGGGTGAGCGGTCCGGCCGTGGCACTGCAGATCCAGCTGGCCAGCCCCCCGGCGCGGCAACTGGACACCAGCGCGGACGCCGCGCCGAAGGAGCTGCTGGCGCTGGCTGCCTGTGGGCACGTACCCGAACTGTGGGACAACGGTGCACGCTGGTGGCTGCTGCCGCTGCGCGACGCCGCCGCCGTGCGCGGACTGGCGCCAGACATGGCGGCCCTGCGCGACTGGAGCCTGGCCACCGACGCTACTGGCTTGGCCGTGTTCGCCGACGAGCCCGGCGACGACCACGCCCGCGTGGTGCGCGCCTTCTGCCCCGCTGACGCGGCCGCCGTACCCGAAGACCCGGTGACCGGCAGCGCCAATGCGCTGATCGGCGCCTGGCTGCGGCAGCGCGATGCCCTGCCCGGCCGAGAAGGCCGCTACGTGGCCAGCCAGGGCCGCGAAGTGGGCCGCGATGGCCGCGTGCAGGTGCAGGTCGACGCGCAGGGCACGGTGTGGATCGGCGGCCAGGTGCAGTGCGTGATCGACGGCAGCATCCGTTGGTAGCGTCGGGCCACGCCCGGCGAACGCCGCACACGGACGCCGGGCATGGCCCGGCGCTACCGTATCCCCTCTCGTTTTACGGAGTTTGCCCCCTATGACCACCCGCCGTTTCCTGCAGCTGGACGTGTTCTCCCCGCGCGCCGGCGCCGGCAACCCGCTGGCCGTGGTACTCGATGCCGAGGGCCTGGATGACACCAGCATGCAGGCCATCGCCCGCTGGACGCGGCTGCCCGAAACCACCTTCGTGTTTCCGCCGCAGGCACCCGGTGCCAGCTACCGGCTGCGCATGTTCAGCCCGCAGAAGGAAGTGCCGTTCGCCGGCCACCCCAGCGTCGGTACCGCGCATGCGGTGCTTCAGAAGGGCCTCGCCACACCAGTCGAGGGCGTGCTGGTGCAGGACGGCATTGCCGGTGCTCTGCCGCTGCGCGTCAGCGGTGAAGGCGCGCAGCAGCGCATCGCCATCCGCACCCCGCGCGCGCAGCTGGCCGAGACTGCCGAGGCGACCGATCCTCGCCTGCAGGCCGCACTGAAGGGCTGGCCGCTGGGCACGCTGCCACCGGCACGCATGCAGGGCGGGCGCAGCTGGTGGGTGGTGCAGGTGGCCGATGAGGCCGCATTGCGCGCGCTGCAGCCGGACTGGGATGCGGTGGCCGCACTGGCCGAGACCACCGACAGCATGGGCGTGTTCGCCTATGCCTTCAGCGATGGCAGCGAGGGCTTCGACCTGGCGGTACGTGCCTTCGTCGGCAATGGACGCCGCTTCGAAGACGCCGCCTCCGGCGCCGCCAACGCCGTGCTGGCCGCATGGCTGGACCTGCGCGATGCGCTGCCGCGCGGCCGCGCACCGTTCGAAGTCAGCCAGGGCCGCGAAGTGGGCCACGATGCGCGCCTGACGCTGCTGGTCGACGAGGACGGCGAGGTCTGGTCGGGCGGCCAGGTGCAGACCGTCATCACCGGCACCATCGATTGGTAAAGGGACACTGTAGAGCCGAGCCCACGCTCGGCTGCTCTTCGGCCAGATCACGGGACCTGCAGAAGCCGAGCATGGGCTCGGCTCTACAGATGCGCCGGCTCAGCCCAGCTCGGCTTCCAGGCTGATCGGCACGGCGCTCAGTGCCTTGGACACCGGGCAGTTCTGCTTGGCGTCATCGGCAATCGCACGGAACTGCGTGGCGTCGATGCCCGGCACCACCGCCTTCACCTTCAGCCGGATCTGCGACAGCTGCGGGCCGCCTTCCAGCGACAGATCGACCTTGGCTTCGGTATCCAGCGAGGTCGGGGTAAAGCCGGCTTCGCCGAGCTTGGCCGACAGCGCCATGGTGAAACAACCGGCGTGCGCGGCAGCGATCAGCTCTTCCGGATTGGTGCCCTTTTCGTCGCCGAAACGGCTGTTGAAGCCGTAGCGGGTCTTGTCCAGCAGGCCACTCTGCGGCGTGCTCAACTGCCCCTTGCCCGACTTCAGATCGCCTTCCCAGTGCGCGGTGGCGTGTCGCGAGATTCCCATGTGCTGCTCCTGCGTGACGGTGATGAACGGTCACCCTCGCACGGGAGGCGTTAGCCCTGCGTCGCTCCGACGCACGCTGGAGGTCGTCTTCCGAACCCGGCGCGTGGACACTTCCTCGCCAACCGGAAACGCATTTCCCTCTTGTTTTCAGTGGTTTCGCGCATTCCGACGATGGGCGGGCGCGGGCCATCGCGCGCGCTGCCACACCCCCATCCCCCACTGCCGGCCATGTACTGAATCGGCCTGGATATGAAAAAACATGCACTTTCCGCGCTTCGGGCTATTGGCGGCGCCCGAGAGTTGCCCTACATTGCGCTTGCCGACGGGGTTCGGCGCCGACCAAACAACCAACCGTTCACGGAACAGGAAACCATGGCAAAGACCGCTAAGAAGGCTGCCCCGAAGAAGGCAGTGAAGAAAGTCGCGACGAAGGCAGCCGCCAAGCCGGCCGCTCCGAAGCCGATCAAGGAAGTGCTGACCAAGTCCGGCCTGGTTGCACACATCGCTGAAGCCTCCGGCGTCATCGCCAAGGACGTCCGCGCTGTGCTGGCCTCGCTGGAAAGCGCCGTCGCCTCCTCGGTGCACAAGAAGGGCGCTGGCTCGTTCACCCTGCCGGGCCTGCTGAAGATCACCACCGTCAATGTGCCGGCCAAGCCGAAGCGCAAGGGCATCAACCCGTTCACCAAGGAAGAGCAGTGGTTCGCTGCCAAGCCGGCCACCACCAAGCTGAAGGTGCGTCCGCTGAAGAAGCTGAAGGACGCCGCGCTGTAAGCGCGCGCCCCAACGCGGATTCCGACGGGACGGCTCTGGCCGTCCCGTTTTTTTTGTCCCAACCACAGTCCGCAACACAGCGTTGCCGCATCCCCGGGAATGCGCGTACAGGCCCGTCGCCATTGGCTGGCCGTGGTCCGTTGCGGCCCCGGAACGTACCGGGTGGAACACTGCGTGCAGCCCCGGCCATCGCCGCCGGGCACGGCCTTGCCTAAGGTGGGCACATCCTCCACAGCTACGGCGAGCGTCCCCTCATGGCCAGCCCCTCCACCCGCTACCGGATCTCGGTGACCCCCATCGAAAAGGACGGGTTGCAGTGCACCGGGCGCTGCACCATCGAACTGGAACATCGCGCCAGCCGCGACCTGATGCGCCTGCTGGAAGCGGCGCCGCGCACCGCAGGCATCAGCGGCGACGAGCGCGCGACCCTGGTGATCGCCACCCAGCTGCTGCGCGACATCGTGCAGCGCCACGCCGAAACCGAAGGCCATGCCCTGGCCGCCATCGCCGCGCAGGTGCTGCCGGCGCTGGATGCACTGGAACAGCTGCCCTCCTCCCGCTGATCGCGGCACAGCCGATACACTGCCTCCTTCCGTTCGCCTCGGGGAGGAGGCAGACATGCGCAGGTTCCTGATACTGATCGCACCGCTGGTGCTGCTGGCCTGTTCCCGGCCGCCATCGCAACCTCATCCTGCGGATGCCGCTCCGCCGGCCACGACCGAGGCGGCTGCCCGCGCGAAGCCACAGGCCGCCGCAGAAGGCGATGCAGCGGCCGTGCAGGCCATCGATGTCGATCCCCTGTTTGCCGCCGTCGCGGCAGAGGCCGAGCTGCCAGCGGGAATGCTCAATGCCTATGTCATGGCCCTGCTCAATCGCGATCGCAAGGCCATCGACGCCGCATGGACCTTCCCGCCCAGCGATGCACGACACGCCGACGATGCCGCATTGCGCCAGCTCACGGACGTGCGCAGCCTGCGCCTGACCAGCGAACTGCCAGTCGCGCGCGACGGTCACCAGCCGCCGCAGCTGCTGGAGGTTCCGGTGCAGATCCGCGCGGTGACCGCTGAGGGCACCTTCCGCTTCGGCGGCTGGTACCGCGTGCAGCCCAGCCCCGATGGCCGTGCGTGGCAGATCCAGTCGGCGCAACTGCGGCCATCGCTGGACTGAACCGTTGCAGCGGCATGCACGCGCGATTCAGCCGGCAAGGCTACTCTTTGGTCCATCCATTCCGCATTCACCGGTCACCGCCATGCGCCTGCGTTCCCTGATGACCCGCCTCGCGGCCTCCACCGTGCTGATCGCTGCTGCGATCGGCGCCCAGGCCGCCCCTTCCATTTCCGGCCGCGAACTGTCGGTCGGTGCCAGCGACGTGCAGCAGTACCTCGATGGCAGCTTCCCGCGCACCCAGGACGCCCTGGGGGGCCTGATCGCCCTGACCATGAGCCATCCGCAGCTGAGCCTTCCGGCCGGCGAACGGTTGAACCTGGGCATGGACGTCGCACTGGCCACCGCCGGTGGCAACCCGTCCAAGCTGGGAACGGTGAAGCTCAGCAGCGGCCTGCGCTACGACGCGCAGACCCAGGGCTTCCACCTGCAGCAGCCGAGCGTGGATGACTTCACCCCGGCCAACCAGGGCGGTCGCCTCGATTCGCGCACCCGCGGCCTGCTCAATGCCTGGCTGAGCGACTACGCCCAGCGCGAACCGATCTACAAGCTGGACCCGGCCGTGGCCGGCCTGCTCGGCGCACTGCAGGTGCAGTCGGCACAGGTGAAGAACGGCAAGCTGGTGGTCACCTTCAACCAGAACCTGGGCAACCTGGTGCCGGCAGGCGTGCTGGGTAAATGAGGTAGTGCCGGCCGCTGGCCGGCACTACCCGTAGCGCATCAGGCGGCAAGTGCCTTGACCACCGCCTCACTGAAGGCGGGAATGTCGTCCGGCTTGCGGCTGGTGATCAGGTTTCCATCGATCACAACCGCGGTATCGCGCCATTTCGCACCTGCGTTGACCAGATCCTGCTGCAGGGACGGCCAGGACGTCACGTCGCGCCCCTCAGCAAGGCCGCTGTTGATCAGCAACCACGGGCCGTGGCAGATGGCCGCCACAGGCTTGCCGGCTTCATCCACTGCCCGGATGAAGCCGAGTACAACCTCGTCGGTACGCAGCGTGTCCGGATTGATGACGCCTCCGGGCAGGACCAAGGCATCGAAGCGTGCCGGATCCGCTTCATCCAGCGGAATGTCCACCGCGACGGCGTCGCCCCAGTTCTTCTCCTTCCAGCCCTTGATCGTCGCCTCCTTTGCGGGCGACACCACGCTGACGCGCGCGCCCTCGGCTTCCAGCAGCCGCTTGGGTTCGGTCAATTCGGACTGTTCGAAGCCGTGGGTGGCCAGGATGGCAATCTGCTTGCCCTTCAATCGCTCTGCCATGGGTGCACTCCGGTTGGGGGAGCCGACAGAATGGAAGAACGGCCCTTGCACGGCGGTGACCCTGCCGTGCACGGCAGGTGGAGAGCCTCCGGGTAGTGCCGGCCAGTGGCCGGCAGTCCCCGGTACCGGTCAGCGCTTGGGCTGCAGCATGGTGCCGGTGCACTTGGGCGAGCCGCAGCGGCACTCCCAGATCTTCTTCAGCTTGGCGGTATGACGCTCGGCCAGGGTGATGCCGTAGTTGTAGGTCAGTTCCTCACCGGCCTTGATATCGCGCAGCGCCTCGATGAACACCTTGTCGCCACGGCTGTCGCCGTCCTCGTCTTCCTCGATCACTGCCTCGCAGTTCGGGTCGCAGCTGTGGTTGATCCAGCGCGCGTCGTTGCCCTTGTAGTTGGCATCGATCACCCAGTCGTCATTGAGGGTGAACAGGAAGGTATGGCCACTTTCAACGTCGCCGCTGTCATCGGCATCAACGTCGCCGTGGCTGCGCAGCAGGCCCTTGTACTGGATCACGCGCTCGCCCTGCTTGATCGGGGCCACGGAAAACACACCGTTGCCGTGGATGGCGGACTTGCGGGCTTGGATCTTCTTGGGCATCGGCAAGGGAAGTCTGCAGCGAAAGGAACGTTGATTCTCGCCCATTCCGGGTGATTGCGAAAATCACCCCGTTGGCGCAGCATTGCGCCCTGGCAACGGCCCCGGTGTGTTCTCCCGGCCCGGCCCCAGCGCCGGCTGAATGCCCGGGTTGGATGGCGGCGAAGAAAAGCGTACAATTTCAGTCCGCTTTAAGAACCACTCGCATCCCCATGTTGCGCGTCACCAAACTCACCGATTACGCCACCGTCGTACTGACCGTGCTCGCCGCCCGTCCGGGCGAGGTGCTCAGTGCCACCGAGCTGGCCGAATTCACCGGTCTGGAGCCGCCCACCGTCAGCAAGGTACTCAAGCCGCTGGCCCAGGCCGGCCTGGTTGAAGGCCTGCGCGGCGTGCGTGGCGGCTACCGCCTGACCCGCCCGGCCATCGAGATCTCGCTGTTCGAAGTGGTCGAAGCGATGGAAGGGCCGCTGGCCCTGACCGAATGCAGCCACGACCACCACCAGTGCGGCATGGCGCCCAAGTGCGGCGCGCGCAGCAGCTGGCGGCTGATCAACGACGTGGTCTCCGAGGCCCTGCGCGATGTCACCCTCGCCCAGATCCTGCCCCCTCGCCCCCTTGCCGATGACGAACAGCGCCGCACCATCGCTGTCGACGTCGTCTCCTGATCCGTAGGCAGCCCCCATGGCCACCGAAACCATCGAAAACGTCGCCCACGACGACACCCCCAACCGCGAGATCCACGAGCAGCTCGGCCGCAAGTATTCGGCCGGCTTCATCACCGAGATCGAATCGGACTCCCTGCCGCCGGGCCTGGACGAGGACACCATCCGTGCCCTGTCGGCCAAGAAGGAAGAGCCGGAGTGGATGACGCAGTGGCGCCTGGACGCCTACCGCCACTTCCTGACCATGCCGATGCCGGACTGGGCCAAGCTGGAGATCGCGCCGATCGATCTGCAGGCGCTCAGCTACTACTCCGCGCCGAAGGGCCCGAAGTACGCCTCGCTGGATGACGTGCCCAAGGAGCTTCTGGACACCTACGACAAGCTGGGCGTGCCGCTGCACGAGCGCGCCAAGCTGGCCGGCGTGGCGGTGGATGCGGTGTTCGACTCGGTGTCGGTCGGTACCACCTTCCGCAAGGAACTGGCCGAGAAGGGCATCATCTTCTGCTCGATGTCCGAGGCCATCAAGGAACACCCGGAGCTGGTGCGCCAGTACCTGGGCACCGTGGTGCCGGTCGGCGACAACTACTTCGCCGCGCTCAACTCGGCAGTGTTCTCCGATGGCAGCTTCGTGTTCATTCCCAAGGGCGTGCGCTGCCCGATGGAACTGAGCACGTACTTCCGCATCAATGCCGGCCATACCGGCCAGTTCGAGCGCACCCTGATCGTGTGCGAGGACAAGGCCTACGTGTCCTACCTGGAAGGCTGCACCGCGCCGATGCGCGACGAGAACCAGCTGCACGCCGCCGTGGTCGAGCTGGTCGCGCTGGAAGATGCGGAGATCAAGTATTCCACCGTGCAGAACTGGTACCCGGGCGACGAGAACGGGGTCGGCGGCATCTACAACTTCGTCACCAAGCGTGCCGAATGCCGTGGCGCGCGCAGCAAGGTCACCTGGACCCAGGTCGAAACCGGCTCGGCGATCACCTGGAAGTACCCGTCCTGCGTGCTGCTGGGCGACGACTCGGTGGGCGAGTTCCACTCGGTGGCGCTGACCCATCACCGCCAGCAGGCCGACACCGGCACCAAGATGATCCACGTTGGCAAGCGCACCAAGAGCAAGATCGTCAGCAAGGGCATCAGCGCCGGCCGCGGCCAGAACACCTACCGCGGCCTGGTGCGTGTGGACCGCAATGCCGATGGCGCGCGCAACTACACCCAGTGCGATTCGCTGCTGATCGGCAAGCAGTGCGGCGCGCACACCTTCCCCTACATCGAGGTGAAGAACCCGGGCGCCACCGTCGAGCACGAGGCCACCACCTCCAAGATCTCCGACGACCAGCTGTTCTACTGCCGCGCCCGTGGCATCAGCCAGGAAGACGCGGTGTCGATGATCGTCGACGGCTTCTGCAAGCAGGTGTTCCGCGAACTGCCGATGGAGTTCGCGGTGGAAGCCAAGAAGCTGCTGGAAGTCTCGCTGGAAGGTTCGGTGGGCTGACCGCCCGCCCCCGCCCCTCGCAAACGCATTCTCTTTACCGGCGGGCCGCGGCCCGCCCCACGGAAACCCCCACCATGCTGAAGATCGAAAACCTCCACGCCCGCATCGGCGACAAGGAAATCCTCAAGGGCCTGTCGCTGGATGTTAAGCCCGGCCAGGTGCACGCCATCATGGGCCCGAACGGCGCCGGCAAGTCCACCCTGGGCAATGTCCTGGCAGGCCGCGACGGCTATGAAGTCACCGAAGGCAGCGTGCAGTTCGACGGCGTCGACCTGCTGGAGCAGGACCCGGAAGCGCGCGCCGCTGCCGGCCTGTTCCTGGCGTTCCAGTACCCGGTGGAAATCCCGGGCGTGAACAACACCTACTTCCTGCGCGCGGCACTGAACGCCCAGCGCAAGGCGCGCGGTGAGGAGGAACTCGATTCCATGCAGTTCCTCAAGCTGGTGCGCCAGAAGCTGGCCGTGCTGCACCTGAAGGACGAACTGCTGCACCGTGGCGTCAACGAAGGCTTCTCCGGTGGCGAGAAGAAGCGCAACGAGATCTTCCAGCTGGCCGTGCTGGAACCGAAGCTGGCGATCCTGGACGAAACCGACTCGGGCCTGGACATCGATGCACTGAAGAGCGTGGCCGATGGTGTCAACGCACTGCGCGCTGCTGATCGCTCGTTCCTGGTCATCACCCACTACCAGCGCCTGCTGGACTACATCAAGCCGGACGTGGTGCACGTGCTGGCCGATGGCCGCATCGTCAAAAGTGGCGGCCCGGAGCTGGCACTGGAGCTGGAAGCGCACGGCTATGATTTCCTGAAGGACCGGGTCGTGCCCGAGGCGGCGGTCTGATGAGCGCCCTGCTTGATTCGATGGCCCAAGCCTTCTGCGGCAGCGATGCGCGCCGCGAAGTGCTGGATGCGGCCCTGCGTGACGGCCTGCCGGCCGCCCGCAACGAAGCCTGGAAGTACACCTCGCTGCGCCAGCTGGAACGCCGTGCGTTCGCGGCGGCACCGCCGCAGGGCCCGGCGCTGGACGCCGCCCTGCTGGAGGACATCCCGGCACCGCGCCTGGTGTTCGTCAACGGCCGCCTGGACGCCGCGCTGAGCGACGTGCAGGCCTTGCCGGCCGGCGTGCAGCTGCAGCCACTGTCGGCCGCACTGGCCTCCGGCGAAGATGCCGTGCGTTTCCTTGGCCGCCGCTACGAGCGCAGCGAGGAGATCTTCGCCCGCCTGAATGCCGCGCTGGCCGATGAAGGCGTGGTGTTGCGCGTGGATGAAGGCGTGCAGGTCGACGTGCCGCTGCAGCTGGTGTTCGCCAGCGTCGCCGGTGACACCGACCTGGCCTGGCATCACCGCCACCTGATCGAACTGCGTGCCGGCGCCAGCCTGGGCGTGGTCGAGCATCGCTTCAGCGTGGGCGACTCCGCCCACCTGGACAATACCGTGCTGCATGCCCATGTCGCCCGCGATGCCGTGCTCAAGCACGCCCGCGTGCAGGCCGGCAGCGCGCGCCAGACCAGCTTCCTGCGCACCGACGCGGTGCTGGCCCGCGACGCGCAGTACCACCGCGTGGACCTGGAACTGGGCGCCGCGCTCAGCCGCCATGAACTGAACGTGCGCCTGGAAGGTGACAACGCCCAGCTGACCGCCAACGGCGTGCTGCTTGGCAATGGCCGCCGCCACGTCGAAACCCGCCTGGGCATCGACCACATCGCACGCGATACCGCCTGCGAACTGCTGTGGCGCGGCGTCGCCGCCAACCGCAGCCGCGTGGTGTTCCATGGTGGCATCCAGATCCGCGAAGGCGCCGATGGCACCGACGCGAACCTGTCCAACAAGAACCTGCTGCTGTCGGCCGATGCCGAGATCGACACCCAGCCGACGCTGGTGATCGACGCCGATGAAGTGAAGGCCGCGCACGGTGCGACTGTCGGCCAGCTCGATGCCAACGCGCTGTTCTACCTGCGCTCGCGCGGCCTGCCGCAGGCACAGGCGCAGGCACTGCTGAGCGCCGCGTTCTGCCACGAGCCGTTGAAGATTCTGCCGGACGCTCTGCGTGCGCAGCTGGCACGCCGCCTGGACAAGGCCCTCGCCGAGGCGGGTGTGGCATGAACCTGTCCACGCCGCGCCCGATCGAAGAACGCACCGGCGCCCCCGACTGGGACCGCGTCCGCCTCGACTTCCCGCTGCTGATGCGTGAAGTGCACGGCAAGCCGCTGGTCTATTTCGACAATGCCAACACCGGCCAGAAGCCGGTGCAGGTGATCGGCGCGGTGGACGAGTTCTACCGCCGCTACAACGCCAACGTCAGCCGCGCGGTGCATGCACTGGGCAGCGAAGCCACCGACGCCTACGAGGGTGCGCGCAACACGCTGGCCCGCTTCCTCAACGTGCGCCCCAGCGACCTGGTGCTGTGCAGTGGCACCACCTTCGCCATCAACCTGGTGGCCTATTCGTGGGCGCTGCCGCGGCTGAAGGCCGGTGACGTGATCCTGATCACGCGCATGGAGCACCACGCCAACATCGTGCCGTGGCAGCTGGTCGCGCAGCGTACCGGCGCCACCATCCGCGTGGCCGAGATCACGCCTGACGGCGCACTCGATCTGGATGCGCTGCGCGCGGCGATGACCCCGGAGGTCAAGCTGCTGGCCGTCACCCACGTCTCCAACGTGCTGGGCACGGTCAATCCGGTGCGCGAGATCTGCCGCGAAGCGCGCAAGCGCGGCATCATCACCGTGGTCGATGGCTCGCAAGCGGTACCGCACCGCAAGGTCGATGTCGCCGCGATCGGCTGCGATTTCTACGCCATCACCGGCCACAAGATGTGCGGCCCGACCGGTACCGGCGCACTGTGGGCGCGCCGCGAGCATCTGGATGCGATGCCGCCGTTCCTCGGCGGCGGCGAAATGATCAAGGAAGTCAGCTTCGACGGCACCGTGTTCAACGATGCCCCGCACAAATTCGAAGCCGGCACCCCGAACATCGCCGGTTTCATCGGCCTGGGTGTGGCTGCCGACTACCTGCAGCAGCTTGGCCAGGAGAACGTGGAAGCCCGCGAAGCCGAACTGCTGGCGCACTTCACCGAAGAGCTGCGCCGCGTCGACGGTCTGCGCATCATCGGCGAAGCGCCGGAGAAGGCCGCCGTGGTCTCGTTCCTGATCGATGGCGCGCATGCGCACGACCTGGCCACCCTTCTGGATCTGGAAGGCGTGGCCGTGCGCTCTGGGCAGCACTGCGCGCATCCGCTGCTGCAGTACTTCGGCGTCGCGGCTACCTGCCGTGCCTCGCTGGCGTTCTACAACACGCATGCCGAGATCGAGCGGTTCATGACCGCGCTGACCAAGGTACGGAAGCTGCTGGGGTAACACAGCACATCGGGGTCAGAGCCCTTTCGCATCGCGAAAGGGCTCTGACCCCATCAGCATTCCCGAAAGCCGCCGTTGCGACTGCAATGCCCGCCGGATCGCCAGCAGATCGCCCGCCGGAATACCCGTCTTGATGAACTCCACATAGCGCCTACGCCGTTCATCAGCATCAGAAGCCATCAGCTCAAATGCCGAGTGCGGCTCGAGCAGCGCATTGGGTTTGCCACACGCATTGGCCCGATAGCTCGACCAGCGATAGTCCCCTGGGCGCGCCACTATTCCCGCACGGACCGGGTTGAGTTCAATGTAGCGCTGGCAGGCAAGCACGTACCGATCGGTGTCGACCAGCGTTCAATGGAAACGCCCTTCCCACAGGGTTCCCGAACGTTGCTGTCGTTCATTCACCCGCCGAACGTAGGCGCGATTTACTGCCTGCATCATCCGGGACAACCCGCCGGATGCATCAGGCGTCACCAGCAGGTGAATGTGATTGCTCATCAACACATAGGCGTGAACCCGGCAATACTGCTGGTCCGCGTGATGACACAGCAGGCGCAGGTAGGCGGCGCGGTCTCCATCCGTAAAGAATACGGGCTGACGATTGTTGCCGCGCTGGACGACATGTTGCGGATATCCGGGCGCATCGACCCGTCGTGGCCTCGGCATGGGCTGCACCTGGTAGCAGGGGGTCAGAGCCCTTCGCTGCGCAAAGGAATCTGACCCCGAGCATCTGCCGATTCCGCGCCTGTGCCAGTCGGTCCATGGCCTTCCGTTGAGTCGGTAGACACCGGGGGCAGAGCTCCTCCGCGTTGCGAAAGGGATCTGCCTCCTCCCCCATTTGCGCCCACCCACGGCCCAACTAAAATGTCCCCATGAGCACCCTGACCTTCCGCGCCGCCACGCCGGCCGACATCCCCGCCCTTATTGCCCTCGTCACCTCGGCCTACCGCGGCGATGCCAGCCGCGTCGGCTGGACCACCGAAGCCGACCTGCTGGACGGCGCCCGCATCGACGCCGAAGGCATCCAGGCCGACCTGGACCGCCCGCGCTCCACCATTCTGCTGGCCGAGCGCGGGGATCAGCTGGTGGCCTGCGCCCATGTCGCCGATGTCGACGGCAAGGGCTACTTCGGCATGTTCTCGGTCGACCCGGCCCAACAGGGTGGCGGCGTTGGCAAGCAGCTGATGGACGCCGCCGAAGCGCACGCCGCACGCGAATGGAAGGTGCCGGTGATGCAGATGACGGTGATCGACGTGCGCGACGAGCTGATCGCCTTCTACGAGCGTCGCGGCTACAGCCGCACCGGCATCAAGAAGCCGTTCCCGTATGGCGACGAGCGTTTCGGCATTCCAAAGCGCGACGACCTGCGCTTCGAGATCCTGGAAAAGCCGCTGACCGGAGCCGTCGCGTGAGCGAGGCCTGGACCTTTGTCTGTGCCGGCGCCGAGCTGTTGCCGGGTGAAATGAAGAGTGTGTTCGACGAGGTGACCGGCACGCCGATCGTGGTGTTCAACCTCGACGGCGAGCTGTACGCCCTGGAAGACCAGTGCACGCATGAAGAGTTCGAACTGTCCTCCGGCGAGTTCAACACGACCGAAGGCAGCGTGGAGTGCGTGCTGCACGGCGCGCGCTTCGACGTGCGTGACGGGCGCGCGCTGTGCGCGCCGGCCTACAGCCCTGTGCCCAAGTTTCCGGTGAAGCGCGAGCACGACGCTGTCTGGACCCGCGACGACCGGGATTGAGGCAGCGCTCCGCCCGGAGAGATCATCCACGGGGCGCCCCGCCAGAGAGCATCAACCCATGGGGTGGATCTACCGGAAGGCCATGAGGCCCCTTCCAGGGCGCCCCGTGGCCGCCTCGGGAGGCCGCCACGCCCCGCACATGCGAATCATTATCGTTGATGTTATTCTACGTAACATCTTCGTAACGACTCCGCCTCCGCGCCATGGCTTCGCCCGCGCCCACCGCCACGCTGTGCCAGCTTGCCCGTCAAGGGTGGCCGCTGCTTGTGGCCGTGCTGCTGACGCTGCTGCTGGGCTGGTCGGCACTGCACGAAGGACGCGACAACGGCCCTGCTGCCCACGGCTGGCAGGCACAGGCTGAAGATCTGCAGCAGGTCATGCCGATGCCGGCCCCGCCGGCGGACGAGTGCCCGCACCATGCCGCGCCAGCACCGGAGCCGCCGCTGGATGGCGAGGGCACCACGCCCTGTACCGGACTGGCTCCCCCGCGCGCCGTCCTGGTCGCGCATGTTCCGCTGTGGCGCTCCAACGCCCTGCGCTGGCAGCTGCACGATCCCGCACTGCGGTTGAACCCCGGCCACGCACCGCCCGCACCGCACGCCAGCTGAGGCGCCCTGCGGCTTTTGCCGTGCGCCTGTTTACGTTTCCTGCCAGCCGAGCGTCGGCTCGGCTCTACAGATATCGCCTTCTACATGCCGTCGCGCTGCCTGCGCTTCGGCCCGTGCCCTTTTCTGATCCAAGCCACCGCCACCCAGACCATGACCCACATCACGTCCCGCAAGCACGCCCCGCGCGTTTCCCTGCTCGCTACCGCCACCCTGGCCGCCGGCTTCGCACCGCTGGCCGCACAGGCCGCCGACAGCGCCGATGCCAGCTCCCGCAACGCCACCGACCTGGACAAGGTGCAGGTGCGCGGCAGCTGGTTCAATCCGTCCTCGCCGAAGTTCACCGCCGAGCTGCTGGACACCCCGAAGTCGGTGTCGATCGTGTCGGAAAAGCTGATCGCCGAAACCGGTGCGACCAACCTGCAGGATGCGCTGCGCATGGTCCCGGGTATCACCTTCGGTGCCGGCGAAGGCGGCAACCCGACCGGTGACCGCCCCTTCATCCGTGGCTTCGATTCGCAGAGCAACGTCTTCGTCGACGGCCTGCGCGACGTCGGCTCGCAGACCCGCGAGATCTTCGACCTGGAGCAGGTGGAAGTGGTCAAGGGCCCGAGCTCGGCCTACGGCGGCCGTGACTCCGGTGGTGGCAGCCTGAACCTGGTGAGCAAGACGCCGAAGCTGAAGAACGAGACCAGCGCCAGCATGGGCATCGGTACCGACAGCTACGCACGCGGCACCGTGGACGCCAACTACGTGCTGGGCGATGGCATCGCCGCCCGCCTGAACCTGATGAAGCACGAATCGGACATCGCCGGCCGCGACGCCGCCAACGTCAGCCGCTGGGGCATCGCGCCGTCGATCGCGTTCGGCCTGAACGGCCCGGCGCAGCTGATCGCCAGCCACTACCACATGCAGAGCGATGACCTGCCGGACGCGGGTGGTTTCCCGTACAACAACCCGTTCACCAGCGGCCCGAACGTGGCCAAGAACGGCGACGGCCGCCCGATGGTGCCGGACCGCAACAACTACTACGGCCTGGTCGACCGTGATTTCCAGCGTACCCGCGCCGATATCAGCACCCTGGACGCCAGCTACGATTTCGGCGGCCACAAGCTGCGCAACATCGCGCGCCTGGGCAACACCAGCAACGACTACCTGTGGACCCAGCCCGACGACAGCAAGGGCAACCCGAACAACTACGGCACCCTGTGGCGCCGCACCAACAGCCGCGCCGTCGACGTCAAGAGCTTCGCGGACCAGCTGGGCCTGACCGGCGCCTTCCAGACCGGCGCGCTCAAGCACAGCTACAGCGCGGGCGTGGAGTACAGCGACGAGAAGATGACCCGTGGCAGCTACCTGATGTCGCCGGGCACCGCCAATCCCCTTGAAAACAGCGCCAACAGCACTCGCTGCCAGGTGTCCGGCGCGGCCACCGGCTACAACTGCACCGACTTCAACAATCCGAACCCGAACGATCCGTGGGCGGCCGGTCAGATCGTCTATCGCAGCGACAAGGCGCTGGACGTCGAGCAGCGCACCAAGACCACCTCGGCCTACGTGTTCGACACCATCGAGCTCAATGAGCAGTGGATGATCAACCTCGGCCTGCGCTACGACGACTTCCGTACCACCCTGACCACTCCGGTGGCCGGCAAGGCACCGACCCGCGTACGCAACAGCAACGACTTCCTGAACTACCAGGCCGGCGTCGTGTTCAAGCCGGCCACCAACGGCAGCATCTACCTGTCCTGGGGCACCTCCTCGACTCCGCCGGGCATGGACGGTGGTGACGGTTCGGACGGCCTGAGCGCGGCCGTTGCCGACCTCAAGCCGCAGGACACGAAGAACCTCGAACTGGGCACCAAGTGGGACCTGCTGGACAACCGCCTGAACCTGACTGCTGCGATCTTCCACACCGTGATGAACAACGCGCGCGTGACCGTCGACAACGGCACCAGCCAGAACGCCGGCAAGAAAGAGATCAACGGTTTCGAGCTGGGCTTCAACGGCCAGTTGACCGACGCCTGGAGCCTGTACGGCGGCTACACCTACCTCGATTCCGAGCTGAAGGACAATGGCTTTGTCTGTGGCGCACCGGTGGGCCGCACCTGCCCGTCCAACGTCTACGTGCCGTCGCCGAACAACGGCAACGTGTTCCCGAACACCGCCAAGCACAGCGCCAACCTGTGGACCACCTACCGCTTCCCGATCGGCCTGACCATCGGCGCTGGTGCGTTCTACTCGGACAAGCAGTACGGTGATGTGGCCAACACCAAGTGGATTGCCAGCTACACCCGCTTCGACGCGATGGCCAGCTACGCGATCCAGGACAACATCAGCCTGCAGCTCAACGTGCAGAACCTGACCGACAAGACCTACTTCACCAAGGCCTATGCCTCGCACTACGCGAGCATCGCCCCGGGTCGCTCGGCCACCCTGGCACTGAACGTGAAGTTCTGATGTAACTTCGCTCCACCACGGCGGCAGGCTCTCCTGCCGCCGTTTTTGTTTCCGGCGATACTCACCCCATGGCGACCCTTACCCCCATCGACAGCGACGCCCTGGCCGAACTGCTGCAGCACGACCCGGCAGCCGCGTTCGCACGCGTGCGCGACGCTGCGCAGGCCGGGCAGGTCGAGGCACAACTGCTGCTCGCGCAGATGCACATGGAAGGCAAAGGCACCGCGCAGGACGCCTCGGCGGCACTGCTCTGGTACGAAACCGCCGCCAACAACGGCGCGCCGATGGCGATGAACATGCTGGGCCGCTGCCACGAACTGGGCCAGGGCACCGTCGCCGACCCGACGCTGGCAGCCGTCTGGTACCGGCGCGCCGCCGATACCGGCCTGGACTGGGGTCTCTACAACCTGGCCAACCTGCTGGCCACCGGCCGCGGCGTGCCGCTGGACCGCGCGCAGGCGCTGGCGCTGTACACGCGCGCCGCGCACCTGGGCCACGCCAAATCGATGAACCTGCTGGCCCGCCACCTCGAAGACGGACTGGAGATCGAGCGCGATCCGCAGGCGGCGCTGGACTGGTACCAGCGCGCGGCCGAGGCCGGTGATTTCCGCGGCCAGGCCAACTACGCCTCGATCCTGCTGCAGGCCGGCCAGGTCGAGCAGGCCGTGCACTGGCTGCGGCTTGCACTGGCCCACGGCAGCCCGGCGTTCATGGCGCACCTCGTGCCGGAACTGGCCGCATCGCCGCATCCACAGGTGCGCGCCCTGGTCGCACCGCCGTCCCTCTGAGGAGTCCCGCATGCTGCTGCACATCCCCGACATTCTCAGCGCCGACCAGGTGGCCGACTTCCGCCGCCGGCTGGATGCCGCCGACTGGACCGATGGCCGCGAGACCGTCGGCCATCTGGGCGCGCAGGCCAAGCACAACCAGCAGCTGCCCGAGGCCTCACCGCTGCGCCGCGAACTGGGCGAGATCATCCTCGTCGCGCTGGCCCGGCATCCGCTGTTCTTCAGCGCCGCGCTGCCACTGAAGTACCTGCCACCGCGCTTCAACCGCTACAGCGGCGGCGGCACCTATGGTTTCCACGTCGACGGCGCGGTGATGAACCTGGCCAACGGCGAACAGCTGCGTTCGGACATCTCCTGCACCCTGTTCCTCTCGGCGCCGGACGAGTACGAGGGCGGCGAACTGATCATCAGCGACACCTACGGCGAGCATGAAGTGAAGCTGCCGGCGGGCGACCTGATCGTCTACCCGTCCAGCAGCCTGCACCAGGTGCGGCCGGTGACCCGAGGTGCGCGCGTGGCCTCGTTCTTCTGGGTGCAGAGCATGGTCCGCGACGATGTGCAGCGCCGCCTGCTGTGGGAAATGGACGGCTCGATCGAGCGCCTGCGGCAGACCGGCGGCGACGCCGAGGCGGTGCTGCAGCTGACCGGCGTGTACCACAACCTGCTGCGGCGCTGGAGCGAGGTCTGAGCCCCAATGGCCAGCTTGAGACGTTTTGGCAATCATTCTCATTTGCAACAGCTAACAGCTCTCATTACAATCACGCCCCGTTGATGCCGGCCGCTGCCGGCAGACCCCTGGGGACCCCTGCTTGCTGCGCCCGCTTCGCCCTCGCCCACTCATCCATCGCAAGATGGGCACCGCCATGCGCGGCCAGCGTCCTGCGCTGGCCAGCCTGCTGGCGTGGGTGGCGATGCTGGTACTGCTGATGGGTACTCTGCCGCTGCTCCCAGAGGCCCACGCCGGCAACGCCGCGCAGGCAGTGCAGCCGCCGCTGGAAGAGCGTGGCGGCGAAGCCCCGCTGCAGGAAGAAGCCCCGGCCAAGCTGCGTCGCTGTGCTGCCGCGCCGGTGAAATCAGCCGAGAAGGCACACCCGCCGCTGCTGCTGGCCAGCCAGTGGCTGCGTACCGAACGTGAACTCGTACCCGCCACGCCGGCCATGCCCGGTGTGCGCCCGGATTGGCCGCTGGCCGCTCCGGACACGCCCTGGGCCGACGCGCCCGGGCGCCGCCAGCAACGCGGCCAGGCGCCGCCGCTCGCCTGATCCACGGCCCCGCGTGACCGCCTGCGCGGTCGCGTCAGCACGCCGCTGCCTGCTTCCTCCCTGCCGCCCCTGACCGGGCCTCCCCGTGCATGCCGCGCCACTCGCGCCTGGCATTGCACCACCCTGCATCCTTCGAGGTTACTGCCATGGCCCAGCGCCATCGTGTCCGTTCATCCCTGTCCCGTACCCTGCTGACCAGCGCCGTGCTGGCGGCCATGACCGCCCCTGCCCTCGCCCACGGTGACGCTTCCGGCGCGCCGCAGACGCTGGACAAGGTGGTGGTCACCGCCTCCGGCTTCGAGCAGAAGGTGGTCGATGCACCGGCCAGCATCAGCGTGGTCAGTCGCGAAGAACTGAGCAAGCGCCCCTACACCAACCTGGTCGACGCGCTGCGCGACGTCGAAGGCATCGATGTCGGCCTGGAAGCCAGCGACAAGAACGGTCGTGCCACCATCTCCATGCGCGGCCTGCCGTCCGAGTACACGCTGGTGCTGATCGACGGCCGCCGCCAGAGCAATGTCGGCCAGCTGTACCCGAACAACTTCGGTGGCGGCCAGTTCGCCTACCTGCCGCCGCTGGACGCGATCGAACGCATCGAAGTGGTGCGCGGCCCGATGTCCACGCTGTACGGCTCGGATGCGATGGGCGGCGTCATCAACATCATCACCCGACGCAACCAGGACAGCTGGCACGGCGCCGTGACCCAGGGCTTCACCGTGCAGCAGGATGACCAGTTCGGTGATGCACGCACCACCGACCTGTACCTCAGCGGCCCGCTGCTGAAGGACCGCCTCAGCCTGGCGGTGCGCGGCAGCTACTACGACGCCAAGGCCTCCAATCCGGAGTGGGATGCACTGACCCTGCCCGACGGCAGCCTGTGGGAGCGCAGCATCGGCTTCGGCGGCGGTGGCAAGTCGGTGGCCAACACCAACTGGAACACCGGCGTACGACTGGACTTCCGCGTCAACGATGATCACGAACTGTGGCTGGACTACGACGTGTCGCGGCAGAAGTACGACAACAGCGAAGGACAGACCGGCACGCTGGACAGCCTGGCCAGCCTCTGGCGCGTCGGCAACGCGGTCATCCCCAACCCGAACGGCAGCGGCACCGTCACCCGCCGCGTGGTGCAGCCGCGCGTCGGCTACACCGCCTACCAGCGCTACGAGCGCGATCAGTTGTCGCTGACCCACCAGGGCCGTTACAGCTTCGGCACCTGGCAGACCTCGCTGACCCACAGCAAGAGCAGCAACCTCGGCCGCTCGCTGCCGCTGACCCTGGACGAGCGCGCCAACCTGCAGACGCTGTGGAATGACGTCTGCCGCCGCACCGGTGCCGCCAACAACTGTGCGGCCGGCCGCGGCAATGCGCTGACCGCACTCAATCCCAGCGAGATGGCGCGCCTGCAGGCGTTCCTGCCGCGCCCGCTGCGCACGATGGAACTGGAAGGCTACGTGCTCGACACGATGCTCGACCTCGACTTCGGCGCGCACAAGCTGACCGTCGGCGGCCAGTACAACGACACCGACATGATCGATGGCGTGTTCGGCATGGATGGCGCCGGTTACCGCAGCAACACCAAGCAGAAGCACCGCATGTGGGCCCTGTTCGCCGAGGACAACTGGGCGCTGACCAATACCCTCACCGCCACCTTCGGCCTGCGCTACGACGACCACAACGTGTTCGGCAGCCACGTCAGCCCGCGCGGCTACCTGGTGTGGAACGCCAGCGACGCGTGGACCTTCAAGGGCGGCGTCAGCACCGGCTACAAGACCCCGCGTCCGGACCAGCTGTTCCCGGGCATCACCGGCTTCGGTGGCCAGGGCGTGCTGCCGCTGGTGGGTTCGCCGAACCTGAAGCCTGAAACCAGCACCAACTACGAGTTGGCCGCCTACTACGAGGGCCAGCGCTGGGGCTTCAACGTGACCGGCTTCTTCAACAAATTCGAGGACAAGATCGCCAGCGGCGGCACCTTCCCCAACTGCGAAGTGGCCCGCGCCGGCAGCGGCTACTGCGTGGGCATCGGCCCAGGCTGGGCAGCACTGGGCTACAGCACCTTCACCCAGAGCGTGAACATCGACAAGGCCGAGACCCGCGGTGCCGAGCTGGCCGGTCATGTCGACCTGCTCGACACCCTGCAGCTGCGCGGCAACTACACCTGGACGAAGAGTGAGCAGACCAGTGGCGCACAGAAGGGGCTGCCGATCAGCGGCACCATGCCGGCAAAACACATGGCCAACGCCAGCCTCAACTGGCAGATCAATGAAGCGGTCAGCCTGTCGCTGATCGGTGAGGGCCGCTACGACCGCTACCGCGACACGCTGCTGGATGCCAGCGGCGCCAGCCACACCCGCTACTACGAGGACTACACGATCTTCCATCTCGGTGGCAGCTGGAAGGCCACGCCCTGGCTGACGGTGAACGCACGGGTCAACAACCTGCTCGACAAGGATTTCGTCTCGCAGTCGTGCCTGTTGATCAGCCAGAGCGAATTCAACTGCGTGGACGACTATGCGACCAAGGACCAGCGCCGCAGCTACTGGATCTCGCTCAACGCGAAGTTCTGATCGCCGCGCACCGCCTTGGTGGGTGCCAACCTTGGTTGGCACCGCCCTGATCTGGTGAGGGCCGACCTGGGTCGGCACCGCCCTGCTCTGGTGGGTGCCAACCTTGGTCGGCACCGCTTCATCCACGCATGGCGTGGATCTACCGACCCGCGGTAGCGGTAGTGCCTGCCGCCGGCCGGCAGCCGGTAACACCCCCTCCGGGATACAGAACGACACGCAATTGCGAGCTATTCTCATCAATGATGTAATGGGCAGTCCCCGTCCGCCCCGAACCGTGCCGTGAGCCGTCCTGCCTCTTCCACCGTGCAGCAGCAACAGAACCGTGGCTTCTGGCTGCGGACGCTGCACCAGTGGCACTGGATCAGCTCGGCGGTGTGCCTGATCGGCATGCTGCTGTTCGCGGTGACCGGCCTGACCCTCAACCATGCCGCGAAGATCGAGGCCAAGCCCGAGGTGCAGAACCAGCATCTGGAGCTGCCGGCCGAACTGCTGGGCCAACTGGGCACCCGCGAAGACGGCAACGCGCCGATCCCGCGCCCGGCGCGGCAATGGCTGGATACGCAGCTGGGCATCGCCATTGGCGGCCGCCCGGCCGAATGGTCGGCCGAAGAGATCTACCTGTCGCTGCCGCGCCCCGGTGGCGATGCCTGGCTGAGCATCGATCGCGAGACCGGCGCAGTGGAATACGAATCAACCTCGCGCGGCGCGGTGTCCTACCTCAACGACCTGCACAAGGGCCGCAATGCCGGCCCGGCGTGGGGCTGGTTCCTGGACCTGTTCGCCGTGGCCTGCCTGGTGTTCTGCATCACCGGCCTGTTCCTGCTGCACCTGCATGCGCGGCAGCGGCGCATGACCTGGCCGCTGGTCGGCCTCGGCCTGATGATCCCGCTGCTGATCGCCCTGCTGCTGATCCACTGACTTTCCTTCGTTCCTGGAGCCGCCCCATGCGCGTCACCCTGACCATCGCCCTCAGCGGCCTGCTGGCCACTTCGCCGGCCTATGCCACCACGCTCGACATCAACGTCGAAGTGCCCAAGCTCAACGTCGCCGAGTACCACCGCCCGTACGTGGCGGTGTGGCTGGAAGGCGCCGACCAGAAGGTCGCGGCCAACCTGTCGGTCTGGTACCAGCAGACCAGCAACAGCGAAGGCCATGGCACCAAGTGGCTGCCCGACCTGCGCCAGTGGTGGCGCAAGAGCGGCCGCACCCTGCAGGTGCCGGTGGACGGCGTGACCGGCCCGACCCGCCCGGCCGGCAAGCACGCGCTGTCGTTCAACGACAAGCAGCCGGCACTGAAGCAGCTGGCCCCGGGCAACTACACCCTGGTGGTGGAAGCGGTGCGCGAAGTCGGCGGCCGTGAACTGCTGAAGATTCCCTTCACCTGGCCGGCCACCGCCGCACAGAACGGCAAGGCGCAGGGCGCCACCGAACTGGGCCAGGTCACCCTCGCCGTCAAACCCTGAGAGGGGACGGAGGGGATCAAGTCGTAGCCCCCTCTTCCTTGCCGCATCACCCGCATCCACTGGAGTCCTCCGCATGAAGCGCACGCTCGTCCTCGCCGCCGCCCTGGCCGCTGCCCTTCCCTTCTCCGCCCTGGCCCACAAGGCCTGGCTGCTGCCCTCGCAGACCGTGATCGCCGGCAACGCGCCGTGGATCACTGTCGACGGTGCGGTCTCCAACGACCTGTTCTATTTCAACCACGTGCCGCTGCGCCTGGAATCGCTGGTGATCACCGCGCCGGACGGCAGCACCGTGCAGCCGCAGAACGCCTCCACCGGCAAGTACCGCAGCGTGTTCGACATCGAACTGAAGCAGCCGGGCACCTACCGCATCGCGTCGGTCAATGACGGCCTGTTCGCCACCTACGAGCAGAACGGCGAGCGCAAGCGCTGGCGCGGCAGCGTCGCCACCTTCGGCGAGCTGCCCAAGGATGCGAAGAAGCTGGAAGTGAGCCAGTCGGTCGGCCGCGTGGAGACCTTCGTCACCAACGGTGCGCCGAACGACACCGCGCTGAAGCCCACCAACCGTGGCATCGAGCTGGTCGCCGTCGGCCACCCGAACGACCTGTTCGCCGGCGAGGAAGCCACCTTCCGCGTGCTGGTCGACGGCAAGCCGGCCACCGGCCTGGAATTCGAGATCGTGCGTGGCGCCACCCGCTACCGCAACGCGCAGGACGAACTGAAGGTCACCAGCGATGCCAAGGGCGAGATCAAGGTGACCTGGCCGGAAGCTGGCATGTACTGGCTGGAAACCGGCACCGAGGACAACAAGACCTCGGTGAAGCAGGCCGCCAAGCGCCGCCTGAGCTACGTGGCCACGCTGGAAGTGCTGCCGCAGTAATGACGTGGACCGCGATGCCGGGCAGCCCCGGCATCGCATCTGCAGCACACCACCATGACCGATCCCCTGCTCGACATCGCCCGCCTCGGTGGCACCACCATGGGCACCACCTGGAGCGTGTCGCTGGTCGCGCCGCGCCAGCGCGACCTGCACCCGCTGCATGCCGGCATCCAGGCGCGGCTGGACGAGGTGGTCGCGCAGATGAGCACCTGGGAGCCCGGCTCGGACCTGAGCCGCTACAACCGCGCCGACGCGGGCCAATGGTGCGTGCTGCCGGCCGAGACCCGCCACGTTGTGGCCTGCGCACAGGCCATCGCCGCCGCCAGCGATGGTGCATTCGATCCCACCGTCGGCCCGTTGGTGGCACTGTGGGGTTTCGGTGCACATGCCGGCGAACGCCGCCAACCCGACGCCGCCACCGTGCAGGCCACGCGCGAGCGCTGCGGTTGGCAGCGCCTGCAATGGCGCAGCGATGCGCTGCTGCAACCGGGAGGACTGGAACTGGATCTCTCTGCGATCGCCAAGGGGTTCGGCGTCGATCACGTGGCCGCCTGGCTGCGCGATCAGGGCATCGCTGCTGCACTGATCGAGGTCGGTGGCGAACTGGCCGGCTACGGCCGAAAACCGGACGGCCAGCCGTGGCGCGTGCTGGTGGAGTCCGCACCGGAAGAAGACGCGCACACCGAAACACCACCGCGGGTGCTGGCACTGGAGGACAAGGCGGTGGCCACCTCCGGTGATCGCTGGCACCAGTACCAGGCCGATGGCGAGGCTTACAGTCACAGCCTGGACCCGCGCTCTGGCAGACCGGTACGCCAGGTCGCCGCAGCGGTCACCGTGGTCGCCGACGACGCCATGCACGCCGATGCCTGGGCCACCGCACTGACCGTGCTCGGCCACGAACAGGGCATGGCGCTGGCCGAACGCGAAGGCCTGGCTGCACGCTACCTGCAGCGTGCAGCAGCCGGCCCGCGGGAATTTCTCAGCAGCGCCTTCCAGCGCCTGCTCGACGAGCAGGACGCATGAGCTCACGTCCATCGCGCGCGTGGCTCGGCAACGCACTGGCCCTGCTCCTGCTGGCGCTGATCGCCTGGGCGCTGCTGCGACTGCATCTCGGCGAAGCCTGGTGGCAGGGCGCGCCGCCGGCACGGCGAACGCAGATTGCGATCATCGCCACCGCGCTGTATGCGCTGGCCTGCGCCGCACTGTGGTGGCGTGGGCGACCGCGCGACGATGCTGCCTGTGGCGACGTCGCACCGATCCTGATGGTCTGGTCCAGCCAGACCGGTTTTGCCCGCGAACTGGCCGAACGCAGTGCCGAGGCATTGCGCGGTGCCGGCGTGCCGGTGCGTGTGCGCGGCCTGCATGAGGTCGACGCCACGCTGCTGGCCGACAGCCAGCGTGCATTGTTCATCGCCAGCACCACTGGCGAAGGCGACCCACCCGATCATGCGCTGCCGTTCCTGCGCGGCGTGATGACCTCACCGCCTGCGCTGCAGCACCTGCAGTACGGCGTGCTCGCACTGGGCGACCGCAGTTACGGCCACTTCTGCGGATTCGGCCACCAGCTCGACCAGTGGCTGCGCCAGCACGGTGCGCATCCGCTGTTCGATGCGATCGACGTCGACAACGCCGATCCGGCCGCGCTGCGCCATTGGCAGCAGTTGCTGGGCCAGCTCGGCGGCGGCGCCAGCGAACTGCCCGACTGGAGCCCGGCCGAGTACCAGCCGTGGACGCTGCTGCAACGTGAGCATCTGAACCCGGGCAGCCCCGGCGGCCCCGTGTATTGGTTGCGCCTGCAGCCCCCGGCCGATGCAGATGCGCAGTGGCAGGCCGGTGACATCGCCGAGATCGGCCCGCAGCACGCACCGCACACCGCGCGTGCCTGGCTGGACGCACAACGCTTCGATGCGGATACCGTGCTGGATGACGGGCAGACGTTGCTGGCACGCGTCGCGCGCTCGCACCTGCCCTCATTGGTTCCCCCGGGTGATCTGCCCGCATTGCTGGCGACCCTGCAACCGCTGCCCCATCGCGAGTACTCGATTGCCTCGGTGATGGCCGACGGTGCGGTCGAGCTGCTGCTGCGCCGACAGCTGCGCGCGGACGGCACGCCTGGCATCGGCAGCGGCTGGCTGTGCGACCACGCGGCCATCGGCGAACCGGTGCAGCTGCGCCTGCGCCGCAACGACAATTTCCATGGCGTCCCCTTCGATGTACCGCTGCTGCTGATCGGCAACGGCACCGGCATCGCCGGCCTGCGCGCACATCTGCACGAACGTGCCCAGCGTGGCGCACGCCGTACCTGGCTGCTGTTCGGTGAGCGCACCGCCGCCCACGACTTCCACTTCGGTGAAGAACTGCAGGCAATGCTGGCCGACGGCTCACTGGCACGGTTGGATGCCGTGTTCAGCCGCGACGGCGGCGCGCATCGCTATGTGCAGGACCGGCTGCTGGCCGAAGCGGCAACGCTGCGGCAGTGGGTGGATGAAGGCGCCACGATCCTGGTCTGCGGCAGCCTGCAGGGCATGGCCCCGGCGGTGGATGCGGTGATCGAACAGGTGCTGGGTGTTGCGGGCAAGGAAGCGCTGTTGCTGGCCGGTCGCTACCGGCGCGATGTGTATTGAGGTTGCCGCATCCACGCATGGCGTGGATCTACTGAACGCACCGACGCCTGCGAACCGCCATCTGGTGGGTGCGAACCTTGGTTCGCACCATGACGCAGCATTGGCGGCCGTATCGACGCATGGCGTGGATCTACTGCGCGGCGTGTCCAGGCATGGCAACTACACCCCAGTAGATCCACGCCATGCGTGGATTGAGCCACCGGCGCCCAGGAATCATCCCGCTGCTGCACTGACCCGTATCGCCAACAACTCGCCACCGCCCTGCAACGCGTGCCGCTGACGTTCGCCGGCCGCCAACCACGCGGTATCGCCGGCCCGTAGCGCGGGCAGGCCGCTGTCGGCACCGAACTCTGCCTGACCGGACAGCAGATGCAGCGCCCAGGCCACGCCCGGTTCGCAGAAGAAGAACATCGCGCCGACCAGTGGCCGGTGCAGCAGTTCGGCCTGCAGCAGCTCGCGCTTCCACATCAGGTTGAAGTCGTGGGTGGTGCCATCGACCAGTTCACCGTGCAGGGTTTCCTCGCCGGCAAAGCGCACCCGTCCATGCGGCGGCAGCACCTCGGCCACACGGCCATCGTCGAAGCGCAGGCGCACACCATTGCCCTGCAGCAGCACCAACTCGCGCTCCACGCCGGGGAAGGCGGAGAACGCGGCGTCCCGCTCGATCTCGGCCACCGACAGGCGCAGCGCCCAGTCATCCCCCTGCGCAGGCAGGCGCAGGATCTCGCGGGTCCAGCCAAGTCCATTCCGCCAGCGCTCGCGGCGATAGTCCAGGCTGGAAATGACCTGGCTCGGAGTGTGCAGCAGGGAGTCGATGTTCATCCGCGCATTGCATCATGCCGCGCGCCGTCGTGCATCACCGCGTGGCGAGCGTGCCCTGGCCACCGCACCCGCCGGCCAGCAGCTGCGAGTGCTTCAGCCAATCCTGGTCGGGGTAGTAAGCAAACACCATCGTGCCACCACGCAACGCATCGATCAGCGGCTTGGCCACCGACAGCCGCACCGCCGGGCAACCCAGGCTGCGTCCCAGCCGCCCCTGCAGCTGCGCGGTAGCCGGGTTCACGTACGGCGCACCATGGATGACGATCGCTCGGTCACGCGCGCGGTCATTGAAGCCCGGTTCCAGGCCGGCCAGGCGCAGCGAATATCCATTGCCGCCCATGTAGGTCTCCTGCGCGGTGAACGCGCCGAGACTGGACATGAAACTGCCGTCGCGGTTGGAGAAGTGCTCGGTGCGGTTCTCGCCGCTGTTGCGGCCATGCGCCACCCATTCCTCGAACAACAGGCGCTGATGGGCCAGGTCGAACACCCACAGCCGCGGCTCGGTGGACGGGCGCGAGTAATCGATCACGCTGAGGCGATCACCATTGATGCCCAGTTCCGGCCGCTGCAACGCACAGCGCATGGCGTGCGCCGCCAGCTGCAGCACGCGGCGGTCGGCCTTGGGCGCACTGCGCGACAGCAGGGCAGCCAGATCATCGGCAGAGGTGGCGAGGGCGGGCGTCTGTGCCAGCGCCGGGGCGCTGGCCGAGGTCGCCAGCAGGCCGAACGCGGCCAGCCGGCACAGGCGGGATGCAGTCATGGGCACAACGAGGGGACTCAGTTGCCCTTGAGGGTGGACCCTGGCGGCTCGGATTCCAAGACCGGCTGCATTCCGGATTCAGCCGGGCTTGGGCGGACCGCCGGCAGCGAGGTGACCAGCAGGGTCGTGCCCGGCACCAGCACCTGGTACAGCTGGCGAGCGAAATCGGTCGGCAGCGCCATCGGCAGCGAGGGCGTGGCCAGCAGGTCCGGCGTGGCCTGGGCGCGGTCCTGGCCCAGCAACGGGTAGGCCGTCCACTGGTGCAGGCGCTGGTTCACGTCCAGCGGGCTGGGGGTATCGCTGTAACCCTGCCCCATCACGAACAGGGTGGTGCCCTGGAAGGCCGGCAAGGCGTCGGCCTTCAGCGGCGACTCGCCAATCATCACGCCGTCGCGCAGCACGTACAGGCGCTGGTCGTGCAGGCTGACCAGGATGCCGACCTGCCCGGCCGGCGCCGCGGCGTCGTCCCACCAGGCCTGTGCCGGGGCTCCGCCCTCGGTCTCCGGCAGGGCCTGGCCGCGCGCGTTCACCGGCGCCAGCACCGACGGATAGGCCAGGGTCATCGGCGAGCTCTTGGCATCGGCCACGACCACGGTATCGCCGCGCTGGGTTTCACTGAACAGCTTCTGCGCGAAGGCCTGCGGCAGGCGCACGCAGCCGTGCGAGGCCGGATGCCCGGGCAGGCTGCCGCCATGCAGGGCGATGCCGTCCCAGGTCAGCCGCTGCATGTACGGCATCGGCGCGCTGTTGTAGAGGTTGGACTTGTGGTCCTTGTCCTTCTGCAGGATGGTGAACACACCGGTCGGCGTCTCGTGCCCGGCCTTGCCCGAGCTGATCGTGGTCAGGCCGATGGCGATACCGTTGCGGTAGACATAGGCGCGCTGCTCATCAAGGCTGACCACCAGCACGATCGGGCCGGTCGGCGAGATTTCCGGATGCCACAGGTATTCGCCCGGCTTGAGGTCGGTCGGTCCGCGTACCTCGGCGGTGGCCGCAGCGGCAGCTGCAGGCTTGGCGGCCGGCGTAGGCGCAGCGGCATGGGCCAGCAGCGGCAGGGCCAGTGCAAGGGCGAGCATCAGGGTCGTGGGGCGGTGCGGAAGCATCCAGCGGGGGTCCTTTCCATGCGGAGCGGCCACCGTACACCATCGGCCCGTGGTGGCCGCGGCAAAACCAGGCGCCGGAAATGAAACTGCCCGGCGACACAGCCATGTGTCGTACCGGGCAATCGTTACGTCCTTGTCGGCCTGCTGCCGCCCCCTCGCATCCTGCGCTGTGGGGGTAGCGTTGCATCCTGCACGCGGCCGCGTCTGTCCTGTTTGTATCTCAGCCCCTTCCACAGGTCTGTGATGCCACCATCCTGGTGAGTGGTGCCGCGTCCTGCGGCGGTCGGTGGTCACGGCCTTCCTGTCCGTGACCGGTGAACCAGCCTCCTGCCGGTTCCGACGATTCCTGCTGTCAGCGCCTCGGTACGGTTCGCACCGGTACCGATCCGGGTACCGGATCCGCCGGCAACAACCTGTTGCCTACGGTGATCCGCTGTCGATTCCGTTCGACGATTGCTTTCCCTATCCCCTTCACCTGCGCCAGGTCCTCGACGCGATGAAACGGGCCGTGTCTGCGTCGGTGCTCGACGATCGCCTCGGCCTTGGCGGCTCCGACCATCGTCAATCCCTGCTGCAGCGCCTGGGCATCGGCGCGGTTGATGTCGATCGGTTCGGCGGCATGCGCCCCAGCGATCCACACGACCAGCACCAGTGCCCTCAACACGACACTCCAAGGCACGACGTGTATCTCCTTGTGGTTCTGACCGTCCCGACCGGCAATCCCGTCGGTAGGAACAGTGTCCGTCACCACATGCACACAGCCTATCGGTTTCCTGGATTTCTAAAAGCCAGCCAAATACCCGACGTGATGTAGGAAAAACCCTACCCACGGCACAGGCGTAGAATGTCGCGATCACAGCCCATGCAATCGGAGTTTCAGATGGACAGCGCCAAGCTCGGCCAATTCGTCAATGACAAGTGGGACAGCGAGATCGTCCCGCAGTTGGTCGACTACATCCGCATTCCCAACAAGTCGCCGATGTTCGACGCCAATTGGGTGCAGAACGGCTACATGGAACAGGCGGTCACGCTGATGGAGAACTGGGCCAAGGCCCAGCAGCTGCCCGGCCTGAAGGTTGAAGTGGTGCGCCTGGAAGGCCGTACCCCGCTGATCTTCCTGGAAATTCCGGCTACCGGCGCCGAAACCGGCGACGACACCATCCTGCTCTACGGCCACCTGGACAAGCAGCCGGAAATGACCGGCTGGGACGACGACCTCGGCCCGTGGACCCCGGTCCTGCGCGGCGACAAGCTGTATGGCCGCGGCGGCGCCGACGACGGTTACGCCATCTTCGGCTCGCTGGCCGCCGTACTGGCGCTGCAGGCCCAGGGCCTGCCGCACGCCCGCTGCGTGGTGCTGATCGAAGCCTGTGAAGAATCGGGCAGCTACGACCTGCCAGCCTACGTCGACCACCTGGCCGACCGCATCGGCAAGCCGTCGCTGGTGGTCTGCCTGGATTCGGGCTGCGCCAACTACGACCAGCTGTGGTGCACCACCTCGCTGCGCGGCCTGACCGGCGGCAACTTCACCGTGAAGGTGCTCAACGAAGGCGTGCATTCCGGCGATGCCTCCGGCGTGGTGCCGTCCAGCTTCCGCCTGCTGCGCCAGCTGCTGTCGCGCATCGAGGACCAGGACACCGGCCGCATCCTGATCGACGGCATGAACGTTGAAATTCCGGCCGAGCGCCAGGAACAGGCCAAGCGCGCCGCCGAAGTGGTCGATACCGAAATCTTCGAGAAGTTCCCGATGGTCGACGGCCTGCGTCCGATGAACGAGGACCTGACCGAGCTGGTGCTCAACCGCACCTGGCGCCCGGCGCTGTCGGTCACCGGCGTCGGTGGCATGCCGGCGTTGGAATCGGCCGGCAACGTGCTGCGCCCGCAGACCTCGGTGAAGCTGTCGCTGCGCCTGCCGCCGACCGCCGATGGCAAGACCTGCGGTGAGCTGCTGAAGGAAGCGCTGCTGCGCGACCCGCCGAACGGCGCGCAGGTCACCCTGGATCTGGAAAAGGCCTCCACCGGCTGGAACGCCCCGGCCATGGCGCCGTGGCTGACCCAGGCCATCGACGACGCCAGCCAGGCCTTCTTCGGCAAGCCGGCGATGTACATGGGCGAAGGCGGCTCGATCCCGTTCATGGGCATGCTGGGCGAGAAGTTCCCGGGCGCCCAGTTCATGATCACCGGCGTGCTTGGCCCGCACTCCAACGCGCACGGCCCGAACGAGTTCCTGCACATCCCGATGGGCAAGAAGGTCACCGCCTGCGTGTCCAAGGTGATCAGCGAGCACTACGCCGCCAGCCTGCGCGGCGAGACCAGCGGTTCGCCGGTGGCTGCCGACAGTGGCACCCGCCACGGCGACCACGGCTGCTGCTGATTACGTCACACCGTGACGGACGCAGTCTGGCCTTGCTAGGCTGCGTCCACCCTTGCTGGAAATCGCGCGCATGAATGGTCTGTTCGGCAGCAGCAGCTGGCTCTACATCATCCTGGTCGGCTTCTTCGTCGGCCTGCTCGGGCGTTTCTTCATGCCCGGCAACAACCGCATGGGCTGCCTGCTGACCATCGTGCTGGGCATCCTCGGTGCGCTGCTGGCCGGCTGGTTTGGCCAGTACATGGGCTGGTACGCCCCCGGTGAGCCGGCCGGTTTCCTCGGTGCGGTGGTGGGCGCGGTGGCCGTGCTGGCCGTCCTGCGCCTGTTCAGCGGCCGCCGCTGAGCGCGCATCCCCTTCCCTTCCTGTTCCCGACGTTGGCGCGCCCGGCGCGCCCGGATATGCCTGCATGACCGAACCCGCCTCCGATCCCCAGCGCAGCGCGCAGCGCCTGCGGTGGGCCCGTACCCAGCTCGATGATGCCAGCGCGGTGGTCGAACGCGCCTCGGTCGATGCCGGCATGCGCAGCTACTGGCGCACCACCAGCACCGGTGGCAGCCACATCGTGATGGATGCCCCGCCGGGGCTGGAAGATCCGCGGCCGTGGCTGCGCATGCGCGGCCTGCTGCACGACAACGGCCTGCGTGTGCCCGCGCTGCTGGCACAGGATCTGGAGGCCGGCTTCCTGCTGCTGGAAGACCTCGGCGGCCCGACCCTGGCGAAGATCCTCGACGAGCGCAACGCTGACGAATGGTTCGGCCGTTCGATCGAACAGCTGCTGCGCCTGCAGGCGATTCCGGTGCCGGCCGACTTCGGCCAGTTCGGCGAAGCGCTGCTGCAGCGTGATGCCGGCCTGTTCGACGAATGGTTCCTGCAGCGCCACCTGAACCTGGAACTGGACTGCGGCGAGATTGAAGGGCTGCAGCTGGTGCATCGCCGGTTGATGGACAACGCGCTGGGCCAGGCCCAGTTGATGACCCACCGCGACTACATGCCACGCAACCTGATGCCGGTCGACGACGGTCCCGCCGTGCTGGATTTCCAGGACCTGGTGCGCGGCCCGATCGCCTACGACGCGGTGAGCCTGTTCAAGGACGCCTTCCTGAGCTGGCCGCTGCAGCGCGTGGACGAGTGGCTCGCGCAGTACCACGAGCGCGCGCGCGATGCCGGCCTGCCGGTGCCCGACCGCGCCACCTTCCTGCGCGACGCCGACTGGATGGGTGTCCAGCGCCACGTGAAGATCCTCGGCCTGTTCTGCCGCCTGCGCTACCGCGACAACAAGGGCCATTACCTGGACGATGCGCCGCGCTTCATCACCTATCTGGATGAAGTGCTGCCGCGCTATCGCGAACTGGCGCCGCTGCAGCGGTTGCTGGACGACCGCATCAAGCCAGCACTGGCCGAGTTGGCCGCACCGCTGCGCGTGGCCCGATGAAGGCGCTGGTCTTTGCCGCTGGCCTCGGCGAGCGCATGCGCCCGCTGACCCTGCACACGCCCAAGCCGCTGCTGGAAGTGGCTGGCAAGCCGCTGATCGTCTGGCACCTGGAACGCCTGGCCGCGCTTGGCGTGCGCGAGGTGGTGATCAACACCGCATGGCTGGCCGAGCAGTTCCCGACGATGCTGGGCGATGGCAGCCAATGGGGCCTGCGCCTGCATTTCATGTACGAAGGGCAGACCCCGCTGGAAACCGGCGGCGGCATCCTCAACGCGCTACCGGTGCTGGGCGACGCCCCGTTCCTGGTGGTGAACGGTGACATCTGGACTGACTTCGATTTCGCCACGCTGCCGCGCGAACCACAGGGCCAGGCGCACCTGGTGCTGGTCGACAACCCGGCGCAACACCCCGAAGGTGACTACCGCCTCGATGCGCAGGGGCTGCTGCATCACGACCGCGAAGGACCGTGCCTGACCTATGCCGGCATCGGTATCTACCGCCCTTCGATCGTGGCCGACTGGCGCACGGTGATCGGCGATGCGCCGGGTAGCGAGCGTGTTCCGCCGAAGTTCTCGGTGGTGCCGCTGCAGAAGCATTTCATGGCGCAGGGGTTGATGACGGGGCAGCACCATCGCGGGCGTTGGACCGACGTGGGTACCGTGGATCGCCTGCGCGCGCTGGATGTTGAGTTGGCGGCGAACGGCTGAGCCCCTCGTGGCTGGACTCATTGAAAGCAGAAGCCGTGCTTGGCCGGTCGGGGTGGGCTGCGCAGGGGACGCTGCAAGTACGTCCATGTAAGCTCGGTCGCCGCATCCATGCGGCTCACGCCCCTGCGCAGCCCACCCCGCCCGGCCTCTGACAGTTTCCTTGCGCGTCCAGCCACGGAAGAAAAGAAAGAAGAGCAAAAGCGGGTCGCTTCGCTGCGCTTGCTCTGGTGTCGACCAAGGTCGACACCCACCAACAGCCGTCAGTAGTGCAGTACGCAGTCCCGGCAGATCGCGGGAACCTGTCGAAGGCGGGGTGGGTCCGGTTGCGGGGGCGTGAGCCGCATGGATGCGGCGACCGAGCTTACATGGACGTACTTGCAGCGTCCCCCGCAACCGGACCCACCCCGCCATCCCACGGATAGCCAGCTTTTGACGTTGACGTTGCTTCTGCGGGTGCAGGGCGCAGCCCTGCAAACAAACCCCACCCTCAGTAACGAGGCCGGCCTTCTTCCAGCACCTGGCGCAGGAACGGCACGGTGATCCGCCGCTTCGCCGCCAGTGACTCGCGGTCCAGCCAGTCCAGCAGCGTGATCAATCCACCCAGCTCGCGCCCGGTGTGCGACAGCAGCCACTCGATGGCCGCCTCGTCGATCGCCAGCCCACGCCGCAGTGCACGCTCACGCAGCACCGCCGCGCGACCTTCCTCATCCAACGGCTGCAGCAGCACGCGCACGCACTGGCCCAGGCGCGAGCGCAGGTCGGGCAGTACCAGGCCCAGCTCTTCCGGCGCCTTCTGCGCCGTGTACAACACGGTAACGCCCGCAGCGCGCGCACGGTTGTGGAAATCGAACAGCGCGATCTCGTCCTCGCGGTTGCCGGCAACCTCGTCCAGGCCATCCAGCGCCACCAGTTCGCGCACCTCCAGCCCATCCAGCGCCGCGCGCACGCGACCGGCGGCGCTGGCCAGCGGCACGTAGGTCGGCAGGCGGCCGGCCTGCTCGGCGCTGGAACACATCGCCAGCGCCTGATGGGTCTTGCCGGTGCCCGCCGCCCCTTCCAGGTAGACCCAGTCGTGGCTGGCGCCCACCGCGATCGCGCGCAGCTGCGCCAGCGCGCCATCCGGCGCGCCGATGAAGGTCTCCAGGCGCTGGTCCCGCGGGTAATGCAGGGCCAGCGGCAGTTGCGGCACACCCATCACTTCAGGTCGGGGCCCTTGTCGTTCGGAATGATGATATGGGGGGCATCGACCACGCCATCAAGCACGATCGCCGGCTTCTCGCCCACGTACAGCTCGCTCTGGCGGTAGCGCTGGTGCGCGTAGCGCAGCAGCACGTTGGTCACCGCCGCCACCGGCAGCGCCAGCAGCATGCCGAGGAAGCCGAACAGCTGGCCGCCGGCCATCACCGCGAAGATCACCGCCACCGGGTGCAGGCCGATCTTGTCGCCGACGATGCGCGGGGTCAGCACGTAGCTTTCCAGCAGCTGGCCCACGGTGAACACCACGCCGACCAGGATCAGCAGCTTCAGGTCGAAGCCCTGCGCCTGCACCAGTGCGGCGATGATCGCCATCAGGATGCCGGTGGTCGCGCCCAGGTAAGGGATGAAGCTGATGAGGCCGGCAATCAGGCCGATCAGCAGGCCCAGCTTCAGGCCAACCAGCGACAGGCCACCGGCATAGATCACGCCCAGCGCCAGCATCACCAGGAACTGGCCGCGGATGAACGCGCCCAGCACCTCGTTGGATTCGCGCGCCAGCGCGCTGATGGTGCCGATCTGGTTGCGCGGAATCACCGACGCGACCCGCTCGACCAGCTTGTCCCAGTCACGCAGGAAGTAGAACGCCAGGATCGGCAGCAGCAGGATGTTGACCACCCAGGTCACCATCGCGAAGCCCGAGCGCGAGACGTAGCCCATGAACGTGGTGGCGAAGCCGCCGGCCTGCTGCCAGTGGCTGCGCACCCATTCGATCAGGCGGTCCGGGTCCAGCCACTGCATCACTTCCAGGCCGGTCTTCTGCTCGAACCAGGGAATGCCCTTTTCCATCAACCACGCCTGTGCCTGCGGCGCGACCGCGATCAGGGTGGTGATCTGGCGCTCGATCATCGGCACCAGCACCAGCAGCAGCGCCACGATCACCAGCACCATCGCGGCGAACACCAGCACCACGCCGGTCATGCGCGAGCGGCCGGTGGCCTCGATGCGGTCCACCAGCGGATCGCCCAGCCAGGCCAGCGCCAGCGCCAGCACGAAGGGAGTCAGGATCGGCGCCAGCAGCCACACCACCCAGCCGACCAGGCCGGCGAACAGGATGTACTTCAGGCGGCGCAGGAACTGCGCGATTTCCGCTTCCGGGGTCAGAGTCATCGCAGGCGGTACTCGTTGCTGACCGGGGCGGCCACCGGAGTACCGGTGGTGTCATCGATCGGCGTCGGCAGGGCCGGCAGCGGTGCGCTCGGCACCACCACACCGTTGTCGCCCAGCATGCGGTTGAAGCCGGCCAGGCCGGTGGTCATCTCCAGGCTCAGCTCCAGCTGGCCGGCCGAGGCGTGCAGCGGGGTGACGTTGCGCACCACCGGCACCTCGCGCAGGCCGGCAGCCAGGCGCAGGTAGTCATCGGCACTGTTGATGCCGGTGACCACTACACGGTAGGTGCCGGCCTGGCCGACGGCGGCGCCCGCCTTGGCATAGCGCTTGACCAGCGCATCGGCGGCACCATCGGCACCGGCGGCCATCGCACGCATGGCGTTGGCGTCCTTGCTGGTCCACTTGTTCAGCTCACGGCCGTTGTCGACGAACACCCAGTCCGCCTGCCAGCCACCGTTGGCGCGGTAGAGCTTGCCGATCAGCTGCATCGGCGGCGAGTAGCGCGAAGAGGCGCGGGCCACGGCGGCGCTGTCCTGACGCCAGATGGCACCGGCCAGTGCCTGTTCGGCGGCACCACCGCTGGGCAGGCCCAGCTTGTAGCCGCGCTCGATGGCGCGGTTCAGCAACGGCCGGGCGGCGTTGGCCTGCTGCACGCTGACCAGGCGCGGACCACTGCCGTCGTCGACGGCCAGCCACAGCACCGGCTTCGGGCGCGGCTGCGGCCACAGCGGCAGGCCCAGCGCCGACACCAGCGAATCGACATCGTCCTCGCGGAAGCGGGCCACCAGCAGGGTACGGAAGCTGGGGGCGCCACTGGCGCTCACGCTCTGGTCCTGCTTGTAGTCGTAGCTGGCCACGTAATCCTTGGCATTGCGCAGCGCCTGCGCCACGCCAGGGCGCGACATCACGCTGCGATCGCCGGACAATTTGCCCAGTACAACGCTCAAGGCGCGGGCCAGGGCGCCGTTGCGGTCGGCTTCGGCTTGGCTGTTGACGGGCACTTCGGCCTCGTACGCGCCAGTGGCGGTGGCAACATCACCCTCGGTGCGCAGGCCGCTCTGGGCCATCGTGGCCACCGGCAGGCTCAGCGCAAGGAGCAGGGTCAGAATCAGGCTGCGGCGCATCAGGACATCCATTGGCTCGACGTATCCGGGGGAATTGTTGCCCGAATACGGCCTTTGCGCCAATGCGGCCTGTTAAAATCGCCCGTTCAACCCCTGCCAGCGCCGACGCCCGTGACCAACACCCCGTCTTCCGCCCCCTCCCCCCTCACCTATCGTGACGCGGGTGTCGACATCGACGCCGGCAACGCGCTGGTCGAGCGGATCAAGCCCCTGGTCAAGCGCAGCTTCCGCCCGGAAGTGATGGGTGGCCTGGGTGGCTTCGGCGCCCTGTTCGACCTGTCCAACAAGTACCGCGAGCCGGTGCTGGTGTCCGGTACCGACGGCGTGGGCACCAAGCTGAAGCTGGCCCACCAGCTGAACCGCCACGATACGATCGGCATCGACCTGGTCGCCATGTGCGTGAACGACGTGCTGGTGCAGGGTGCCGAACCGCTGTTCTTCCTGGACTACTTCGCTACCGGCAAGCTGGACATCGACACCGCCGCGGCGGTCGTGGGCGGCATCGCCAACGGCTGCACCGAGGCCGGCTGCGCGCTGATCGGCGGCGAAACCGCTGAAATGCCCGACATGTATGCCCCGGGCGAGTACGACCTGGCCGGCTTCACGGTCGCTGCGGTCGAGAAGAGCGAGCTGAAGGACGGCGCCAGCGTGGCCGCCGGCGACGTGCTGATCGGCATCGCCTCGTCCGGCCCGCACTCCAACGGTTACTCACTGGTGCGCCGCATCTACGACCGCGCCGGTCGCCCGGCCGATCTGGAGCTGGAAGGCGGCGTGAAGCTGGTCGATGCGCTGATGGCGCCGACCCGCCTGTACGTCAAGCCGATCCTGTCGCTGCTGAAGTCGCACGGCGAGGCCATCCATGGCATGGCCCACATCACCGGTGGCGGCCTGACCGAGAACATCATCCGTGTGGTGCCCGAAGGCCTGGGCCTGGACATCCAGGCCTCGTCGTGGACCCTGCCGCCGGTGTTCCAGTGGCTGCAGAAGGAAGGCGCGGTGGCCGACAGTGAAATGTGGCGCACCTTCAACTGCGGCATCGGCTTCGTGCTGATCGTGGCGCCGGACCAGGTGGCTGCAGTGTCCGACGCGGTCAAGGCGCAGGGCCTGGAGCACTGGACCATCGGCCAGGTGGTCACCGCCGAAGGCGCCGAGCGCGTCCACATCGGCTGATCCCGGCAACCCAGGAGCCCGCATGGACGCAACGCCCCCCTTGTCGCCCGCCCCCGTGCCGCCGCCGCTGGCGACGGTACCGGTGTTCAGCGCGCAGGATGCCGATCACCTGCGCATGCTGGCCATCGCGCACTACGTGGTCGGCGCCCTGATCGCGCTGTTCTCGCTGATCTTCATCATCCACATCGTGCTGGGCATCACCGCGCTCACCGGCAACCTGCCGATGAATTCCGGCGGCCAGCCGTCATCGCCGGCCGAGGAACGCCTGTTCGGCTGGATGTTCACCATCGTCGGCTGCGTCATCGTGTTCGGCGGCGTGACCCTGGGCGCGTTCGTGGCCTACGCCGGCCGCTGCCTGACCCGTCGCCGCCGCTACCTGCTGTGCCTGATCGTGGCCGGCTTGGCCTGCCTGTTCACGCCGATCGGCACCGCACTGGGGGTGTTCAGCCTGATCACCCTGCTGCGCCCGCAGGTCAAGGCCGCCTTCGACCTTCCCGCCACGACCGCATGACTGCCTCCGGCAATCCGCCGCCGCTGCCGCATCAGACCCTGGCGCAGCTGCAGCTGACCAGCCATCTGCAGACACTGAGAGTGCTGTTCCATGCACTGGCCTGTTTCCACTGGGTCGCCGCAGTGGCGTTCCTTGGCCTCAGTGGATGGGTGGCCCACTCACGCGGGCTGGACGACGCCTGGATGCTGACCTCGATCTATGCCTCCATCGCCCTGCTGGCCGCCGTGCTGGGGTTCGTGCAGCTGCACACCGCGCGCCAGCTGTCACATCGCACGGGGCTGGCCTGGTGCCAGCGCGCGGCCTGGCTGGGCGTGCTGGCCGGCCCGCTGGGCATGGCCTTGGCCGCCTATGCCTGGGTGTTCCTGTCCAAGCCTGAAATGGCCGCGCTGTTCGACCGCGGCGACCACCTCAGTGTCTGAACCTGCCGGCAGACGCCCCGTCCTTTCCTGATCGATTTCCCATGTCCGCGCCTGCCCTCCCGACGTCCACTTCACCCACCACCCACCGCTTCTCGGGGCCCAAGAAGCTGGCCTTTGCCACCGTACTGGCGGTGTTCGCAATCAGCTGGGTCCACCCGCTGTGGCCTACCGAACAGGCCCTGCACAGCACCCTGACCGTGATCGGGCTGGCCGCGCTGCTGTGGGTCGACCGTCGCGGCGGCTGGCTGGGCAACGGCGCCTTCATCGCCATCTGTGGCTTCATCGCGCTGCACTGCGTGGCGGCGCGCTGGCTGTATTCCAACGTGCCCTACGACGCTTGGGCGCAGGCGCTGACCGGCTGGTCGCCGAATGCGGCCTTCGGCTGGCAGCGCAATCACTTCGACCGCCTCATCCACTTCCTGTTCGGCGTCTGCTTCACTCCCGCGCTGCTGCAGCTGGCGCGCCATGCGTGGCCCGCGCTGCGCCTGGGCCAGGCCTTCACCCTGGCGGTGATGACGGTGATGTGTGCCAGCCTGGTCTACGAATGGTTCGAGTGGGCCATCGCGCTGGCGCTGTCGCCGGATGCCGCCGAGGCCTACAACGGCCAGCAGGGTGACATGTGGGATGCGCATGCCGACATGCTGATGGCGACCGTCGGCAGCCTGCTGACGTGGCCACTGATCCGCCGGAGTTCCCTGCAATGACCGCCCCAACCCGCATCGCCGTGCTCGCCTCGGGCCGCGGCAGCAACCTGCAGGCCATCCTCGACGCGATCGGCAGCGGCCGCCTGCCGGCCGAGGTGGTCGGCGTGTTTTCCGACCGCCCCGCCGCGGAGGCCCTGCAGCGCGTCGCACCGAACCTGCGCTGGGCACACGCACCGAAGTCCTTCAGTGACCGCGCCAGCTACGAGCAGGCACTGGGCGATGCGCTTGCCGCAGTACAGCCGGACTGGATCGTCTGTGCAGGCTACATGCGCATCCTCGGCGCGGCCTTCGTACAGCGCTTCGATGGCCGGCTGGTCAATATCCATCCGTCGCTGCTACCGCTGCACAAGGGCCTGGACACCCATGCCCGGGCGCTGCAGGCCGGCGATGCCGAGCACGGCGCCAGCGTGCACCTGGTGGTGCCGGAGCTGGATGCCGGAGCCGTGCTGGCGCAGGTACGTGTACCGGTGCAGCCAGGTGATGACGCGCACAGCCTGGCCGAGCGCGTGCTGGCGGTGGAGCATCCGCTGCTGATCGCCACCCTGCAGCTGTTGTGCGAGGGCCGCCTGGCTGAACGGGAGGGTCAGCCCTGGCTGGACGGTCACCCCCTGTTTAGCCCCTTGGCCCTAGATTCCGCCGGAAACCTGAACCGGTAACGCCCTTGCACACGCCCTGCTGACTGCGGGGCTGGCATCCTGCCCCCCTCCTGCGGTCCCTGTCCTCCATGAAGACCACGACCCTGCTGTCCACTTCATTGCTGCTGTCGCTTGCCGTGTTCCCCGGCGTGGGCTGGGGACAGGCACCGGCGCCCGCAACCCCGCCGGCACCGGTGCCCGCAGCGCAGCCGCCTGCCGAGGCGCCGGTCGTACCGATGCCACCGGCACTGGCCTGGGAGCCACCGCCGCTGCAGCCGTTCAGCGCCACCTACCAGGCCTTCTACAAGGGCAAGGAAGCGGGCGATGCCAGCATGCAGGTCACCCACACCGGCGGCAGCCAGTGGCGGGTGGACATGCAGGTGGTCGGCCGCCGCGGCTTTGCCAGCGTGCTGGGCCTGAACATCGAACAGAGCACAGTGTTCGAGGAGCGCAGCGGCGTGTATGCGCCGCTCAGCCAGAGCACGGTGCGCAAGGGCCTGTTCCTGGGCAAGAAGGCGGTCGGTACCTACAACTGGCAGGCCGGCACCGCGCAATGGACCGGTGACGTCAAGAAGGAACGCGCGCAGCCGATCCCGCTGCAGGCGGGCGACCAGAGCGCGCTGCTGATCAATCTGGCGATCATGCGCGATGCCCGCCCGGGCGCCGCCATGCACTACCGCTACGTGGACATGGGCAAGGTCCGCGAACACGACTACCAGGCCGCGCCGCAGACCGAGAACGTCGAGGTCGGCGACCTGTCCTACAACGCGCTGCGGGTCTACCGGACCAACGGCGGCAGAAACGAAACCATTCTCTGGATCGCCAACGGTGTCCCCACCCCGGTGCGCATCCTGCAACGCGAAGACGGCGAAGATCGCGTCGATCTGCGCCTGATCGAATACCAAGGAGTCTGAGCATGAACACCCTGACCCGCCCCCTCACCTGGATCGCAGCCGCTGCCCTGACCGTGGCCAGCCTGCCGGCCATGGCCCTGGAACCGTTCAAGGCGGATTACCTGGCCAGCTACATGGGCATGCAGGCCAACGGCACCATGACCCTGGCCAGCGAAGGCAGCAACAAGTGGCGCTACAGCCTGCAGGTGAAGAACCAGCTGGCCGACCTCAGCCAGAGCACGGTGTTCGAGGAAGTCCGTGGCCAGCTGCGCCCGCTCAGCAGCCAGGACCGTTCGGCGCTGCTGGTGAAGAAGCGCAACGTGCAGGCCAACTACAACTGGACCAGCAACCAGGCCACCTGGACCGGCGACATCAAGCCGGACCGTGCGGGCCCCATCGCGCTGAAGGCGGGCGACATGGACGCGCTGCTGATCAACCTGGCGATCGCCCGTGACCTGGCCGCCGGCAAGCCGCTGACCTATCGCATGGTCGACGAAGGCCGCATCAAGAACATGACATACCGCGTGATCGGCAAGGAATCGATCACCGTGGGCGGCAAGAGCTACGAGGCCACCAAGGTCTCGCGTGCCGACGGCAACAAGGAACTGATCGCCTGGATCGTGCCGGAGTTTCCGGTGCCGGCGCGCATGCTGCAGCGTGAGAGCGGCCGCGATGCGCTGGACCTGACCATCAAGGCGATGAACTGACCGGAGATCCACGTCATCCACGCATGGCGCGGATGGGTGTATCCCAAAAAGAAACGCCCGCTTTCGCGGGCGTTTTCTTATTTCTTCGCTTCGGCCGGTTTGTCTTCGGCCGCCTTGAACTCGGTGCGGCAGTCCACGCGGATCTGCTCACCGGTGCTGCGCCAGACGAAGGTGCGGCAATGACGGTTGCCGTCCTGGCTGTCGTTCACTGCGACCGCATAGAACGACTCGATGATTTCATCACGCGAGACCGTGCCATCGCCATTCCAGTCCATGTCCTTCTGCTCGATGCCCCGGGTGATGGCGATGTTGGCGTACCAGGCATAGCCCAGCCACGCCAGCACGATCAGCACCAGGGCCAGCAGCGCCTTGCGACGCGGGCTGAACTTGCCGCGCAGGATCATGGCACGCGCCGGATGGTGGCGCCGAGCGAAGACAGCTTCTCTTCGATGTTCTCGTAGCCACGGTCAAGGTGGTAGATGCGGTCGATGGTGGTGTCGCCGCTGGCCATCAGGCCGGCCAGGATCAGCGACGCCGACGCACGCAGGTCGGTGGCCATCACCGGTGCACCGCTCAGGTGCTCGCTGCCACGCACGATGGCGGTGTGGCCTTCGACCTGGATGTCCGCGCCCAGGCGCAGCAGTTCGTTGACGTGCATGAAACGGTTCTCGAAGATCGTTTCGTTGATCACGCCCACGCCGTCGGCCACGCAGTTGAGCGCCATGAACTGCGCCTGCATGTCGGTCGGGAATGCCGGGTACGGCGCGGTGGTCAGGTTGACCGCTTTCGGCCGCTTGCCCTGCATGTCCAGGGTGATGGTGTCGTCGGTGGTCTCGATCTTCGCACCGGCCTCGACCAGCTTGGACAGCACCGCGTCCATGGTGTTCGGGCGCGCACGGTTGACCGTGACCTTGCCACCGGTCATCGCTGCGGCGACCAGGAAGGTGCCGGTCTCGATGCGGTCGGGCAGCACTTCATGGCGGCCACCGGACAGGCGCTCGACGCCTTCGATCACCAGGCGGGCGGTGCCCAGGCCTTCGATCTTCGCGCCCAGCGCGATCAGGCAGTGCGCCAGATCGGTCACTTCCGGTTCCATCGCGCAGTTGTCGAGGATGGTGGTGCCTTCAGCCAGCACCGCACCCATCAGCACGTTCTCGGTGCCGGTGACGCTGACCATGTCGAAGGTGAAATGGCCGCCCTTCAGGCGCTTGGCGGTGGCCTTGATGAAGCCGTTTTCGACCACGATCTCGGCACCCAGCGCCTGCAGGCCCTTGATGTGCTGGTCGACCGGACGCGAACCGATCGCGCAGCCGCCGGGCAGCGACACTTCGGCCGCGCCGAAGCGGGCCAGCAGCGGGCCCAGCACCAGGATCGAAGCGCGCATGGTCTTGACCAGCTCGTAGGGTGCCACGTGCTGGTTGACCGAGCGCGGGTCGACCACGATCGCGCTGCCGCGCGACAGCGTGCCCTGGTCGATGGTGACCTTGGCGCCCAGCTCGCCCAGCAGCTTCACCGTGGTGACCACGTCGTGCAGGTGCGGCACGTTGGTGATCTCCACCGGCGCATCGGCCAGCAGGGTCGCGCAGAGGATGGGGAGGACGGCGTTCTTGGCGCCGGAGATGCTCACTTCACCGTGCAGCGCAGCGCCGCCGGTCACAACGATCTTGGCCATGTATTCGGGATCTTCTGCGGTTCAGCCGGCTTCGGCCGGGGTCACGGTTTTCAGCGCCAGCGCGTGGATCGCGCCCCCCATCAGGTCGCCCAGCGTGGCATACACCATGCGGTGGCGGGCCAGCGGCATCTTGCCGGCGAAGGCCTCGCAGACCACGGTCGCTTCGAAATGCACGCCATCGTCGCCCTGCACGTCGGCGCGGGCGCCAGGCAGGCCGGTTTCGATCAGATTGCGGATGGTGTCGGCGTCCAACGGGCTTTCCTAATAAAATGTGCGTCCATTCTACTTCCGCTGCGTGGCGTCCGCATGGCCGAATCCCTGTTGCCCCCCCGTTCCGTCGACCCTGCCGGCCTGGTCGCCAGCGGCCGCCGCGTCTTCGAGATCGAGCGGCAGGCGCTGGATGCCGTGGCCGACCGCCTTGGCGAGGCCTTCCAGCAGGCCTGCCAGGCGATCCTGGCCAGCCACGGGCGGGTGGTCGCCACCGGCATGGGCAAGTCCGGGCATATCGCCCGCAAGATCGCCGCCACCCTGGCGTCCACCGGTACGCCGGCGTTCTACGTGCATCCCGGTGAAGCCGGCCACGGCGACCTGGGCATGATCACCGAAGACGACGTGGTGCTGGCCCTGTCCTATTCGGGCGAGTCCGACGAGGTGCTGATGCTGCTGCCGGTACTCAAGCGCCAGGGCAACGTGCTGATTTCCATGACCGGCCGCCCGCAGTCCAGCCTCGCCACCGCCGCCGACATCCATCTGGATGTGAGTGTGCCGGCCGAGGCCTGCCCGCTGGCGCTGGCGCCGACCTCCAGTACCACCGCCTCGCTGGCGATGGGCGATGCGCTGGCTGTGGCCCTGCTCGACGCACGCGGCTTCACCGCCGATGACTTCGCCCGCTCGCACCCGGCCGGCAGCCTCGGCCGCCGCCTGTTGCTGCACATCACCGACGTGATGCACACCGGCGAGGACCTGCCCAGCGTGGGCGCCGACGCCAGCCTCAGCGAAGCGCTGATGGAAATGAGCCGCAAACGGTTGGGCATGACCGCCGTGGTCGATGCCGACGGCGTGCTGATCGGCCTGTTCACCGACGGTGACCTGCGCCGTGCGCTGGACAGCGCGCTGGACGTGCGCACCGCAAAGATCGCCGATGTGATGACCCGCAACCCGCGCACCATCGGTGCTGACCAGCTCGCGGTCGAGGCGGCCCGGCAGATGGAAACCCAGAAAATCAATGGCCTGATCGTGGTCGATGGCCAGGGCCGCGCGGTCGGCGCCCTGAACATTCATGACCTGTTGCGGGCCCGGGTGGTTTAACCGAGAGTCCATCAACCCCATTCAGTCTGTAACGCCGCACCTGCCCCCAACGAGTCTGCCGCCCTGATGCCCTGGTCCCCCCTGCCCGCCTTCCCCGCCCACCTGCATGCCGCCGCGGCCCGTATCCGCCTGGCCTGCTTCGACGTGGACGGCACCCTCACCGACGGTCGGCTGTACTACGACAAGGACGGCAACGAGAGCAAGGCGTACTTCGTGCAGGATGGCCTGGGCCTGAAACTGCTGCAGCAGCACGGTATCCACCCCGTGCTGATCACCGCGCGCAACAGCCAGTCCGCGCTCAAGCGCGGCGCCGACCTCGGCATCGACACCCAGATCGCCGTGGGCGACAAGCTGGCCAGCGTGCAGGCGTTGTGCGCGCAGCACGGCATCGGCCTGGAACAGGTGGCGTTCATGGGCGATGACCTGCCCGACCTGGCGCCACTGGGTGCTGTCGGCCTGGCGGTGGCCCCGGCCAACGCCCATCCGTGGATCGCCGAGCGCGTGCACTGGCAGACCCGTGCCGAGGGCGGGCTGGGCGCCGCACGTGAGCTGTGCGACATCCTGCTGGCCGCCCAGGGCCATGTGGACGCCGTGCTGGCGAGGTTCGGCGCATGAACCTGCCCACCCTGAACTGGCGCACCGTGCTCGGCATCGGCCTGCTGCTGGCCGCCCTGCTGAGCAGTTGGGCGGCGCTGCGCAACCGTGACAAGGGCCCGGCCAGTGGCGGCCAGGAAGTCGGCGTGGATTACGTCCTGCATGACTTCCAGATCGTCGCCCTGGATGAGCAGGGCAAGGAATCGACCACCCTGCGTGCGCCGCTGCTGGAGCGCCAGCGCGGTGACCAGACCATCAACATCGCCACGCCGCTGTTCGAGATGCCGGACAAGGATGGCAAGCACTGGACCCTGCGTGCCGAGACCGGCTGGCTCAGTGCCAAGGGCGACGAGATGAAGCTGCGCGGCAATGTCGCCGGCGACAGCCCGGCCGGCCCGGGCACGGTGCCGACCACCTTCCGCACCGATCATCTGGACGTGTTCCCGAAGGAAAACCGCGCCCACACCGACGCCCTGGTGACCATGACCCGCCCGGGCATGGAACAGTCCGGCGTCGGCTTCGAAGTGGATTCGAAGAACAACACGTATCATTTCCTCAGCCAGTCCAAGGGCCGCTACACGCCCAAGCACTGATTCCGCCGCCAGCCTGCGACGTCTCCGGACAGGCGCAGGGCCGGCAGCCCCATCCGCCCGCCCCCGGCCCGCCCGGGCGGCCTCCACCGGTAGAACGGACCCCGATGAAGATTCCCTTTGCCGCCGTACTCGCGCTCGGTCTTCTTGTCCCCAGCGCCGCCTTCGCCAAGTCCACCGACCGCAACGAAGACATGCACATCGATTCCGGCGCCCAGTCGGGCATGCTCACCGGCGACGGCAAGACCGTGCTGTCGCAGGGCGTGATCATCACCCAGGGCACGCTGGACCTGCGCTCGTCCGAGGCCGAGATCTACCTCAAGGACGGCGAGGCCGTGCGCGTGGTGTTCACCGGCAAGCAGGCCAAGATGAAGCAGCAGCTCGATGACGGCACCTGGATGGACGCGCTGGCTGATCGCATCGATTACGACATCAAGACCGAGATCATCACCCTGACCGGCAACTACAAGGTCACCAGCGCCCGCGGCACCAATGCCGGCCAGCGCATGGTCTACAACACCCGCACCGGCGAGATGAACTCCGGTGGCGACGGCAGCCGCGTGCGCACCGTCATCCCGCCGAAGAACAAGACCCCGGCCGCGCCTGCGGCACAGCCCAGGGCCACCACGCCGGCGCAGCCGGCCGGGAGCAGGAAGTAATGCTCGTCGCCAAGGGCCTGCGCAAGAAGTACAAGCAGCGCGAAGTGGTCAAGGACTTCGGGCTGACCCTCGACGCCGGTGAAGTGGTCGGCCTGCTCGGCCCCAACGGCGCCGGCAAGACCACCTGCTTCTACATGATCGTCGGCCTGGTTGCGGCTGACGCTGGCAGCATCGTGCTCGATGGCAAGGACATCACCGGTGACCCGATGTACACCCGCGCCAAGCAGGGCGTGGGCTATCTGCCGCAGGAACCGTCGGTGTTCCGCAAGCTGACCGTGGCCGACAACATCCGCCTGGTGCTGGAACTGCGCGAGGACCTCGATTCGAAGGGCCGCGAACGCGAATTGAACAGCCTGCTCGACGAACTGCAGCTGGGCCACGTCGCTGACCAGCTCGGTGCCAGCCTGTCCGGTGGCGAACGTCGCCGCTGCGAGATCGCCCGCGCACTGGCCGCGCAGCCGCGCCTGATCCTGCTCGACGAACCGTTCGCCGGTGTCGACCCGATTTCGGTCGGCGAGATCCAGCGCATCGTCACCCATCTCAAGCAGCGTGGCATCGGCGTGTTGATCACCGACCACAATGTGCGCGAGACCTTGGGTATCTGCGACCGCGCGTATATCCTCGCCGAGGGCAGCGTGCTGGCCCAGGGTTCGCCGGAGGCGATCCTGGACAATGCCGACGTGCGTCGGGTCTACCTTGGGGATTCCTTCAAGCTGTGACTGCGGTCGCCGGGTCCCTTTCCTTCCTTTCGGCACAGGCATGAAGACTCGGCTGCAGACATCGTTGGGACAGCACCTGGTGCTCACGCCCCAGTTGCAGCAGGCGATCAAGCTGCTGCAGATGTCCACCACCGAGCTGGAGCTGGAAATCGCGCAGGCGGTGGAAAGCAATCCACTGCTGGACTGGGCCGACAGCAGTGACAGCAGCAGTACCGCCAACGAAGCCGGCGATGGCAACGACAGTGATGCCCCCGCAGAACGCACCGATGCCGGTGACGATTGGGCGCCGGCCGAACTGGACTGGAGCGCGGCCGGCAGCGGTGGCAGCTTCGACGATGACGACGACAACGGCAGCGCTGCCGAGCGCGTAGCCGAAACCGAAACACTGGCCGACCATCTGCTGTGGCAGCTGCATCTGTCGCATCTGTCCTCGCGTGATCGCAGCATCGGCGCGGCACTGATCGATGCATTGGACGACGACGGGTACCTGCGCGAGCCGCTGGCCACCATCGCTGAAACCCTGTTGCCGGCGATCCACGCCGACGAGGACGAGATCCTCGCCGTGCTGCATCGCATCCAGCGCTTCGATCCGGTGGGTGTGGCTGCACGCACGCTGGGCGAATGCCTGCTGCTGCAGCTGGATGTGCTGGCCGGCGACACGCCCGGCCTGATCCTGGCGCGGCAGATTGCCGCAGGCCCCTTGGAACGGTTGCCGCGCAGCGGCGTCGCCGGGCTTGCCCATGAGTTGAAGCAGCCGCTGGACGAGGTCGAGACTGCCGTGGCGCTGCTGCGCTCGCTGGACCCGCGCCCAGGCACGCAGATCGCACCGCTGTCGCAGGACACCTATGTGGTGCCGGACGTGGTGGTGTGGCGGCAGAACGGCGTGTGGCGCGCGGCGCTGGCCGCGCATGCCGGGCCGAAGGTGGTGATCCACCGCGGCTACGAACAGCTGATCCGACGCTGTGGCGACGCCGATGCCGGCTACCTGCGTGCCCAGCTGCAGGAAGCGCGCTGGCTGCTGAAAGGGCTGCAGCAGCGTGGCGAAACCCTGCTGCGCGTCGTGCGCAGCCTGATCCTGCAGCAGGCCGGCTTCCTTGAATTCGGTGAGCAGGCGCTGCGTCCACTGACCCTGCGCGAGATCGCCGCCGAGCTCGGCCTGCACGAATCCACGGTCTCGCGCGCGATCGCCCGCAAGCACGTGCGTACCCCGCGAGGCACCCTGCCGCTGCGCGCCTTCTTTGCCTCCGGCATTGATACCGAGGGCGGTGGCGAGGCGTCCAGCACCGCCATCCAGGCGATGATCCGGCGCCTGATCGACGACGAGAACCCGCGCAAGCCGCTTTCTGACGCCAAGCTGGCTGACCTGCTCAAATCATCGGGAATTCCAGTAGCGCGGCGCACCGTGGCGAAGTATCGTGAAGCCATGAACATTTCCGCCTCGCACGAAAGGGTCAGAATCGCTTGACGCGCCGCCGCGCCCGGCGGAGAGGTTCATTGGCACATCCGAACACAGGAGAAACCCGATGCGCATCGAAACGTTTGGCAAAGATGTCGAAGTCACCCCGGCCCTGCAGTCCTATGTAGAGGAAAAGCTGGCCCGGATCGGCAAACACTTCGACCAGCACTGCGAAGCGCGGGTGACCCTCAAGCTGCAGAAGACCGAACACCACGTCGACGCCAGCCTCAACATTCCCGGCCAGACCCTGCACGCCGAGGCCAATGCCCAGACCATGTATGCCGCGATCGACCTGCTTGCGGACAAGCTTGACCGCCTGGTGATCAAGCACAAGGAGAAAAAACAGCAGCACGCGCCGCTGCCGGTGGGCGACAATGGTGGCTGATCGCCACCGTTCCCCGCAGACATGCCCCTGACTGACCTCCTGGCGGCCGTGCAGACCCAGCTCTGCACGGCCACCGACCGCGACAGCGTCCTGCAGGCCGCCGCCGGGTTGCTGGCCTGCCGCCAGGCCAACGCCGAACAGATCTATCTGAACCTGTGCCAGCGCGAAGCGCTGGGCAGCACCGTGATCGGTCACGGCATCGCCATTCCCCACGGCCGCGCGCCAACCCTGGACCGCCCCCGCGGCGCCCTGCTGCGGTTGGCCACCCCGGTCGACTTCGGCGGCGACGAGCCGGTGGACCTGGTGTTCGCCATGGCCGTCCCCGCCCACTACACCCACCAGCACCTGATGCTGCTGTCCGAGCTGGCCGAGCTGTTCTCCGCGCCGGACATCCGCCAGGCCCTGCGCGAAGCGGGCGATGCCCGGGCCCTGCGCGAGGCGCTGGACATGACCCCACCTGCGAGCGCCGCATGAATACCAGCATCACCGCCCGTGAACTGTTCGAACAGCAGCGCGAGCGGCTGGGGCTGCGCTGGGCTGCCGGCAAGTCCGGCGAGAAGCGCGAGCTGGAGGCCGGCAACACGGTCTCGCGGCGCCCCTCGCTGGCCGGCTACCTCAACGCCATCTATCCCAACAAGGTGCAGATCCTGGGCACCGAGGAACTGTCCTGGCTGGATGCGCTGGAACCGCGCCAGCGCTGGGAGACCATCGAAAAGATCATGCAGTCGCACCCGCTGGCGCTGGTGCTGACCCGCAACCAGGCCTGCCCGGAAGACCTGCGCGCCGCCGCCGATGAATCCGGCACGCCGCTGTGGCTGTCGCCCAAGCGCGGCCACGAACTGCTCAACCACCTGTCCTACCACCTGGCGCGTACGCTGGCGCCGCGGGTGATCCTGCATGGCGTGTTCATGGAGATCTACTCGATCGGCGTGCTGATCACCGGCGAGGCTGGATCGGGCAAGAGCGAGTTGGCGCTGGAACTGCTCAGCCGTGGCCATCGCTTGGTCGCAGACGATGCCCCCGAATTCACCCAGATCGCGCCCGACGTACTCGACGGCACCTGCCCCGAGCTGCTGCAGGACCTGCTGGAAGTGCGCGGCCTGGGCGTACTGAACGTGCGCGAGATGTTCGGCGACACAGCTGTAAAGAAGAACAAGTACCTTCGGCTGATCGTCCACCTGACCAAGCCGATGACCGAACCCACCCCGCATGGCTACGAGCGCCTGACCGGCGACTCGGGCACCCGCCATGTGCTGGACCTGGATGTTCCGCTGATCACCCTGCCGGTGATGCCTGGCCGTAACCTGGCCGTGCTGACCGAAGCCGCCACCCGCCTGCATATCCTGCGTACCAAGGGCATCGACCCGGCGGCGATGTTCATCGCCCGCCACAGCAACCTGCTGGAACGGCGAACGCCCTGATTCCCCTGCCCTTCGAAGAGCCTGTCCATGAGCACCGCAACCCCCTCCGCCCCGACCCTGATCATCGTCAGCGGCCTGTCCGGCTCGGGTAAATCCGTCGCCCTGAAGACCTTCGAGGACCAGGACTACTACTGCTCGGACAACCTGCCGATCCACCTGCTGCCTGACTTCGTGCGCAGCCTGCTGGCCAACCACGACGGCAGCGCGCCGCGTCGGCTGGCGGTGGGCATCGACGTGCGCGGCCAGGCCGACCTGAGCCAGCTGGGCGACTGGCGGCAGCTGGCCACCGACGCCGGCGTGGAAGTGAAGGTGCTGTTCTTCGAGGCCAGCGATGAAACGGTGCTCAAGCGCTATGCCGACACCCGCCGTCGCCATCCGCTGAGCCAGCTGGGCCTGTCGCTGCCCGAAGCGATCGCCCGCGAGCGCGAGCTGACCGCACCGCTGCGCCGCGAGGCCGATGCGGTGATCGATACCAGCAACCTCAACGTGCATCAGCTGCGGCGGCGGATCATCACCGAGTTCACGATGGACCATGCCACCGGCCTGTCGCTGCTGTTCGAATCGTTTGCCTACAAGCGCGGCGTGCCGGCCGAAGCGGACTTCGTGTTCGACGCGCGGGTGCTGCCCAATCCACACTGGGACCCGGACCTGCGCGCGCTCAGCGGCCGTGAGCCTGGCGTGCGTGACTACCTGGAAGCGCAGCCGGACGTGCAGCGCTACCTGGCCCAACTGATGGATTTCCTCGATACCTGGCTGCCGAAGCTGGGGGATGGCACCCGCAGCTACGTGACCGTGGCGTTCGGCTGCACCGGTGGCAAGCACCGTTCGGTGTTCCTCGCCGAGCGCCTGGCCCGGCATGCCCGCGAGATGGGCTGGGAAGACGTGGCCACGTACCACCGCGAACAGGATTGAGGGTGGTCGGCCGGGCTGCGCCCGGCACCCGCCGGTAGTGCCGGCCGCTGGCCGGCAACAGCAACAGCAAAAGCAAAAGCGGCATTCCGTGGGATGGCGGGGCGATGTGGGCAGGCAGGACACGCCGTGAACCCCTCCCTGGGGGCTCGATGGCGCCATCCATGGCGCCAACGGTCCTGCCTACCCACACCGCCCCGCCTCTGACAGATTCCGTGTGCTGTTGGTGGGTGTCGACCTTGGTCGACACGATCCACGCCATGCGTGGATGAATCTCGGTCAGGCATAGAAAAACGCATGGGGTCGGATCCCTTTTCCAGGGGAAAAGGGCTCTGACCCTGGCAACACTGAATACGGGACACAGTGCCCCTCTCCTGCTGCTATCGCCAATTCACCTTGACCTGTTAACGTGCAGTAATGACCTGTGGCATTCTCCTCGTAACACATCCCGGGGTCGGCACCGCCCTGCTTGACGTGGCGACCCGGCTCCTGCGGCAGTTGCCGCTGAAAACCGAAGCTTTCGAAGTACCGTTCGACGCAGACCTGGATGCTCTTCTCCCGCTTGCCTCGGCCGCTCTGCGGCGGGTCGATGGCGGTGAAGGTGTGCTGATCCTGACCGACCTGTACGGCGCCAGCCCCGCCAACCTTGCCGGGCAGCTGGCCCGTCTGGGGACCCCGGTTCGCCGGGTGTCGGCGCTGAGCCTGCCGATGTTGCTGCGGGTGATGAATTATCCGGAACAGGGACTGGATCAACTGCCCGCCACAGCCGCGGCGGGTACCCGTAATGGAGCGATAGTCGACGATGCTTGAACGAGAACTCACCGTGAGCAACCGCCTGGGCCTGCATGCCCGGGCCACCGCCAAGCTGGTGCAGACCCTGGCGCCGTTCCGCTGCAACGTGACCATGGCCGCCAAGGGCCGTGAGATCAACGCCAAGAGCATCATGGGCGTGATGCTGCTGGCCGCCGGCCAGGGCACCCCGGTCACGGTGCGCATCAACGGCGAGGACGAAGCCGCCGCGATGGAAGCGGTGGTCGGCCTGTTCGAACGCCGCTTCGACGAGGACAGCTGAGCGTGCCACGCGCGCGTGCCGCCCAGGTCCCTTCCAGCCAGCGGCCGGTACAGCTGCTGGCCGGGCACGGTGCTGCCCGTGGCGCGGCGATGGGCCGGGCACGGGTGCGCCTGCCGCATGCGCTGGAAGTGGCCGAGCAGCGCATCGCCGCCCATCAGATCGAGGCCGAACTGGCCCGCCTGCACCGGGCGGTGGATGCCGCGCGCACGGAAATGCACGAGCTGCGCCAGCGCCTGCATGGCGCCTTGAACCAGGAAGTGGGCGAGTTCCTCGACCTGCATGCCCTGCTGCTGGACGATCCCGAGCTGTTGTTCGGGCTGGACGAACTGATCCGCAGCGGCCCCTACAGCGCCGGCTATGCACTGCGCCTGCAGCGTGACCGCCTGGCCAAGGTCTTCGATGGCATGGACGATGCCTATCTGAAGAGCCGCATGGACGACCTGGACCATGTGATCGGCCGCATCCACGCCTTCCTGCAGCCCGAACGGCCGCCGGTGATGAAGGGCCTGGCCGGGGAGATCCTGGTCTGCGACAACATCGCCCCGTCCGAGCTGGCGCAGCTGCAGGCGCAGGGCGTGGTCGGCATCGTCACCGCCGCCGGCAGCGCGCTGTCGCACAGCGCCATCCTGGCGCGCAGCCTGCACCTGCCCCTGATCGTCAACGTGCCGCAGCTGCTCAGCCGCATCGCCGATGGCGACGTGCTGATCATCGATGGCGCCGACGGCAGCATCACCGCCAACCCGCAGGCCGACAACCTGCGCGACTACCGCGCGCGCCTGAAAGAGCATGCGCGCGAGCAGCGCGAGCTCGGCCGCCTGCGCAGCAAGCCCAGCCGTACCCGCGACCAGGTCGACATCGCGCTGCTGGCCAATGCCGAATCGCTGGAGGACGTCACCCAGGCACATGCGCTGGGCGCGCAGGGACTGGGCCTGTACCGCACCGAATTCCTGTTCCTGCAGCGCAACGAGCTGCCGGACGAAGAAGAACAGTTCCAGACCTACCGCGATGCCGCATTGGGCATGAGCGGGCGACCGGTCACCATCCGCACGCTCGATCTGGGCGCGGACAAGGCCGACCGTACCGGCCTGACCCTGAGCAATGAAGAGAACCCGGCCTTGGGACTGCGCGGCGTGCGCCTGTCGCTGGCACGGCCGAAGGTGGCCGACACCCAGCTGCGCGCGATCCTGCGGGCCTCGGCCTACGGCAAGCTGCGCGTGCTGGTGCCGATGGTCAGCACCCGCGAGGAACTGCTGGCGGTGCGCCGGCGCATGCTCAAGCTGACCGAACAGCTGCGTGGCGAAGGTCACATGGTGTCCGACCATGTGCCACTGGGGGCGATGATCGAGGTGCCCGCTGCGGCGTTGGCACTGGAGAGCTTCATCGACCTGGTCGACTTCCTGTCGATCGGCACCAACGACCTGGTGCAGTACCTGCTGGCCGCCGACCGCAACAACGAGGCACTGGGCGAGCTGTATTCGCCACTGCATCCGGCCGTGCTGCGGCTGCTGCAGATGGTGATCGAGACCGGTGCGCGGCATCGCATCCCGGTGGCGGTCTGCGGTGAGATGGCCGGTGATGCGCGGATGACGCCGCTGCTGCTGGCGCTGGGCCTGAGCGAGTTCAGCCTGCACCCCGGCACACTGCTGGAGGTGCGCCGCGCGATCCGCGAGGCCGACCTGGCCACGCTGCGTGCGCGCGCACCGAAGCTGCTGGCCGCACGCGACCGCCGCGCCATCGAGCGCTGGCTGGCGCTGGTGGCCGAAACGGCCTGAGCGCCAAGGGCAGTGCCGGCCGCTGGCCGGCAATCGCCGCCATCGAGGTCCGTGAGGTTGCCGGCCAGCGGCCGGCACTACCATCGGCCGCCATGCGTGGCGGCTATGCGTTGAAACATCCCCTTGCGATAATGACGCGCTGAACACCCCTGTTGCCGCATCCTTGCCGGGATCGCGGCTTTTCTTATCCCGCGGGAGCTGCGATGGCTGAAGCTGTACGCCACGACAAGACTGCACGCCAACTGCGGATGCTGTCCGACGCACTGGACAGCGGTCGGCTGGGCCCGGTGCGCCGCCTGGTCAACACCCTGGCCCCGGCCGAGATCGGCAACCTGCTCGAATCGTTGCCGCCGGGCAAGCGCGAGGTGGTGTGGGGCCTGGTCGATCCGGAAGATGACGGCGAGGTGCTGGTCCACGTCGGCGACGACGTGCGCGAGAGCCTGCTCGCGGACATGGACCCGGACGAAATCATCGCCGCGGTCGAAGACCTGGACATCGACGACCTGGCCGACCTGGTCGAAGACCTGCCGGACACGGTCATCGACGAAGTCCTCAAGTCGATGGACCGCGAGAACCGCGAGCGCCTGGAGCAGGTGCTGTCCTACCCCGAGGACAGTGCCGGGCGCCTGATGAACCCGGACGTGGTGACCGTGCGCGCCGACGTCAACGTCGACGTGGTGCTGCGCTACCTGCGCCTGCGAGGCGAACTGCCCGACCACACCGACCACCTGTTCGTGGTCAGCCGGCGCCATCAATACCTCGGCCGGGTGTCGCTGGCGGCACTGGTGACCCACGAGGACACCACCCCGATCAACCGCCTGATCGACGACGAGCAGCCGGCGATCGATGTCGGCGAAAGCGACCAGGAGGTCGCCCGCCAGTTCTCCGACCATGACTGGATCTCCGCGCCGGTGGTGGACGACAACAACATCCTGGTCGGCCGCATCACCATCGATGACGTGGTCGACATCATCCGTGGACAGGCCGAGCACCAGGCGCTGGGCGCCGCCGGCCTGGACGAGGACGAAGATCTGTTCAGCCCGGTCTGGCGCGCCATGCGCCGCCGCTTGATGTGGCTGTCGGTCAACCTGTGCACGGCGTTCCTGGCCTCCAGCGTGGTCGGCCACTTCGAGGGCACCATCGACAAGCTGGTGGCGCTGGCGGTGCTGATGCCGATCGTTGCCGGCCTCGGTGGCAACGCCGGTACCCAGGTGCTGGCGCTGATGGTGCGCGGCCTGGCGCTGGGCCAGGTGGGCGCCTCCAACGCGCGCACCCTGTTGTGGAAGGAGGTCCGGGTTGCGCTGTTGAACGGCGTGATGCTCGGCTCGGTGCTGGGCCTGATCGTATTGGCCTGGTTCCATTCACCCGGTCTGTCTGCGGTGATCGCCATCGCGCTGACCTGCAACCTGCTGTTCGCAGCGCTGGCCGGCGTGCTGGTGCCGCTCACACTGAAGCGCTTCGGCTTCGATCCGGCGCTGGCCAGTGGCATCTTCCTGACCGCCGTGACCGACTCGATGGGCTTCTTCACTTTCCTCGGCCTGGCCACGCTGGTGCTGCTGCACTGACCGCATCGAGGATCGGCCCCCGCCACGCGGGGCGCTGACCCCACCCAACTGGAACACCCATGGCAACAACGATCGAAAACTATTTCCAGCCCGGCTGGCGCGACCAGCAGCACACCTGCCCGGCCTGCGAATGGAAGGGCAGCTCGCGTGCCATGGAGATGGAGCTGGACGAGGACGCCACCGAGTACGACTGCCCGGTCTGCGAGAACCCGCTGCTGGTGGTGCTGCATCCGGACATGGCACAGGTGCAGGCAGCTGCCGCCGAAGGCAACGCCGAGGCACAGGAGCAGTTGGACATCATCGCCAGTTTCCCGCGCCCGCAGTGACGCGGCGCACGATGCCGCATTGACGTGTGGCGGACTACGATGCGGTCATACCTGCCGCCTCGGGAATCCCCATGGTCCGTTCGATGTCGCGCTGGCTGCCGCTGCTGGCCCTTCTGATGATGAGCGGTTGCACTTCGCTGCCGGACAGCGCGCGTGGTCGCTTCGAAGCACGTGCGGTGAAGGTGGAGGGGGAGACCGCCTACTATCAGGTGTTCATTCCGGCCGGCGTGCAGGCCGCCGCTCCCACCCACCTCCCGGTCATCCTGTTCCTGCACGGCTCCGGCGAGCGCGGTGCCGATGGCGTCAAGCAGACCTACGCCGGGCTGGGGCCTTACCTGCGCGAGCATCCCGACTTCCCCGCCCTGGTGGTGTTCCCACAGGTACCGGGCCATGAGGAGTGGAGCGGCCGCAACAACCGTGCGGCAGTGGCCGCACTGGACGCCACGATCGCCGAATTCGGCGCCGACCCGGCACGGCAGTACCTGACCGGCATGTCGATGGGCGGCTACGGCAGCTGGAACATCGCGCTGGACGACCCGCGCCGCTTTGCCGCGATCGTCCCCGTCTGCGGCGCGGTACTTGCACCACGCGCGAAGCGCCCGACCCTGTTCGTCGAGCAGGTCGCCCAGGAAACCGATCCGTATGCCGTGATCGCGCAGCGCCTGCGGCACACGCCGATCTGGATCTTCCACGGCGCGCTGGACGACGTGGTGCCGCCGGACGACGACCGCAGGCTGCACGCCGCCTTCCAGGGCGCCAGCGCACGCGACGTGCGCTACACCGAGTACCCCGACGGCAACCACAACGCCTGGGATGCCACCTATGCGGACCCGGCAATGTGGGAATGGCTGTTCGCGCAGAAGCGGTGAGTCGCGGCTTCCGGTAGCTGCCCACCAGGGTTGGATCCTGGCTCCAGTGGCTGTCTATCCTGGTTGGATCCTGGTTTCGGTGGGTGCCAACCTTGGTTGGCACTATCTGTCCGCCCCCATGAACTCCGCCTTGGCAGAACCTTCGAGTTCCCACTGACACCACGCATGCGGGTACTGGCCAAGCTGCGTTGCCAGCCCCACCCTGATCGGATTCGCCATCACATACATCGCGTGCCGGAACAGCGATTCATCAGAGCGGACTGCATGATCGTGATAGCAGGACTGCCAGAAGCGCCCCATCCTGCCCAGTACCCTGTTTGCGTGCACGGCCGTACGCGACTTGAAGCGCTTCATGACAACGTCGAGCGATGCCGCGCGCAGTTGCATCAACCAGTGGATGTGATCCGGCATGACCACGTAGGCAATCGAATGGGTCAGACCTTCCAGATCCAGACGCCGGAACTCCTGCATGGCGGTATCCGCAACGGCGTCGTTGGCGAACAGTGCCGCCCGGCCATGCACGTTCGTTGTGAGGATGTAGCTCTGGCCAATAGTGGAGTGACGGCCCAGCAGGAGGCGGGCGCTGTTCATGCAGAAGAGCATGGACGGGCGCATGTTCCCTGAATATCGGGAAATCACCTTCGCCCGGGTAGGGCAGTGCCAACCAAGGTTGGCACCCACCAGAACAACAGCGCCAACCAAGGTTGGCGCCTACCACAGCAGCAGTACCAACCAAGGTTGGCATCTACCAAAGCAGTGGGTGCCAACCTAGGTTGACACCTACCAAGCGGGGATCAGCCCAGCAGGGTTTCCAGCACGGCCATGCGCACGGCGACGCCGTTGGCGACCTGGCGCAGCACCCACGACTGCGGGCCATCGGCCACCTCGTCGGTCACTTCCACGCCGCGGTTGATCGGGCCCGGGTGCAGCACCGCCGCATCCTTGCCGGCGCGGGCCAGGCGCTCGGTGGTCAGGCCGTACTGCGTGTGATACTGCTCCAGCGACGGCACCAGGCCTTCTTCCATGCGCTCGCGCTGCAGGCGCAGCATCATCAGCGCGTCGACGCCTTCCAGCATCGCGTCGAAATCATCGCCGACCACGCAGCCCTTCAGGGTCTCGTCGTCCGGCAGCAGCGACTGCGGGCCGCAGACGCGGATCTCGCCCACGCCCAGCGTGCGCAGCGCATGCAGGTCGGTGCGGGCCACGCGCGAGTGCTTCACGTCGCCGACGATCACTACCTTCAGCTTCGAGAAATCCGGGCCCTTGGCCTGGCGCAGGGTCAGCATGTCCAGCAGGCCCTGGGTCGGGTGCGAACTGCGGCCGTCGCCGGCGTTGATCAGTGCGGTGCCCTCGCCCGCAGCGTCGGCCAGTGCGGCCACGGCGCCATCATCCGGGTGGCGCACCACGAAACCGCGCACGCCCATCGCTTCCAGGTTGCGCAGCGTGTCGCAGGCGGTTTCGCCCTTGCGCGTGGACGAGGTCGAGGCATCAAAATTCAGTACGTCGGCGCCCAGCCGCTGTGCGGCCAGCTGGAACGAGCTGCGGGTGCGCGTGGACGGTTCGAAGAACAGCGTGCACACCGCCGAACCGGCCAATACGTGGCGCTTGTTGCCGACGCGGCCGACTGCGGCATCGCGGATCTGCCCTGCCCGATCGAGCAGCTGCAGCAGGGTCTCGCGCGGCAGGCCCTCCAGGGTCAGCAGGTGGCGCAGGCGTCCGGAGGCATCGATTTGCTGGGCGGTCATGGCGGTGTCGGGCAGTCAGGGAATGGGGGTGGCGTCGTCGGGGGACGACAGCCAGCGGTCGATGATCACCGCCGCGGCCACGGCATCGAGGGCGGCCGCATCACGGCGGCGCTTGCGCCCTTCGGCGCGCTCGACGGCGAAGCGGCGGGCGGCCTCGACCGAGCTGGAACGCTCGTCGATCATCACCACCGGCAGTTTGAAACGTTCCCGCAGCTGGCGGGCGAAGCCCTGCGCACGCTTGCGGTTGGGCTGGTCCTGGCCGTCCAGGGTCAGCGGGTCGCCGACCACCAGGCCATCGGGCTTCCATTCCTTGAGCAGGCGCTCGATCGCGGTCCAGTCCGGGCCGTTGCCGTGCACATCGACCACGGCCACCGCGCGCGCATGCGCGGCGAAGGCACTGCCGATAGCCACGCCGATCCGTCGCGAGCCGACATCGAAACCCAGAACGGTGCCATCACGGCGGATCGCCGGGACAGCAGGAACCGGTGCGGGCGCGACCGGCTCAGACATGGCCGCTGTAATCCGTCAGCCGGAACAGGTCCACGCCGATACGCGAGGCCGCCCCCTGCCAGCGCTGCTCCAGCGGCAGCTGGAACACCAGTTCGGCATCGGCCGGCACCGTCAGCCAGCTGTTCTCGGACAGCTCGCTTTCCAGCTGCCCTGCGCCCCAACCGGCACAGCCAAGGGTGACCACGGCATTGGCCGGGCCTTCGCCGCGCGCCATCGCTTCGAGGATGTCGCGCGAGGTGGTCAGGTACAGGCCGTCGCCCACGGTCAGGCTGGAATCCCACGCCCGCGCGTCGTCATGGATGACGAAGCCGCGCTCCGGATGCACCGGGCCGCCGTTGAGCACCATGCGCGCCTGCAGGTCGCCATCACCGGTGGTGATGTCCATCTGTGCAAGCACTTCACCCAGCGTGTACTCGGAAGGCTGGTTGACCAGCACGCCCATCGCCCCGTTCTCGTCGTGCTGGCAGATCAGCGCGACGCTGCGGGCAAAGGTCGCGTCGAGCAGCGACGGCAGCGCGACGAGCAGGTGATCGGCAAGGGAGGTCGGCGTTACAGGCATGGCCCCATTCTACCTGCTGGGGCCGATATGGTCGCGCGATGGGCGCGTGCAGCGATGGGCTAGGATGGTGCTTTGCCATGGAAGGTCATCGATGCAGCCCTCTTCGCCCCTGAGCCTGCCGGCACGCAGCGCCATCGTCCTGATCGCCCTGCTGCAGGGCCTGATGCTGTACGCCGCGCAGGAGCTGTCCGATGCTTGGCCCTTCCGCGATATCGGCTGGCGCTACTGCTGGTACGCCTGGGTGCTGGCCATTCCCAGCGCGGTGGCGCTGAGCCTGGTCGAGCTGGGCCAGCGCCGCCTGTGGCTGCAGGCCGCGCTCGGCTCGGCGGTGGTGCTGGCGCTGGCCGCCTGGATCGGCTGGAACCTCAATGGCGAGACCGCACTGGAATCGGGCGCGCTGCAGTTCCCGCTGACCCTGGGCATGGCCGTGGCGGTGTTCGTGGCCCTGCCCTGGTGGCAGTTCCAGCTGCAGCACGGGCATTGGCGTGCCAGCTACCCCGAGTTGTTCGAGCGCGCCTGGCAGAACGGTTTGACCCTGGCTCTCGCCGCACTGTTCACCGGGCTGACCTGGCTGCTGCTGTGGCTGTGGGCGGCGCTGTTCCAGCTGCTGGAGGTGACGTTCTTCCGCGACCTGTTCCGGCAGGACGCGTTCATCGCGCTGGCCACCGGCAGCCTGACCGGGTTCGGCGTGCTGATCGGGCGCACCCAGCACCGCGCGATCCAGATCACCCGCCAGGTGCTGTTCGCGATCTGCCGCGGGCTGCTGCCGCTGCTGTCGTTCATCGCCGTGCTGTTCGTGCTGAGCCTGCCGCTTACCGGGCTGGAACCCTTGTGGAAGACCCGTTCGGCGGCCAGCCTGCTGCTGGTGCTGTCGCTGTTGCTGGTGACGTTCACCAATGCGGTCTACCAGCAGGGGGAAGACAGCGCCCCCTACCCCCTGCTGCTGCGCCGCCTTGTTGAAGCCAGCCTGCTGGCGCTGCCGGTCTACGCGGCGCTGGCACTGTACGCGCTGGGCCTGCGCGTGGTGCAGTACGGCTGGACCGTGGACCGGTTCTGGGCAGTACTCGTCGCGTTGGCCGTGGCCGGTTATGCCGTGGGCTACGCGCTGGCGGTGCTGCGCCGGCAGGGGCGCTGGTTGCAGATGTTGGAGCCGGTCAACCGCTGGATGTGCTGGGCGGTGCTGGCACTGGCATTGCTGGGCAACTCGCCGCTGCTGGACCCGGTGCGGCTGACCCTGTCCAGCCAGCTGGCGCGGCTGCGCGCGGACCCGCCGGCAATCACCAGCAGCGACGTCAACGTGCTGCGCTTCGATCTTGGGCGCCGTGGCGTGCAGGCGCTGCGCGAGCTGCAGCGTGATCCGGCCATCACCGCCGATGCCAATGCGCCACAGGTGATCGCGGCCGCGCTGGCACGTACGTCACGCTGGGACGACGGACAGCGCCTCGACAAGGGGCCGCAGGACGTCGTCGCCCTGCAGCGCGCGCTGAAGCTGGCCAAGGGATCCAGCTCGCCACCGGAGGATTGGTGGCAGGCACTGGCCACACGTTCGATCAATGGTGAATCCTGCGCCCAGAGCGAGCGCGACTGCCTGATCGTGCATCGCGACCTGGACGGCGACGGCACCGGCGAAGTGCTGCTGTGCGAGCTGTACACCCACCGTGGCCCCGACTGCGTGCTGTACGCACGTGGCAGGGATGCCCAGTGGCGCCGGGCCGGCTCGCTGTTCGGCACCGTCAGCGGCCAGGCCGAGGCGATCAACCAGGCCCTGCGCGATGGCGAACTCACTCTCGAACCGCCGCGCTGGCCGATGCTGTCCATCGGCGGGCGCCCTGCGCTGGCCATCGATCCCGAACCCGAATCCAACGAGTCTTCCCCATGAGCGGCTACTGCCTCATCGCCCCGGGCCATCCGGTGCACGACTACTACCACGCCAACGAGTACGGCTTCCCGCAGCGTGACGAGCGCGAACTGTTCGAGCGGCTGGTACTGGAGATCAACCAGGCCGGGCTGAGCTGGGAAACGATCCTGAAGAAGCGCGAGGGTTTCCGCGCGGCCTATGACGGCTTCGATGTGGACCGCGTGGCAGCGTATGCCGAGCAGGACATCGAACGCCTGCTGTCGGACGCGGGCATCATCCGCAACCGGCTGAAGGTACTGGCGGCGATCCACAACGCGCAGGTGATCCAGCAGCTGCGGGCCAGCCATGGCAGCTTCGCGGCGTGGCTGGATGCGCATCACCCGCGCAGCAAGGCCGACTGGGTGAAGCTGTTCAAGAAGACCTTCCGCTTCACCGGCGGCGAGATCACCGGCGAATTCCTGATGAGCCTGGGCTACCTGCCCGGCGCGCACGCCGAGGATTGCCCGGTGCATGCGCGGCTGCTGACGCTGTCGCCGCCGTGGCTGCAGGCCGCCGTACGTTGAAGGACGGCCGCCGGGCATGGCCCGGCGCTACCGGAACCGCCACGTAGTAGCGCCGGGCCATGCCCGGCGAACGCGGAGAGCGCGATCACACGCCCATGTAGCGGCCGGGGCGGTGGTTGAACATCAGCACCAGGCTGAGCACCACCGCGCCGATGGCCGAATACAGCACCTTGGAAGGCGACAGCACGAAGAACGCGGCCACCATCAGGCAGGCGTCGTAGGACATCTGCACCTTGCCCGCGCTCCAGCCACGGGTGCGCTGCAGGTACACCGCCAGGATGCCGATACCGCCGAGGCTGGCACGGTGACGGATGAAGAACAGGATGCCCAGGCCGGACAATGCGCCACCGACGATCGCCGAATACAGCGGGTGGATGTGCGAGAAGTCGATCCAGCGCGGCAGCAGGTCGGTCAGCACGCCGCAGGCGGTGACCGCGGCGAAGGTCTTCAGGGTGAATTCCCAGCCCATGCGCCGCACCGCCACCCAGTAGAACGGCAGATTGACCAGCACGAACACCACGCCGAAGTTCCAGTCCAGCGCGTAATGCAGCAGGAACGCCATGCCGGCCATGCCGCCGATCATCAGCCCACTCTTGGCGAAGATGGCCAGGCCCAGCGAGGCCACCATCGTGGCCAGCACCATGCCCTGCACATCCTCGGCGATCGAGTGGCGCAGCGCTTTTTCGTCGGCGGTGGTGCCGGCGCTATCGGGCGGCGGGGTCAGCGGGCCGGCGGTGACCAGGTGGCCGTCAGCGTCGTCGCACGGCGCGGGGCCATGGGAGGGAAGGGACATACGGGTGGGGAACAGCAGGTGGGGAGCGGTATTAGACACGATCTGCATGACAGTTGCAGATGAAATCGTTCAGCTGAATGCGACTTGCCCTGCCCCGGCCCGCCCCTGCTCAGCCCTTGCCGGCCAGATGATGTGCCACCAACGCGTTGGCATGGCCATGGCCCAGCCCATGCTCACTTTTCAGGAAGCTGACCAGCTCCATGTGTTTCAGGCCCTTCTTCCCCGCCAGCAGGCCGAACCAGTGCGCCACCGGCTGCCCGTAGGTCTTCTCGATGGAGGGGAAATACGAGGCCGGGCCTTTCGGCTTGGTGTCAGTGCTCATGTGCAGCTCCCGTTGAAGTCATTCATTCGACGAACCACAGTCCCTGAAATCGACATCCCCACACGCCTACACAGAATGGGGTCGAAGCCGTTCCAACAGCTCGCGGGAAACTGTCAAAGGCGGGGTGGCTCAGGTTGCGGGGGCGTGAGCGCCATGGGCCCGAGGCATGCCTCGGGCGGGTTGGGCAGGACGCCCAACCCCGGTCTTGCCGTGTGCGCAGGACAGCGCACACGAGCAAGCGCGACCGAGGCTACATGGACGTACTTGCGCCGTCCCCCGCAACCTGAGCCACCTCGCCTCCCACGGGAAGCCAGCTTTTGACGTTGCCGTTGACGTTGATTCGGCAGGTGCCGGGCGCAGCCCGGCCGTATCATCCCGTCATGCCCCGTGAAAATCTCAACGACCTGCAGGCCTTCGTCCACGTTGCCCGCGAGGGCAGCTTCACCAAGGCCGCCGCCCAGCTGGGCATATCCCAGTCCGCGCTCAGCCATGCAATGCGCGGCCTGGAACAGCGCCTCGGCGTGCGCCTGCTGACCCGCACCACCCGCAGCGTCTCCACCACCGAAGCCGGGGCCCGCCTGCTCGATACCCTGGGCCCACGCCTGGCCGAGATCGAGGATGGGTTGGCCGCGCTGGCCGAGTACCGCGAACGCCCGGCCGGCACCATCCGCATCAATGCCACCGGCCACGCCGCCGAGTACATCGCATGGCCACGGCTGGCGCCGCTGCTGCAGCAGTATCCGGATTTGAAGGTGGAACTGGCCGCCGACTACGGGCTGGCCGACATCGTGGCCGAGCGCTATGACATCGGCATCCGCCTCGGCGAGCGGCTGGCGCGCGACATGGTCGCTGTGCCGATCAGCCCGCCGCTGCGCATGCGCGTGGTCGGCGCGCCCAGCTACTTCCGCCAGCATGTGGTGCCACGGCATCCGGACGAGCTGGCAGACCACAACTGCGTGACCCTGCGCCTGCCCACGCATGGCGGGCTGATGCCGTGGGATTTCGGCCAGGATGGCAACGAACTGAGCGTGCGCGTCACCGGCCAGTGGACCTTCAACACCATGGGCATGACCCGCGCCGCTGCGCTGGCCGGCAGCGGATTGGCCTGGCTGCCGGAAGACCAGGTGCAGCCGATGCTGGACGATGGCCGGCTGCAGTCGGTGCTGGACGACTGGTGCCCCCACTTCGATGGCTACTACGCGTACTACCCGTCGCGCCGCCACGTCACCGTGGCGATGCGCACGGTGCTTGATGCGCTGCGTGGGCCGATGGGGTGAGGCTCAAGGAGTGCGGACCAACGGTCCGCACCCGCCGGGTGGTCAGCCCTTGGCCTGCGCCGCACGCTGCGCGTTGTAGCGCTCGCCGACGATCGACACTTCATCCAGCGCCTGTGCGATGCGCTGCAGTTCCTCCGGCGCCAGCTGCAGGTCGGCCGCGCCCAGGTTCTCTTCCAGGCGATGGATCTTGGTGGTGCCCGGAATCGGCACGATCCACGGCGCCTGCGCCAGCAGCCAGGCCAGCGCCACCTGCGCCGGGGTCGCGCCACGTGCCGCAGCAATCGTACTGATGCGATCCACCAGCGCCTGGTTGGCGCGGCGTGCCTCCACTTCGAAACGCGGCACGGTGTTGCGGAAGTCGTTGGCGTCGAAAGTGGTATCGGCGTTGATCGCGCCGGTCAGGAAGCCGCGGCCGAGCGGGCTGAACGGCACGAAGCCGATGCCCAGTTCCTGCAGCGTCGGCAGCAGTTCGCGCTCCGGTTCGCGCCACCACAGCGAGTACTCGCTCTGCACGGCGGCCACCGGCTGCACCGCATGCGCGCGGCGCACGGTGGCGGCGCTGGCCTCGGACAGGCCGAAGTGACCGACCTTGCCCTCGGCGATCAGGTCACGCACGGTGCCGGCCACATCCTCGATCGGCACGTTCGGGTCGACGCGGTGCTGGTAGAACAGGTCGATATGGTTGGTACGCAGGCGCTTGAGGCTGGCTTCGGCCACGGCACGGATGTTCTCCGGGCGGCTGTCCAGGCCAGCATCGGTGCGCGCATCCTTGAAGCCGAACTTGGTGGCGATCACCAGCCTGTCGCGGTAGGGTGCCAGGGCCTGGCCGAGCAGGTCTTCGTTGGTGTACGGGCCGTACACCTCGGCGGTGTCGAAGAAGGTCACGCCGCGCTCGACGGCGGCGTGCAGCAGGGCAATGCCCTGGCCCGTTTCGACCGGTTGGCCGTAGGCATGGGTCAGGCCCATGCAGCCCAGGCCCAGGGCGGAAACCTTCAGGCCGCTGCGGCCGAGTTCACGTGTCTGCATCGTCGTGCTCCAGAGAGGGGAGCGCTGACGATACGCCTGCATTGGCGATGGATTGAACCGGCTGGACGGCAGTCGGTCATGACCGGAATTCATCAATCGCCCGCGCGCCCGGTAGAGTCGACTGTCAGTCGACTTTACACATCGCCAGGTCACCGGATCTCGGAGATCTCCACGCCATCCAGCCCCTGCGACAGGGTACGCGCGTCGCCGCCCTGGCTGAGCTTGATGCGCAGGCGCACCTCGTTCTGCGAATCGGCGTAACGCAGTGCGTCCTCGTAGCTGATCTCACCGGCCTGGTACAGCTCGAACAGGCTCTGGTCGAAGGTCTTCATGCCCAGCTGGACCGAGTCCTTCATCACTTCCTTCAGCTTGTGAATCTCGCCATCGCGGATGTAGTCCTGCACCAGCGGCGTGCCCAGCAGGATCTCCATCGCCACCTTGCGCGAGCGGCCATCGGGCGAAGGAATCAGCTGCTGCGCGACCACGCCTTTGAGATTCAGCGACAGGTCCATCAGCAGCTGGTTGCGGCGGTCTTCCGGGAAGAAGTTGACGATGCGGTCCATCGCCTGGTTGGCGTTGTTGGCATGCAGGGTGCACAGCACCAGGTGGCCGGTTTCGGCGAACGCGATGGCATGGTCCATGCCTTCGCGGGTACGCACTTCGCCAATCATGATCACGTCCGGCGCCTGGCGCAGGGTGTTCTTCAGCGCCGCTTCCCAGCTGTCGGTATCGATGCCGACTTCACGCTGGGTGATGATGCAGCCCTCGTGCTTGTGCACGAATTCGATCGGGTCTTCGATGGTGATGATGTGGCCGGTCGAGTTCTGGTTGCGGTAACCGATCATCGCCGCCAGCGACGTTGACTTACCGGTGCCGGTGGCACCGACGAACAGGATGATGCCGCGCTTGGTCATCGCCAGCGTCTTGATGATCGGCGGCAGACTCAACTCTTCCACGGTCGGAATGCGCGTCTCGATGCGACGCAGCACCATGCCCACCTGGTTGCGCTGGTAGAAGCAGCTCACGCGGAAACGACCGACACCGGACAGGCCGATGGCGAAGTTGCATTCGTGGGTCTTCTCGAATTCCTCGCGCTGCGCCGGGGTCATCACGTTGAGCACCAGGTCGCGGCTCTGCTGCGGCGTGAGCGGGGTCTGCGTGATCGGCGAGATCTTGCCGTTGACCTTCATCGCCGGCGGCATGCCCGCAGTGATGAACAGGTCCGAGGCGCGCTGGTGCGCCATCAGCTTGAGGAACGAAGTGAAATCGATGGTGGTCGCGGTGGTGTTCACAGCAGGCTCCCGGAAAAGCGGTTTACCAGGTAACGGTCGGTGGAGGAAACAACACGGAGCGGCCGCGCCATTGCACGCGTCGCCCGTGGCTGCCCCGCCTTACTCGAACAGGCGCTTGTCCTTGGCGTAGTCGCGGGCCTGGTTGCGGGTGATCAGGCTGCGCTTGACCAGGTCCTGCAGGTGCTGGTCCAGGGTCATCATGCCGTACTGCTGGCCGGTCTGGATGGCCGAGTACATCTGCGCCACCTTGTCCTCACGGATCAGGTTGCGGATGGCCGGGGTGCCGACCATGATTTCCCACGCAGCGGTACGACCGCCACCAACCTTCTTCAGCAGCGCCTGCGAGATCACCGCACGCAGCGATTCGGACAGCATCGAGCGCACCATCGGCTTTTCGCCGGCCGGGAACACGTCGATGATGCGGTCGATGGTCTTGGCCGCCGAGCTGGTATGCAGGGTGCCGAACACCAGGTGGCCGGTTTCCGCGGCGGTCAGTGCCAGGCGGATGGTTTCCAGGTCACGAAGTTCGCCGACCAGGATGATGTCCGGGTCCTCACGCAGCGCCGAGCGCAGCGCTTCGTTGAAGCCATGCGTGTCACGGTGCACTTCGCGCTGGTTGATCAGGCACTTCTGCGAGGTGTGCACGAATTCGATCGGATCCTCGACGGTGAGGATGTGGCCGTATTCGTTCTTGTTGATGTAGTCGATCATCGCCGCCAGCGTGGTCGACTTGCCCGAGCCGGTCGGACCGGTCACCAGGATCAGGCCCTGCGGCTGCTGGATCACTTCGCGGAACAGCGGCGGGCAGGCCAGGTCCTCGAGGGTGAGCACCTCGGACGGAATGGTACGGAACACCGCACCGGCACCGCGGTTCTGGTTGAACGCGTTCACACGGAAGCGCGCCAGCGACGGAATCTCGAAGGAGAAGTCCACTTCGAGGAATTCCTCGTAATCGCGGCGCTGCTTGTCGGACATGATGTCGTACACCAGCGCATGGACCTGCTTGTGGTCCAGGGCTGGGATGTTGATCCGGCGAACGTCGCCGTCCACGCGGATCATCGGCGGCAGGCCTGCGGACAGGTGCAGGTCGGACGCTTTGTTCTTTACGGAAAACGCCAACAGCTCGGCGATATCCATGAGCGGCTACTCCCCAATAACGGCTTCGACTGGAAGGATCTTTCCCCGAGCGGCAGTATAGCCTCCTGATTCAACGGAACGCGTTACGTGGCCACTCCCCTGCCCCAGATCCTGAGCAACCTGCATGCCGCCGCCGAGACCGCGGGCAGGCCCGATCCACGCCTGCTGGCGGTGTCCAAGACCCAGCCGGCCGAGGCCGTGGCCGCGCTGGCCGCACAGGGCCAGCATGCCTTCGGCGAAAACTATGTGCAGGAAGCGCTGGCCAAGATGCAGGCGCTGCAGCACCTGGCGCTGGAGTGGCACCTGATCGGCCACCTGCAGTCGAACAAGGCCGATGCCGTGGCCAGCCACTTCGACTGGGTGCAGAGCTTGGACCGGCCCAAGCTGGTAACGGCGCTTGCGCGCCATCGCCCGGCCGCGCGCGGCCCGCTGAACGTGCTGATCCAGGTCAACATCGACGACGAATCCAGCAAGCATGGCTGTGCACCGGAGGAAGTGGACGTACTCGCCGCCGCAATTGCCGCCGAACCCACCCTGCGCCTGCGCGGACTGATGGCGATTCCCGCGCCATGGCCCGAGGCCGAGCGCCGTCGGGATGCATTCGTGCGCATGCGCACACTTTTCCAGTCGCTGGCTGCCCAGCACACGCAGATCGACACGCTGTCGATGGGCATGAGCAGCGACTACGCCGAAGCCATCGCCGAGGGTGCCACCCTGGTGCGGATCGGTACCGCACTGTTCGGCGCGCGCCCGCGCCCAGCCTGACTTTCCAAGGAGCTTTCCATGGCAGCTGATTCCATCACTTTCATCGGCGGCGGCAACATGGCGCGCAGCCTGATCGCCGGCCTGATCCGCCAGGGCACACCCGCCGCGCACATCCACGTCGCCGAACCGGTGGCCGAACTGCGCCAGGCGCTGGCCGCCGACTTCGGTGTGCAGGTGCATGACAACGCCTCAGATGCCGCCGCGCAGGGCAGCACCTGGCTGCTGGCGGTGAAGCCGCAGGTGCTGCGTGAGGTCTGCCAGTCGCTGCGGGCACTGGCCCAGGCAAACCAGCCGTTGGTGGTGTCGATTGCCGCCGGTATCACCAGCGCGCAGCTGGAACGCTGGCTGGGCGGCAACCTGCCGGTAGTGCGCGCGATGCCCAACACCCCGGCCCTGCTCGGCGCCGGTGTGACCGGCCTGTTCGCCACACCGTCGGTGGACACGCAGCAGCACGCACAGGCCGAGAAGGTGCTGGCCAGTGCCGGGCGCACGGTGTGGATCGACAGCGAGGCGCTGATGGATTCAGTGACTGCCGTATCCGGCAGTGGCCCGGCCTATGTGTTCCTGCTGGCCGAAGCGATGGAAGCGGCGGGTATTGCCCAGGGCCTGCCAGCCGACGCCGCGCGCACGCTGGTGGTGCAGACCCTGCTGGGTGCCTCGCGCATGCTTGATGAAGCCGGTGAGAGCCCGGCCGAGCTTCGCCGCCGCGTGACCTCGCCGAATGGCACCACCCAGGCCGCGATCGAGAGCTTCCAGGCCGGTGGCTTCGAGGCCCTGGTGGACACCGCACTGCGTGCCGCACAGGTGCGTGGGCAGGAACTGTCTGCGGCGAATGATTGATCCCGATGCGTGCCGACCAACGGTCGGCACCCCCCGTCATCCACGCCTGGCGTGGATGCTCATTGCCCCAATGTGGTCATGACGAAATCGACGAAGCACTGCAACCGCGGGCGCGGCCTGCGGTCGGGCAGGTAGATCAGGTGCATCGGCCGTGGTTCGGGCAGGTAGTCGCGCAGCAGCGGCTTCAACCGACCTGCTGCGATCTCCGCCGCCAGCAGTGCGGTCGGCTGCAACACCAGCCCCGCGCCGGCCACCGCGGCTTCGCGCAGCGCGACACCATCGTTGCAGGTGAGCCGCGCCTCCCAGTCCACGTATTCGCCGTTGGCCAGCTGCCAACCATGCCCGCCGCGCCAGGCCAGGTGGCTCAGGCAATCATGCCCCTGCAGATCCGCGGGCGTACGCGGCGTGCCGCGCCGGCGCAGGTAGGACGGTGCCGCACACAGGCTCATCGCATACGGTGGCAGCGGCCGCGCCACCACCTCCTGCGACGGCAGTGGCCCGACCCGGATCGCAACGTCGAAGCCGTCCTCGATCAGGTCCACACGGCGGTTGCTCAGATCCAGTTCGATGTTCAACTGCGGCTGCGCGCGCAGCAGGCCGGCCAGTTGTGGCGCCAGCACGCAGCTGCCCCAGGTGGTGGGTGCGCTGACCCGCAGCAGCCCGCGTGGCTGTATCTGCAGGCCGGCCACATCGGCCTCGGCCTGCTGCACCTGCTCCAGCACTTGCCGGCACCCGGCCAGGTAGGCACTGCCGGCTTCGGTCAGGCGCTGGCGGCGGGTGTTCCGTTGCAGCAACGCGGTGCCCAGGTGCGCCTCCAGCTGCTGGATGTACTTGCCGACCATCACCGCCGAGACCTGCAGCTGTTCGGCGGCGCCGGCGAAGCTCCCGCGCTCGGCCACGGCAACGAAGGCCTGCATGCAGCGAAGGGTATCCATTACTAATCCAGAATTAGGAATCTGCGAAGCATACGCCGCTTACCTAACTCCACTGTGACGGCGCAGACTGCGCTCACCCCCTCACCCAAGGAACGGCCATGAAGATCCTCCTCGTCGGTGCCAGCGGCACGCTCGGCCAGGCAGTCGCCCACCAGCTCGGCCAGCAGCATCAGATTCTCGCCGCCGGCCGCAGCAGCGGCGAACTGCGCGTGGACCTGACCGATGACGCCAGCGTCGCCGAACTGTTCGCGCGTACCGGCCCGGTCGATGCGGTGATCTCCACCACCGGCTCGGTGCACTTCGGACCGTTGCAGCAGATGACGCCAGCACAGTTCAACATCGGGCTGCAGGACAAGCTGCTGGGGCAGGTGCGGCTGGCACTGGCCGCCCAGCACCACCTCAACGCCGGCGGTTCGATCACCCTGACCAGCGGCATCATCAGCGCCCAACCGATCCGCGATGGCGTCAATGCCACCGCCGTGAACGCCGCACTGGAAGGCTTCGTGCGTGCGGCAGCACTGGAGCTGCTGCCACGTGGCCTGCGCATCAACGTGGTCAGCCCGAACGTGCTGATCGAATCGATGGCGGCGTACGGCCCCTACTTCCCGGGCTTTGAAGCGGTAAGCGCGCAACGCGCGGCGCTGGCCTTCCAGCGTGCAGTGGAGGGCATCCAGAGCGGCGAGACGATCACGGTCTGGTAAGAAAAAAGGGGACGGAGGGGATTAAGTCGTTAATGCACAAACGACATAATCCCCTCCGTCCCCTTTTCGCGGGTCACTCCCAGCGCATCGGGCCGTCGCCGCGTTCGCCGAGGACGTCACCGGGGTTGGCCAGGCGGCAACGCTGCAGCGACAGGCAGCCACAGCCGATGCAGCCGGTCAGTTCGTCGCGCAGCAGTTCCAGCATATGGATGCGCTCCTCCAGCTCGGTGCGCCAGCGCGCGGACAGCTTGGCCCAGTCGGCCTTGGTCGGTGCGCGGCCCTCGGGCAGGCTTTCGAAGGCACGGCCGACGGCTTCCAGTGGCATGCCCACCCGTTGCGCGACACGGATCACGGCCAACCGTCGCAGCACGTCACGGCTGTAGCGACGCTGGTTGCCGGAGGTGCGCAGGCTGCTGATCAGCCCCTTGCGCTCGTAGAAATGCAGCGCGGAAACCGCCACGCCACTGCGCTGGGAGACTTCGCCAACGCTCAGTTCCTGGGACACCATTGCTTGACCTCAACTGCAGTTGAGGTGTCATGCTGCTATCTTCGCCGCCAGTTGACAAGCGCGGCCCGCATCTGACCCGTATGACCCCCACGCTCGCCCCCGCCAACGCCAGTACACCGGCGGATACGTCGATCCTGTCCCCGCGCTACCGCGCCACCACCATCGGCATGGTGGCGTTGGTGGCGCTGCATGCCTTCGAAGCCCTGGCGGTAGCGGCCGCCATGCCGACCGTGGCCGAGGCGCTGGATGGCCTGCGCCTGTACGCCCTCGCCTTCGGCGGCACCCTGGCCACCAGCGTGATCGGCATGACCCTGGCCGGGCGCTGGGCCGACCGCCACGGGCCCGCCAGGCCGCTGTGGTACGGCCTGGGCTGCTTCGTGCTGGGCCTGCTGCTGGCCGGCTTCGCGATGCGCATGGGCATGCTGGTGGCGGGGCGGCTGCTGCAGGGCCTCGGCGCGGGCGCGATCTCGGTTTCGCTGTATGTGATGGTCGGCCGCAGCTACCCCGAGCACCTGCGGCCGAAGGTATTCGCCGCCTTCTCGGCCGGTTGGGTGGTGCCGTCCATGATCGGCCCCGCGCTGAGCGGGCTGATCGTGCAGCATCTCGGCTGGCGCTGGGTGTTCCTGGCCGTGCCACTGCTGGCCATTCCGGCCGCGCTGCTGCTGCGCCCGGCACTCACGCGCATGCAGCCCACCGATGGCGGCCTCGCCGACGATGGGCGAGGCAACGTTGTGCGCTGGGCCAGTGGTGCCTCGCTGGCGGCGCTGCTGCTCTACTTCGGCGGTCAGCAACAGGGCCTGCCTGCCTTGCTCTGCATCGGCGTGGCGATGCTGGCGCTGCTGTTCTGCGTGCATCGACTGCTTCCGCCCGGAACACTGATCCTGCGCCGTGGCCTGCCCAGCGTGATCGCGCTGCGCGGCGTCGCGGCGGCCGCCTTCTTCGCCTGCGAGGCCTACCTGCCGCTGCTGCTGCAGCGCGAACGCGGGCTCTCGCCCAGCTGGGCCGGTGCCGCGCTCAGTCTTGGCGCACTGGGCTGGTTCGCCGGTTCATGGCTGCAGGGTCACCAGCAGCGTGGCTGGTCGCGCCAGCAGCTGTTGCGGGTGGGCACGACGATGATGACGGTCGGCATCGCCGCAACGCTGGCGGTGCTGTTCAACGTGGTGCCACTGCCGGTGTCGCTGCTCGGCTGGGCCGTGACCGGCTTCGGCATGGGCATGATCTACGCAAGCCTGTCGGTGCTGACGCTGTCGTTGTCGGCGCCGCAGGAGCAGGGTGCCAACACCTCGGCACTGCAGCTGAGCGAGGCCCTGTCGGTGACCACCGCGCTGGCGGTTTCCGGCGCGCTGTTCGCGCTGTTCGTGCAAAGCGCACCCCACACCGGTTACGTGCTGTGCCTGGCGATCACCTTCGGCCTGGCGCTGCTGGCCACGGTGATCGCGCGGCGGGTGTAACGCCGCTGCATTGCGGGATTGCCGGCCAGCGGCCGGCACTACCGGGTGCCAGTCCCCATGTCATCAATATCCCGGTGCAGGATGCGCCGCACCTCCAGCACCGCCTGCGGGGTCTCCTGCACGCTGTGGCCGGAAATGATCACCTTCTCCGACAATGCGCCCGGCAGGTGTGCGCTCCAGTACGGCACCAGCCCGTCATCGGACTTCTCCACCCGCAGTTCCGGTTTGCGCTGGGCGATGATCGAGTGGTACTTCAGGCCCGCTTCGATCGGCAGCTGTGCGGCGGCCTTCACGAACGGATCGCTGGCCTTGAGGTTGTCGATGCTGTTCGGGATCTTCGGCTTGGCGGTGCCATCGACCTGCTGCTCGGCCTGCGCCAGTGCCATGAACACGTCCTCGAACTTGCCGAGAATGGTCAGCGGCAGGCGCACCAGGCGACCGATCAGGCGGCCGACCTTGTTGCCGGCGATGTCGGTACCCTGGTGCGGTGCGGCGATGAAGATCGCGCGTTCCACGTTCGGCTGTGCCTTGAAATGCAGCAGCGGCCCCAGCTTGTTCTGCACCCGCTTCAGCCGTTCACCCTTCAGGTCGTAGTTGGCCAGCAGGTCATTCCACAGCACGTCGCCCGAGTCGCTCACCAGCAGCCGCGCCAGTACACCGCCCATGCTGTGGCCGATGTAGACCATGTCCTTCGATGCACGCGTGCTGCCGTTGGGGTCGAAATGCTTCAGCGTGTCGTTGAACGCATTGGCGATCTCGTAGCGGTTCAGTGCGATCGGCGCATTGGTCGGGTAATAGACCTGCCACACCTGGAACTGCTGGCGCAGCTCGGGATCGCCCATGATCTCATTGGCCAGGTTCACCCAGGCTTCCGGGCTGCTGGCCAGGCCGTGCAACATGAAGATGATGCGGCGGTTGGGGTCCCACGGCTGCATCAGGTAGATGTGCGGCTCGCCGATGCCCTCGCTCATGCCGAACAGGGTGCGCAGCGACTGCCGGGCGAAGCCACTCTGCGCCAGCCACAGGCCATAGGCCGCGGTGAAGTTGCCGGCCAGCGGTACCTGCTCACCGTGCAGGGTGATGCGCTCGGTGGCTTCCGGCGAATAGGCATCCAGCTCGACCCGGCGTGTGCGCATCACGTCTTCCAGGCTGCTGCCCTCGAAGCGCAGCAGCGCTGTGACGTTGATCGAGGACATCTCGCTGAACTCAGGCACCGAGTCGTCATGGCGATGGCGGCGGCCACGGCGTGCGTCGTCCTCATCCTCCTGCGGCGCCTCGGCCTTGGGGCCATCGGCTGCGATCACCGGCGCGACCAGCTTCGGCGGATCCATCACCATCACCAGCTCGGCGCCGAAACCATCGCGGCGATAGGTGCTGCGCAGGCCGACGAAACTGACGGTACCGGCCGGCACCAGCTGCGCCGGGATGCTCTTCAGGTTCAACTGCTGGTAGTTGGAGGCCAGCGACCAGCTGCCGACCGAGACCGGCTTCGTGTAGTCCTCGCCGGCAAGTGCCGCCGCACGCGCACGCACGAACAGCACCACCGCTGCTTTCTCGGCCGCGTAGTTGTAGTAGTCGCGCACCTGCGTCTGGCGGTCCTCGAAGGCACGGTCGGATGGGGACCTGCCGCTGTAGAACAGATACGCATACGCGTAACGCGCCGCTTCCAGCCAGGCATCCAGTGCCGCATCGCTCATCGGCGGATCACCCGCTGCGGTCTTCTTCGGCGTCAGCGCCAGCGCGGCCTTCACCCACAATTCGGACAGCGCCGACAGCCGCTGCTCGACATTGAGGTCATCGGTCATCAGCAGCGTGCTGCGGCAGACCAGAAAGTCCTTCTCGCACTGCGACTCGTCCAGGCCCGCCGCGCTGAGCGTCTCGCGCGCGGCTGGGCTGAGCTTGCCGGTGTTGAGCACATCCGCGCGCTTGTTGACCAGCGAATCGCTGGATTTGACCTGCTTGACGGTCACCATCGCACAGCCGCTGCTGCCCAGCAGCAGGAAGGCCGCAAGCAGCGCCGGCAGCATGCGCTGCCAGCGGGTCAGAAAGAGTTGGGTCATTACTGTGGGTCCTGCTCGGTGCCGGGCACGCCCTGGCGGATCACGGTGGAGAAGTGCGGGCCATCGCCCAGGTCCAGCGCACGCCGGGTGATGCGGCCCTTGGCATGCAGCTCGGTGTACGGCACCCCCGGAGTGAGCGCACCGACCTCCTGCGCGTACTCGGCCAGGTAACCGGACAGCAGCAGGCGGTAATCCAGCGGCAGGCGCGGTGCGATGTGGCGGGCCAGGTCGAAGACGATGGTGGTGCAGTTGCTGGTCAGCGTGTTGTAGAAGCCGGGCTTCGCATCCAGTTCGCGGGCCTGCGCGATGTACGCAGCGAACAGTTCCTTCAGCTGCGTGCGGTCCATACCATGCAGGCGGTACAGGTAGACATCCTCGCCACGCGCGTTGGTGCGTGTGCGGATGATGTCGGTCTCCTCCGACGCCACCAGGGTCATCTCGAACTTGCGGAAGAAGCCGCCCAGCGCCGAGAACGACTCACCGCGCTCCTTGCGGATCTCCAGCGAGAACACCACGTGGCGACCGTCCTCGAAGCCGAACGAGATCAGGGTGTGGGCGATGGCCGGGCCCATCCAGTACGACAGCACCAGGTCGGCCGAGCGCAGCTGGTCCAGGTCGTACTCGCGGCGCACCCAGTGTGCGTCGTAGTCGGTTTCGGTGCGCCAACTGAAGTCACGCACATTGTCCAGCACGACGTGGCGGCCATCGAAGGACACCACGTGCAGGCGCTGCGCCACGTCATCGGCCCACAACCGGTCCTGGCGCGGGGTCAGCAGCAGCCACCACAGGCCGGCCAGCGCCAGCGATGCCCCGAACGCCAGACCCAGGCGGCGCGAGGCACGGCCCCGCGCGACCCGCCACGACGCCCACAGCGCAACCAGCAGCCACAGCCCGGCGACGCCGGTGGCCAGCCAGCCCGGCCCCGGCAACTGATAGGCCAGCAGCCCGGTCACCCACAGCGCCAGCAGCGCCATGGCACTTCCTGTCATCCAACGTCCTGCGGCGTTCACTGGCATCCTGTCGCGGTCTTGAAGCCGCATAGTTAGCCACAAGCGGGTTCACCGTGGCATCTACGGCCCGTTCAGGCAGGCCGGTGCACCGTCGGCGGCGGCCTCTGCGGCCAGATTCACCTCACAGGAGCAACGATGGGCATCACTTCCGTGGCCGGCGTTCCGGTCCAACCCCGGCATCGCGCCACCTGCCACTGCGGCACGGTCGAACTGCTGCTGGACCTGCCTGATGGCATCGTCGACCCGCGCCGCTGTGACTGCTCGATGTGCCGCCGCCGTGGCGCCATCGCCGCCAGCGTCGCACGCGCGGGCCTGCAGGTGGTGCGCGGGCAGAACCACCTGCAGCTGTACCAGTTCAACACGCATGTGGCCGAGCACTATTTCTGCGGCGTGTGCGGCATCTACACCCACCACCGGCGTCGTTCCAACCCGGACCAGTACGGCTACAACGTGGCCTGCCTGGAGGGCATCGACCCGTTCGCACTGGGCATCATTCCGGTCAACGACGGGGTCAACCACCCGGCCGACCGCGGCGACTAGCCTAGTGGCGCGTCCGCCGTGGCGGTGCGGCGACCTTCTGCCACGGCGCCATGCCACTGCGGCCGGCCCGCACCGGGCGTTTCAGCCAGGGCCGACGGGGCGTCGCCTGTGGTTCGGCAGCGACCGGGGGAGGGACAGGTCTGCGGCCGGGCCAGAGATGATCGAGCAGCCACATGGCAGGTCTCCGTGGGGGACGGGGACGACCTACGCTAGCGACACCTGGGCAAAGGACGGGTGATGGTGCTGCGGCAGCCAGATGACAGCCGCGCCCCCCTCAGTCCTGCGGCCGTGACCGGCCGAGGCGGCGCACCAGCACGAAGAACAATGGCACCAGCACCACCGCCAGCACCGTGCCGGAGACCATGCCGCCGATCACGCTCATGCCGATCTCACGGCGACTGACCGCACCGGCACCGGTGGCCAACGCCAACGGAATCACGCCGGCCACGAAGGCCAACGACGTCATCACGATCGGCCGCAGGCGCAGGCGTGCGCCCTGCAGCGCTGCCTCCACCGCTGAACTGCCCGCGCGATAGCGAGCCTCGGCGAACTCCACGATCAGGATCGCATTCTTCGCCGACAGGCCGATGGTGGTCAGCAGACCGACCTGGAAGTAGATGTCGTTGACGAAGCCCGCCGCGGTGGTCGCCAGCACGGTACCGATCACGCCCAAGGGAATCACCAGTACCACGGCCACCGGCACCGTCCAGCTTTCATAGAGCGCAGCCAGGCACAGGAAGATGAAAGCAATCGAGGCCAGGTAAAGCCACAGCGTCTGGTTGCTGGCCAACCGCTCCTGGTAGGACAGGCCACTCCACTGCAGGTCGAATCCCGCCTGGTCCGCAATCAGCGCCTGCATGCGCTGCATCGCCTCGCCCGAACTGCGTCCTTCGGCGGCACTGCCCTGGATCTGCATCGCCGGCAGACCGTTGAAGCGCTGCTGCAGCTGGGGCCCGCGCGCCCAGTGGCTGCTGGCGAAGCTGGCGAACGACGCCATCTGGCCGTTGCCACCGCGCACATACCACTGACCGATGTCGTCGGGCACGCTGCGGTAGGGCTGGTCACCCTGCATGTAGACCCGCTTGACCCGGCCACGGTCGAGGAAATCGTTGATGTAGCTGCCGCCCCAGGCCGCGGACAGGGTGGAATTGATGTCGGCCTGGGACAACCCCAGCGCGCTGGCCTGCGCATGGTCGATGTCCAGCCGCAGCTCGGCCTTGTCGCCGAGGCCGTTCAGGCGCACCGAGGTGAGCCCATCGTCTTCGCCGGCCGCACGCACCACCTGTTCCTGCGCTGCCTGCAGGGCCACGCGCCCGGCGGCGCTGGTGTCCTGCATCCACAGTTCGAAGCCACTGGACTGGCCCAGTCCACGCACCGCCGGCGGTGCAAGCACATTGACCCTGGCGTCGGGCAACCCGCGGAAGTAGGCATTGGCACGCGTGATGATCGCCGCAGCGGTGTTGTCGCCGGTACGCTCATCCCAGGGTTTCAGTGCGAGGAAGCCCTGTCCGGCGTTCTGGCCGGTGCCGGCATTGTTGCGGCCAACCACCACGAACACCACGTCCAGGTTCTGCTTCTCGTGCTCCATGAAGTAGCGGCTGATCTGCTCGCCCAGCGCTTCGGTACGCGCCATCGGCGTGCCCTCCGGCGTGGAGAACTGGAAGGTCACCTGGCCCTGGTCTTCCACCGGCAGGAAGCCGGTGGGCATGCGCGCGTACAGCGCAATCATGGCGACCACCACCAGCAGGTAGAACGCCATCCAGCGCCGCGGCCGGGCGACCACGCCACCGAGCTTTCCCTGATAGGCCAACTGGCTGCGCTCGACACCCCGGTTGAAGGTCCTGAAGAAGCGGCCCTGCGGTTTCTGCGCCGAAGATGGCTTGAGCAGGGTCGCGCACAGCGCCGGGGTCAGCGTCAGCGCGACAAGCGCCGACAGCGCCATCGCAGATGCAATGGTGATCGAGAACTGGCGGTAGATGATGCCGGTGGAACCACCGAACAGGGCCATCGGCAGGAACACCGCGCCCAGCACCACGGTGATGCCGATCAGCGCGCCGGTGATCTCGCCCATCGATTTTTCGGTGGCCTCGCGTGGCGGCAGGTGCTCGTCGTGGATGATGCGCTCCACGTTCTCCACCACCACGATCGCGTCGTCGACCAGCAGGCCGATCGCCAGAACCATCGCAAACAAGGTGAGCGTGTTGATCGTGAATCCGGCGACCGCCAGCACGCCGAACGTGCCCAGCAGCACCACCGGCACCGTGATCGCGGGGATCAACGTAGCACGCAGGTTCTGCAGGAACAGGAACATCACCACGACCACCAGCACGATGGCCTCGATGAGGGTATGGATGACACCCTCGATCGAGACCCGCACGAACGGTGTGCTGTCGCGCGGATAGGCGACCTGCAGCCCGGGCGGGAACGTTGGTCGCAGGCGTTCGATCTCCTCACGGACCGCATCCGCGGTGGCCAGCGCGTTGGCCCCGGAGGCCAGCGTGACCGAGAAACCCGCCGCCGGATAGCCATTGAGATAGCTGCTGGTCTGGTAGTTCTCGGCACCGATCTCCACCCGTGCCACGTCGCCCAGGTGCACTGCAGCGCCGCTGGGAAGCGTGCGCAGGATGATCGCGCGGAACTGTTCGGGCGTCTGCAGCCGCGACTGGGCAGTGACGGTGGCATTCAGGCTCTGCGTTGCGCTGGATGGCAATGCGCCCAGTTCGCCGGCCGTGACCTGGGTGTTCTGGGCCTGGATGGCCGTGCGCACGTCGGCCGGCATCAGGTCGTAGGCGCGCAGCTTGTGCGGGTCCAGCCACACGCGCATCGCATACGCCGAGCCGAACACATTGATCTCGCCGACACCCGGAATGCGGCTGATCGGATCCTGCACGTTGCTGACCAGGAAGTCGGAAACATCCACCCGTTCCATGCGCCGGCTGGTGTCATACAGCGAGACCACCATCAGCGAGTCGCCCTGCGACTTGGCGACCGTCACGCCCTGCTGCTGCACTTCCTGCGGCAGCCGGTTGATGGCCTGGTTGACGCTGTTCTGCACCTGGACCTGGGCAATGTCCGGGTTGGCGCTCTGGTCGAATGTGACCGTGATGCGCGCCTGCCCCGATGACGAACTGGTCGACGAGAAATACAACAGGTGATCGATGCCTTTGATCTGCTGTTCGATCACCTGGGTGACGCTGTCTTCCACCGTCTGCGCCGAGGCGCCGGTGTAGTTCGCGGTGATGTTGACCTGTGGCGGTGCGATGTCCGGGTACTGTTCGACCGGCAGCTGGCTGACGGCGATCGCGCCAAACGCCATGATGCAGATCGCCAGCACCCAGGCGAACACCGGGCGATGGATGAAGAAGCGCGGCAGCATCTGCTCAGTCCTTCCCGGCCGGTGCCGGCGCAGACTTCACCCGTACCGCCATGCCATCGGCCAGGCCCTGCGTGCCGGCCACCACCACCTGTTCACCGGCGGCCAGGCCATCGAGCACCAGCCACTGATCGCCCACCGCACGCGCGGTGCGGAACAGGCGCAGCTTCGCCTTGCCGCCCTCATCCACCACCCACACCTGCGCCTCGCCCTTCGGGCTGCGGTCGACCGCAGCCTGTGGCACCAGCAGCGCCTGCTGGCGGGTGCCCTGCCCCACCAGCGCGCGCACGTACATGCCTGGCAGCAGCTGCCCGGCGGGATTGGGAAAACGTGCACGCAGGGTGATGCTGCCGGTTTCCTGCTGCACGTCGATATCGGCAAATTCCAGAGTGCCGGGCAACGGATACGCGCTGCCATCGGACAGCCTCAGCCGCACCGCAGCGGTGGTGGCCTGCACGCCACCGTCGGCGATGGCGCGGCGCAAGGCCAGGTACTCGTTGCTGGACTGGGCGATGTCCACGTTCATCGGGTCGACCTGCTGGATCCGCGCCAGCGGGTCGGCCTGGCCAGAGGTGACCAGCGCCCCCGGTGTGAACAGCGCACGGCCGATGCGCCCGGCAATCGGCGCGGTCACCGTGGCGAAACCAAGCCGCGTACGTGCGGTATCCAGGCTCGCCTGTGCCGCCTGCACCGCGGCTGCGGCCTGCTGCCCACTGGCGATGGCGTCATCCACGTCCTGGCGCGCGGCCAGCTGCTCGCCGCCCAGCGCTTGCATCCGTTGCGCGCGCAGGCGTGCGGTGACTGCCGCCGCTTCGGCGGTTTTCAGGTTGGCCTGAGCCTGATTCAGCGCCGCCTGGTACAGGGCCGGTTCGATCTGGAACAAAGGCTGCCCGGCACGCACGGTTTCGCCCTCCTCGAACAGGCGTTTCACCAGCACGCCATCCACCTGCGGGCGCACATCCGACTCCTGCGATGCGATGGTTCGCCCCGGCAGCTCCTGTTCCATCGCCAGCGGCCTTTCCTGCAGGGTCAGCACCTCCACCTCGTGAAGCCTGCCGGCCGGCTTGGGCGCATCCTTGCCGCAGGCCGACAGCAGGCCGAGCAGAACGAGCGCAAGCAGCAGCGGCCGTCGGAGCCGCGGTGGCCGGGCGTGGTGTGGCAACGGGGTGGGCAGGAGGTTCATCGGGTGCCGGGGTTCCGCGCGCCGGGGGGAGACGCTCGGCGCCGAATATAGAAGACCCGTGCGCGGAATCCTGCGAATCGTGCATGAAACATTTTTCATTTGCAGTCACCGCGAGCGGTTGCGAGGATGGCAGCCATCCAACCTGCACACTGGCCCATGCCGCGCGTACTCACCATCGAGGACGATCTTGTCACTGCGGAGGAAATCGCAACCGAGCTGCGCAGCCATGGCTTCGAGGTCGACGTTGCCGTTGATGGCACTGCCGGCCTCGCATTGGCGCGTGCGGGCGACTACGCGGTGATCACCCTGGACCGCATGCTGCCCGGCATTGATGGCCTGGCGCTGGTCACTGCGCTGCGGCGCGAAGGAATCGTCACCCCCGTACTGATGATCAGCGCGCTGTCGGACGTGGACGAGCGCGTGCGTGGCCTGCGTGCGGGCGGCGACGACTACCTGACCAAGCCGTTCGCCTCCGATGAGATGGCGGCCCGCGTGGAGGTATTGATCCGTCGCCAGAGCCAGGCCGGCCCTGCTGACAATGTCCTGCGCGCCGGCGACCTCGAACTGGATCTGATGACCCGTTCGGCCCGGCGTGGCGGGCAGGAGATCAGCCTGCTGCCGACCGAGTTCAAACTGCTCGAATTCCTGGTCCGCAACGCCGGCCAGGTGGTCACCCGCAGCATGCTGTTCCAGGAAGTCTGGGGCTACCACTTCGATCCGGGCACCAACCTGATCGATGTGCATATCGGCCGCGTGCGCAAGCGCATCGAGCAGCCGGGCCGCCCGCAACCCATCACCACCGTACGTGGAACCGGCTATGTCTTCGATGCGCAATCCTGACCAGTGGCGCTCATCCAGCAGCCGCCTGCTCGGGTTGTACTGCATCCTGTTCGTGGCCTGGTCGAGCCTGCTGCTGGGCGTGATGTACTGGCGCATCTCCGATTACCTGAGTGACCTGACCGAGTCGGGCCTGCAGCAGCGCGCACATCTGTTCATGAGCTTCGACGGTCCTGCGCTGGATGACGCGCTGCGCGACAGCCAGCGCTTCGACCTGCACCAGGTCTACACCTACGGATTGTTCAGCGGCGACGGCGCGCCATTGGCTGGACCGCTGACCGCCATCCCATCGGGACTGCCGCTGGATGGCAGCTCGCATCCGGTGGAAGGCTGGACATTGGTCGATGGAAAGCACGAGAGCGGCGGCAGCGCGCTTGGCGTAGCGACCCGGGATGGGCGGACGCTGGTGTTCGTGCGCCAGAACGGCAAGCTCATGGCGGTCAACAGCATCATTCTCGATGCACTGCTGTGGGGTGTGTCGCTGACCGTCATTCCCGGCCTGGTGGGCTGGCATCTGCTCCGCCGGCGGCCGTTGAAACGGATCCAGCAGATCGAAGCCGCCACCAACCGCATCGTTGCCGGCGACCTCGGCCAGCGCCTGCCGGTCTCCAGCCGCCGCGACGAGATCGACCGGCTGTCGAGCATCGTCAACGCCATGCTGGAGCGCATCGAGCAGTTGATGACCGAGGTCAAGGGCGTGTGCGACAGCATTGCCCACGACCTGCGCACGCCTCTGACCCGCCTGCGTGCCCACCTGTACCGCATGCGCGTGGGCCTGGACGAACAGAACCCGCATGCCGATCCTCTGGACAAGGCGCTGGCCGAGACCGACATGCTGATGGCGCGCTTCGCCGCGCTGCTGCGGGTGTCGGAGCTGGAGAGCCACCAGCGACGTTCGGCCTTCGACGCGGTCGACGTCACCGAGCTGCTGCAGGAACTGCACCAGTTCTACCTGCCACTGGCCGAAGAGAAGCAGCAGTTGCTGGAGCTGCAGGTGGATCCACAGGCCGGCCTGCTGCGCGGCGACCGTGAGCTGTTGTTCGAAGCGGTGGCGAACCTGCTGTCCAACGCCCTGCAGTTCACCCCTGCGCACGGCCGCATCCTGCTGCGTGCGGTCGATGATCACGGCGCGCCGAGGATCGATGTGATCGACAATGGACCCGGCATCCCGCCGCAGGATCGCACACTGATCTACCAGCGCTTCTTCCGCGGCAGCAGCAGTGCCGGCCAGGGACCTGGATTCGGCTTGGGCCTGTCGATCGTGGCCGCCATTGCCGGCCTGCACGGCTTCCGGCTGCGCGCAGGCAGTGCCCCGGGCGGTGGCGCCTGGCTGAGCATCCGCGGCGCCTCGGACGGCCTGCCCTGACGCCTGTCCCGAGCGATTCAATCGCATTTGGGAATCATTTGTATTTGCAGTCGAGCATCCGGATAATCCGCCGTCACCGCCTTCCCGGATTCCTGACGATGCCCGCCCTGTCGCCGCGCCGCCCGCTGCTGTACACGCTTGCCCTGCCCACCCTGCTGGCCTCGGCCATCGCCCAGGCCCAGGACGGCCCGGCGGCACGCACCCTGGACAAGGTGACCGTGGTGGCCGAGCGGGCCAGCACCGCGACCAAGACCGACACCGCCCTGACCGAGACGCCGCAGGCGATCAGCGTGGTCACCCAGCAGCTGTTCACCGATCGCGGCGCGCACAACCTGCAGGAAGTGCTGCGCTACAGCGCCGGCGTCACCGCCGATGCCTGGGGCCTGGATACCCGCAACGACGCGACCTCGGTGCGCGGGCTGGACCCCGTGCAGTACCAGGATGGCCTGCGCCGCAGCTACGGGTTCAGCCCGCTCGCCCGCCCGGAGATCTACGGCCTGGAACGGGTAGAAGTGCTGCGCGGCCCGTCCTCGGTGCTGTACGGTGCCGGCGCCACCGGCGGCATCATCAATGCGATGAGCAAGCGCCCGACCTTCGGCGCCCTCACGGGCGAGGTCGGCGCGCAGTTCGGCAGCTTCGACCGCAGGCAGCTTCAGGGTGACATTGGCGGCGCCTTGAACGATGCCGGTACGGTTGCCGGTCGCTTTGTCGGGCTGGTGCGTGAATCGAACATGCAGACCGATGTACTCAACGATGACCGCATCTACCTGGCGCCCTCGATCAGCTGGCGCGGCGAACGCAGCACGCTGACCCTGCTGGCCGGCTACCAGCACGACAGGACCGGCTCCAGCCAGCAGTTCCTGCCGCTGGCCGCGACCCTGCTGGCGCCGCCAGACCGTCGCCTGGACACCTCCACCTTCATCGGCCACCCCGGCTTTGATCGCATCGATTCGCGCGTCTACAGCCTGACCGCGCTGTTCGACCACAGCTTCAATGACGTGCTCAGCCTGCGCTCGGCGGTGCGCTACATCGATGGCAGGACCACCCTGCAGCAGATGTACGTGGACAGCTACAGCAATCCGGCAGATCCCTACATCGATGCCGACCACCGCGTGGTCAACCGCACCGCCTACGGCACCCGCCCCGACGTGCAGATCTTCAGCGCCGACAATGCGCTGCAGTTCGACTTCGCCACCGGTGCCTTCCAGCACCTGCTGCTGGCCGGGGTGGACTACAGCCAGTACAGGGAGCAGCTGCAGCGGCTGGATGCCACCGGCACGCCGATCGACATCTACACCCCGGTATCGGTCGCACCGATCGTGCGTGGCTGGGATCGTCAGCCGGACCAGACCTCCACCCAGCTGGGTGTCTATGTGCAGGACCAGATCCGCTGGGCCGACCGCGTCTCGCTGGTGCTGGGCGCGCGCCGCGACCATGCGCGCTCGAAGACCGAAGGCCAACCCAGCCAGACCGACAACGCCACCACCTACCGCGCCGGCCTGATCGGCGACCTCGGCGCCGGAGTATCGCCCTACCTGAGCTACAGCGAATCGTTCCTGCCGGTGACTGGCCAGGACCTGTTCGGCCAGGCCTTCAAGCCGATGCGTGGCCGCCAGAGCGAGGCCGGCATCAAGTGGCAGCCGGCACGCAACCTGCTGCTGACGATGGCGGCGTACCGCATCACCGAAACCAACCGGCAGACCAACGACCCGGACAACGTGCTGAACGTGGTGCAGACCGGGCAGATCCGCTCCAAGGGTATCGAGCTGGAAGGGCAGTTCCAGTTCGCCAACGACCTCACCATCACCGCCGCGGTGGCCCGCAACGAGGCCGAAGTCAGCCGCAGCAACTTCGCGCTGGAAGTGGGCCAGCGCCTCAACGACACCCCACAGGACCTGGCCTCGGCCTGGGTATCCAAGGGCTTCCAGCTTGACGATGCCGCACGCCTGCGCCTGGGCCTGGGCGTGCGCCACGTCGGCAACACCGTATCGCTGGGCAATGGCGGGCGCATCATCACGCCCAGCTACACGCTGGCCGATGCATTGGTGGAAGTGCAGGTGACCGACTGGACGATGGCATTGAACATCACCAACCTCACCGACAAGCGCTACTACGCCCCGTGCCGCACGTTTGGCGACTGCTTCGCCGGCTACCCGCGCGTGGTCACCGGCACCATCAGCTATCGGTTCTGACCGAGGATCACGCTGGCCGCCGATTCAGCAGGTGAACCCGCGGCTCAGCCGCGGGCAGGCAGCTTCGCCACGTCCAGGAAATTGCCAAGCACCGGTGACGGTGGTTCCGGGCGCATACAGAACTGCAGGGCGAAACGGGCGGCTTCGCCCTCCAGCACGCGATAGACGATCTCCTGCGGGCGGAAGCTGGCCATGCTGGCCGGCACGATCGCCACGCCGGCGTCCACCGCCACCAGTGACAACACCGCGTGCATGCCCTGCGCTTCCTGCACCACACGTGGGGTGAATCCCGCTGCGGTACACAGGCCCAGCACCTGCGCATGGAAGCCGATGCCCTCGCCCGCCGGCCACGAAACGAACGGTTCATCAGCCAGCATCGCCACACTGGCCTCCGCCGCATCGGCCAACGCATGTGCACGCGGCAGCGCAATCGCCAGGCGGTCGTGGTCGAAGTCGTGCAGCACCAGCTCGGCGGCGGGAATCGGTGGAATCAGCACGCCTACGTCGATGCGCTGCTCACGCAGCCACAACTGCTGCTGGCGCGAGGTGGCTTCCTGCAGGTGCAACTGCACCTGCGGGTACTGCTGGCGGAAGCGGCGGATCAAACCTGGCAGGCGGCCATACAGCGCACTGCCGACATAGCCTACGCGCAGGCAGCCAGACTGTCCGCTTGCCGCCTCGCGCGTGCGCTGCAACGCCTGCTCAGCCTGCCGCAGCGTTGCACGTGCCTCCACCAGCAACGTCTGCCCGGCCACGGTCAGACCCAGGGTGCGGTTGCCGCGCACGATCAATTCACTTCCGAGTTCGTCTTCCAGCCGACGTATTGCCGCCGTCAGCGGTGGCTGCGACATGTGCAGGCGGGCCGCAGCGCGGTGGAAATGCAGTTCTTCGGCCACGGCCACGAACTGGCGAAGCAGGCGCAGATCGATCATCTGGGAGCAGGCAGTGAAAACCTGCCTAGGGTACGCCCTCAGCCGCGCGCGTCCACGCTGGCGCGGGCAATGGCCGGCCACTGCAGCGCCACCGACTCGATGCTGTCGGCACTGACCGCACGCAGATCGCGCGGATACGCCACGTGCTCGGCCTCCTGCAGGCGCAGTGCATGGAACTGCCCGTTGCTGGCACGCAGTGCCCACCCACCCTCCTGGCAGCGCGTGGATGCCAGATAGGCCACTCCTTGCGCAACGGCGTCCGGATGCAGTTCGTCGGGTTCGCCTTCGATGCCCCACATGCGCGTCTTCGCTACCGGCGAAACCGCATTGACCACGATGCCGTGCTCGGCGCCTTCCAGGGCCAGCACATTGACCAGGCCAAGCGCGGCCAGCTTGCCCATCGCATAGGCAGACAGTCCGCGCTGTGCGTACTGCGGATACAGCGCGCGATCGGAGGTGGTGATGACGATGCGGCCCCCGCCCGCCGCGCGCATCGCCGGCCACACCGCCTGCGCCAGCCACAGCGGCGTCTTCGCCGCCAGGCACAGCGTCTGATCCAGCGCCTCGTCCTCGATCGCTTCCAGCGGCTGGTACTCGACCCAGCCCGCGTTGTGGATCAGGAAATCGATGCGGCCATGTTGCTGCAACAGATCCTGCACCAGCGCGTGGCAACCCGAGCGATGGTCGATGGGACCGCTTGCGGCCTGCACCGGCAGACCCTGCCCCTGCAGCACTTCCACGCTGCGAACGATGCGCTGCGGATCGGCGCCGCGGCCATCGGTACCGGCACCGACGTCATGCATCACCACCTGCGCACCGCGCTCGGCCAGCAGGCGGCTGTAGGCCAGGCCCAACCCACCCGCGGCACCGGTCACCAGGCCCACCTGACCCTCGAAGGAAATACGCGACATCGGCTTCATACGCACAGCTTCAGCCAAGCTCACCGCCCCGGCCAATACCGTTGACCACCGCCCACGATACGCCCTCGCTATCACCGGAAAAGGGGACGGAGGGGATTAAGTCGTTTCAGGCACAGCAGGGCCAGTTACGACTTAATCCCTTCCGTCCCCTTTTTCGCTCAGCGGCTGAAGCGGCGCGCGCCGGCGACGCAGATCACCGCGACCACGGTCACCAGCACCATGCTGAGGCTGACCGCTTCATGCAGCAACAGCGCAGCCAGCGCCAGGCCGAAGAACGGTTGCAGCAGCTGTAGCTGGCCGACCGCGGCGATTCCACCCTGGGCCAGCCCGCGATACCAGAACAGGAACCCGAGCAGCATGCTGAACACCGCCACGTAGCCCAGCGCCCACCACGCGGATGCCCCCACTTCGACGAACGAGGGCGGGCGCATCAGCACCGTCAGCGGCAGCATCACCGGTAGTGCCAGCAGCAGCGCCCAGCTGATCACCTGCCAGCCGCCGAGATGACGGGCAAGCCGACCGCCTTCCGCGTAGCCCAGTCCACACACCACGATCGCCGCCAGCATCAGCAGGTCGGCCTGCAACGAGGCCTCGATGCCGTTGCGCGCGGCATAGCCGACCACGCAGGCGCTGCCCAGCAGCGAGAACAGCCAGAACGCCGGGCGCGGCCGATCGCCAGCGCGCAGTACGCCGAACACCGCAGTGCTCAGCGGCAACAGGCCGAGGAACACGATGGTGTGCGCTGATGAGGCGTGGCGCAGGGCAAGCGCGGTCAGCAGCGGGAAGCCGACCACCACGCCAAGGCTGACCACCGCCAGCCCGGGCAGGTCGCTGCGTCGCGGAAAGGGTTGGCGCAACAGCAGCAACAGGCCCAGGCCGAGTATGGCGGCGATGGTGGCGCGCGCGGCGGTAACGAACCCGGCGTCCAGCTGCAGCACGGCCAGGCGGGTGGCCGGCAACGAGCCGGCAAAGATCACCACACCGATGAAGCCATTGATCCAACCACTCGCCGACCGTTCCACGTCTGTACTCCCGGGGTGCCGGGCGGTGCCCGGCGGGATCTCCATGGAAGCACCTGCGGCCCGCGCCCCCCAGCTACAATCCAGTACAGTTTCAAATAACTGTACTGCCCACACTTACAGCACACTTTCGCCATGACGCGCCCGCTTACCCGCATCGAATCGGTCATCCAGGCCGTCCGTACCCGCATCGGCGCGCGGGTGGATGGCCCCGGCTCACGCCTGCCCTCGGTACGCGCGCAGGCGGCGGCGATGGGCGTGTCGGTCTCCACCGTGGTCGAGGCCTACGAGCGCCTCGCCGCCGAAGGGCTGATCAGCGCCCGTGCCGGTTCCGGCTTCTATGTCAGCGGACCGCCCGCACCGCTCGCTCTGGCCGAAATGGAACCGCGACTGGACCGCGCGGTGGACCCGCTGTGGGTGTCGCGGCAATCGCTGGAAACGCCGCCCGGGCACCTCAAGCCGGGCTGCGGCTGGATGCCCAGTGATTGGCTGTATCACGACGGCGTGCGCCGAGGCCTGCGTCGACTGGCGCGTGCCGATGCCATGCAGCTGGTCGACTACGCCGGTCCGCTCGGGCTGCCCGCATTGCGCCAGCTGCTGCAACGGCGCTGCGCGGCGCTGGGCATTGATGCACCGATTGAGCAGATCCTGCTGACCGAATCCGGTACGCACGCGGTCGATCTGCTCTGCCGTTTCCTGCTCAAGCCCGGCGACTGCGTGCTGGTGGATGATCCGAGCTACTTCAACTACCACGCGCTGCTGAAGGCGCACCAGGTGCAGGCCATCGGCGTGCCGTACACGCACAGCGGCCCGAACCTGGAGGCGTTCGCGCAAGCACTTCAGGCGCATTCGCCACGGCTGTACATCACCAACTCGGGCCTGCACAACCCGACCGGCGCGGTGCTCTCGGCCAGCACCGCGCATCGGCTGCTGGGGCTGGCCGAACGCAGCGAACTGATCATCGTCGAGGACGACATCTTCGCCGACTTCGAACTGCAGCCGGCACCGCGCCTTGCTGCGCTGGATGGGCTGTCTCGGGTGATCCACGTCGGCAGCTTCTCCAAGACCCTGTCAGCCGCTTCGCGCTGTGGCTACATCGCTGCACGCCACGACTGGATCGAAGCGCTGACCGACCTGAAGCTGGCCACCAGCTTCGGCGGCGGCCATCTTGCGATGCAGTTGATGCACATCGCGCTGACCGACAGTGGCTATCGCCGACACATGCAATCGGTGCGCTCGCGCCTGGCCGATGCGCGCCGCCACACACTGCGGAAGCTGCACACGCTGGGCATCACGCCGTGGCTGCAACCGGAAGCCGGCCTGTTCCTCTGGTGCCAGCTTCCCGATGGCCGCGATGCTGCTGCGCTGGCACGGCAGTGCCTGCGCGAAGGCATCGTGCTGGCCCCGGGCAACGCGTTCAGCCAATCGCAGCGCGCGGCCGACTATGTGCGTTTCAACGTCTCGCAGTGCCAGGACCCGAGGATCTGGCAGGTACTGGCACGCGCGCTGCGTTGAGCTGGTAATGCGCGACCAGCGCATCCACCACCACGCGCACGCCCGGCAGCTGGCCGCGACGATGCGGCAGCAGCACGCTGGTGGTGACTTCGCCGGCATGCCACGCCGGCAGGACCTGCTGCAGGCGGCCCGCAGCGATGGCCGCCGCACACAGGCTGCAGGGCAGCACGGTGATGCCAAGACCCGCTTCTGCCGCCGCGATCAGCAGCTGCGATTCATTGCCGACCAGCGCCACCTGCGGCTCCACCTGCACGGTGCCGGCGTCGGCGCTGTGCAGCGTCCAGCGCGTTGCATGGCGCGCGGTCAGCAGGCCGGCATGCGCGCGTAGCTGCTCGGGCGTGTCCACTGCCGGCGCGGCTGCCAGATAACCAGGGGACGCCACCAGCACGATGCGTTCGCTACCGAGCATTCGCTGCACCAACCCGGAATCCGGCAGCGGACCGAAGTGGCTGCGCAGGGCGATGTCAATGCCCTCCTGCGCCAGATCGATGAAACGATCACTCACTTCAACTTCGATGCGCAGCCGCGGATAGCGGCGGGCCAACGCGGGCAGGCACGCGGCGAGCTCGCCCTGCACCACCGGAATCGAAGCGCTGATGCGCACGGTGCCGCTGGGTTCGGCCTGGCGGTCGCGGACAATGGCCTCCGCAGCCTCTACCTCCGACAACGCCGCGCGTGCGCGTTCGAAGAACTCTTGGCCGACCTCGGTCAGCGCGAAGCGGCGCGAACTGCGTTGCAGCAGCCGCACTTCGAGGTGTTCTTCCAGCAGCGCCACGCGCTTGCTAAGGGTCGAGCGCGGCAGGCCCAGATGGCGCCCACCTGCGGCGAAACCACCCTGCTCCACTGCGGTCACGAACAGGGCCAGATCATTGAGGTTGAGCATGCGCAACGTCCACACGTGTGGACTTCAGGATGCCATTCGGACGGCTTCAGCGGCAATGTCCATGCTGGCACGCTTTCCTCACCCGCCGCATCGCGGCTCGAACCGGAAATCTGCCATGACCCCGATCCTCTTCTACGGCGTGCCCTCGGGCTGCTCGTTCGGCTCCATCGTTGCACTGGAGTGGCTGCGCCAGCCTTACCAGCTGTGCCGCATCGACATGCCCGGCCAAGTGCAGGGCGAAGACTACCGCCGCCTCAATCCACTGGGCGAAACCCCGACCCTGCGAACCGCGCAGGGCGAGCTGCTCAGCGAGAGCCTGGCCATTCTCAACCACCTGGCCGCGAAGGGCATCGCGCAGGGGCTGGGCTTCGCACAGGGCACGGCTGGCTTCGATCGCCTCAACCACCGGCTGGCCTATCTCAACACCAGCTTCTTCGGTGCCTACGCGCCGCTCTGGCACGCACTGGAGCATGCGGAAGGTGATGAAGCCGAGGTGCTGGGTGCCTATGGCACGACCAAGGTGCGCCACGCCCACCAGGCGCTGGAGCAGATGATCGGTACGGGCCCGTGGCTGCTGGGCGAACAGCGCAGCTTCGCCGATGCCTACTTCGCCGGCATCGCGCGCTGGAACGACTATCACCAGGTGGTCGACCGCCGCGAGTTCCCCAGGGTGCAGCAGCTGTTCGAACGCCTGCAGGACGACGCGGGCGTGCAGTTCGCCCACGCCATCGAAGCGCAGCAGCCGGCAACCAGCAGTGGTGGCTTCCTCGGCGAGGTGAGGCTGGAAGACGTGCTTGAGGCCGCAGCGGCCTGAGCCCTGTGCTGTCTCTGCGGCAGCGGCGCGCAATGCCTCTTGCGCGCCGCGCTACAGTGGTCTGTCCCCGTCGAAGGAATCCGCACATGTCCACGTTCTCCGACCCGCAGGCGGTGGCCCGCTATGCCGAAGCACCGCTGCGCCAGGTGCCCGGTTTCCTCGCGTTGCAGCAGATGAGCCGCCTGCTGCTGGCCGAACGCGTTCCCGCACAGGGCCGCGTGCTGGTACTCGGTGCCGGTGGCGGGCTTGAGCTGAAGGCCTTCGCCGAGGCACAGCCGGGCTGGCAGTTGCTCGGCGTGGATCCGGCCGCACCGATGCTGGCCCTGGCCGAACAGACACTGGGTCCGCTGAAGTCGCGCGTGCAGCTGCTGGAAGGCTACATCGACGATGCGCCCGATCTGCGCTTCGACGGTGCCAGCTGCCTGTTGACCCTGCACTTCCTCGACGCCGCGCAGCGCCTGCACACGTTGCGCGAGCTGCACCGGCGCCTGCAGCCCGGCGCGCCGCTGGTGGTGGCGCACCACAGCGTGCCGCAGGATCCGGCCGGCAAGCTGCGCTGGTTGCAGCGCTACGCGGCGTTCGCCGAAGCCTCGGGGGTTGCCCGCGCCGATGCGCAGCGCGCGATCGAGGCCATTGCCGAGCGGCTGCCGCTGCTGGCGCCCGAGCAGGAGGTCGCCCTGCTGCAGGAGGCCGGCTTCGACGACGTGGAGCTGTTCTATGCCGGCTTCAGCTTCAAGGGCTGGGTGGCGTACGCCAGGTGATGCCTACGGCACCACGGTGATGCCGATGCGCTGCATCAACAGCGCCACCTGCTGCACGTCCAGCGTGGCGCCGCGCAGGTTGGTCCTGCGCAGGTCCAGCTCGCCCAGCTCGGAGTTGGTCAGATCGCAGTCGGTGAAGTTGGCGCTGTTCCAGTCGATGCCCTCGAACTGGCCGCCGGACAGGTCCGAGCCGGCGAAGCTGGCGCCACTCACGTTCGCACCGTCCCAACGGTTTTCCCAAAGCTCGCACTTCTCCAGCGTCACCCGCGAGAAGTTCGCGTAGCGCAGGTTCGACTTCTTGATGAAGGCACTGCAGAACCAGCTCCGCGTGGTGATCTGGTTCATGAAGCTGGCGTTGCTGAAATCCGCGCCCTGCGCGCGGCACTCGCTGATCTCCAGGCCCAGTGCCTTGATGAAGTTGAAGTGGCACATGCTGATGTCGCAGCTGCGGAAGCTGGCTTCCTTCAGCGTGGCGCCGTTGAAGCGACAGCCGGCACGGCTGTCGGCATCGTAGAAACTGCAGTTGATGAACTCGGTGCCGGTCAGGTCCGCGCCGGAGAAATCGCACTTGTGGAACTGCTGGTCGACCACCTTCTGGCCGGTGTACTGGTCTGCGCCGATGCGCAGCTCGCGGTGAACGGTGGGGGACATCAGGGATTCCATGCCAGGTGCCCCGCCATGATGCCGGGCCGCGAGGGCGATCCATAGACCCCAGGCGCCGGCGGGTTCACCGGCAGTCCAGCCACCCTGTGTCCACTTCCACCCATTGCACGTTGTTGCACGTTAATGCACGAATGTGCAGACTTGCAGCATGAGCTCAGATCCCAGCCCCCTCCCCGCCCAGCGCACCCGGCAGATCCTTGAGGAACTGCGCCAGCAGGGCCGCGTGGTCGCCGCCGAACTGGCGCGCCGCTATGCCGTCTCCGAAGACTCGATCCGCCGAGACCTGCGCGAGCTGGCCGCACAGGGCCTGTGCCAGCGTGTCTACGGCGGCGCCGTGCTGCCACCGCCGAAGGAGCGCCCGCTGCGCGAGCGGCTCACCCGCGACCGCAGCGACAAGGCCGAGCTGGCCGCCCGCGTCTGCGCGCTGCTGCAACCCGGCCAGGTCGTACTGCTTGATGCCGGTTCGACCAACCTGGCGATCGCCCAGCAGCTGCCGACCGCTCTCGGGCTGACGGTGATCACCAATGCCCCGCAGATCGCCACCGCCGCCAGCATGCTTGAAGGCACCCTGGTGCAGCTGATCGGCGGCCGCCTGGCCAGCGGCGGCGGTGCGGTCGGTGCCGAAGCGTTGGCCCAGGTGCAACGCCTGCGTGCCGACGTGTACCTGCCCGGCCCCTGCGCGGTGGACGGCGACACCGGCGTGTGGGCGATGGATGCCGAGGAAGCCACGCTCAAGCGCGCGATGGTGGCCTGCAGCAGTCGCATCATCGTCGCCGCCACCACGGAAAAGCTCGGCGCCCGCGGCCACTGGCAGATCGCCAGCCTCGACGAGATCGACGATCTGGTGCTGACCACCACCGCACCGCCCGCACTGGCAGCTCGCTTCCGCGCCGCCGGTATTGCGGTGCACCCCACTCCTCCCTGACCGTACCGCTCATGTCCCTCGCCAACCGCGCGCGTGCCGAACAGCACGCGACCCGCGCTGCATTCTTCATTCCCGGCTTCGCCACCGCGCTGTGGGCCACGCTGGTGCCCTTCGCCAAGGCACGTACCGAGATCAATGACGCGACGCTGGGCCTGGTACTGCTCTGCCTCGGTGCCGGTTCGCTGCTGGCGATGCCCTTGTCCGGCGTGCTGGCCGCGCGCCTCGGCTGCCGCCGGGTGATGGTGGCCAGCTGCCTGCTGATCTGCCTGACGGTGCCCGGCCTGGCACTGGCCGGTTCGGCCTGGACGCTGGGACTGGTGCTGTTCGTGTTCGGTGCCGCCGTGGGCGCGATGGACTGCACGATGAACGTACAGGCCGTCATCGTCGAGCGCGAAGCACGGCGCGTGATGATGTCCGGCTTCCATGCCTTCTTCAGCATCGGCGGCTTCCTCGGCGCGGCCACCATGACCGTGCTGCTGTCCGCGCAATTGCCGCCGATAGCGTCGGTGCTGATCGGCGTCGGCGCCATGCTGCTGGCGTTGCTGCTGTCAGCGGCGTACTGGCACAGCGAACGGATGCCGCACGACACACCGATGCTGGCCCTGCCACACGGCATCGTGCTGTTCATCGGCGTACTGGCGTTCGTTGCGTTCCTCGGCGAAGGTGCGATGCTGGATTGGAGCGCGGTGTTCCTCAGCGATGTGCGTCGCGTCGATGCCAGCCTCGCCGGTATCGGCTATGTGACCTTCACCCTGACCATGACCATCGCCCGCCTGTTCGGCGATGCACTGGTGGCGCGCGTGGGCCGCCAGCGCGCGATCGTTCTCGGCGCTCTGCTTGCTGCCGCTGGCGTGCTGGTGCTGACCCTGGTCACGCCATGGCAGGCGTCGCTGGCGGGCTATGTGCTGGTCGGCCTTGGCTGCGCCAACATCGCGCCGGCGCTGTTCTCGCTGGCCGGCCATCAGACCCGCATGCCGGGTGCGCTGGCGATCACCGCCGTTTCCACGCTGGGCTTCGCCGGCATCCTTGCCGGACCGGCGCTGATCGGCTTCGCCGCCAACCATTTCGGCCTGATCGCCGCATTCATCGGCGTTGCCACGGCCTTGTTGCTGGTGGCGATGTCCACGCGTTGGCTGCGGGTGTAGCCCAAGGCATCAACGCCGCCTGCGCCGCAGCTTCATCCGCAACCGGCGGTAGCCGATCACCGTGGCCGTTGCACACAACGCAGTGCCCGCAACGCTAAACAGCAGCAGAACAGCCAACCGGGCGGTGTCGAAGCGCAGCATCGCAGGCAGGTCCCAGCTGTGCAGGAAGTAGAACAGCCAGCGCCCCACCCGCTCGCGATACCCCATCGTCAGCAATGGATCGCCGGTGGCCAGGTCGAGGTAGACGCGCGTCGCCTCGGCATCGCCGAAGTCCACCACCGCCACCGGGAAGCGGCGAACCGCTGCGCCGTTCATGGCTTCCGGTGCACGTGGGTAGAAGTACGCATCCGCTGCATGCTGGACCCAGTACCCCTGCATGGGCGCATCCGACAGCGCCCGCACCTTCTGCTGCAGCCACCCGGCCGGCAGCAACCGCGCAACCTGCAGATGCCCATTGCTGCCGGACACGATACGGGTCTCGCCCTGTCCGTCCAGCAGCACCGCGAACAGCTCGCCACCGATGCGTCGCCACTGGATCTCCACGGGCTTGAACCGCTCGGCCTCGACGGCCGTCAGCAGCGCCGCCGGTTCGCCCAGTGCGCCATCCACCACCACCGGACCACCGCGATAACGTCCGCTGTCGATCGCCTCGCGCGTACTGCTCAAGACGCCCAACGGGTTCATCGACATCAGCCCGCTGAAGATCCAGGTGAACACAAACGCTGCAGCCACCAGCCCGATCAGATGGTGCCAGCGCATCCATGGTTCGACGTATGGCGTCTTCGCACCCGAACGGTAGTGTCCACGGAAACGCCAGCGCCACACACCGACCACGATGCCGCTGACTGCGGCCACCGTGCACAGCGCGGACAACACGATCACCACCCACGTCCACACCGGGTCCACCGACTGCATGCGCAGGAAGTACAGCCAGTGCAGCCAGGCACCCACATAGTTCCAACGCTGCTGCACATGCGGTGCGTCCAGCACCACTTCGCCGGTGTGCGAGGACACATACAGGTCACCCGGCTGCGCGCCCCCTACCTCCACCCGGTACAGCGGCCGGTGCGCGTCCAGCGCGCGCGAGTGCGTCCAGCGATCCTCATCCACGCGCATCGCGCCGACGAACGCCTGGCCGCCAGCAAACTGCGCAGCGGATGCTTCGGCACGCTGTGCCGACACCGGCAGCAGAACCTGGCCGGTGCGCGCAGACCAGGCGCCCACGTTGCCGCCGCTTCGCACCACATACGCTGGCTCGCCGCGCAGCGTCGTCAGTGCCACGGCCTCCGGCTCGGCCTGCACGGCGGCCGGCAATGCCGACAGCCCCTGCCAGCCGCGGGCATCCCCCAGCACCGGCAACGCCGCCAGCCGCTCACCCGGCGTCAGCTTCGGGTAGCCGATGAACAGCATCACCATGCCACTCACGAACCACAGCAGCATCAACAGGCACCCACCAATGCCCAGCCAGCGATGCACCAGGTAGGTCCAGCGCCTGGCGGTGGATCGCAGCGTCATGGCCGGCCTCCTCAGAAGCGATGGTCGACGGTGAGTTCGACGCGCCGGTCCGCACCCAGCAGCCATTGCGTGCTGGTGTAGTACGCGGTGGCGTAGTACGCCTTGTCGAACACGTTGAACAACCGCGCGGACAGCCGCGTGCGCGGTGCCGCCTGCCAGGTCAGCGCCAGGTCGGTGGTGCTGTAGCCGGGAAGTTCCAACGCGTTGGCATTGTCGGCGTAGCGCTTGCCGACATAGCGAACACCCGCCGCTGCGCTCCAGTCCGGCAGGAACTGCCAGCTCAACCATGCGTTGGCCAAGCGCTCGGCCACGTTCGGCGGTACGTTGCCATCACGCGACACCAGCACCGCCGGCGAACCCGTGGTTTCCAGGAAGTCCTCGAACTCGGCCTTCAGCACCGTCGCGTTGGCATCGAGCGACCAGTGCGGCGCGAAGTTCCAGTTCAAGGACGCTTCAATACCGCGCGAGGTCTGCGCACCCACCTGCACCCGGCGATCCGGCACCAGCGGATCACGGCTGAGCAGACCGGTCTTGCGGATGCGATACGCCGCCAGCGTCCACTCGCCGCCATCGAAGGCCTGCTTCAGGCCCACCTCGATCTGCCGGCCCTTCGCCAGATCGAAGGCACCGTTGGCTGGGCTGATCATCAGCAGTCCACTGACCGGGTCCGCCGCCTGTGAGTACTGCGCGTAGAGGCTCAGCGTCGGCTGCAGCGCGAATACGGTACCTGCACGCCAGCCGGTGCTGCTGTAGGTCTTCGAGAACGCGTTCTGGCCACTGATCAGATCGGTGCGATCGATGCGCGCGCGGTCGTGGCGCAGTCCACCCAGTACCGACCAGCGTTCGCTCAACGCCAGCCGGTCCTCCACGAACAGCGCGTACTGCTCGGCGCGGTTGCGATAGCGCGGCAGGTTGGGCGCATCGCTGGCGAACCGGCCTGGCTCCGGATCGAACGGATCGACCGGGCCCGAGCTGCCGGCATAGGTGTTGTTGGTGTGCTTGAAGTGCGCACGATTGGCATCGAGGCCCACGGCAAAGCGGTTGGTCAGGCCCGCGATGTTTCCTTGTACCCGCAGTGTCGAGGTCAATCCGGTCTGGTCCTGGTTGTGGGTGATCTCGGTGTTGCCGGAGCGATCGATCAAACCGGTGGCGCGGTTGTAGACATAGGCCTCGGCATTGCGCCAGTCGCGCTGGCTGTCGATCTGGTAGACGCGGGTGCGCCATTCCACGTTCGAGGTCGGCGTCCACAGCGCATCAAGTTGGGTCCAGCGGTCGCGATAACGGATGTCGCTGTCTTCCACGTTGTAGTTGCGATGGCGAAGTGCTTCCAGCTGGTGGCCATCCACCAGCGGCGTGCCGAAGTAGCGCATCGGTTTCTGGTAGCCCTGCGCATGGGTGAGCGTCAGCTGCAGATCCGTGCGCGGCTGCCACAGCAAGGCACCGGAGAAGGTCGCGTCCCTGTTGCGCCCGCGATCGACCCATCCACCGCTGTAGTTGCCACTCACGTCCAGCCGATAGGCCAGGTCCGGGGTCAACGCACCGCCGCTGCCGAAGCCCAGGCGCGCAGTATCCTCGCTGCCGACGGTCACGCTGATCTCGTTCTCGATGGCGCTACGCGAGGGCTTCTTGGGCACGATGTTGATGACCCCGCCAATGGCGCCATCACCATGGATGACCGACGCCGGGCCGCGCAGTACTTCGATGCGTTCGGTCGACCAGGTATCGAACGGGAAGGTGATGCCCACGCCGCCGTACTGGCGAAGCCCGTCGTACAGGCGCATCACCGAGGCGCCATCGGTGAAGCCACGGCTGGACAACGCACTCAGGCCGTTGCCTGGGTGCGGCATCGCACTGATCGCGCCTGCCCGGCTGATCGCATCATTGAGGTTGGTGTCGCCCCGCTGTTCCAGTTGTTCGCGCGAGATCACGGTCAGGCTGGCCGGTGTCTGCAGCACGCTCAGGCCCAGCGCAGACCCGGCGCTGGCGGTGGAAGACAGTTCACCGCTGCGGGTGTCGACCACGCGCACGGTATCCAGCGTGGTCGGAGGTGGCGCATCGGCGGCAAGGGCGGGCACGGCGTACAACAGGGACATGCACAGCGCAGGCAGTGTCGCCCTGCGCAGGCGCGCGGAGTTGGGGTTGGTTTTCATTTGTTCACGGCATGCAAGGCCACCCCGCAATGGCAGGGCAGCAATCAGAAAGGGGCAAACACGCGCGTGCGGGCACCGGCCGTGGCCGGCAACCTCATGGAAGAACGTTCAGTGCAACACGCGTGCGGCTCAGACGGCCATCAAGGCCGGCGGCCCACGCGCTCCCAATGTGCCGCTGATCCGTTGCGGCAACGTCTGCACCGCACCGCGCAGCGCGCGGCACACCGGTGCCATCGGCGCCAACAGCAACACTGCCGCCACCAGCAGGGTGATCAGCCGTGCAGCGATCAGGCAGTAATCGCAGTCCACACCCATCTCATGGTCGGCGTGTGGATCGGCAGCCGGCTTCGGTGTCGATTCCCCGTTCTGCATTGCCATCGCGTGCTGTGCATGCTCTGCGTGCATCGCGTGATTCAAGGCTGCCACCGGTGCGGTGGCCGCAACGTGGTCATGCGCCAGCCAGCGGCTCACCAGCGGGGCGAGCAGCACCAGCAGCATGGCAAGCCATGCCAGGACCTGGAACCGGCGGTGGAGGACAGAACGACGCACGCCACCATTCTACGGGGCGATGGCCAACCTTGGACCGAGTTCAGGGTTTGCCCCCTGCGACACGGTGACGCAGGACTGTCCTCCCCCGCGCACGCCCTCCATCCAGTAGATCCACGCCATGCGTGGATGCTTTTTGCCCATCAACTCACGTACTGGGCCACACCATTACCAAACGACCAATTTTCCCGCTTCACTTCCACCAGATTAATGAACACGTCTTCGCGGCGGATGCCCACCGCCGCATGCAGTCCATCGGCGATGCCGGCGTACAGCGCCTTTTTCTGCTCCAGCGTGCGCCCTTCGTTCCAGGTGATCTGGATGCAGATGAAGTCGTCGGTGCGGTCCACGCCCAGGTAGCCGGGATCGTAGATCAGCGTGCCGGGCGCGTGTTCCTGGAAGATCTGGAAGTGATCGTTTTCCGGCACACCCACCGCGCGCATGGCCTGGTAGATGGTTTCGCCGACGCGTTGCAGGTAGTCGGCGGATTTACCTTTGCGAAGGTCGATGCGGGCGAGCGGCATGGCGGCACTCCAGAGTGGATGGGCACGGCAACGGGCTGAGACTACGCCTGCCCGGGGCGGCGGGACAGCGCAGGGATGGAACGTCTGCTCTCATGGATGGCACATTCGGCAGGGCCACGCCAGATGACGTGATTGCCACGTGGAGACGACCGTGGAGCGGCGCAATCCGGTTCAGGCGCGGGCGGCGGGTTGTGCCATGGACGATGGGGCGCACATGGAGCGAGTGCTGAGCTGCACAGATCCGGAAACGCGGGCTCCTGCCGGGCGCACTTGCAACTTTCCTCACTGACTTCCGTGTTTGCACGAATCGATGATCGCCTTGCCGAGGCAGGTTGCCTTGGTCGGGATTGGCGTCTCGAATAAACGAACAAGCTACTGGAAGTTGCGATCCTGATCGCAGCAAAGAGAATGCACCGACTGCCTTCCATGGCGGGCGGTGCGTGGGGATCGCGAGATCCGCCAGGCTTTTTCTCCCAGTGAGCTTTCGTGCCTTGGTACGCCAACCCGCACCGTCCGCCACCTTCACTCTGGAAGGTGGCTCCACGCCAGTGAGGGTTTCGCCATGACCAACCGCACCGCCGTCCATCCCCGCCTGTTCGCCCTGATCGGCGACATCGCCGCCGACGTGCCCGAAGGCGTCGCACGCGAGATCGAGTGCGCCTTGCACGAACAGAATCTCCCCGTGCAGTCGCCTGCCTTCTTCACTTGCCTCAATGCCATCAACCGCGCCGACGGCGATGACGGACAACCGTGCAGCAGCCTCACCCTTTGCGCCAGCAATCACGCCTCGCTCCGCCGCTCGCTGTCCGGGCTCAGTGCATTGCTCGATCTGCTGCAGGCGGGCGATCGAGCGCGCGCCGAGGGTGGCTCGGACCAGCAGTTGGGCGCCTTCCACACTGATGGACTGATCGTGGCCGCGCGACAACTGGTGCGCGAGGCGCATCACTGTCTCTCCGGCGGCGATGCCTGACCGGCCCGGATACGCTCCCGCTACAATCGCGCAGGGAACGCAGGAGGCCGCAATGGACGCCGAACACCTGGAGTACTTCAAGGCCGCACTGGAAGGCCGCGCAACCATCGGCTGGAACGTGTGGTTTGCCGCCAACCAGCAGGCGCTTTCGCAGCAGTTGAGCCGCCCTGCGCTGCTGCGGTTGAAGTTCAATCAGCTAGATGAAGCCGAACGCCTGCTGGCCGAGGCAGGCATCGTGCCCGCCAGCACGGCGGGCAAGCGCTACGAGATGTACTGCGCACAGTTCGCACTGGACGTGCTGGATGAAAAAGGCCGGCCACTGCCGGCCATCTGGCGCGCGGCGCATGGCGGTGCCATCGGCCTGCTTGCCGATGGCGAACATGAAGCGGGCCAGGCGAAGCTGCTCGCGGAATTCCGCCGCGCCCGCAAGCGCGGTCTGCCGCAGGCGCACGAATGGCTGGGCGATCTTTGCTTCGAGGGGGAGATGGAACTGCGCGGCGGCAATGCCGAGGTGGGCTGCCAACTTCTGGCGGTAGTAGTGCAGGCCGGTAGCGGCCACGACCTGCTGGACGGGACCGCGATGATCGCGCGGAGCCTGTTGGCGAATCCCAGCTGAGTTCTACAAGGCGAGCGCTCTGTCGCGCATGAATCCAGTGTAGTTGAGTCGTAGTTGGGTGGCGGCGACTCATCCGTTCGACCACGAACTACGCCCGGCCATCTCAGCATTGGCATTTGTGCGTCCTAGCCAATACGCGCGAGACGATCTAGCGTCAGATTTCCCCTATACACGACGCTAAATAATCATGTGAAAGTGGGGCGCCACGTAAGGCTGGCAAATCACATCCGGGGGGGGCGTAGTGAAAATCAGCAGAGTACATATCGAAAATTTCAGATCCATTGAGACCTGTGATGTTTCCTTTAGTGACTTCAACATTATTGTTGGACAAAACAACACAGGGAAGACTAATTTTTTCGAAGCCATCTCATGGTTTTATTCAGGATCAACCGCCGCTGATTCCATGAAGTACCGTAAAGATTCGACTTTGGAAGTGGTGGTTACAATCCACTTCACAGGCGCCCAGCAGGGCGCCAACAACATGTTGAACGAAGGCAACAAGGCAAAAATTCTAAGCGTCCTGGGTGATAGTGACGTCATCTCGGTCACTCGACGTAGCTCCGACGCTAGAAAGCGGACAGTCCAAGTAGACGGCGCCGATAGAAAGAACCCAACGGGATTCGATACAGCACTAAACGATTTCCTGCCAAAATTCGAGTACATTCATACGCGGCAATTCTACGAGGAATTCGCAAAATACAACCAGAAGAGCGCCGTTGGCGTAATGCTATCTTCTGTCATCGAAGCAATCCTCATGGATGATCCTACGTATAGATCTTTCATGCAGAACTTTGAGGCGCTTTTTAACGCAGAGGATTCAGCAGTAGGGAATCACTTCAAAGCTATTGGACAAAGCGTACGAAAGCACCTCGAAAAGCAATTTTCCGAATGCTCTATGGTCCAGTTTGAGGTGCTTTCGCCAGAATTCAGCGACCTACTGAAGAAATTCGAGACAGTTGTTGATGATGGAATTGAGACGTACGCGAGTGAAAAGGGAGACGGAATGCAACGTGCCCTTATGCTCGCCATAATTCAAGCGTACGCCGATTATAGAAGGGCTCGTGATGACCAAGGAAAATCTTTCCTTTTCTTCATAGATGAGGCAGAACTACATCTTCATCCGACCGCGCAACGCCGACTTAAGCAGGTTCTTCTCGAGCTGAGTTCCACTTTGGATCAGGTGGTGATTAGCACCCACTCTTCCGTATTCCTCGCAGACTCGGAGCCAAGCGAATCCATCCTCAAGTGCGAGAAGACTGAGGGTAGGACTGAGCTGTCAGCCACCCATCTCCTCGACAGGCCGTACATCATTTACGACCTTCTCGGAGGAAGCCCCGCCGATCTGTTGCTGCCTCGCTCCTTCCTTATCGTTGAGGGCCCAAGCGAAGTCGATCTTCTGACTCGGGTGATAAAGCGCTTTTACTCTAATCAACCCACAATCCAGATCATCGCCGCCAATGGAGACGTGTCGCAGAGTAAGCGCACGATTGATGCAGTGGCGAAAGCCTACTCTGTCATGGGCGAGTCGCTCTATCGAGACAGGTCCGTGGTTCTCTGCGACAGCCCTAGTGAAGAGAAGCGGCGCGGATTTGATAATTTCCTGCAAGCCCATGCTCATCTTCAGAACCTAGGTCACATCATGGTGCTGCCAACTGGAAGTCTAGAGGAAAGCTATCCCGACCAAATGGGATGGAAGAGAACATCTGAAGAAGTGGCGGGCATGAAGGGAAGCGAAAAGCGATCCCTCGCCAAAGAAGTTGGGGATCGCGTTTCAAAAGAAGCATTTGAGGCCATGCCGAAACTACACGAAGCGCTATTGAAAGCCTGGAGTGCCGCACGTTGAGGACAAGGCAGAAAGCGCACTTCAATTGAATACCCGCACACTTCGGGTAGCGGCGCGGGAAGCGACGAGCTCAGCTCGCCGCTTCTGCACATACGAAAAAGCCGGCTCAAGGCCGGCTTCTTCATAACACCTGAAAGATCAGGGTTCTATTTGGTGGGCGGTACAGGGATCGAACCTGTGACCCTTGCCGTGTGAAGGCAATGCTCTACCGCTGAGCTAACCGCCCGGTGTGTTGCTGAGCCGCTCATTATAGGGGCTTTTCAGAGGCCGTCAACACTTTTTCACATTCGTGTTCACGGGTGTCTCGGGATGTGCAGCCGAGCATGGCTCGGCTCTACAGAACAGCGGGGTACGCGTGTTTCGGTGGTTCCGCCGAGCATGGCCCGGCGCTACCGGAATCACATCGTATGGGTCGGCTTGTCCGAGCCGGTAAGTCCGGCCAGCAGGGTCTCGATCTTGTGGCGCACGCCCTCGCCTTCGGCACCGTCGGCCAGCTGCACGCCGATACCGGCGGTGCGGTTGCCCTGCGCGCCGGCCGGGGTCACCCAGATCACCTTGCCGGCCACCGGCAGGCGCTCGCTGGAATCGGGCAGGGTCAGCAACAGGAACACCTCGTCGCCCAGGAAGTAGCGCTTGGGGGTGGGCACGAAGATGCCGCCATTCTTCACGAACGGCATGTACGCGCTGTACAGCGCGGCTTTGTCCTTCACGGCCAGGGACAGGATGCCCTGGCGGGCGTTGCTGGCACTCATCGATTTCCCCTTGCGGCAGGCCGCTCGTTCACCTTGTTCCAGGCCAGCAGCAACTCGACCACCGCAAGGTCTGCGCGCACCGTGGTGCGCAGCAGGTCGCGGGTGCGGTTGGCCGCATCGAACCAGGCTGCAAGCTTGTGCAATCGCTCCGGCGTGGTCAAGGCATCGGTGCTGGCCTGGGCCAGCGCCAGGTCGGCGGCAAAGCGCAGGCGCAGCGCTGCGTTGTCGTCGCCGCACCACTTCTGCGCCAGCTCCACCGCACCGGTCTTGCCGGCGGCCAGCTGTTCCAGCTCGCGGCCAACCTCGCGGCGCAGGCTCAGGCCATCTTCGCGCAGCCAGTTGTCGGCCTGGCCGGGATGGCCGCGTGCAGCCTCCAGCGCTTCGCGCGCCGACGCCTCGCTGTGTCCCTGCTGCTGCAGCCAGGCCAGTGCTTCATGCTGCGGCGGCAGCTTGAATTCCAGGCGCTGGCAACGGCTGCGGATGGTCTGCGGCAGGCGTGCCGGGTCGCTGCTGATCAGCCACAGGTAGCGGCCGGGCTGCGGCTCTTCCAGGGTCTTCAGCAGCGCGTTGGCCGCCGAGCGGTTGATCGCATCGGCCGGGTCGACGATCACCACCTGCGCCACGCCGTACTGCGGGGTCAGCGCCAGCGTGTCGGTGATCTCGCGCACCTGCTCGATGACGATCTCGGTGCGCAGCTTGTCGCCGCTCTTGTTCGGGATGAAGCTGACCAGCTGCAGGTCCGGATGGGTACCGGCGGCGATCAGCTGGCGCGTGCGCGTGGCATGCGCGGCATCACCGCGCGCCAGCACGTGATCGGCCAATGCCAGCGCCACCTCGCGCTTGCCCAGCCCGGCCGGCCCGCAGATCAGCAGGCCATGGCCCAGCCGGTCGGCATCCAACGCGGCCACGGTCTGGTCGAACGCGCGCTGCTGCCAGGGCGAGAACGTGCTCATGCGCCCTCCCCGTCCTGCAGCCAGCGCTCGACACGCGCGACCACGTCGGCCGCCACGCGTTCCTGCACCTGGCCAGCGTCGACCAGCGCGAAGCGCTGCGGATCCTGCTGTGCGCGGCTGCGGAACACTTCGCGCACGCGCTGGAAGAAATCGTCCTGCTCGCTCTCGATGCGGTCCGGCCACAGGTCGCGGCCATTGGCGCGTGCGCGGCCCACCGCCACGTCCACGTCCAGCAGCAGGGTCAGGCCCGGCAGCAGGCCCACCGCGCGTCGTTCCAGATCGGCAATCCACTGCGGATCGAGGCCACGGCCACCGCCCTGGTAGGCATAGCTGGAATCGGTGAAGCGATCGCTCAGCACATAGGCGCCGCGCTGCAGCGCCGGCTGGATCACCTGGCGCACATGCTGCGCGCGTGCGGCGAACACCAGCAGCAGCTCGGCTTCGGCGCTGAGCGGTTCGGCGGCGATCTCGGCATCGGGCTTCAGCACCAGGCCGCGGATGCGCTCGGCCAGCGGCGTGCCGCCCGGCTCGCGGGTCAGCACCACCTCGTGGCCGTGGCTGCGCAGGCAGTCACGGATGGCGTTGATGGCGGTGGTCTTGCCTGCGCCCTCGCCGCCTTCCAGGCTGACGAAACGCGGGTGGCGAAGCAGCGCGGGACTCATTGCGCCGAGGTCTCCTTGGTACGTTGCTGGCGCAGCTGCTGCAGGTAGCGGGCCACTGCGGCGTTGTGCTGGTCCAGGCTGGGCGAGAACACGTGCGCGCCGCTGCCATCGCCCACGGCGACGAAATACAGCGCGTCGCCCGCTGCGGGTTGCGCGGCGGCCATCAGTGCATCGCGGCTGGGCATGGCGATCGGGGTCGGGGTCAGGCCCGCACGTGTATAGGTGTTGTAGGGCGTATCGGTGGTCAGGTCGCGGCGGCGGATGTTGCCGTCATACGCGGCACCGATGCCGTAGATCACGGTCGGGTCGGTCTGCAGGCGCATGCCGATCTTCAGGCGACGCATGAACACGCCGGCAATCTGCGGGCGCTCGCTGGCCAACGCGGTTTCCTTCTCGATGATCGAGGCCATCGTCAGCAGTTCGTAGGGCGTGTTGATCGGCAGGTCCGGCGCGCGGCTTTCCCAGGCTTCATCCAGCGCCTTTTCCATCGCGGCGTGGGCGCGCTTGAGCACGTCCAGATCACTGTCGCCGCGCTGGTAGACGTAGGTCTCCGGCAGGAAGCGGCCTTCCGGATGCTGGCCACCGAAGCCGAGGCGCTGCATCAGCGCGGCGTCATCAAGATTGTCGGTGGTGTGCAGCAGCGGCTCGGCGCGCTTGAGCGCGGCACGCAGCTGGCGGATGTTCCAGCCTTCGATGATGGTGACACGGTGCTGCAGCACCTTGCCGGCACGCATGCGCAACAGCAGCTCGCGCGGGGTCAGGTCGCCACTGAGCGCGTACTCGCCCACCTTCAGCTTGCCGGCGGCATCGAGCTGGCGCGCCAGCAACTGCCACTGGGTGTCCTGGCCCTCGTCCACGCCGGCATCGCGCAGCTTGCGCAGCACGCTGTTCATGCCATCGCCGCTGGCGATGACCATGCTCTCGGCAGTCGGGGTGATCGGGGCATCGGCGAACCGGGTCTGCTGGTAGAAGAACCACGCGCCCGCGCCAGCCACGACAGCGGCCAGCACCACCACCAGCGTTACCACGAACAGACACCCGCGCTTGGCTCCCGCCATGGACTACCTCTGAACTCGATTCCGTCGTGCAGGATACCGTGCTGGTGGTGTGGGGTCATGACCGGGGTGGCACCCAACCCCGCTTCGCTCGCCGGGCATGGCCCGGCGCTACCGGGAGGGTGATGCGTCGGTAGCGCCGGGCCATGCCCGGCGGGGGCGGTCAATCAGCCCTGCTGGCCCAGCGCGCGCAGCAGGCCGCGGGCCTTGGCGCGGGTCTCGTCCAGTTCCTTGTCCGGGTCCGAATCCACCACGATGCCGGCGCCGGTGCGGAAGCTCACCTCGTGGCCATCCACTTCGGCGGTGCGGATCAGGATGTTCAGGTCCAGGTCGCCATCGCGGTTCAGCCAGCCGAAGGCACCGGTATAGGCACCGCGCGGCACCTGCTCCAGTTCGCTGATGATCTGCATGCAGCGCACCTTGGGGCAGCCGGTGATGGTGCCGCCCGGGAACGTGGCGGCGATCACCTCGCCGGGCGTGACCTCCGGGCGCAGATGGCCACTGACGTTGCTGACGATGTGGTGCACATGGGCGTAGCTCTCCACGGTCATCAGCTCGTCGACCACCACGGTGCCGGGCAGGCAGATGCGGCCCAGGTCGTTGCGTTCCAGGTCGATCAGCATCACGTGCTCGGCACGCTCCTTGGGGTGGCCGACCAGCTCCTGGATGCGCGCGGCATCATCGTCGCCCTCGAAGCGCGGACGCGTGCCAGCAATCGGACGGGTCTGCGCATGGCCGGCATGCACCGACACCAGCCGCTCCGGCGAGGAACTGACCACGTGCCGGCCATGCGCGCTGAACAGGCCGGCGAACGGTGCGGGGTTGGCACGGCGCAGCTGCGCGTACAGCGCCTGCGGGCTGACCGGCGCGGCGAACTGCGCGCTCCAGCGCCGCGACAGGTTCACCTGGAACACATCGCCGGCACGCAGGTAGTCGATCACCCGGCGCACGCCATCGGTGAAGCGCTGTGGCGCATCCTCGCCGACCGACTGCGGCGGTTGCCAGCCTTGCCCGGCTTCGGGCATCGCGGCCGAAGCCAGTGCCACCAGCGCGTCCAGCAGCGCCTGCTCGCCGGCTTCGGCGATGACGAAGCTGGCATCGTTGTGATGGTCGTGCAGCACCGCGGCCGGGCAGCGCAGCGCCAGCGCGGTCGGGCGGCCGTCCGCGCGCGCGCGCGCCGGCAGCACCGGTTCGATCTGGCTGGCCACTTCGTAGTCCAGCATCAGCGCCCAGCCGCCACGGAACGGCAGGCTGTGGCTGCCGTCGTGCGGCAGACGTTCGTGCTGCCAGGCGCGATCCAGCGCCTGCAGGAACGTGCCGGGCTGCACGGCACCCTGCAGGTCGCGCACCTGGCCATCGGCGTCCAGCCGCAGGCCCTCGCCCTGCGTGGCCAGCAGCAGGCTCCAGCGGCCCTGGGCGGTGCCCGAGGCAGTGGATTCCATCAGCAGCGGGAAGCGCGCCGGGTCATGCTGCTGCAGGGCCAGCAGATCGATCGGATGCGGCAACGGGTGAATCAGCGGTGCGTGGGTCATGGCAGCCAGTTCGGGGTATCAGATGCACGGAAGCCGCCTTGCGGCGGCTCCATGGAACGCGGAGTCGAGCATGGCTCGACGCTACAACCCGGTCAGACGCGCTTGAAGACCAGCGTGCCGTTGGTGCCGCCGAAGCCAAAACCATTCGACATCACCACGTCCACCTTGGCCTGGCGTGCTTCGTTGGGCACGTAGTCCAGGTCGCAGCCTTCGCCCGGCTGCTGCAGGTTGATGGTCGGCGGAATGACGTTGTCCTGCAGCGCCATCACCGAGAAGATCGCTTCCACGCCGCCGGCAGCGCCCAGCAGATGGCCGGTCATCGACTTGGTGGAGCTGACCATCATCTTGTAGGCGTGGTCGCCGAAGGCGGTCTTCATCGCCATGGTCTCGCCCAGGTCGCCCAGTGGCGTGGAGGTGCCGTGCGCGTTGAGGTAGCCGACCTGCTCCGGGGTCACGCCGGCGTCCTTCATGGCCATGGCCATGCAGCGGGCGGCACCTTCGCCGTTCTCGCTCGGTGCGGTCATGTGGTACGCATCGGAGCTGGCGCCGAAACCGGCCAGCTCGCAGTAGATCTTCGCGCCACGCGCCCTGGCGTGCTCGTACTCTTCCAGGATCAGGATGCCGGCGCCGTCGCCCAGCACGAAGCCGTCACGGTCCTTGTCCCACGGGCGCGAGGCCTGTTCGGGGGCATCGTTGCGGGTGCTCATGGCCTTCATCGCGCAGAAGCCGCCCAGCGCGGTCGGCGACGAGCCACGCTCGGCACCACCGACCACCATCACGTCGGCATCGCCGTACTGGATCATGCGCATCGCGGTGCCGATCGAGTGGTTCGAGGTCGCGCACGCCGACACCGCCGAGAACGACGGGCCCTTCAGGCCGGTGATGATGCTCAGCTGGCCCGGCAGCATGTTGATGATGGTCTTGGGCACGTAGAAGGGCGAGATCTTCTTGCCCTCGTGGAACTCGATGGTCTGCTCTTCGATGCCGAGCAGGCCGCCGATGCCGGCGCCGACGATGGCGCCGATGCGTTCGGCATTGGCGTCGGTGATCTCCAGGCCCGAGTCGTGCAGGGCCATGAACGAGGCACCGAGGCCGTAATGGATGAACGGGTCCATCTTCTTGGCATCCTTGCCGCTGACCCGGAATTTGCCGAACAGTTCATTGTCGGCGGTGATGTCGAATCCCTTGACCTCACCTGCAATCTTGGTGGTGAACCGATCCAGATAGGCATCAGAAACGTTGGTCAGCGGACCGATGCCCGAACGACCATGGGTGATGCCTTCCCAGCTGCTGGCCAGATCATTGCCCAACGGCGAGACGATACCCAGGCCGGTTACGACGACGCGACGCTTCATTGCTGATTCTCCTGGCCCGGATGGTTTCAACGGGCAACTCGGTTTGCTTCGGTGTGATGCTCAAACACACGGGGCCGCAACAGCGGCCCCATGGGGTGCGGTGCGCGGCGAGCGTGAACCCGCGCGCGCACTGCCGTCTGACATCAGGCCTTGACGTGGGCCTTGATGTAGTCGATGGCGGCCTGCACGGTGCTGATCTTCTCGGCTTCTTCGTCCGGGATCTCGCACTCGAATTCTTCTTCCAGGGCCATCACCAGCTCGACGGTGTCCAGCGAGTCAGCGCCCAGGTCATCGACGAACGATGCGCTGTTGGTGACTTCTTCTTCCTTGACGCCAAGCTGTTCGACGACGATTTTCTTGACGCGTTCTTCGATGGTGCTCATGGGATCTCGCTCCAGATGGAGTTGTGGTTCAAAAGTGGTCGCCATCAAAGGCGATGGCCGTGGGATAGTGTAGTGGAAACCGGCGCGGCCTTGCATCGCAGCAAAAACCTCAGCAGATCAATCACTTGCGGCGCAATCCCTGCGCCCCTTGCTTACGGCATGTACATGCCACCGTTCACATGGAGGGTTTCGCCGGTGATGTAACCGGCAGCCGGGCTGGCCAGGAAGGCCACCGCATGGGCGATGTCTTCCGGCGAACCCAGGCGTTCGAGGGCGATGTCGTTGATCAGCGCGGTACGCGCTTCTTCCGGCAACGCCTTGGTCATGTCGGTGTCGATGAAGCCAGGTGCGACAACATTGACGGTGACACCGCGCGAACCGATTTCCTTGGCCAGCGACTTGCTGAAGCCGATGATGCCGGCCTTGGCGGCAGCGTAGTTGGCCTGGCCGGCGTTGCCGGTCACGCCCACCACCGATGCGATGTTGATGATGCGGCCCTTGCGCGCCTTCATCATGCCGCGCATGACGGCCTTGCTGGTGCGGAACACGCTGGTCAGGTTGGTGTCGATGATCGACGCCCAGTCCTCGTCCTTCATGCGCATCAGCAGGTTGTCGCGGGTGATGCCGGCATTGTTGACCAGGATCGAGATCGGGCCGAATTCCTTGGCGATGCCGTCCAGCACGCTGTCCAGTGCAGCCGCGTCGGTGACATTCAGCGCGCGGCCATGACCACCGTGGGCGGCCAGGCGCTCACCGATCGCGGCAGCGCCGGATTCGGTGGTGGCGGTGCCGATGACGGTGGCGCCTTGGGCGGCCAGCAGATCGGCGATGGCGGCACCAATGCCACGGCTGGCGCCGGTGACCAGTGCGATTTCACCCTGCAGGGGCTTGCTCATGATGTTTTCCTCAGGCTGGGGCGGCCGCCGCACCCGTGCCGCGTGCAGCGGCCACTGGTACGGTCGGCAGGAACAGGGGGATCAGGCCGACCATGCCTCGCGGGCAGCTTCGAAGTCGCCCGGCGTGGCCAGCGAACGGCCGTCGATGGCCTTGTCGATGCGCTTGACCAGGCCGGTCAGCACCTTGCCCGGGCCGCACTCGGCGATCTGGGTGACGCCACGGCCAGCCAGCGCCTGCACGCAGCCGGTCCACTGCACCGGCTGGTACAGCTGCTGGACCAGCGCGGTACGGATCGCGTCGATGCCGTCATGCACCTTGGCGTCGACGTTCTGCACCACCGGCAGCTGCGGCGCCTGCCAGGCCAGGCCGGCCATCACTTCGGCCAGGCGGTTGGCGGCTTCGCGCATCAGCGGGGTGTGCGAGGGCACGCTCACGGCCAGCTTGACCGCCTTGCGCACGCCCTTCTCGGCCAGCAGCGCCAGCGCGCGGTCGACCGCATCGGCGTCGCCACCAATCACGATCTGGCCCGGCGAATTGAAGTTGGCCGGCACCACCACCTGGCTGCCTGCCGCTTCAGCGCAGACGTCCAGCACCAGCTGGTCTTCGGCGCCGAGCACGGCGGCCATGGCGCCGACACCGGCCGGCGCGGCTTCCTGCATCAGCTGGCCGCGCAGGCGCACCAGGTGCGCACCGTCATGCAGGCTCAGCGCGCCAGCGGCAACCAGGGCGGTGTACTCGCCCAGACTGTGACCGGCCAGCACCGACGGGCGCGGACCGCCCACGGCGTTCCAGGCGCGCCACACGCCGATGCTTGCAGCCAGCAGGGCCGGCTGGGTGTATTCGGTGCGGTTGAGCATTTCCTCCGGGCCGCCCTGGGACAGCGCCCACAGGTCGACGCCGGCACCATCGGATGCCTCGGTGAAGGCGTCACGCACCTGCGGGTGCAGTTCGGCCAGCTCGGCCACCATGCCCACAGACTGCGAGCCCTGGCCGGGGAAGACAAAAGCGAGGGTGGATAGGGTCACGCGGTCATCCGCTTGTTGCAATCGAAGCGGGCCATGATAAGGGGGAACATGCCGTGTCGTCTGTACGTGCGCGTATGCACGCGTATGGTGAATGGCTGTCGCAACACGCTGGAGATCCGGGGCCGGATGCCTCTCCATGGAAAAAAGGGATCCGGCCCCAGCCGCTGATCAGCAGAACAGCTGCAGGACGTCCAGGTCGCCGTCGGCGAGGAAATCCACGCACAGGCCCACCAGCATCAGCACGCCAGCGGTGCTGGCGCCATGGGCGATGAAAATGGAGTGGGCCAGCGCGCGCGCTGAGCGGCCCAGCTTCATGCAGACCCGGGCCAGGCTGCGCAGGCGGCCGCTGACCGCGTGCACGTGCTCGCGCACCGGCGCCTGGGCATCGCCCATCGCCTCGGCCATCATCGCCTGCAGGTGCTCGGGGCGGTCGGCGTAGTACTTGGCCACGCCATAGCCGAACATCAGCCAGTCGCGGGCCTGCGCTTCGGACAGATCCATCACTTCCAGCGGATCTTCCTCGAAGTCGATGAAACCGACGTTCTCGCCATCCCAGGTGAGATTGCGCGGCAACGGCTGGCCGAAATAGGCGCCGCGCGCATGCGCTGCGGCAATGGCCAGCATCGCCGCCATCACCAGTCGGTCGCGACCTGCGTCGTCGGCTTCGCGCAGGCAGGTATTGAACGAACTGCCGTTGTCGCCGATCACCAGCGCGGCATGGCCGGTGCCCAGCACGTCGGGCACGTTCACACCCTGCGCCTGCAGTTCTGCAAGGCGACGGGCTTCGGTTTCGCGTGCGGCGTCGCCGCCACGGTGCGGCGGCGGGCGCAGGGCGTCCAGATGAAAACGACGGGCAACAAAATTGAGCAGGCCAAGGGCCAGCGCCCGGCTTCCCTTGCCGTACTGCTTCAGCCAGGCACGTTGCCCTTCGATGACGATGGGCTCAACCATGACAGGTCCTCCTTAAACGCGTTACGGCCCCAGAGGGGCCGCAACGACAAAGCTTCACGTTGTCGTAACTTGCACTATCAATAGCGCAGCAGAGCCGAACCCCACGTGAAGCCGCCGCCGAAGGCTTCCAGCAGCAGCAGCTGGCCACGTTCGACCCTGCCCGAACGCACGGCGGCGTCCAGCGCCAGCGGCACCGAGCCGGACGAGGTATTGCCGTGCTTGTCGACGGTCACCACGACCTGGTCCATCGACATGTCCAGGCGCTTGGCGGTGGCTTCGATGATGCGCAGGTTGGCCTGGTGCGGAATCAGCCAATCCAGGTCGGACTTGTCCAGGCCGTTGGCGGCCAGGGTCTCGTCCACGACCGAGTCCAGCGCCTTGACGGCGTACTTGAACACGTCGTTGCCCTTCATGTTGATGGTGCCGCCGCCATTGGCGCCGTCCTTGAAGCCGGTCGAGACACCGACCGGGTTCCACAACAGCTCCTTCTTGCTGCCATCGGCATGCAGGTGGGTACTGAGGATGCCGGTCTCTTCATCGGCCTTGAGCACGACGGCGCCAGCGCCATCGCCGAACAGCACGCAGGTGGTGCGATCGTTCCAGTCAACCATGCGGGTCAGCGTTTCGGTGCCGATCACCAGCACATGCCTGCAGTCACCGGAACGGATGAATTTGTCGGCCACGCCCAGCGCGAACACGAAGCCCGAGCAGGCTGCGTTGACGTCAAAGGCAGGGCACCCCGCAACACCGAGCTTGGCCTGGATCAGGCACGCGGTGGACGGGAAAATGAGATCAGGGGTGGTCGTGCCGACCACGATCATGTCGAGCTGCGAGGCATCGATGCCTGCGGCTTCAAGCGCGCGCAGGGCGGCGTTGTAGCCGAGGTCGCTGGTGGTTTCGCCTTCGGCCGCGATGTGCCGTTCACGAATTCCGGTGCGCGACTGGATCCACTCATCCGAGGTTTCGACCATTTTTTCCAGGTCGGCGTTGGTCAGGACTTTTTCCGGCAAATAGCTACCGGTGCCCGCGATCCTCGAGTAGATCCGCTTGCTCATCATGTTTCCTGTTGCGCGGGCCGCCGATCACCGGCACACCCGGGGAAGAAGGCAAAGGCCGCTGCCCGGAGGCAGCGGCCTTCCCGGCACATCAATCTTCTTCGACGGCCGAGGTCTTGGTCTGGATGACCTTCTTGCCGCGGTAGAAACCATCGGCAGTGATGTGGTGACGCAGGTGCACTTCGCCGGTGGTCGGGTCGGTCGACAGCTGCTTGGCGCTCAGGGCGTCATGCGAACGGCGCTGGCCGCGGCGGGACGGGGTAACACGGGATTTCTGGACAGCCATGGGATTGCTCCAAACTCGGTTCGTTTTGCTTCGTCGTTTCGTCGCACAGGACGCCAGCGCCCAGCACACTTTTCGCTTTCGCCGCAGCCGCCGACGACAACCGGCTGCTATTGTTTCTTCAATGCCGCCAACGCCGCAAACGGGTTGGCCTTCTTCGTTTCTTCTTCGCTCGGCGCCCAGTCCTTGTCGACTGCTTCACCGTCGGGCGACAGCGGTACCACCGGCACCGCCAGCACCAGTTCGTCCTCGACCAGATCCAGCGGCTTCAGCTGGCCATCTTCCGGCACCAGCAACGCCTCGTATTCCTCCGGCAGGGACGATTCCTCGTCCTCGTCGCGGATCAGGCCAAGCCTCTGGGTCACCTTCACCGGCAACAGGAATCGCTGCATGCTGCGCTGACAGGTCAGCGGCAGCGCGGTGTCGATGGTCAATTCCACATAGGATACCCGCAAGACGTCGTCGCGACCGAATTCAAGCGAGTAATTGCACTCACCGTCGGTATCTGCGACCAACCCCTGCAGGCGGGTCAATTCAGCCAGAGACACCTGACCGTCGAAGCGCCTTCGCGCTACAACCATCCGCCAAGCATCCAGCGTTTCGGGCACGTTCGCGGACATAAGCCGCTGAATACTAAGGATCCGGGCGGCGACTGTCAAATGCCCGCCATACAGGACTTGCTGCTGGCGCTGCGGACACGCCAGACTGCCATGCCCTGCCCCGGTATTCTCGCATGTCACTGGTCCTGGCCTCCACCTCCCGCTACCGTCGCGAGCTGCTGGAACGGCTGGGCCTGCCCTTCGACTGCGCACGTCCGGACGTGGATGAGACTCCCATGAACGGGGAGGCTCCGCTGGCCCTGGCCACCCGCCTGGCCGCCGCCAAAGCGGCCGAGGTTGCGTCCCGCCACCCCGGCGCGTGGGTGATCGGTTCGGACCAGGTCGCGGACCTGAACGGCCAGCCACTGGGCAAACCGGGTACGGTCGAGGCCGCCTGTGCGCAGCTGGCAGCGATGTCGGGGCAGACCGTCCGCTTCCACACCGCCGTCTGTCTCAGCCGTGACGGAGAATCATTCACGGCCGTCGATCTGACCGAAGTCTGCTTCCGCGCACTGGAGCCAGACGAAATCGCCCGCTACGTGGCCACCGAGCAACCGCTGGACTGCGCCGGCAGCTTCAAATGCGAGGGCCTGGGCATCAGCCTGTTCGACGCCATCGACAACCGCGACCCGACCGCGCTGGTCGGCCTGCCGCTGATCGCGGTATGCGGATTGCTGCGCAGGGCCGGTTTCGCGGTGCCCTGAACTGTAGAGCCGAGCCCATGCTCGGTTGCTTTTTTCGAGGCTGCCTGCATCTGAAGCAGAAGCAGAAGCAGAAGCAGCCGAGCATCGGCTCGGCTCTACAGGACCAGAGGACCTCAACGAACCTCGAACGGCTGCTCCTGCCACGCCTCCACACTGCCATCGCGGCCATGCAGGCGCAGCCCGAGCCAGTGCTTGCCCGGAGCCAGCGTGGCGGTATCCAGCGACGCATCAAAGCCCACCGCCGGATGCTGCGGATCGGTACTGTCCGGCCAGGTGTGGCGCACGTCGAACACACGCCCATAGCGGGCGTCACCGATCGAGCGACCATCGACCAGCACTTCGACGCGCGCCAGGCCGACACCATCCTTGAACGCCCAGCCCTTGATTGCGAGCGTGCCGGACACCTTCTCGCCATTGGACGGCGCATCCAGCCACGCCATCGCCGGCGTCACGCACGGCCCTTCTGCGCGCTGCACCGGCAGCCGGAACAGCAGGAAGCGCTGGAACCCGTGATCACTGCTGACCACGCGTGGCGCAGGCATCGGCCCCACCTGATTGCAGATGGCGTGATAGCGCGCCAGCAGTTCGCGATAGCGCTGATCGCTGGGTGACAGCACCAGCAGCATCGGCACCGTGCGCTCGCCCTCATGCAGCAGGCCCCACTGCGCCAGCTGCGCGGTGCGGCCATGCTTGTCATTGAGCGGATGCGGCAGTACCTCGATGTTGCCATTGCCCAGCTGGAAACCCAGCTCGGCGCCAACCTTGAAGTTGCCGGCCAGCACGCGCGTTCCTTCCGGCATCTGCCGCAGCTCTTCATGGACCGCAACTGCCAGTGGCTGCCAGCCGGCGAAATTGCGCGGATAGTACTTGCTGCCGGCCATCTGCTCGCGCAGTGCCGGCGTGGATGCCATCAGGTAGTAGCCGAAGGCCAGCACCATGCCCGCGCCGGCCAGCCACCAGCCGGTGCGGCGCAGCCAGCGCGGCCAGCCGTTGAGCACCACCGGCACCGCCACCAGCAATGCGAGGTAGCCCGGCAGCGGCCAGTGGAAGCTGATCCGCTCGACGTCAGTGAAGAAGCCGAGCACGAAAATGCCCAGCGTGGATACGCCGCCCACCAGGCCGAAATAGCGCCACTGCACGCGCGCACCGCCGCCGCTCCGGGTTCCTGCCAGCGCCACCTTCCACATCGCCATGCACAGGATCGGCGTGACCAGCATCGGCTGGATCACCAGGAACCACAGCCCGCCCCATTCAAACGCCCAGGGATGACGCTCGATCACCTGGAATTTCAGGCCGGCATCGTGGTTGTCCGCATTCCACGCCAGCAGTGGCAGCCATGCCAGCACGCCCACCGCCAATGCCACCCACACGCGCGGATCGGCCAGCATGCGACGTCCCTGCGGCAATGCCAGCAACGCGATGAAACCGACGCCGATGACACCGATGAAACGGTAGTGGCTGAGTGCACCGATCAGCAGGCCCAGCGCCAGCTTCATCGCCGAGGAGGCATCCACGTTGTGCAGCAGGCGCGCACCGGCGTGCAGGCAGATCACTGCCGCCAACGCCATCGGCACGTCCGGTACCGCCAGCAGGCCCAGCGTCGCCGACAACGGCATCAACAGCGTGAGGCTGCCCGCCTGCCAACCGGCCACATTGCCGAACCAGCGCGTGGCCGTGCGCACCACCAGCAGCGGCAGCAGCGCACCGATGGCCAGGAACGGCAGGCGCAGCGCGAGCACGTGATGGCCGCCGATCTCCACGCCCAGGCGGGCCAGCCAGGCGGTCAGCCCGGGCAGATCCGAATAGGCCGCGGCCAGATGCTGGCCTTCCTGCCAATAGAACGCTTCGTCGACGAACAGCGGCAGGCGCGCGGCAACGATCAGCTTGGCCGCTGTGACCAGCGTCCATAACCAGAGAAATATCGTCCGTGCGCGCTGTTCGCCTTGCATTGCTCTATGGATAATCGAGTGGATTCCAGATCTGAGACGATCATGCCAGCTTCGTCCCCCAATCCCAGCATGCTAACCGATCAATTGCGTCAGGCCCTGCGGGAGGCACAGGATCAGGTGAACGCACTGGTACTGGGCAAGGTGCCGGAAGTCAGGCTGGCGTTCGTCGCATTGCTGTCCGGCGGCCACCTGCTGATCGAAGATCTGCCCGGCCTGGGCAAGACCACGCTGGCGCATGCGCTGGCCAGCAGCCTCGGCCTCAGCTTCCAGCGCGTGCAGTTCACCTCCGACCTGTTGCCGGCCGATGTGCTGGGCGTGTCGGTGTATGAAGCCGGCAGCCGCCAGTTCCAGTTCCACCCAGGCCCGGTGTTCACCCACGTACTGCTGGCCGACGAGATCAACCGTGCACCACCGCGCACGCAGAGCGCGTTGCTGGAAGCGATGGCCGAACAACAGGTCACCCTGGACGGACAGACGCATCCACTGCCCGACCCGTTCTTCGTGATCGCCACGCAGAACCCGGTGGACCTGTCCGGCACCTTCCCGCTGCCGGATTCGCAGCTGGATCGTTTCCTGCTGCGGCTGGCGATGGGCTACCCCAGTGCCCAGGCCGAACGCGAACTGCTGCGTGGCAGCGACCGCCGCGACCTGATCGCGCGCGCCGTACCGAAACTGGATGACACCCAGGTGCGCGCGCTGCGCGACGCGGTGAACCAGGTGCATGCCAGCGACGCGCTGATCGACTATGTGCAGGCCCTGCTGACCCGCAGCCGCCAGCACGCCGGCGTGCGCGTCGGCCTGTCACCACGCGCCGGCCTGGCATTGCTGCGTGCGGCCAGGGCACATGCCCTGCTGCTGGGTCGCGGGCATGTCGTGCCCGAGGACGTGCAGACGCTGTTCGTCGCAGTGGCTGGTCACCGGCTGGTGGCGGAAGCCGAATCCAGTTCGGGACCGGCACTGGCGCGCGCGATCCTGCAGACCGTCGCGGTGGATTGAGCGTGGCCACACGCTGGGCACGCATGCAGCTGCTGGCACGGCCACGCAGGCCCGAAGCCTTGCCGAAGCGGCTGGACCGCCATCGCATCTATGTGCTGCCCACCCGCTTCGGCCTGTTCGTTGCCACCCTGCTGGTGGCCATGCTGCTGGGCGCACTGAACTACAACAACAATCCGGCGCTGCTGCTGGCCCTGCTGCTTGCGGCAGCGGCCATCGCCAGTGCCATTGCCGCGCATCTCCAGTTGTCCGGCGTGCAGATCGATGCGATCTCGGCCGAGCCGGTACCGGCCGGGCAACCGTTGCGCCTGCGCGTAGACCTCTCACTGCGTGATCCGCGTGCGCGGCACGGCCTTCATCTGCAGCTGGGTGACAGCAACGCCTGGACCTCGCTGCCTGCGCACGGCCGTGGCGAAGTGGAACTGGACGTTCCCAGCGAACGCCGGGGCTGGCTGGAACTGCCGCGTATCCGCCTGTCCACCACCCAGCCGCTGGGCCTGGTGCGGGCATGGTCGTGGGTGTGGCCGGAACAGCCGCTGCTGGTTTACCCGCTGGCCGAGGCCGTGGCGCCTGCACTGCCGGAGAGCGGCAGCGATCCGCTGCATACCCGTGCCCATGCCAGCGGCGAGGAGCTGCATCAGCTGCGCCCCTACCGGGCGGGCGATGCGCCGCGCAGCATTTCCTGGAAGCACTCGGCGCGCCGCGACAGCCTGCTGGTGCGAGAGTACGAAAAGCCGGTCGGCATCGAAGTGATCCTCGACTGGCGCTCATTGGCGCCGCTGGGCCATGAAGCACGCATCGCTCGATTGGCGCGCTGGGTGGATGTGGCCGAACGCGAGGGCCGCCGCTACACCCTGCTGCTGCCTGCGCACCCGCCGTTCGGGCCCGGCCAGGGCGCCAGCCATCATCACCTGTGCCTGCGCGCGCTGGCGCTGATGCCGCATGACTGAGACCCCGGCCCTGCTCGACCGCAATGCCCGCAACTGGACCCTGGCCAGCGCGGCGCTGGCACTGTTGCCGTTGCTGCTGCAGCTGCCACCACTGCTGGCGGGCGTGATCGCGCTGGCAGCGATCATCACTGCCGCCCTGTCGTGGCGGACAGTGTTGCCGATGCCGGTACGCCTGCTGCTGGTGCTGGGCATGCTCGGCGCCATCGTCTGGCAGATGGGCGTGGTGCGCCCAGGACGCGATACCGGTTGCGCGCTGCTGGCCGCGATGCTGGCGATCAAGTCCAGCGAGCTGCGCAGCCTGCGTGATGCCCGCAGCCTGCTCGGCTTCGCGCTGTTCTCGCCCTTTGCAGCATTCCTGCTCGACCAGGGGCCGCTGACAACAGCGCTGGCCGCGCTGGCCGGGGGCAGCGCACTGATCGCACTGCAACGCCTGGCGCAGGATGAAGGCCATGCTGGCCGCCTGCCATTGCGTGGGCAGCTGCGTGGTGTCGGCCGCCTGCTGGCGATCGGCCTGCCGCTGGCACTGGCCTGCTTCTGGCTGTTCCCCCGACTGGCCACGCCACTGTGGGGTATTCCCGAACGCGCCGTGGGTACACCGGGGCTGTCCGACAGCATGGAACCCGGCCAGTGGCTGGACCTGATGGCCGACGACACCCCGGCGCTGCGCGTGCAGTTCTTCGGCGCTCCGCCCGAGCCCGCGCAGCGCTACTGGCGTGGCCCTGTACTGACCGCCTTCGATGGACGGCGCTGGACACGCGACCGTGCCAGCGCGCGGCGACCTGCTGCAGCGGTTGCAGCGGGTACACAGGGCTGGGACTACCAGATCGACTACGAGCCCACCGACCGCCGCCAGCTGGTGGCGCTGGACCTGCCCAGCCGCGCACCTGCGGGCAGCAGGCTGGATGCGGACATGAGCCTGAGCAGCGAACGCCCGCTGGCCTCGCTCAGCCGCTGGCGGTTGCATTCGGCCCCGCCACTGCGCTTCGACAGCACGCTGTCGCCCTATCTGCGCCGCGCGACGTTGCAGCTGCCGGCCGGCTTCAACCCGCGCACTGCCACGTTGGCGCAGCAATGGCGGCAGGACGCTGGCAGCGATGACGAGGCCATCGTGCGCCGCGCGCTGCAGTGGATCACCACCGATTTCTCGTACACGCTGGATACCCCTGCGGCAGGGCGCGACCCGATCGACGAGTTCCTGTTCGGCTACAAGGCCGGCTTCTGTGAACACTTCAGCTCGGCCTTCGTGGTGCTGATGCGCAACGCCGGCGTCCCGGCACGGGTGGTGACCGGTTTCGCTGGTGGCACCCGCAACCGCATCGGCGACTACTGGGTGGTGCGGCGGATGGATGCCCACGCCTGGGCCGAGGTGTGGCTGCCGCAGCGCGGCTGGGTCCGGGTTGACCCGACCGCAGCCGTGGCACCGGAACGCATCCTGGACACCCTGGATGACCGCCTGCAGGCCGGCACGGACACACCACTGCAGCAGCGTTGGCTGCAGCTGGGCCAGATGGGCGACTGGCTGCGCCGCGGCTGGAACGATCTGGTGCTGTCCTTCGATGCGCGCCGCCAGCAGCAGCTGCTCAAGCCGTTCGGGCTGGACGATCTGGGCCCCGGGCAGCTGGTCGCTGGCTTCGTGGTGGCCGCACTGCTGGCGCTGGCGTGGATGGCCTGGCTGCTGGCCCGTGGCGAGCGCGAACGCGACCCGCTGCTGCGCGCCTGGCACCGGCTCGGACGGCGCTACGCCCGCCTCGGCCTGGCCCGCGAACCGCACGAAACCGCACAGGACTGGGCACAGCGGGTACACCGGCAGCGCCCCGACCCGGTCCTGCTCGCACTCAGCCAGCGTTTCGCCGACGCGCGCTACGCTGGAACTTGCACCGACCTCGCTTCATTATTGCGGGACCTGCGCAGGCATCGCCCGACTTCCGGAGCCTCCCCATGAACACCAAGTTCCTTCTCACCGCTGTGGCCACGCTGGCCCTGTCGGCCTGCGCCACGGCCCCCAAGCCGCTGCAGGGACAGTTCAGCCTGGTCTCCCCTCGCGACTCGGTCGCTACCCAGCAGGTCGGCACGCCGGTCCGTTGGGGCGGTCGCATCATCGAAACCAAGCCCGGCCAGGGCGAGACCTGCTTCCAGATCATCTCGCGCCCGCTCAATGGCAGTGGCCGCCCGAACACCACCTCGTCCGACGCCAGCGACGGCCGCTTCATTGCCTGCCGTGCCGGCTTCTACGACCCGGCGGTGTTCGAAGCCGGTCGTGACGTGACCTTCATCGGCAAGATCGACGGCTACCAGAACACCCGCATCGGCGAGTACGACTACCGCCTGCCGAAGCTGTCGGCCGATGTGATCTACCTGTGGCCGGAACAGCGCCAGGTCGACGTGGTGCCCTACCCCTATGGCCCGTGGGGCCCGAGCCCGTATGGCCCATACTGGGGCGGCTATGGTCGCTGGGGCTGGTGGTGATCATCACCGCACAGGCATGACGGAAAAGGCCGCCCTCGGGCGGCCTTTTTTCATCCACGCGCGGCGTGGATACCGGGCGCTCAACGTCCCGGGGTACCGAAGTGCCCCAGCGGCGCACCGGCCAGCAGATGCATGTGGATATGGAACACGGTCTGCCCAGCATCCTCGCGGCAGTTCATCACGATGCGGTAGCCGTCCTGTGCGAAGCCTTCGCGGCGCGCGTACTCGGCGGCAGCCAGCGCCAGCTTCCCGATCAGGTGCGCCTGCGACGGCTGCAGGTCATCCAGGGTCGGAATGATCTCGTTCTTCGGAATGAACAGCACGTGCACCGGCGCCTGCGGTGCGATGTCCTTGAAGCCCAGCACCTCGTCATCCTCGTAGACGATGGTGGCCGGGATCTCGCGACGGATGATCTTGCTGAAGAGGGTTTCGTTGCTCATGGTCGGCCTCGGCGGGGATGTCTCCCGCATTGTAGGCCGCTCACGCCCGGCCATGCCGGCCGTTGCTCAATCGCGGAATTCGCTGCGCGTCCCGAACGCGTGCGACAGCGTGCCACGATCGACGTATTCCAGTTCGCCGCCCAGCGGCAGGCCCTGCGCCAGGCGGCTGGGCTGCACCTTGCGTGCGCGCGCCAGCTGCGCGAGGTAATGCGCGGTGGCCTCGCCCTCGACAGTGGCGCTGGTGGCGATGATCAGCTCCTGCACCTCGCCTTCGGCCAGCCGTCGCTCCAGCTGCTCCAGGCCCAGCTCGCGCGGGCCGATGCCATCAAGCGGCGATAGGCGGCCCTGCAGCACGAAGTAGACACCGCGGAAGCCGGTGGCGTTTTCGATGGCCAGGCGGTCGGCCGGCGATTCGACCACACACAGTTGGCTGCGCTCGCGGCTGCTGTTGGCACAGGTCGGGCACAGCTCGGTTTCGCTGAAATCGCGGCACTGCGCGCAGTGGCCGATGCGTTCCACCGCCAGCGCCAGGGTTTCGGCCAGGCGCTGGCCACCTTCGCGCTCGCGTTCGAGCAGGTGGTAGGCCATGCGCTGCGCCGTCTTCTGGCCGACGCCAGGCAGCACCCGCAACGCGTCGATCAATTGTTCAAGCAGGGGTGCGGACACGGCGACAGGCTTTCATTGCGTCGAGCAGGCTCGACGGCTACAGGGTCCGTGGCACCCGGTTACACGGGTGCCACGCTGAAAATCAGAACGGCAGCTTCATGCCCGGCGGCAGCTGCATGCCAGCGGTGGCCGACCCCATCTTCGACTTCGACTCGGCATCGATCTTGTTCGAGGCATCGTTGAAGGCGGCGGCGATCAGGTCTTCCAGCATCTCCGGGTCGCTGGCCAGCGACGGGTCGATGCGCACCTTGCGGCATTCCTTGGCACCGGTCAGGGTCACGCTGACCATGCCGCCACCGGCGCTGCCGGTCACTTCGATCCTGGCGATTTCTTCCTGGGCCTTCTGCAGGTTTTCCTGCATCTTCTGGGCCTGCTGCATCAGTTGGGCGATGTTGCCGCGCATAGTGTCTTACTCGTCAAAAGAACGGATGGAATCGGAAACAACCCGGGCGCCGTGCTGCTGGATCAGCACCTGCACTTCCGGATCGTCCATGAAAACAGCCTCTGCCACCTGCTGCCGCTCGCCACGCTGGCGATCGGCACGCTGGTGCAGGGTCTCGGCCGGAACGTGTTCGGTTTCCACGGTCTCGACCACGATCTTCGGCGCCTGGCCGAGGGCCTTCTCCAGTATCTCGCCCAGGGCGGCCAGCGCGCGCTCCGAGCGCAGGTATTCAAATCCGGGCGAAAGGCCCAGTTTCAAGGTCCCGTGCTGGCAACTGATGAAGGCAGCGTTGGCCGCCAGCTGCCGCGACGGGCCGCTCAGGCCGCTGTTGGCAACCAGATCCAGCCAGTCCTCGGCGCTGGCCAGGTCGCTGACACCTTCCAGCGGCGCGGTCCCCTGCACTGGCGCGGGCTCGGCCGGCGCGATGGCAATGCCTTCAGTGCGGAACGGGCGCTCGGACGGCGCAGGCTCGCCGGGAGCCGCGACGGGAGCTGGCGGTTCATGCCAGGGCGCCACCATGGCGGCGTCCGGCCCAGCCATCTCGGCCGCCAGCGCCTCGTCACGCGCCTCTGCTTCGTCGGTGGCCCACGGCGGCAGGTCGTCGCCCGCTTCTGCTTCAACGGATGGCGGCGCCGCTGCTTCGGCCTTCACCGGCGGCGGCGACACCGGCTCCTCCACCGGAACCGGCTCGGGCTCCGGCGTCGGCTCAGGGTCGGGTTGCGGGACCGGGACCGGCTCCGGTTCGGGTTCAGGTTCGCGCGGCGCGGCCTGCACCGGAGCGGCAACCTGCGCTGCCACGGTCGGGCTTGCCGAAGCGGCGGCAGTCGCCGGCGCCGCTTCGTGGGTACCCGCACCGCTGCCGCCCCCGGCAGCATTGCCGCCCGGCGCATTGCCTGCACCGTCCACCGACTTCGGCACTGGCGGTACTGCCCCAGCCGGACGGAACGCCAGCATGCGCAGCACGGCCATTTCAAAGCCCGCGCGCGGACTCGGCGCCAACGGCAGATCGCGGCGGCCATTCAAGGCCATCTGGTACCAGAGCTGCACCACTTCCGGGCGCAGGCGTTCGGCGAACACCGTCGCGTCCAGGCCTTCAGCGGCCGCTGAGGCACCCGGTACCAGCTGCTGCACCTGGATGCGATGCAGGCCTTCGGCCAATGCTTCCAGCACGCCACTCCAGTCGGGCGAGAATTCGGCCAGCGCGGCCACCACCTGCAGCAGGCGCGGGCCATCACCCTCGGCCAGCGCATCGAGCATCGCTGCCACCTGGGTGCGGTCGACCGTGCCCAGCATGGTGCGCACCACGTCCTCGCGCAGCGCGCCGCCGGCGTAGGCGATCGCTTGGTCCAGCAGCGACAGGCCGTCACGCAGGCTGCCATCAGCGGCCTTGGCCAGCTGCACGATGGCGCTGCCGTCAGCCTCGATCTCTTCTGCCGCCAGGATGCGGGTCATCTGGCCCTGGATCTGGTCCTCGTCCAGGCGCTTGAGATTGAACTGCAGGCAGCGGCTGAGCACGGTGACCGGCAGCTTCTGCGGGTCGGTGGTGGCCAGCAGGAACTTCACGTGCTCCGGCGGTTCTTCCAGCGTCTTCAGCAGCGCGTTGAACGCCGCCTTGGACAGCATGTGCACTTCGTCGATCAGGTAGACCTTGTACTTGCCACGCGAGGGCATGTACTGCGCATTCTCGATCACCTCACGCACGTCATCCACACCGGTGTTGGACGCGGCGTCGATTTCCAGCAGGTCGATGTAGCGGCCGGCGTCAATGTCCAGGCAGGCCGCACACTGGCCACACGGATCAGCGCTGGTGCCCTGCTCGCAGTTCAGCGACTTGGCGAAGATGCGCGCGATGGTGGTCTTGCCCACGCCGCGGGTGCCGGTGAACAGGAACGCGTGGTGGACCCGGCCGCTGTCCAGCGCGTTGCTGAGCGCACGGACCACGTGTTCCTGGCCCACCAGCTCGGCAAAACGCTTCGGACGCCACTTGCGGGCAAGGACGAGGTAGGACATCAGGCCACCGTTTTCCATCGGATGTTCCATTGTGCCATGCCTGTCCAGCCCCCTCGCCTCCGGCACGTCCTTCGCAGGCTCCTGGCTGGGGTGCTTGTGAAGTGCCGCGCAGCCCGCTAGAATCTGCGCCCCTGCTGAGGCGTTTGCCGACGGCAGGGATCCGGAGAGGTGTCCGAGTGGTTGAAGGAGCACGCCTGGAAAGTGTGTAAGCGTCTAAACCGCGCTTCGGGGGTTCGAATCCCCCTCTCTCCGCCAGATAATTGAACTAAGCCCTTGAGTTTCAAGGGCTTTTTTCATTTCTGGCTTAGCTAGTATGCCATCTGGTATGCCATGGGAAGCTGGCTGCTGCTGGACCATTCTGGACATCTTGGAGCCTATAAGCGGCGCGCATCGGCCTTGCTGGTCAAAGCGTTCGCATGCCAGTGCTTATGGCAGCTAATCTTGATACCTGTTGTGGCCTGATGGCCGCTAGTCGAGCTTATTCAGGTAGAGATGGGCTTCGAAGGAAGATGGTTATCAAAATGCAACCCTTGTGCGATCATCATGCTAGTGTCCGGGTAGTTGCTGATGGATAGCAGGCTTTCACCGATGGATCCACAAGGAATTGCTGACCCGGATGTGCGATCTTTCCGGGTGCACACGGATGATGAACGAACGCTTCACAGATTTGACCCAGCCACAGCGCGATCGTCTCGCGTTCGTGGAATTGCGCGTGCGCTTCATCGGGGAGATACGCCGTCAGGACTTGGTCACGCGGTTTGGCATCCAGTCCGCCGCCGCATCCAGGGACTTGGCGCTGTACAAGGAGTTGGCCTCGGGCAACATCGACTACGACTCCAAGGTCAAGTCCTACGTATTGGGGCCGGACTTCCAGCCCATCTTCGACTTCCCTCCGGAGCGGGTGCTGTCGTGGTTGACCCAGGGCTTTGGCGACGGTGAGCCTATGCGGCTCAAGGCATGGGTGATGAGCGAGAGCCCGTCACGGCTCGCGCATCCGGATCTGGACGTGCTAGCGAGCGTGACCCGGGCGATCCACCAGGAGTGTCCGCTCGGCATTGAGTACTGCTCCATCTCCAGTGGTCGCACCGAGCGGGAGATCGTCCCGTTCGCGTTGATCGACAACGGCTTGCGCTGGCTCGTCCGCGCCTTCGACCGCAAATCGCAGGAATTCCGGGATTTCGTCATTAACCGGATCAAGTGCCCCGTGGCGCTTAAGGCGCAGCTAGTGGCGCCCCACGAGATGAGTGATCAGGACATCCAGTGGACCAGGATCGTGGAACTGGAGTTGGTGCCGCACCCCAATCAACCCCGTCCCGAGATCGCGGAGATGGATTACGGCATGACTGGCGGCATGGTGAAGATGAAGCTTCGGGCAGCGACTGCCGGCTACATCCTGCGCAAGTGGAGCGTCGACTGCACCGCAGACCACAGCCTTCGTGGGCCGGAGTACAGACTATGGCTGAAGGACCACTTGGCCTTGTACGGCGTCAAGAACGCCGTGCTGGCACCAGGGTATGCACCCTTGGATGCGGCCCGAGCAGGAGCGGAATGTGACTGAACAATAGCTACCACTGCCGGCGCCGGTCGCGTCGGTAGAACAAACGAATGACGAGAATTGAGATGAAAGAATCCTACCTACCGACATTGCTGCAGATGAGGATGCTTGTCGGCTTCCTTGGCGAGCGTGCTCAGTACGCCTGGTGGCCAACGGCGTTCTATGAGGCATCAAACAAGCTCTTCCTGGAGCCGGTCTTCTCGAAAACGTCTCGCCTCGCTCAGTACCACGGTGTGCTGGAAGCAGCCAGACGATTGCACGACGAGCATTTGAGCGTGGGTAGCTACCACCTGTTCCGGTTGCCCGAAGAGGTCGAGCAAGACCTGCACGCGACCGTGCAAAGTAGCGTGGGAGAAGAACTCGCCAGCCAGGCGCCACAAAGCAAAGAGGCTGCGCTTGATGCGTTGAAGCGATTGGCTGCCACGGGCGGCACTTCCAGCGTGGGTCCAACGGCGGTCGGGGGCATCAAGGATCTCGATTCCACCGACACACTGAAGGCTATCGCTGCGGCCTATCTATCGGCGTTCACACAGAACGCCAAAACTTATCCGTATCTGGTGGGGTGATCGTGGCCGACAACACGCCCTACACGACTCAGTTGCAAGCAGGCCTTGGGCTCGTCAACGAAACCAAGACGCTGCTCGACCTGTGGTCGCCTGGCATGTCGGCGAACCAGTTGCATCAGGTCGCACTGGAATCGGGTCGATTCCCCACCGTTACCGCGCGCCGACTTCGCAACATCGTCGTCGAATGCTTCGCTCCACGCTATCTCGTGGCAGGTGGTGCACCAGCAGCACATCTCAAGCGGCTGTCCGCAACGATATCCACGGCTGACCTGACGCAGCTCATGCTCGTTTTTACGAGTCGGGCCAACCCGATCCTTGGCGACTTCGTGCGCCATGTTTACTGGGCTCGATACGCCGGTGGATACACACAGATCACCAATGAAGACGCGCGGACCTTTGTCGAGCGCGGCATTGATGACGGCAAGACCATCAAGCGCTGGTCGGAAACCACTGTACGGCGTGTCTCCGCCTATCTGACCGGATGCTGCGCCGACTACGGAATGCTCGAACGTGGACTGCGCTCAAGCCGTCGCATCCTGCCGTTCCGTATTTCGCCAGCCGTGGCCGCGTACTTGGCCTACGAACTGCATTTTTCCTGTGTCGGTGATAACGCCCTGCTGACTCACGAAGACTGGCAGTTATTTGGCTTGGCGCGCGAAGACGTGCTGGAGGAAATCAAACGGCTCTCGCTGAAGGGGTTGCTCATCGTCCAGGCTGCTGGCGACGTGATTCGCATCAGCTGGAAACAACAAGACATGGAGGCGCTCTGCGATGTCCTCACTCAAAGCTGATTTCGACGAGTTGCGCGAGCGCATCCGCCACGGGCGTGAGCTCGGTCATGCGAGCTTCGAACCGATCTATTACCTCGTCTTCCCGCCAGAACAAATCCTCGAGGTGAAGCGGCAAACGCCCGCTTGGGTGGCCAAGCTGCACCAGGAAGGCTGGGATGTGCACACGTTCTCCATCGCTGAACAGATCTGGGCCCTACTGAAAGACGACCCGTTCTGGTCGCTGTGCGTGATGGAGGACAAGTCAGCGCCCTTGGATTGGCCACGTACCAACAAGGCGCTGGCGGACATCCTGACGGCGGATAACGGCCTGCTGAAGCGGCTGGAGGATGCCCTGCAGCCGCTCGAAGGCCAGCAGAACGCGCTGCTGTTGGTAACGGATCTTGAGGCACTGCATCCGTTTATGCGCATCGGCGCCATCGAAAGCCAGCTCCAGGGCAAGTTTCACGTGCCGACGATTTTTCTGTACCCCGGCGTGCGAACCGGCAAGACACGCCTGAAGTTTCTCGGCTTCTACCCGGAAGACGGCAATTACCGCTCCGTTCACGTCGGCGGCTGAACAGACAAAAGAACCCTGGGACAAACCATATGACCATTCGCTCACTCTTCGACCCAAGCAAGGACATCTACCGGACCATCGAGAAGGTCATCACCTATGGCGCCTCGCAAGAAGGCCGCCTCAAGGCTGAGATCTCCGAGTACGTGGTCACCGAGAGCATTGAGGAGCAGTTTCGCAAGCTCCTCGATCGCATGCAGCTCGCGATGGAGTCCGGTGGCGAGAATGAGGTGGGCGTTTGGGTCTCGGGCTTTTACGGCTCCGGTAAGAGCTCGTTTACCAAGTACCTCGGCTTGGCGTTTGATGATCAGCGCACCATCGACGGCACTCCGTTCATCAAATACCTGCAGGACCGCCTGCACAAGCCGCAGACCAAGGCTCTCCTCAGCACCGTGGCGCAGCGCTTCCCGGCCGCCGTGGTCATGCTGGACCTGGCCAGTGAAATGCTCGCCGGCGCCACCATGGAAGACGTCTCCACCGTCCTCTACTTCAAGGTGCTGCAGTGGGCCGGCTACTCGCGCAACCTGAAGGTTGCCGCTTTTGAGCGTATGGTCGAGAAGGACGGCCGCACGCCCGAACTCCATGAGCGCATCGCCCAGGCGCTACCAGGTGCCACCTGGGCTCGCGTGCAGAACAACCCACTGGCCATCGATGGCTTGATCCCGAAGATCGCCCATGAGATGTACCCGGCACTCTTCCCGGAGGCCAAGTCATTCTCGTCCAGCACCGAAGGCTTCTTCCAGTTCGAAGACCAGCGCGTGCAAGAGATGATCGACATCGTCCGCGAGAAGAGCGGCAAGCAGAACATCATCTTCATCGTCGACGAAGTTGGGCAGTACGTAGCCTCGCGCGACAACCTGATCCTAAACCTCGATGGTCTGGCCAAGAACCTCAAGAGGCTGGGCGATGGCAAGGCCTGGATCATCTCCACTGCGCAGCAGACCCTTACTGAGGACGATCCTCGCGCAGCGCTGAACTCGGACAAGCTCTATAAGCTGAAAGACCGCTTTCCGATTCAGATCGACCTGGAATCGAGCGACATCAAAGAGATCTGCTACCGACGTCTGCTCGGCAAATCACCGGCTGGCGAGACTGAGCTGGGCAAGCTGTTCGAAGCCCACGGCCAGGCGCTGCGGCACAACACCAAGCTGCAAGACGCCAAGTATTACGACGCGGACTTCAGCAAAGAGAGCTTCACCAATCTCTACCCATTCCTGCCGGCTCACTTCGACATCCTGCTGCACCTGCTGGGTGCACTGGCCAAGTCCACTGGCGGTATCGGCCTGCGCTCTGCGATCAAGGTGATCCAGGATGTCCTCAAGGGTGAAGGCGGCTCCAAGGCCATGGCCGATCAGCCCGTGGGCTGGCTCGCCACCACGGTCACCCTGTACGACGAGCTGGAAAAGGATATCCGCCGCGCCTTCACGTCTATTCATCAAGCGGTTGGCAAGGTCCAGATTCGCTTCCCGGATTCGCAGCTCCATCAGGACATCGCCAAGTCCGTCGCCGTGCTGCAGATTCTGGGCAACCTGCCGGTGTCAGTGCAGAACGTCGCCAGCCTGATGCATCCCTCCGTCACAGCAGCTTCGCAGCTCGACACGGTCAAGAAGGCCGTTGAAGAAATGCTGGGCGACGTGCATGTGCCGCTGGGCGAAAAGGATGGCAGCCTGGTATTCCTCAGCGAGAAGCTGCGAGATATCGAACAGGAGCGCGGCGCCATTGCACTGCGCACTGTCGACGTGAAACGCATCTTCAACGATGCACTGCGTGAGACCTTCGATCCGCTGCCCCGTGTCACCCTCCACGGCACGATGGCCGTCGCAACGGGCCTGAAGGTCCAGGCCGGCAGCGCCATCACCAGTCTGGCCGGTGATCAGAGCACCATCCAGACCGTTGTCGAGTTGGTGCCTGCCAGCGACTACGAGACCGCCAAGAACCGGATGCTGGATGACTCCCGCAGCCGCGCGGGCCGGAATGTCATCGGGCTCTTGGCTCGCGCCAATTCCGAACTCGACGATCTGGCAAACGAAATCTATCGCTGCCAGCGCATCGCCGAACTGCACCGCAACGAGCCCGACCAAGAGGTCAAGGACTACTGCACCGGCCAGCTCGACCGCGCCGCCAAGCTAGCGACCCAACTGCAGAGCAAGATCAAGCAAACCCTGCAAGCGGGCTCGTTTGTCTTCCGGGGCCAGGCTACGGCGGTATCGGCGCTGGATGCTGATCTGTTGGAGGCCGCCAAGAAGCTGCTCTCCGATGTGGCCGACCAAGTCTTCGACCGCTATGTCGAAGCCCCAGTACGCGCCGGAACCGACACCGCCGAGAAGTTCCTGAAAGTCGCCAACCCCGCAGCCATCAGCAGTGCACTGGACCCGCTCGGTTTGGTGCAAACCGTGGCCGGTCGTGCCTCGTTCAAAACCGACCATAAAGCGATGATCAGCATCCGCGACTACATCGACAAGCGCGGCACGGTCGATGGCAAGCGCCTGCTCGACGACTTCAGCAGCGCCCCGTTCGGGTGGTCGCCGGACACCACGCGGTACATAGTCGCGGCCATGCTTATGGCTGGAGAGATCAAGCTCAAGGTCTCGGGACGCGAAGTCACGGCCGCTGGGCAACAGGCCATCGATGCCCTGAAGACCAACAACTCCTTCAAGCAGATCGGCGTGGCCCTGCGCGACGAGCGCCCGTCCATCGAAATGCTCGGTCGGGCGGCAGAGCGGCTCACTGAACTGGTCGGTGACATGGTGATCCCGCTTGAGCAAGAGATCAGCAAGGCGGCGGCCAAGCACTTCCCGCGCTTCCAGCACGATTACGGCTCCTTGGCTGAAAAGCTCAGCGGCCTTGGGCTGGCGGGTAGCGAACGCATCCGTACTTTGAACCAGGACATTGCCGATGTCCTGTTCACCGATGCCTCCGACGCCCCGCAGCGCCTGGGTGCCGAAACCTCCGCCATTTACGACAATCTCAAGTGGGCCCTCGAAGTGAAGCGGGTGCTCGACAACGGGCTCGACGCCACCCTACGTGATTTGCAAGCTCATCGCCGCGACATCGAGGCATTGCCGGATACCGGTGTGCCAGGGGAGCTGCGCCGCGAACTTGCCGAAGATCTGGGAACCCTGTCAGAGCGCCTGGGCAAAGAAGACTTCTACAAACACACCGCCGACTTCAATTCGCAGCTCACCCATCTGAAGGGCCGCGTGCGCGATGCGGTCATCACGCTCTCCGACCAGCAAAAACTGCGTTTGAAGGAAGGTGTCGAGGATCTGCAGCGCATCCCCGAGTGGGAAGAGCTCACCCAGGAGGAGCGCGGCAACGCCGTGAACCGGCTGGACGGACTCGCCCTGGCTGCTACACAGGATCTGGCCGGACTCAAGAAGCTACTGGCCCGCGACTACGACATCAACAGCACTCTCGAAGACCTTAAGCGCTTCATTCAACGCCAGGGTCAGGAACGGCTTCGCCAGCGCATGGAAGAAGAGCGCGCCAAGACCGGCGGAAAAGGACCGGTCAAGCTCACCAAGTCAATTGCCGTGCCGGTGAAGATGACCTCTGCGGCAGACATCGACGCGCTGATTCAACAGCTCCACGAGATCAAGGCTCAGCTCGCGCTGTATGCCGAGATCGAAGTGTCATTTGCGCTCAAAGGAGAGTGACCATGCTCACGGCCATCACTTTGGAAGACTTCAAAAGCTACCGACAGGCAACATTACCGCTGTCTGCACTGACGGTACTGATCGGTGCTAATGCCTCAGGTAAGAGCAATGTCATCGAATGCTTGCGACTCTTGTCCTGGCTGGCTCAAGGGCAAAAACTTTCGGCTATCCGGTTTGCTGTGCAAAGCGGTGATCAAGTCGTGCGCGGTAAGCTTGAGGATTTGGCTTATCACCGTGGCGAGTCCTTTGGTTTGGGCGCGTATACGAATGCCACCGAGTGGAATCAGCTCAGTATGCGAATTGGCCGCCGCACGGATGGTCTGCATATCACAGAGGAAACCCTGACTCACACAGGTGCTTCTGTGCCGCTGTACACAATGGATCAACCCTCAAATGGCCAGGGCACTGACGCCAGAGTGGCGTACAACAACTTCGCAAAAGGCGGCAGAAAGCCACGTGTGACGTGCACTGACCAAGCGGCAATATTCACGCAGCTAACGAGCCCAGCTACTTTCGACGCGGCGCACAAAACATCGCGAGAGCGAATTCCTCCGATTACTAAAGACTTGGAGCAATTGCTTGCTGCCATTCTTTTTCTCGATCCCGTGCCAGCACAAATGCGTGAGTATGCGTTTCCCTCTGACAAAGACTTGCAAGGCAACGGCCGCAACGTCTCGGCGGTGTTATTCAATCTGTGGGGGCGTGAGGAACAAGCTCAGAATGAGCCTCATGCCAGCAACCGTGTCGCCATTCTAAGTTTCATTCAGAGCTTGCCCGAGCAAGATATCGCCGGCCTGTCCTTCCTAGAGGAGCCGCGCGGTGGCGTGATGGTTCAGCTCACCGAGACCTTTGGTGGCAGGACAGATCAGCGAGATGCTTCTTTGCTCTCCGATGGCACCTTGCGCGTTCTGGCTATTGCCGCTGCGATGTTGTCAGCCCCGGAAGGCAGTCTGGTGGTGATCGAAGAAATCGACAATGGCGTACACCCCAGCCGGGCTCACCACCTGCTGCAACAAATTCAAAACATCGCTAGCCAGCGCAACCTGCGCGTACTGCTCTCTACCCACAATCCAGCCATGCTGGATGCGTTGCCGGACAGTGCTGTACCTGATGTGGTTTTTTGCTATCGCCACCCTGAAGACGGCGCCAGCCGCCTGGTGCGCCTGGCCGATGTTCCTGACTATCCAGAACTGATAGCTCAAGGCACCCTGGGCCACCTGATGACCTCTGGTGCGTTGGAGCGCTTCGTCAAGTATCACCCAACGGGTGATGCACGCAAACAGCGTGCGCTGGATTGGCTGGCCAAGATGCGTTCGGGAGCCAGCAATGAGTGACATCGTCTTGCTGGATACGTCGGTGTATCTGAATGTTTTGGACGTGCCAGGCTTCAATCAAGATCGAGGCAACATCTTGGACGAATTTGTAGTCCGGGTTGAGCAAGGCGATTATTTCCTTTTGCCAATGGCTACCATTTGGGAGACTGGTGATCATATTGCCGACCTGGTCGATGGCCGTCTGCGTCGCCAGTTTGCTCAGTCACTCGTCGAGCAAGTTACACAGGCGTTCAATAACAAGGCGCCCTTTAGAACAACTTATTTTCCCGATAGCGAAGTCTTTCTACGCTGGCTTGGCGATTTCCCTGGCTATGCGCAACGCAATAAGTCAGACCGTCAAACTCGTGAAGGCGTCAGCCTCAGTGACCTCTCCATCATCAAAGAATGGGAGCAAACTCGCGACCGCCATGCCATGTCGCGTGTGTTGATTTGGTCGCTGGATCGAGATCTCGCCGCCTACGATACTGGAGCGCGCTAATCCATGGCCTTCGACCAAACAACAAGAAACCGCCTCCAGCGCTTCGTCAACGACGCGCGCCGCGTGCTGGAAGAGGAATTCACCCGCCAGCTGCAGAACGACTACGGCATGGACCCCAACGCGGGCACCGTGGCGGAGCTAGCCAGCCTGCGCCATATCAACGACGCGCAGCGCGAAACTGCCCGCATCCTGCGCGACACCCTGGCGCACTACACAGCCAGCGGCGACATGAACGCCATGCAGGGGCTGGATCGCATCGTGCGCGAGCAGGCCTTTACCGTGCTCAACCGCCTGGCAGCGCTGCGCATGGCGGAAGCGCGGGGGCTGCTGATCGAGTCGGTGGGCAACGGCTTCCAGGCCAAGGGCTTTCAGCTCTATGCGCGACTGGCCGGCACCGGCCTGGGTGAAACCGGCGATGCCTACCGTGTGTACCTGTTCAGTGTGTTTGATGAACTCGCGCAAGACCTGCCGGGCCTGTTCGACCGCTACTCACCGCAGGGCCGCCTGTTCCCGCGCGAGGCGGCACTGCTGCAAGTGCTGAACCTGATCAACGATGCCGACATCGCCCCACTGTGGAGCGAGGACGAAACCATCGGCTGGATCTACCAGTACTTCAACTCCAAAGAAGAGCGCAAAGCCATGCGCGATGCCAGCCAGGCGCCGCGCAACAGCCGCGAATTGGCCGTGCGCAACCAGTTCTTTACTCCGCGCTACGTGGTGGAGTTTCTGGTGGACAACACCCTCGGGCGTCTCTGGTTCAACGCGACCGGTGGGGTCACCGGCCTTCGGGAGCGCTGCCAGTACCTGCTGGTCAAGCCCGACGAAACGCTTCAAGCAGCCACCAAGCTGCGCGACCCGCGCACCCTCAAACTGCTGGACCCGGCCTGCGGCTCCATGCACTTCGGCCTGTATGCCTTCGATCTCTTTGCCGAGATCTATCGCGAGGCCTGGGCCTGGGAACAACAGCACGGGCCGGGCTCGCTGGAAGTCTCGACCCAGCCCCAGGCTGCGCTCAAACCACTGAGCCAGACCTATGAGGACGAAGCGGCATTCCTGTGCGACGTGCCGCGCCTGATCATCGAGCACAATATCTATGGCGTGGACATCGACCCGCGCGCCGCGCAGATCGCCTCGCTGGCGCTGTGGCTGCGGGCGCAACGTGCTTGGCACGACGCAGGAGTGAAGGCCAAAGACCGCCCGCTGATCGGGCGGGGCCATGTGGTGGCCGCCATTGCGCCGCCGGCAGAGCGTGAGTTGCGCCAGCAGTTTGCGGCCAACCTCGATCAGCGCGACGCCGAGCTATTCGAGAAGACGCTGCAACTGCTCAAGGGCCTGCCGGAGCTGGGTGTGCTGCTCCAGGTCGAGCGCGAACTGCCGAACTTGATTCGCCAGGTCTATGTCGGCAAAGGCACCGGCCTGTTTGCTGCGCAGGAGCAAGAGAACTGGCAGCAAGCGGAGGCGCGCCTGCGTGAGGCGCTGACCGAGTTTGCCCAGGCGGCGAAATCCACCTACCAAGGGCGGCTTTTTGCACAGGACGCATTGCAAGGTCTCCGGCTCATCGATCTATGCCGTGAAGTGTTCGATGTCGTGGTGATGAATCCGCCTTTTGGCGCACTGGCTGCCAACACAAAGAACCAGCTCGCCAAAGCCTACCCGCGCAGCAAGAACGACCTGCTGGCCATCATGGTCGAGCGTGGCCTGGAACTGCTGCGCTCTGGAGGGCGCATTGGCGCCATTACATCGCGCACTTGCTTCTTCCTCTCTAGTTTTCAGAAGTGGCGGGAGGATGTGGTGCTGGGCGTTGCCCGCCCCGAAGTGATGGCCGACCTTGGGCTTGGAGTAATGGACGATGCAATGGTCGAGGCTGCTGCCTATGTATTGGAGAAACAGGCATGACAATCTTTCTACGCCTGCTAGCGGATAAAGATAAAGCCACTAATTTGCTGGCCAGTTGCAGCGCCTTGCGTACAGGACAGAGTGATGCGCGGTCATTTCAGGTGGCGCCGGAATCGTTCCGGGCAGTACCGGGCTCGCCATTCGCTTATTGGGTGAGCGGAGAGGTACGTGAAAAGTTCAGCCAATTTGACAGATTTGAGTGTGATGGCCGGTTTGTAAAACACGGGCTTACGACTGGAAACGACGATCGTTTCCTGCGGGCATGGTGGGAATCTATGAACCCTGATGGGTGGTTGCCGTTTGCAAAAGGCGGCAGTCATTCACCTTACTATGCGGACCAACAGCTCCTCCTGAAATGGGTGGATGAAGGGGGCGAGTTGCGGGCTGGCTATCAAACAAAGGCGATCGCTGGCACACGGCTTGACGGTAATGAGTATTTCGGTCGCAAGGGGTTGACGTGGCCGCTGCGATCGCGAAGCTTTTCACCTCAAGCACTGGCGAGCGCAAGTAGCTTTTCAGCCCGTGGATACTGCGCATTCTTCCCAGAGGGAGATGAATTGATAGCGCTGGCGTTATTTAATAGTCAAGCCTTTGATTATCTCTTTAAGGTTGCTCTAGGTCGCTTTGGGTTCCCCGAGTTTATCGTCGGTATTTTGCAGTTGCTTCCCTGGCCCTCGATTGGAGATGCACAATCATCTCAGCTGGCAAGATTGTCGTGCCGCGCCTGGTCCCTCAAGCGCACATTGGACACCATCGAAGAGACCTCTCATGCGTTTGCGCTGCCTGCCGCGCTGCGCTCTCGCCTGGGCGATTACGACCCTCCCGCTATTGAAGCAGAGCTTGCCCGCATTCAGGCTGAGATCGACGCCATCGCCTTCGACCTCTATGGCTTTTCCGATACCGACCGCACCGCCGTACAGGCCAGCCAGGGGGCGGCGAGCGCAGCGGACGAACTCCTCGACGAGGAGGCCGACGACGAAGACCGCGTAGCGCCGGGCGACCACACGGCGGGCCTGTTAAGTTGGACTGTCGGCGTGGCATTTGGCCGTTTCGACTGGCGCTTGGCCATCGGCGAGCGCGCCGCACCTGCCGAGCCGGAACCCTTCGAGCCACTGCCTGCCAAGAGCCCAGGCATGCTGCCGGGCGGGGCCGCGCCCTTCCATGTGCACGAAGGCATCCTGGTGGACGACCAAGGGCACCCGCATGACCTCGCGCGTCTGGTGGAGGAGGTATTGGCTCGCGTGGATATCGCGGTGCCGGAAGACGTGCGTCGCTGGCTGCAACGGGATTTCTTTGCTTTCCACCTGCAGCGCTACACCAAGAGCCGCCGCAAAGCGCCTATCTACTGGCCGCTGTCCACCGCATCTGGCAGCTACACGCTGTGGGTTTATTACCCCAGCCTCAGCAGCCAGACACTGTATACGGCGATCAACGACTTCGTCGAACCCAAGCTCAAACAAGTCGGCGCTGACGTGACGGCTCTGCGCAACAAGGGTTCTGCTCGGACCCGTGACGACGAAAAGCAGTTCGAGACGTTGCAAGCTTTCGAGCTGGAGTTGATCGAGCTACGTGACACCCTGCTCAAGCTCGCGCCAACCTACAAGCCCAATCACGATGATGGCGTGCAGATCAGCGCCGCGCCGCTGTGGCCGCTGTTCCGCCACAAGCCCTGGCAGAAGGTGCTCAAAGACACCTGGGCCAAGCTGGAAAAAGGCGACTACGACTGGGCGATGCTCGCCATGAACTACTGGCCCGAGCGCGTTCGCGAGAAGTGCAAGACCGACAAGTCGCTCGCCATCGCGCATGGCCTGGAGGATTTGTACATCGAGCCCGAGGTAGCGCCGAAGAAGACGCGCGGCAGAAAGAAGACCGGAGGCGATGAATGATTCAGGACGTCAAAGCGCTGCCGGTCAGCTTCTACTTCAGCCCCGATGGGACCACGTCGTTCTTCATTCCCAAGTACCAACGCGAGTATGTATGGGGCGGCAAGAACTGGGACGCGCTGTTCAACGACCTGGAGGAGTCGCCAAGTGGGCACTTTCTGGGCTCCATCATCTGCGTGAACACCCAGCAAGATGGCATGGCCGGTGGCCGACTTGAGCTGATCGACGGCCAGCAGCGGTTTACCACCATCAGCCTGTTGTTCTGTGCGTTCTACGACAAGCTGAATGCCATTCCGAATCCGGATCGCCGTCTGCTGGTGGAGCTGGACAACCTGGAAAGCCGCATCTTCGTCCGCACTTCTGGCCAGTGGCGTCTGGAGCCCAGCGAGCAAGCGCAGAACAAGACAGATTTCCAGAAGGTGCTGAGCGATCTGTTTCCCAAGCAGGTGAAAGCGCCGAAGGGCTTGAGCAATTTCGGAAACCGCCGCATTGCGCGCGCCTACCGCTACTTCTGTGAGCGACTGGAAGGGCTGAGCCAGGACAGCGCACTGGCCCTGCTGGAAAAGCTCAAAGCGGCCATGCTGGTCAAGATCGAGGTGCGCAGCCATTCCGACGCATTCATGTTGTTCGAGTCGATTAACAACCGGGGTATCCCGCTCTCGGCCATCGACATCATCAAGAACAACCTGCTGGCCGAGTTGGACAAGCGTCCGGACTATGGCATCGACCGGGCATTTGACGAGTGGAAAGACCTGATCGACCTGTTGCCCGACCCGGCGGTGCAGGAGCGCTTCCTGCGCCAGCTTTACAACATGTTCAAGTACCTCAAGCGGGTCGAGGTCAAAGGTTGTACCCGCGCCACGCGCTCGAACCTGATCACCATCTACGACACCCTGCTGCGCAAGCGACCGGTCTGGCTGTTCGGTGCGCTTCAGGCCAAGGGCAAAACCTACTCGGCGCTGCTCAATCCCATGGTTGCACGCGCGGAATGGGGCGACGCTGCCGCAGCGGCCTTGCAAGACCTGCAGCGCCTAGGAGCCGCGCCGGCTTACGCATTCTTGTTGTGGGCCAGCCAGGTCGCGCAGAGCCAGAAGTGGAATGAGGGCGACGCATTGAGCCGCTTGGCCGCTTTGCTCACCAAGTGGTTCTTTTGGCGGAACCTCACCGATATGCCGCCGACCCGTGAACTCGACCCGATGTTCATGGAACTGGTCAGCCACCTGCTGACGCAGATTCGCAGTTGCGAGATCACGGCGCTGGACGGCTTCATCCAGCAGAGCAGTAATTGGTTGCTGGGACGGGCAGCCCCGCAGGATGTTTGCGAGTCGCGCCTCAAGGGCGATGTGTACCTGGAGAATTACGACGCCACGCGGTTCATGCTCTGCAAGCTGGAAGAGACACACCAAACCCGTGAAAACAAACGCGACCTGGGGGTGCATGACGCCAATGATCGCCCCGTTTTTACCGTCGAACACATCCTGCCGAAGACCGAAAACTTGGGGCCGGGCTGGGTGACGATGCTCGAAGGGAACCAGAAAGGCACTGCGGCTGCCATTCGCGAGCGCTGTGCGCACCAGCTCGGCAACCTGACCCTGAGTGGCTACAACTCCAAGCTCGGCACGATGGAATTCTTGAAGAAGCGCGATCGCAAGAACGATCAGGGTGATTTCATTGGCTACCGCAACGGCTTGTACCTGAATGCCGACTTGGCCAGCCGAGATGATTGGAACGAGGCCGCCATTACGGCGCGAACAGACAAGATGCTCAAGGAGGTGATGTCCATCCTGAGCCTGCGGGGTGACAAATGACGATTGCAGAATTCATTCGAGAAAGCGTACTGCGGCCGCGTCTGAAGCAAGCTGGCGCCTTGGTGGTGTATGACGCCGACAAGCGCTACCGCGAGCTGTGTTTCGACTTGGCGGCTGACAAGGTGCGGGTGGTAGATGCGTCTGAAAGCAGCATCGAAAGCCGCGAGGCAGCGCTGCTGGCGCTGCGCGATGTAGGACAGCCCAAGGCGCCCTTGGAAGGTGTGTTGATCTATGTTCCCTCCAAGCGGCCAGAGACAGACGAGCAAAAGCAAGCTGATCCATTCGCGCTGTACGCAGAATGCGGCGCGGTGTTCCCGCAAGACGATGGCGACGAGTACCTGAGCCTGTGCCTGCGTGCTAAGCCAGATTACGCGACAGAAATTCGAAGCCTATTTGTGCGCGAACCACGACCGCAGTATGCGGTGATTGACGCCATTGGCGGCGGTGTGAGTTGGCCCCAGTTGCGAGCCACTCTGCGGGTGGAGTCCGGCCGCGAGATTCTGGCCGCATTGCTGGCCCCGAGTGCCAGTCAATCCGAGGCGCTCAAGGGGCAGGAAGGCTGGGTGCAAGAGGCGCGTGATTTCCTCCGAGCCACTCTGGGCCTGAGCGTGAAAACGCGCGGCAAGACCTGGTCCGCCCTGGCGGATGAGCTGTGGCGCTACGTGCTGTTCAGCGAGTTCGTGTTTGATTTGCCGGTGGCATTGCCGGACACCTTGAAGGGGGTGCCGCACGCACCGATGGAAGCCAAACCCATCGTCGAGGATGTGTGCGACCGTCTGCGCAGCGACCCGAAGTCACGCGCGATATACATCGAGCGCGCCGAGACCACCGAGGCGGAGCTCAACCTGACCGATCTGTGCGGTGCGATTGAAGACCTGGGCGAGCGCGACACCTTCCCCTTCGAAGAGCGGACCTTCCTGCGCACTGCGATCAAGGGCATTATCAGCGGTGACACCGATGCCACGCGCCGTGTGCTGACCCGCCACAAGAGTTCGGTATGGCTCGGCAAGGGCGAAAGCCAGGCCCAGTGGGAGCTGGTGCGGTCTGGCTTGAGCCTGGTTGAGGCCTGCGACGATTTTGAGCGCCAGCTACCGGATCACGCCCGCTCGCAAGCGGAGCTGATCGACTTCTACCTGGGCAGCCTGCGTGAAGCAGATCGTCTGCAGCGCGAGTTCGAACAAGCGGCGGGCGACTTCCTCGACCCGCATGGCTTGATGCATGAAGTGATCAGCCAAGCTCGGGCGCGTTATCGCCGTTTGGCAGAGAAGGTTCAGGGCGTGTTTGTGAAGCACGTTGAGTCCGCCGGTTGGCCACCCACTGGGCGCCTGGCCAATGCCGATGCCTTTGATCGGCTGGTGGCTGATCGACTCAAGGAAAGCGGACGCAAAGTGGCCTACCTGATGGTGGACGCCCTGCGTTACGAGTTGGGCGTGGCCCTCGAAAAGCTGCTGGCGGAAGACGGTCCCGTCGAACTGCAAGCGGCCTATGCGCAGCTTCCGACCATCACCCTGGTGGGCATGGCGAGCTTGCTGCCTGGCGCACGCACGGGGCTGACCCTATCACTGGAGAACGATTCCCTGGTGCCCAAGCTGGCGGGCGCGCCGGTGAGCAATGTCCCGCAACGCATGGGTGTGCTGGCCAAGCTGTATGGCGACCGCTTCGCGGAAATGCCGCTGAACGACTTTGTTCGCGGTAAGCCAAAGATTGCCGAAACCGTCGACCTGCTGGTGCTGCGCTCCACGGAAATCGACAGCCAACTGGAAAGCAACCCCGAGACAACGCTCGGGCTGATCCCTGGCACGCTGAAGCTGATCCGCGTGGCACTGCATAAGCTGCGTGGCATGGGCTTCAAAGAGGCGGTCATCGTCACCGACCACGGCTTCTTCCTGAACGCGCAAGCAGAAGCTGGCGATGTATGCGTGAAACCGCAAGGCAAGTGGCCGGTGAATGCCCATGACCGCATGATGCTGGGCGACGGCACAGCGGATGGTCACAGCTTGGTTGTCAGTGCAGAGAAGGTCGGCATTCGCGGTGATTTCACCCAAGTGGCACTACCGCGCAGCATGGCGCCTTATCGCTCAGGGCACCTGTATTTCCACGGCGGAGCATCCCTGGCCGAGGCCGTTGTGCCGGTGTTGGTGGCCAGGTTGGATACCGCTGCTCATGCGGAACTGCGCAAGGTGGTGGTGGAGTTGAGCTACAAGAACGGCGCCAAACGAATAACTACGCGATTGCCGGTCATCGAAGTGATACTGGTGGCCGACGACATGTTCTCGCAAGACATGAGCGTGGAGATCTTGCTGGAAGCGCAAGACAGCAAGGGCAATGTGGTGGGAGAGCCGCGCCCAGGTGGCGATGTGAACCCCGCGACCAGAACTTTGACCCTGATGCCAGGCCAGCGCAAGCAGATTGCGCTGCGAATGGATGATGAGTTCAGAGGCAAGTTCTCGGTCAAAGCGCTGAACCCAACGACTCTGGCTGCCTACAGCAATCTGGCGCTTGAAACCGACTATACGGAATGAGCCCTATGGACGAACTCGACCAAAAACTAAACGCCACATTCGACGGCAAGGTGCTTCGCAAAGACCTGCTGCATCGAATCAAAAAAGGCACCAACGTCCCGACGTTCGTCCTGGAGTTCCTCCTTGCCAAGTATTGCGCCAGCAATGACCAGGCAGAGATGGATGCTGGCATGGAGGCCGTGCTGTCGTCACTGCAGGAGAACTACGTTAGGCCGGACGAGGCCAACGCCGCGCAGTCCAAGGTCGCCACCAAGGGCAAGCATCGCTTCATCGACAAGGTCCATGTCCGTTACGTCGAAAAAGAAAAGCGCCACTGGGCATCGCTGGAGAACTTCAACTCGCAACGCATCGCGATTGGTGAAAAATTCTACCGCGACAACGACAGGTTGCTGGAAGGTGGCATTTGGGCGGAGGTGACCCTGGCGCACAACGACATAGATGAAGACGACTATGCGTTTTCCATTGAGGATCTGCGGCCGATCCAGCTGACTCGTTTTGACTTCGACCGTTATGCAGAGGGGCGCGGGGCATTCACGCGTGATGAGTGGCTCGCGGCGGTGTTACGCTCTGTGGGACTGGAACCCAGCAAGCTCTCGAAGCGCGTGCAGATGCACTTCATCGCCAGGTTGGCTGCGCTGGTTGAGCCCAACTACAACTACATCGAGCTGGGACCACGCGGCACCGGCAAGTCCTATTTCTTCAGTGAATTCTCGCCCTACGCCACCTTGATCTCGGGCGGCCAAGCGACCAAGGCAACGCTGTTCTACAACAACGCGCGCCGCAAGGTGGGCTTGGTTGGCTTCTGGGACACGGTTGCCTTTGACGAGGTTGGCGGGATCAAAGTGCGCGATCCGGACACCATCCAGATCATGAAGGACTTCATGGCCAACGGGCGCTTTTCGCGCGGGGCTGAGGTTATTGCTGATGCCAGTTTGAGCTTCGTTGGCAACATCGACGTGTCCGTGCAGCAGGTGGTCAACTCTAACGAGCACGATCTTTTCCAGCCGTTGCCGCCAGAGCTCGACTTGGCCGTGATGGACCGTTTCGCCGCGTACATTCCAGGCTGGGAGATGCCGAAGAACAGCAGCGAGTTCCTGACCAGCAACTACGGCTTCATCACTGATTATTTGGCCGAGGCCTTCCACTACCAGTTCAAGCACACGAATCGGTATGAGGAAGTGAGCAAGCGCATTCGGCTCGGTAAATCAATCGAGGGGCGCGACGAGAAAGGTATCAAGAAGACCGTCTGTGCATTCTTGAAGGTGCTGCACCCCAACGGGCCGCCGACGGATGAGGAGTTCGAGGAATACGTGGCCTATGCCACGGAGTGCCGCCGCCGCGTCAAGGAGCAGATGAACAAGCGCAAACCGGATGACGAGTTTGCCCGGATCAATCTGTCTTACTTCAAGGCCAGCGGTGAGGAGGTGGTGGTCTTCTGCCCTGAGTCCAAAGATGCATCGGCAACACAGGAGCCAGCTCGCCGTCGCTTGAATCAGGCGGATGGGCAGCCGACTGAGGCAGTCGAAGTGCAACCCACTGCACAAGCGGCACCTGCTGCACTGGAGACTCCAGCGGGCCCGACCCCGGTATCACCGGCCCCGGCTTCGATTGCGGTTGGGCCGTCACCGATCGAGCTCAAGGAACAGCACTTCACCATCCTCTATGGCGACACCGGGTACAGCTATGAGTCGATCCTCGGCCCCTACCTCCAAGGCGCGAAGTCTGTCGTGATCGAAGATCCGTACATTCGTCTGCAACACCAGATTCAGAATTTCGTGCGCTTCTGCGAAACGGTGCTGAAGGCTGGAACCGTGAAGAAGATCAGCCTGATCACCGGCTACGACGATAAGACCCAGTTGGCCGACATCGCTGAGAAGCTCGATGAGTTGAAGCAGAGCCTGCTGGAATTGGATGTCGAGCTGGAAGTGAAGTTGAACCCGAACATGCACGACCGAGAGATTCGTATCGACAACGGCTGGGTGATCAAGATTGGCCGGGGGTTGGACTTCTTCCAAAAGCCCGGAGGGTGGTTCGAGGTAGGCGTAAATGATCTCAGTTTGCGTAAATGTCTTGAGACCAAGGTTGATATATTCAGGGTTGGAATAAATATTTGACCTGATTTTCCATAAAAGAAATTCAGTTTAATTTTATTAATATGATTGTAAAAAATCTCAAGCACATATCATTTTGATGAGGCTGGCGGCTGCTGGCTTCGCGTGTAGATGCTCCGCGATGATGCATCTGCTTTGGATATGGCTGTATGAAAGAAAGATCCGATTGTCTGTACTGTGTTTTGGTCGTCGCAGCATCCATCATCGCTGCGGTTGCTCGATGTGCTCTGTCTTCGGGCAGTGAAGACATCGACCCTTTTAATTGATACTGCATTGGCATACGCACAAGGCCCGGCATCGTCCGGGCCTTGTGCGTTTGTGCCGTAAGAAGCGAGGAAAATACGATGCATCTGGTTGAAACAATGGCCTATGCCGGTGCTAAGCCGTGGCACGGTCTGGGCAATAAGCTTGAACAGCAACAGCCCATTGAGGTCTGGAAGCGTCAGGCAGGCATGGATTGGCAGATCGAGGACTCCGAGGTCCGCTTCATCACGGGTAGCAATGCCATCGGTGCCATCCACTCCTTCCCGGAGCAGAAAGTGCTCTATCGCTCCGATACCAGGGAGCCGTTGGCAGTCGTCTCCAAGCGGTTCAAGGTGGTCCAGCCGGGAGAGATCCTGGAGTTCTACCGTAATCTGACGCAGCACAGTGGCTTTGAACTGGAGACGGCGGGTGTGCTCAAGGGTGGCAAGAAGTTCTGGGCCATGGCTCGTACGGGCCAGAGCACGTCGCTGAAGGGGCGTGACCGGGTGGATGGCTATCTTTTGCTTGCTACTGCCTGTGACGGCACGTTGGCCACCACGGCGCAGTTCACCTCGGTGCGGGTGGTGTGCAACAACACCTTACAGATCGCTCTGGGAGACAGCAGCGGAGCCATCAAGGTCCCGCACCGCAGTCAGTTCGACCCGGATGCTGTGAAGCGCCAGTTGGGGATCACCGTCTCGACCTGGGACAACTTCGTGTCTCGCATGAAAGCCATCTGTGACCGTCCAGTTGACCCCGATACGGTCGATGGTCTGTTGCGACGGGTGCTTACCTACCAAGGCCAGGGCACCACCGCTGAGGTCGTCAACGAGCAGGCGCTGGCCAGTGTCCGTGCCCTGTATGAGGGCGGCGGTCGAGGCGCGTTGTTGCCTTCCAGCCGTGCAACGGCCTGGGGCGTACTCAACAGCGTCACGGAGTACGTTGACCACCACCGACGAGCTCGTAGCGATGATCACCGCCGTGATGCGGCATGGTTCGGTGCTGGAGCTCAGCTCAAGCAGCGCGCGTGGGATGAAGTGATGAAGTTGGTGGCCTGATGGAAGCGCAGGCCTATCACATGACCACATTAGGGGCCGGATCCAATGAGGAGGAGAGCAGGATCCGGGTACGTGAGGACAGGACGATTGCGAGGGCGCTGCAGATCCTGCAGAAACGGGCATCGTTGCCAGGGGAGGTGCTGGGAGGAGCAACCCAGGGTGCATTGTTCTTCCGGCTACGTCTGGGAGGCGAAAACCGCGAGCATTTCGAGGTTGCCTTTCTCAACACGCAGTTCCAGCTCATCGCAGTTGAGCGGCTTTTCTCAGGGACGATTGATGCAGCCGAGGTCCATCCTCGGATCGTGGTTCAGAGGGCACTTGCCCACAATGCATCGGCGGTACTCATGGCTCACAACCATCCAAGCGGTAGCTTGCAGCCCTCTGCGTCAGATCGGGCAGTCACGGCGCGGCTGAAGGCTGCCTTGGACACCGTGGACGTGAGGCTGTTGGACCATTTCGTTGTCACCAGCCATGAGGTGGTCTCGATGGCCTCTCAAGGCATGGTCTGACAGAGCTGCAGCGATCAGTGCTGTCGCTTCGCCCATTCATCTTGCCCACATCGATAGCTTGAAATGAAAGACCTGACCAAGGCCGCCCATCAAGGCGGCCTTTTCTATTCCGGAGATTGCCAATGAGCAAGCACACCGCGTTGCGTTTGGTTGATACGCGTTCACTGGATCGCCAGCAGTGGCTGGAGGTCCGCAATGGCGGCATCGGTAGTTCGGATGCTGCCACCGCCGTCGGGTTGAACCCCTACAAGAGCCAGCTGGAGCTGTGGCAGGAGAAGACGGGCCGCAAGCCAATGGAAGAGATCCCCCCTGGACAAGAGGATCCCCGCTACTGGGGAACCCTGCTCGAACCCATGGTGGCCACGGCCTACCAGGAGCGCACGGGGAACCGGGTACGTCGGGTCAACGCCGTTCTGCAGCACCCGACCTTTCCGCACATGCTGGCCAACCTCGATCGAGAGGTAATTGGTTCCCCGGGGGTCCAAATCCTTGAGTGCAAGACAGCAGGGGAGTTCGGCTCTCGGTTGTGGAAAGACGGGGTTCCCGAGTACGTGCAGCTGCAGGTACAGCATCAGTTGGCAGTGACGGGGAAGCAGGCAGCAGATGTGGCAGTGCTGCTGTGTGGCCAGGCGCTGAGGATCCACCGTATTGAGCGAGACGAAGAGATCATCAGCCGCTTGGTGGTATTGGAGGTCCGGTTCTGGGAGCACGTCATCAATGACATCGAGCCACCAGCCGATGGCTCGGAGTCAGCGGCCAGGGCGTTGCGGAGCTTGTACCCAGGCAAGGACACCGTTGTCGATTTCAGTCAGGACCCGGAATTGGTCGAGACCTTCACCAACCTTGTCTCGTTCACTGAGGCAGTTGCAGAGCAGGAACAGCAGGTAGAACTGCTCAAGCAGACACTGCAGCAAGCCATGGGGGACGCTTCCATTGCCCGGTTCGGCTCACTGGGAGAAGTCATCTACCGCCGTAGTAAGGATGGCACGTCACTGGATACCAAGCGGCTCGCAGCCGAGCACCCGGAGATCGCTGCGGCCTACACGGCAGTCCGTCCGGGGTCGCGCCGATTCCGGATCAACACCACGATCAAAGAGGTCACATCATGCTGAAGGGACTGGCCATAACGCCGCCCGTGATTGGGCGTATTTCCATCGGCCGGGTAGTAGAGCGCAATGGCAAGCGGCTGCCCGAAAAGGACGACCAGTTCACCCTCACCAGCCAGGTACAGAACCGTGATGGCTGGGTGCTGCACCCGCTGGATGAAGAGCTGCGGAAGGCATCGGAGGGTAACAAGCTGCGATCCATCCCGGTGCGCCTGCTCTTCGACGATCCAACCCTGAACCTCCGGGCTGACTATTCGCTGTTCAATCGCGAGAACGGAAGACCGCTGTGTGTAGGCAATGGAGACACCTGCCGGCGTGCTGGGCCTGAAGGCATGGAGACGTTGCCTTGTCCTGGTCCGGATGGGTGTCAGTTTGCCAGTGGGGGCTGCAAAGCCTATGCCCGCTTGAATGTGGTCATTGGGGACGGGGCGGGGGATGTGATGGGTAGCTTTGTTCTGCGCACCACCTCCTACAACACCATCCGCACACTGGCAGCACGGCTGCACTACCTCAGTGCAGTGTCGGGCGGAAGGCTGTCTTGTCTGCCGCTCGAGCTGAAGCTGCGGGGCAAGTCCACGACGATGAGCTACCGATCAGCGATCTACTACGTCGATCTGGTGGTTCGGAGCGGGCTGACGCTCGAACAGGCTGTCGCAGAGGCGATTGAGCGACACGCAACAAGAGCTGCAGCGGGGATCGACCAAGCTGCACTGGATGAGGCGGCGAGACAGGGCTTCGCTAACGGGGCCTTCGAGGACCTGGACGAAGACGTGCCGGCCGTGGTCGAGGAGTTCTATCCATCAGGCCAGGGTGAAGTTGTGCAGGTATCAGCGAACGGAAGTCTCAAGGACAGACTGAAAGCGCAAGCGTCTCGGTTGGTGTCGTAGGAGAGCCGTACCGGTACGGATCTGTATCAGGTACGGACAAGAGGCAGTTCAGGTCCTGAGCGGACATCGGATGGAACGGACCGGTTTGTGGGCGCAAAGGACGAGACATGCCAGGGAGCGAAAGCTCCCTGGTATGTAAGTGTTTGATTTTTCTTTGATCTGGTCGGTTGTGCGCGTCCCTGGAAAAAACCTGGATTTTTTTTCCCTGTACCCCCAACAGCAGCATATCGACACTGATCACGTCGGAGGCCAATCACCTTCGATAGGAAACCGGCCGGATTCCTTCCTGAAACGTTCAACACAACGAAGGAATCAACAAATGAAGCACATGACGTCCAGTCTGCGCCAGGGCGTAGACAAAAGCATGACTTTGGCCGAAGAGAACAACAGTGCTGGGAAAGCAGGTTGGCCGGATAGTCCGACGCTGCGTCTGAAGGAGCTGATCAAGCTGCTCCGCGTCAGCAGGAGCAAGGCATACGAGCTGATGAAGACCGATCCGGACTTCCCGAAGGGCATTCCGCTCTATGACAGCGAACTGTCCCCGAAGTTCTACTGGACGCATGAGGCAATGGCATGGGTAGAAGGCCGTGCAGTGAAGTTCCGTCGTGCGAAGGAGGAGAAGTGATGATGGCTAATTTTGCAGTCCACTCTTCGCCGCTTGACGCGCTCACGCACGCTTTGAGTGAACAGTCGACCAAGGGGAAGGGCAAGCTGGAGCAGGACTTCAGGCAGGCCTATCCGATCCTGGAACAGCACATCGCAAAGAAGATGAGCAAGAAGATCTTGGTAGAGCAGTTCAATGCTGCGTACAAGCATGATCTGAACCTGATTCAGTTCCGCAAGCTGCTCAAGGAGGAGCGTTTTCGTCGCCATGCGGAGGGCGATGCTGCTCGGTGCCAGAGCTGTGGCCATCTGTTGGTTGAGGTTGAAGAACAGACCGCGGTTGGCTCGACAGAGGAGGATGCATGATGACAACCAATTGGCAGCGTTATGCCCCCAAATATCCCCTGGAAACCTTTCACCATGTTGCTCGTGAGGCAGGCCTTGAGCTCCTTCGCAACGTTCAAGTTCCCGACGCCATGGTTGGCATGGGTCTTATCAATGCCATTTCGATGGCGTGCCAAGGTCTGATTGATGTCAAGTTGCCGACCGGACAGATCAAGCCTGTAACCCAGAACTTGATGCTTGTGGCTGAGTCTGGTGAGCGCAAGTCCACGGTGTTCGAGCTACTGCAGGCGCCTTTCCGCGATGCAGACACGAAGGAGATGGCTGCGTTCAAGCAGCAGACTGAGGCTTATGAGATCGACTATGGACTCTGGACGGCCAAGATGAAGGGGCTGAGGAGCGCGATCAGTAAAGCAGTTGCTGCTGGCAAGTCTGTCGAAGCACTCGAGGCACAGCTGAAGGAGTTTTCAGAAAAGAAACCTCTGCAGCCCCGCCTGCGTTGCTTCCTGAGGCAGGACATCACGGCCAAGGCCATCATGGAGGCCGTTCAGGGTGATGGTGAGTCCATCGCCATCACGACTGACGAAGGTCATATGCTGTTCAAGAGCGAGGCAATGGCGAATGTGGGCCTGCTCAATCGTCTCTGGGATTCGCCAGGAATGATGCCGTTGGATCGTGCGGAGAACGAGCATCTGATTGCGATGAATCCGCGCGTTTCTGTGAGCATCATGACCCAGTACGAACCGTTCAAGCAGTTCCTCAATAGGCGAGGCTCTGTTGCAAAGGGGAGTGGACACTGGGCACGCTATTTGGTTGCGTGGCCTCGCTCCATGATGGGCTACCGGCGAATCGAGGACGTAGAACCGGTGTGGGAGCATTTGCCGGCATTCCATGAGCGAATCGCGGAGCTGTTGTTCAAGTACAAGGAGCGGTCAGCCTCGGGCGCCATTGCTCGTGAAGTGGTGTCCTTCTCCATCGATGCCAGGGCACGCTGGGTAGAGTTGGCATCAGAAACTGAGTCTTTGCTGCGCGACGGGGAGTACTTGAGTGATATCAATGACTTCGCGGCAAAGATCATGGAGATCGTGGCACGACTCGCTGCATCGATGCAGTACTTCAGTGGAGAGGGAGGTGACATCACCCTCGATACGATCAATCGTGCCTTCGACATCGTTCGGTGGCATGTTGATGAGTACAAGCATCTGTTCTCACCAGCGTTCGTGGTATCGCAGGATCAGGTCGATGCTCAAGCTTTGGATCGGTATCTGTATGCCAAGTGGTGGAAAGGGATTTATTCGGATACGTACGTTCCCAAGAACCAGGTTTTGCGCTATGGACCTGTACGTGACCGAGCAAGGCTGAATGCAGCTATCTCGATTCTTGAAGGTCAGGGAGCAATTCAGGTCTGCAGTGGGTACCGGGACAAGAGGATGTATCTGCGCTTGATGAATCACTACTTTGACCGGAGGGCACTGTAAGCGGTCTTGATGCCAAGGGGGCCCCGGCGATATGCCGGGGCTTTTCTGCTGTGGTCAGTAGGTGCCATTGCGATTCTGCGACTTTGTCGCAGAATCGCTGGGTTAGGCACTTACCTCTCCCAGATTTTCAACTGATGAAGCTGCCTTCACGGCTTTACGACATTGTGCATACTGCGACTTCTCTGCATCTGCCATCTCCTTGACGAAGCGTTGGCCGAGGTGGCGCTCTGGGGGCCTGGCAATGCCTTGATCACGCAAGCTGCGGTGGTCTACGCGGGTTGAATAACCGTTTTCTTCAAGGAACTGATTCTGGGTGTCCGCTACAAGTTTTCGCTGTGCAGTCACCTGCTGCTTCAACTCCATTGGGCTCTTTCCGCCACTATCCTTGCGGCATCCGCCTGCGGAAGGATTCTTGGCGTTGTAGCGGGCGAAGGTCTGTTCAGGTGTACGGGGGATGCCATCAGGCAGTCTGTCCGAGCACATCAGATGGATGTGCGGGTTGGGATCCCCACCGAGTTTTCCTTCAGGTGCATGGAGCGCGTACTGGTAGGGTTTGATCCCTGCGAGATTCTTTGCAAGCCGGTCGGCAAGTTCGACCTGCTGTTCAGTACTGAGCTCACTCGGAAGAGTGATTTCGTGTTCTCGGTACACTGCTCCGTTGGCACGCTCATGCTTGTCAGCAACGCTCCAGAACCGTTTCGGATCATCTCCTGCCCATTCGGGCATGTTCCCATGTCCTGTTTGGATAAGGTCCTTCTTGTCACTATGAGATCCTTTACGATCGATATAGTTGGCGTGCCTGCGTGCGCTGCCTTTCTTTCCACTTTTGATGCTGTAATGGAAGCTTGCCATTGCTGTATCACCCTTTCTCTAAGGAGAATAAAAAAGCCGACAAGAGTGATTCTTGTCGGCTACCGGTAGATACTCATGATCGAAGAGTGTTGTGATTAGATAGAAAGGGTAAGTGCGCGTACCACACCCTGCCTGTAATCTATCGTCAGTTCTATTTGATTTCTATTTCCTTCGATGCCTTTCGTTCTTCGTGTTGCTGCTTCGAAGGACGTGAGTGAGTTTCTACATATGTATAAGGGTGATGCAAGTTAAAAATTACACTGAATGCGAAGTGGCTTGATCTTCGATGTATTGAATAAGGTCTTCGCAAAAAATGTTGATCTTTGTCTCGTATTCGTTGCCTGCTTCAAGATCGAAATGAGAGTGAGCTATGGTCATGTGCTTCAGATATGAGATCTGGAATCTCATAAATGCTTCCATGCGGTTGCTGCGCCCGAAAAGTAATGCGTAGGCGATGCAATATCGATGATAGAGGGTGAGCATCGCACCTTGCGGGATGTAATCCTCTTCATATAGCTCTTCGATGTCTCTTGATGTGTCCAGGTGACTCAGTAGGCGAGATACAGCTTTCTCGCTTGAGCTCTGCCCTTTCCAGTAGGGCGTGTACTTCGTTTTGATCTTCTTTTGTATCTTAATGGCTGAAAGGGCTGCAACGCAGTCGGCCATTGAAATGTTGACGACGTCATGATCTGTTCTGTGCCATTCGTGGAAGACATAGGCATGCAGAACCTTCTGCGTTTCGTCGGCTATGTTTGTGATCTCGCTGGATCTCAACTCATAACCAGTGGCTTGGTGAACCAAGCGTGCCAGCTCATTTGCATTGGTTTGCAGGAAGGAGTGAATAGCTGCGAGAGATGTGACAGGTCGCAATAGGGCATCGCACTCCGTCGGTGAGGAGATGGCGTGAGCGAAGAGTGGCTCTATCTTGTATTTGCTCAACTCGTCGTTTTCTGATTCGACAACCTGCTGACACTCTCCAACGAAGTGCAGGAATGGGAGAGTCAGCAAATAGATGTATAGCCTTTCGTGTACGGGGGCGCCTTCTTTGCTGGGTAAGGCATTTGAGGGTTGATAGCTTTCTATTTGATGTGCGCCAAACATAAAGGCGCTTGCAATGGCTTCATCATTGCCGACGAAAGCCATGTAGATAGGTTCTATAAGCTCCTTTATGTGTCTGGCGTAGTATTCAAGGAGTTTCGATGGTGTGAGTCTGTTGATGTGGATGTGCTTAAGTATCTCCTCGTCGATCTCAAGCTCAAGCGTGGACATGAGATAGGAGGCTGCTTTTATGGTCTTTTCATTTCTTGGGGTGTTGCGTTCTGTCCAGTGCTCGAAAGTGGCCTTGATGGTTCCTGGTTTCGAGATTCTTTGGAGTAACTGAGTGTCGCTGGAGTCGTTCTTGAGGTAAAGGAGCTTGATTGTTTTTAGGGTGGAGATTGGAAGTGTGCAGTTCCCGGTAGGAATCTCTTGTCCCAATGTGGAGTTGATGAAGTCAATGACTCCATTAAGTTCCTTGCGGGTTATTGTTTTTCCTGAGGCATTGGAGTGTTCGGCTTCTTTGCCATTTTCTGTGCGCGCCATCTCGTAATTGAGCTCTTGCAAAAGCTCATTGATGGTTCCAGTCTCGGAACGATCTTTGTTGTGATCTTTATCGAAATCGAAGCGCGGTTTGTACTTTCCTGATTCGATGTTGCTTTCTTCCATCTTCAACCGCCATCCTTTTGGTTGTGTATAGTGTTTGATGTTTGCTATTTCAAAGATCTTTGTCAGCGTGCCTGCAGAAGGCTGCTCCACTTCGTTGTATAGCTTGGTGACAAATAATGCAATTTTGCTCGCCATTGGGCGTTGCCATGCACCATGGAGCCTCTCCCCCGGCCTTGCTCCACCAACCCGCCAGCCCGCGCTGTCTACTCCCACAGTGCCTCTGCCGAATTTCGTGTTGATCTGGTCCAGTACGGCCATGGCCCGTTCTGCGTTCTCAACGGACCTGATGCTCTGGTACAAAGAGAGTACATAGGGGGGCAGTGAGCATGATCCGAACAATCACAATCCATCGTCACAAGAGCTTTCATCCCACCAACGCGCATTCGGTCCAGATCCCGAACAAACCTGCGACTTACGTCTACGGTCTCAACGGAGCAGGAAAGTCTTCTATCGGTGAAGTGGTCGACGGGCTGGCACGCAACGATCCCGCCTTTGCGCACTGCAGGATCGAGACAACCGACAATGCGCGCTACCGATACTTGGTCTACAACCACCACTACGTTGAACGCCTGATCGGCCAGCCCATCCAGGGCATCTTCACTGTCGGCGAAGTCGACACTGTCCGCCAGCAACGTATCCAGGACATCGAGACCCGAAACGGCGAGTTGGACGTTCTGATCGCCGACGCCACCACAAGTGTCAAGGCAGCCGAAAGCAACCTTGCCATGGAGCTGGTGCGGGCCAAAGACGAGATCTGGAAGGCCCACGACTGGGGCAAGAAGACGGCACTGGCTTCCTTGCTTGAGGGCTACGGCCGGAACAAGGAAAAATTCTTCACCGACCTGCGCACACATGCCCTGCCCGAGAATGGGCAGCTGGACACGATCGAGCGACTTGAAAGGCGCTGGGCCGATGTCTCTGGCATCGAAAGTGAGCGTGCATTGGTGTCCCTGGATACCAGTGTGCTGAGTCGGATCGAGAATGACCCTATTTGGGGTGAGGTCGTGGAGGTGTCGACCTCGAGTCGCCTAGCACCATTCGTTGCCGAACTGGGCAACGCGGACTGGGTCGCGCGTGGACAGGCTTACACGCATAAGGATCGATGTCCGTTTTGCCAGCAGGGGTTGCCCCACGATTTCCGCGAAGAGTTGGCGAGACTCCTGGAAGGCGAGCGCAAGGCGAAGGTCGACAGGATCTCGCTGCTGGTTCAGAGCTACGCCGTCCAGCTCGACGCGTTAGAGCAGCGTACCCAGGCCATTTTGACCGACCCCGACGCAAGAGAGGCAGGGGTGGAGCTTGCCTGGACCCAAGCTCGGGGGGCATTCCACGACACACTGACGGCGTTGCGTCGGAAAGAAGCGCAGCCGGGGGAGGCGGTGTCCATCTCCCCTGTCAATGTAGACGCATTGGTCGAAGCATTGGCCAAGCTCAACGCTCTGATCGCTGACTTCAATGCGCGCATCCGGGATCGCAGGGGCGAGCGTGAGCGGATCAAGGCCATGTTTTTCCAGGTCATGCATGTCGAGCGTATGGACGCCTACGCGCACCATGATGCGTTACTCGGACCGCTGCAGCAAGCCGAAACACAGGCAAAGGCAGGCCTGCAAGCGAAGAGGCAGGAGCGAGATGGCCTCAACACCGAATTACGTGAGCTGCGCCGGCTTCAGAAAGGCGTTGATGCCTCAATCGATGCGATCAACGATCGACTCCGCAGCTTGGGGATCACGGCGTTTAGCATCGATCGGAAGGTAGACGAGGATCGCGTGTACTGCCTGGCGCGCCCAGGGGTAGCCAGCAGCGAGACCAAGTCATTGAGCGAGGGTGAGAAAACGCTGATCGCGTTTCTCTACTTCATGGAGTCGCTCAAGGGGTCGCAAGATGAAAACGAGAATGTGGATCCTCGCCGCACTATCGCCGTCATCGACGATCCGATCTCCAGCCTGTCCCAGAATTATGTGTATGACATCGCCACGATGATCCACCGCGAGCTGGCCAAGCCAGACGGACGGCCCCAGCTCGTGAAGCAGGTGATCGTCCTGACGCACAACCTGTACTTCTTCCATGAGCTGCTCCGTCAGCACAAGGTGAGTCTGCCCAAGGCGCACAACCACTGCGGATTGCTGCGCGTGGTCAAGAACGTGTATTCGGAAGTCGAAGCGCTGGATCCCACCAAGCTATTAAATGATTACGACGTGTGGTGGCAGATCCTCAGGGATGCCAAGGACGGGAAGATCCCGACCCAGATCGTGCCCAACGCCATGCGTAACATTCTGGAGCAATTCTTCACCTTCACCACCGGGTCTTCTGACTTCCCCGTGGCAGTCCAGCAATTGGCCGACGCAGATACATCCAGTAAGTACGCAGCGCTGGATCGTTTCGTCGATCGAGGTTCCCACCGAGATGCAATCAATGGTCCGCCAATTGACTGGACCGAATACGACGTGTCCTATCTATTGGGCAAGTTCCGCGCGATGTTCAATGCCATCGGCCAAGAGCCACACTACATCATGAAGATAGGTGAGGATGCCTTGGAGCCAGTACATGCCTGATGCACGACTAGCGACGCTTTCCGAGTACTTGGCGATAACGGAGCACAGCTTCACCCATGCTGAGCTTTGAGCCTGGTGAAGCTGGGCAGTCTCACCAGCGCAACTTCCACCTGTGAACTTTCAGGGCTTAATCGGAGCGCGTTAACGTTCAAGCTTTCCTTGCCCCGTGTGGGGGCTAACAAGGAGAGGAACATGGCAAAGGTTAATGGCGGATCGGCTGGGAAGGCAGGTGGTGGCTCGAAGGGCGGCTCGACTGCTGGCGGCGCTCGAGGCCCCGCTGGGTGGCCGTCGACCAAGCCTGGGATGCCGTCTGGCGGCAACCGCACCAACGCCCCTGCGAAGCGCTGATTACGGATCGATCAGCCAAGCTGGGGGCAGTGGGCCTGTCGACGGGGCCTGGGGTGGGTAGCGGTGTCTATGCCGCTCCCACCATCCCAGATATGCCTCCCGCCAGCCCGTGCGGTCCATGTGGCCCGCGGTGGTTGGGTGGTCTGGCAGGAGCAGGCTCAACAAGAGTGCGGCCACCAGGTAGGTTTCAAGCAGGTCCGCTTGGCCATCGAGATCAGACGCCTTCGCTTTGGGGGTCCAGAGTTGGGTGTGGACCAGTGTTCTGAATGACTTTCGAGTTAGCCGGGCCTTGCCACTTCTCAAGCCGCGAACGAACCGATTGCCCTCGCCAAGCCGTGTCCCTGATAGATCTGCCTGGGTGCCCATGTCCGCGATAGGGAGCGGGCGCTGAGGCCAGCTGCCCTCTCGCAAGTAGTGGCCGACGGCGCCGATGAAATCTACGAGGCGCGCGGTAGGGTCAGCCGGGGTATGGCGGTGCCGATTAGTAGGCCCAGGTGGTGCCAGCAGCACGGCAAATCTTGGGAGGCCTGCAAAGGCATCTGGTACCCCGGTCCGTCCAATCCAATGCCCAATTTCGTGATCTACGGCTGCCAAGAATGACAGCGCCATGTTGGCACGGCGGTTTAGGGCAAGATTGATGGCGGTGCGCTCCGGTTCGGTCAGTTCCAGCTTCAGCTCCAGCGAGGGATCTCTAATGTCTGCCACCGTCAGGGGGGTGCAGTAGGCTGGCCCCAGTTGGGACCGTGGCCCGATCTCGTCGAGAAAGCCGTATACGTCAGTGTCTGAAAGCTTACAAAGTCGTTTGTCTGACGCATCGAACATGGCGACCAGTTCTCTGGTTGCTGGGGACGTGTGCTCGTTGAGCAAACCTAGCCCATAGAGCATGATCGCCGAATGTCCTTGGGGGATATCCTCTTTGAATCCTCGAAATTCGGCGTCTGGGATGCCTCGTTTCTGGAGCATGCGCAGGAGTAGTGAATCCGAATGCGCTTCGACTTGCTCACGCTTGGCCATGAGAGCTGTATAGCCGCGGCCTCGTCGATAGTTCATGTGGCTCAGCCCCGTCGCGTATTCGAAGAACGCTGCGGGGGCCATGCCAACGAGTTTGTGAGCAACTTCGATGTGGAGTGCGAAGAGCATTGCCTATCTCATGCTGTTGCTGGAAGGACGAAATCAGCCCACGCCTGCATCATGGGGCGTCGCTGCTCCAGCAGATCCGTACGGTGATAGGCAGCTTCGACCTTGTTTTTGACAGTGTGGGCCAGCGCGCGTTCAGCAAGATCCCGGGCATAGCCTTCCTCGCTGCACCAGTCGCGAAAGCTTGACCGGAAGCCGTGCGCGGTGGCTATCCGCTTATCGCTATCGCTGTGGGCCTTCAAGCGGCGCAATAGTGCAGTTAGGGTCATGTCCGAGAGGACTGTTCGGGATTGGATCGATGGGAAGACCAGATGATCGTGCTTGCCTGCCTGTACCTGCAGCAAAGTGATGGCTTGCTCAGAGAGTGGGACTCGATGGGTCTGGCTGGCTTTCATGCGATCGGCAGGAATGATCCAGACTTTGTTGCGCAAATTGACCTCATCCCAAGTCATTCCCCTGACTTCGCCAGAGCGCGCGGCGGTCAAGATCAAAAACAGCAGCGCACGTTTGGTGACATCTAGCTCGTTTGTATCCACCAGTCTGGTTTTGACAAATGCGGGGATGTCGGTCCACGGCATGGCCGGTTGATGCTCTTGTCTGACCGTCTTGCTGGGTTGTACCGGCAACAGATGTGTGACTACATCCACGGGGTTGGCTTGGTTGAACCCGTGTGCCCAGCCCCAGGCCATCACGGCATGCAAACGCTGCTTTACCCTGGAAGCGGTCTCCGCTTTTTCCAGCCAGATCGGGCGCAAGACATCGGCCATATGACGAGGCTGAAGTTGATCCATCGGTAGGGAGCCGATCTTGGGGAAAACGTATTCGGTAAGTGTGTTGATCCACTGCTGCGCGTGCTTGGCGTTCTTCCAGCCTGGCTTCAGTTCGGCGTGTACCTGTTTTGCTGCCTCTTGGAAGGATGGCATCACCGGCGCGGCTACAGGTGTCTCCTTGATCTCCAGGGGGTCTTGCCCCAATGCAATCTCTTCGCGCATCTCGCGAGCCAGCTTGCCGGCAAGAGCGACGCCCACGTGCGGGTAGCTGCCTAGGCCGGCGTTGCGCCGCTTGCCAGTGACAGGGCTTACGTAGCGCAAGACCCACTTGCCTTGGCCCTTCTTTGTGCGTGAAGGAAGCAGACTCAGGCCAGTAACTCCGCCGTGTGGCAGTGCTGCGCTTCCGGGAGTGATGCTTCGAGCTTTGATGTCGGTTAGCAGTGCCATGCGTGCCTGGTATGCCATCTGGTATGCCATCTAGTATGCCATTTCGCGTTGGGTGATGATGGGTGTTGCTGGACAGTGCTGGATATGTTTCATGCAAGTCATTGAAAGTAAACGGCAAATATATGAACTTATCGATTCCCCTGGATTTCCTTGGACGGATCTATGGCAGTCCCTCTCTCCGCCAGATAACTGAAAAAGGCTGCCTGAAAGGGCAGCCTTTTTCAGTTATCTGGCGCGGGACGCGAAGTGCGCTGCGCGCGCTTCGCCCCAATCGTTGCTGCGCAACGTTTGGGCCCCTCCCTTTGCCTGCCTCTCCCCGCCCCTGTCGGGGCAGCCCCTCAACAGAGGGGCTTGTTCCTCCAGAGACGTCGGTAGATCCACGCCATGCGTGGATGCTCTTCGCGCGCCCCCCCCTGCTTCCCCACATGCTCCTCAAACACGCTGGCGCGGGACGCGAAGTGCGCTGCGCGCGCTTCGCGCCAATCGTTGCTGCGCAACGTTTGGGCCCCTCCCTTTGCCTGCCTCTCCCCGCCCCTGTCGGGGCAGCCCCTCAACAGAGGAGCTTGCTCCTCCAGATCCATCAGTAGATCCACGCCATGCGTGGATGCGTTTGATCGCCTTACGCACGCTCGATAGCACCCCAAAACAAACCTGAACGAATCCTGAAAATTCGCTATCGTAGGCGCCTTCAACCGACGCTTGGCCCATTGCCCATGAGCTCGATCGACAGCGCTCACGCCGCCTGCGAAAACTGCGACACCGCCCTGCACGGCCACTACTGCCATCGCTGCGGGCAATCGGCGCACAACCCGCTCAAGCATGTGGGTCATGCCATCGAAGAAGTGTTCGAATCCTTCTGGCATCTCGATGGGCGTATCTTCCGCACGCTGCGCGATCTCTGGGTGCCGGGCCGCATCGCGCTGAACTACCTCAAGGGCCGCCGGGTCGGATACGTGCAGCCTCTGCGGCTGTTCGTCATCCTCACCCTGTTTACGTTCTTCGTCGGCAAGCTCTTCGTGCACGTCGACGATTTCAGCATCGGCGGTGGCACCAACTCTGTGTACGCCAAGACCACGACAGTGGAGCAGGTCGAAGCCGCCCGCGCGGCGCAGCTGGCGTTGATCGACCAACAACAGGCCAACTCACCCGGCACCGGCAACGCCGGCTTCGCCATGGCCAGGGCCGCAGTGAATGCCGCAGCCGCGCAGCGCAAAGCCGAGCTCACCGGTGCCGGCAAGGAGGCCGCCACGACGGAAAACGGCACTTTCTTCAACCACACCGTCAACGGCAAACCGTGGGACGCTGACACCAACCCCATCGTGATGGCCGGCTGGCCCCGGTTCGCCAACAACTGGCTCAACAAGCGCCTGCACAACGGCAACGCCAACATCCAGCGCATGGGGGGCAAGACCGATCTGTACATGCAGGCGATCCTGACCGCATTGCCCGGCGCCCTGTTCTTCCTGATGCCGGTGTTCGCACTGGTACTGCGCGTCGCCTACATTCCGCGGGCGATGGGCTATCTGGAACACCTGGTGGTGGCGCTGTACAGCCATTGCTGGCTGATGACGGTGCTGCTGGCAACCTTCCTCATCGCCGGCATCAGCAGCGCGCTCGCATCACCCGCATTCGCCGCCGTCAGCCAATGGCTGTATGCACTGTTGTGGCTGGCAGTACCGGTCTATCTGCTGTGGATGCAGCAACGCGTGTACGGCGGCAACAAGGCGCTGACCGTACTGCGCTACCTGGCCATCGGCGGCGTCTACCTGTTTCTGGTGAGCTTCGTGGTGATGTATGCGGTGCTGGCGGGAATCTCGGCCTGAGGGATACACGCACGGCATCACGCCCATGAATCCACGCATGGCGTGGATCTACTGGCGATCGTCTATCGTGGGCCCATGAACCTCCGCCTCTACTACCCCACAGATGCCAGCGCCTGCCTGTCGATTTTCGACAGCAACGTACCCACCTACTTCGCGCCCGAAGAGCGCAGCGACTTTGAACGCTTCCTGCGCGAACAAGCCACGGACTGTGCATTCCAGGTCATCGAGCGCGATGGCAGCATCGTGGCCTGTGGCGGCCTGTCGCGACGCGGCGACGGCAGTGCCGGTTTCTGCTGGGGGATGGTGCAGCGCGCGCTGCACCGGCAGGGGCTGGGACGCGAACTGGCACTGGCACGCCTGTGCCAGGCCGAAGCGGATCCCTCGATCAAGCGCATCGCGCTCAGTACCAGCCAGCACACCCAGGGCTTCTATGCCGGGCTGGGCTTCCAGGTGACGCGGATCGTGCCCGATGGGCACGGCGCCGGGATCGACGCCGTGGAAATGGAGCGGGAACTCTAGCGCTCCCGCCCCGGCCCCATCCACGCAGGGCGTGGATCTACCGCTGGCCCGCTCCCCTCAGAAGCCCACGCGCAGGTTGATCTGCCCGCCAACATCGCGGCGGCCATCGCCGTGCTGGCCCTGCACGAACATCGACAGCTGGCTGTTGCGGCCGAGCCCAACCGCCACGCCCACCTGACTGACCAGCGCATTGCGTGCCATCACCGCGCTGTAGACGTCGAACGCGTTGCCACCGACGGCGAAGCGGTTGCGGCTGGCCACATCGGTGTCACCCGAGGCGTGCTGCCAGCCGAGGCCGACCGTCAGCTGTGCCGGGAAGCGCTCGCCGCTGCCCACATCCCAACGTCCACGCACTCCCACGGTGCTGACATTGAGCGTGTCCTTGCCGCCTTCCAGCTCCAGTGCAGCAGTGCCACCCTGCTCTACTGCGCGATCGCTGTCGACCCAGTGCTTGGTGAACTGCACGTACGGCTGCAGCTGGGTCCTGCCATGTGTCCAGGTCCAGCTGCCCTCCACCTGCGCGATGGTCACGTCCGAGTCCTGGCGGCTGTACAAGGTCTGGCCCAGCAGCGGCACCTCACGCGTGGTGCGCGTACGGTAGTCGCCGCGCGATACGCTGCCCCCCACCGCGAAGCCGTTGTTCCACTGGCCCTGTGCATACAGGCCGAACGTGTTGCCACGCAGGCGGGCCCGCGAACTGCGATCGTACAGGCGCGTATCCAGCCGCTCGTTGCCTGCGGCCGCACCCAGCACCACGTGCTCGCCCAGCTGCCAGTCCACGCCCGCCATCAGCGCATTGCGGTTGGAGCGGATGTCATCGCCATTGCCGTCACCGTCCTGGCGGAACACCTTGCCACTGCCGGCCAGCCACGCCGAAGCACGCTCACCACGCACGGTCGGCAGCTCACTGCCCAGGCGCTGGCGGATACCCTCTTCCAGGTAATTGTCGTACAGCAGCACCGCGCGGCTGGCCGCATGCACTTCACCGGACAGCTGGTCGAAGGCAGCGCGCGCGGTACCCGCGTCATACATCAGCAGCGTGTTGTACAGGCCCAGTGCCGAACCACTCTGCGGCAGGCTGTCCAGCGCTGCGGCGGTGTTGTACTGGTTGCGCGTCTTCGCCGCCGTGGTGAATGCCGCGGTCTGCGCCACGTCGATCTGCAGATTGGCCGTGTTCGCGGTGTAGACCGGGGTGATGGTCAGGAAGGCCGACGGCGTGGTGGCCGAGGCGAACTGCCCGCTCACCCCACCGCCCGCGTTGACCACGGTGTACTGCTGGCCCTGCTGGTAGCTGGTGCTCGGCGAGATGGTGTTCACCTGCACGGTGCTCCCAGCCACGTTGGCACTGCCGCCCACCTGCACCGTGTCGCTGCCGGTGGCACCCAGATCGATGCCCAGCGTGCTGCCCGGCGACAGGGTCAGGTTGCCCCCCACCGTGATCGTGCCGGTGCCATTGCCCGCACCGCTGCCGTTGCCCGGACCATTGCCCGGCGACAGCACACCGCCGCTGGATACAGTCACGCCACCGCCGGTGCCACCGATGGTGCCGGTGCCGGACAGCGTGGTGCCGCTGCCGATGGTCCACTGGCCGCCGATGTTGCCGGTGACATTCAGGCCACCGCCGGTGACCTGGCCGGTACCGCTGAAACCACCGCTGTTGCCGCCGAGGTTCAGACCGCCCGGACCGGCCTGCACAATGCTGCCGCCACCGCTGATGGTGCCGCCCAGCGTGGTGGTGCCACCGGTGTTGATCACCAGGCCACCGTTGTTGGTGATGTTGCCGGTGATGGAACCGCTGGCCCCGCCGTTGCCGACCTGCACCGTGCCACCCGCATTGATGGTGGTGCCGCCGGTGTAGGTGTTGTTGCCGGTCAGCGTGATGGTGCCGTTGCCGGCCTGGGTCAGGCCACCGCTGCCACTGATGGTGCCGCCAACGGTGGTGTTGCCACCTACGTTGAACACCAGGCTGCCGTTGTTGCTGACGTTGCCGGCAATCGATCCGCTCGCGCCGCCGTTGCCAACCTGCAGCGTGCCGCCGGTGTTGATGGTGGTGCCGCCGGTATAGGTGTTGTTGCCGCCCAGGATCAGCGTGCCGGTGCCGGCCTGGGTCAGGCCACCGCTGCCGCTGATGGCACCGCCGACGGTGGTGTTGCCACCCACGTTGAACACCAGGCTGCCGTTGTTGGTGACGCTGCCGCCAATCGCACCGGTCGCGCCGCCATTGCCCACCTGCAGGGTGCCACCGGCAGTGATGGTGGTCGGGCCGGTATAGGTGTTGTTGCCGGTCACGGTCAGCGTGCCGCTGCCGGCCTGGGTCAGGCCGCCGCTGCCGCTGATGGTGCCGCCCAGCGTGGTGTTGCCCGCCACGTTGGACACCAGCGTGCCGTTGTTGGTGACGTCGCCGACGATCGAGCCGGTCGCACCGCCGTTGCCAAGCTGCAGCGTGCCACCGGCATTGATGGTGGTACCGCCGGTGTAGGTGTTGGTGCCGGTCAGCACCAGCGACCCACTGCCCGCTTGGGTCAGGCCACCCGTACCGCTGATGGTGCCGCCCAGCGCGGTATTGCCGGCCACGTTGGAAATCAACGCACCATTGTTGGTGATGTCACCGGCAAGCGAACCTGTGGCGCCGCCGTTGCCGACCTGCAGCGTGCCACCGGCATTGATGGTGGTGCCGCCGGTGTAGCTGTTGTTGCCGACCAGGGTCAGCACGCCGGCACCGGCCTGGGTCAGCGCGCCACTGCCACTGATCGCACCGCCGACGGTGGTGTTGCCACCGACATTGAACACCAGGCTGCCGTTGTTGGCGACGTTGCCGGTGATCGCGCCGGTCGCACCGCCATTGCCGACCTGCAGCGTGCCACCGGTATTGATGGTGGTGCCGCCGGTATAGGTGTTGTTGCCGGTCAGGGTCAGCGTGCCGGCACCGGCCTGGGTCAGGCCACCAGCGCCGCTGATGGTGCCGCCCAGCGTGGTGTTGCCGGCCACGCTGGACACCAGCACACCGTTGTTGGTGATGTCACCGACGATCGCACCGGTCGCACCGCCATTGCCGATCTGCAGCGTGCCACCGGCATTGATGGTGGTACCGCCGGTGTAGGTGTTGTTGCCGGTCAACACCAGTGTGCCGCTGCCAGCCTGGGTGAGGCCGCCGCTGCCGCTGACCACGCCGCCCACGGTTGCCGTGGTGCCGAGGTTGTAGACCAGGCTGCCATTGTTGGTGATGTCGCCCAGCACCGAACCGGTGCTGCCGCCGTTGCCGATCTGCAGCGTGCTACCACCGTTGATGGTGGTGCCACCGGTATAGGTGTTGTCGCCGCTCAGGGTCAGCGTGCCGGTACCGCTCTGCACCAGACCGCCGGTGCCACTGAGCACACCGCCGAAGGTGGTGCTGCCGTTGTTGCCGCCGGTGGTCAGGGTCGCCCCCCCCAGCACCACGCTGGATCCGGTCACGCCGGCCAGGCCTCCGATGCTCTGGCTGCCACCGGCACTGATGTCCAACGTGCCGGCGCCGGCCAGGTTCACCGTGCTGGCACCGGACAGGCTGCCACCAGCCGCCACCGCCAGCGTGCCGCTGTTGAGGGTGGTGGTACCGGTATAGGTGCTGGCACCGCCCAGGGTGACCGTTGCTGCGCCATCCTTCAGCAGGCCGCCAGCACCGCTGATCGGGCCGTTCAAGGTCAGCGCGTTGCTGCCGGCCAGGGTCAGCGTGCCGCTGGCCAGCTGCACGGTGTTGGCCAGGGTCAGCGCGGTGGTGCCGTCCAGGCTGGCATTGCCGCCCACGGTCAGCGTGCCGGTTCCCAGTGCACCGTTGTTGCCCAAGGCAAGGCCACCGGCGTTGAGTGCCACGCCGCCACTGAAGGTATTGCTGCCGGTCAGGCCCTGGATGCCAGCGCCGTTCTTCACCAGGCCGCCGGTGCCGGTGATGTCACCAGCGAACGTAGTGTTGCCCACGCCATTGAGTGTCAGCGTGCTGCCACCCAGCGCCACGGTGCTGCCGGCCACGCCTGCCAGCGAGCCGATGGCCTGCGGGCCACCCGCGCTGATGTCAAAGGCGGTACCGGCGTTGGCCAGATTCACCGCACCCGTGGCAGCCAGGCTGCCACCGGCGCCGATCGCCAGCGTACCAGCGTTGATGGTGGTGCCACCGGTGAAGGTATTGGTGCCGGTCAACGTCTGGGTGCCCGAACCTTCCTTGACCAGGCCACCGGAGCCCGCCACCGAACCACTGAAGGTGCCATTGGTGGCGCCTCCGATCGTCAGCGTGTTGGCGCCCAGATTCACCGTACCGCTGCCGATCAGGGTACCGAACTGCTGCGTGCCGCTACCCGCCGACAGATCGAAGGTCGCACCCGAGGCCAGGTTGACGATGCCACTGGCGTGCAGGCTCGCGCCGGCGCCCAGTGCCAACGTACCGGCGTTGATGTTGGTGCCACCGGTATAGGTATTGGTGCCGTTCAAGGTCAGCGTCGCTGCTCCCTCCTTGGTCAGGCTGCCGGTACCACTCAGGTTGCCGTTGAGGGTGAGGTTGTTGCTGCCGAGTACGGTCAATCCGTTGTTGAGGATGAAGTTGTTGGCCAGCGTCACCGCGGTGTTCGAATCGAGCGTAGCCGCGCCTCCAACCGTCACCGCACCGGTGCCCAGCGCAGCGTTGTTGCCGACCACCAGGCCACCTGCGTTGAGCGCCACGCCACCGCTGAAGGTGCTGGCGCCATTGAGCGTCTGCACGCCTGCGCCGTTCTTGATCAGGCCGCCATTGCCGCTGATCGCACCGTTGAAGGTGCTGTCCACGGTACCACCCAGGGTCAGCGTGCTGCCGCCCAGTGCCACCGTGCTGCCGGCCACGCCGGCCAGCGAACCGATGGCCTGGTTGCCCGCCGAGATGTCGAGCGTGCCGGTGCCGGCCAGGTTCACCGCGCCGGTCGCGGCGAGGCTGCCACCGGCACCGATCGCCAGCGTGCCGCTGTTGATGGTGGTACCACCGGTGTAGGTGTTGGCACCGCTCAGGGTTACGGTGGCCGCACCGTCCTTGATCAACCCACCCGTGCCCGAGATCACGCCGCCCAGCGCCAGCGCCTGGCTGCCGAGCAGATCAAGGTTGGCACCCGATGCGAGGTTGATGTTGTTGGCCAGGTTGACGCCGGTCGATGCATCCAGTGTCGCGTTGCTTCCGACCGTCAACGCACCGCTGCCGAGCGCAGCGTTGTTGCCGACCACCAGTCCACCGCCGTTGAGTGCAACGCCACCACTGAACAGATTGGCGCCGCCCAGCGTGAGGATGCCGGCGCCATTCTTGACCAGGCCACCGGTGCCGGAAATCGCGCCATCGAAGAGGCTGTTGCCAACACCACCGAGTGTCAGCGTCTGTGCCCCCAGGCTCACCGTCGAGCCCGCCACGCCATTCAACGACCCGATGGTCTGGCTGGCCCCTGCCGTGGAGATATCGAAGCCGGTGCCTGCAGCGCTCAGCGTCACAGCGCCGCTGGCGGCCAGGCTGCCGCCCGGACCAATCGCCAGCGTGCCGGCATTGATGAAGGTCCCGCCGGTGTAGGTATTGGCACCGGTCAGCGTCTCGATACCGGCACCGACCTTGGTCAGGCCACCCGTGCCTGCGATCGAGCCGCTGAAGGTGCCATTGGTGGCGCCACCGACCTCGATCGAGTTGGCACCGAGGTTCACCGTACCGTTGCCGACCAGCGTGCCGAACTGCTGCGTGCCACTGCCGGCAGACAGATCCAGCGTGGCGCCGGTGGCGAGGTTCACGGTACCGCTCGCCGCCAGGCTGGCACCGGCCCCCAGCGCCAGCGTGCCGGCGTTGATGTTGGTGCCACCGGTGTAGGTGTTGATGCCATTCAAGGTCAGCGTCGCGCTGCCATTCTTGGTCAGGCTGCCGGCCCCGGACAGGACGCCGTTGAGCGTCAGTGCATTGGTCCCGAGCACGGTCAGCCCGGCGTTGAGCGCGATGTTGTTGGTCAGCGCTGCCAGGCCGGTGGTATCCAGCGTGGCGGCACCACCAACGGTCAATGCGCCGCTGCCCAGCGCCGCGTCATTGCCCAGGACCAGCCCGCCTGCGTTGAGTGTCACGCCGCCGCTAAAGGTGTTGGCGCCGGACAACGTCTGTACGCCCGCGCCCACCTTGATCAGACCGCCACCGCCACTGATCACGCCGTCGAACGCGGCATTGCCGGTCGTGCCGAAGGTCAACGAATTGCCGCCCAGTGTCAGCGTGCTTCCGCCCGCACCGTTGAGCGCGCCGATGGTCTGGCTGCTGCCGGCACCGGAGATATCGAAGCCAGCACCTGCGCCCAGCGTGATATCACCCGCTGCGGCAAGACTGCCGCCCATGCCCAGCGCCAGCGTACCGGCGTTGATGGTGGTACCGCCGGAGTAGGTATTGGCACCGGACAGCGTCAGCGTGGTGGCACCATTCTTGATCAGGCTGCCATTGCCGGCCACGATGCCGCCCAGGGTCAGCGCGTTGCTGCCCGGCAGGGTCAGTGCCACGCCCGATCCCAGGTTCACGGCGTTGCCCAGCGTCACCGCAGCGCCCGCATCCAGGGTGGTGCTGGCATTCACCGCCAGCGTGCCGGTACCCAGCGCATCATTCGCGCCAACCACCAGGCCGCCGCCATTCAAAGTCAGGCCGCCACCGAATGTATTGGTGTTGTTGAGGGTCAGCAGGCCCGCACCATTCTTGATCAGGCTGCCATTGCCGGCCACCACGCCACCGAGGGTGACATCAGTGCTGCCCCCCAGCGTCAGCTGCGTACCGGCACCGAAGTTCACCGCATTGGCCAGGTTCAGCGCCACGGTGCTGTCGAGCGTGGTGGTGCCGCCAATACCGAGCACACCCGTACCAAGCGCGCTGGCGTTGCCGAGAATCAGGCCACCCGCATTGAGCGCAAGGCCACCACTGAAGGTATTGGCACCGGACAGCGTCTGCACGCCTGCACCGGCCTTGACCAGGCCGCCGGTGCCGCCGATCACGCCGGCAAAGCTGCCATTGCTGGCGCCGCCAAAGGTCAGCGATTGCGCGCCCAGTGCAAGTTGGCTGCCCGCCACGCCGTTCAACGCGCCGATGGTCTGCGCTGCACCGGCTGCGGAGATGTCCAGCGTCGCACCGGCACCAGCAAGATCCACCGCACCGGCCGCGGCAAGACTGCCGCCTGCCCCCAGCGCCAGCGTGCCGGCGTTGATGGTGGTGCCACCAGTGTAGACGTTGGCGCCGGACAGCGTGAGACGCGCGGCACCGTCCTTGATCAGCCCGCCAGCACCGAATACCGGACCGGTGAGCGTCAGGTCATTGCTGCCCAGCACGGAGAGGTTGGCACCGGCGGCAAGGCCGATTGTGTTGCCTACCGCAATCGCTGTCGTCGCATCCAGCGAAGCGCTACCGCCTACGTCCAGCTGGCCGGTACCCAGTGCCTGCGCATTGCCCAGCTGCAACAGGCCCGCGTTGAGGCCGATCCCTCCGCTGAACGTATTGGGTCCATTCAATGCCAGCGTGGCCGTACCGTTCTTGACCAGGCTGCCAGTGCCGCTGATGAGACCGCCCAGCGACACGTTCTGGCTGCCCAGCAGATCCAGCGCTGCGCCTGCCCCGAGGTTGAGGTTGTTGGCGAGGTTCAACGCTACCGAACTGTCCAGCGTGGTATTGGCACCCACCGACAGTGCACCGGTGCCCAATGCGCTGATGTTCCCCAAGTACACGCCGCCGCCGTTGGCGGTCAGCCCACCACCGAAGCTGTTGGCGCCGTTGAGGGTCAACGTGCTGGCACCGTTCTTCACCAGCCTGCCGGCACCGGACACCACGCCACCCAGCGTGATCGCCTGCGAGCCCGGCAGCGACAGTGCGGCACCCGCGCCCAGGGACACATTGTTGACCAGGTTCAGCGGGGCGCCGCCATCGAGCGTGACGCTACCGCCAATGCCCAATACTCCCGTACCGAGCGCGCCGCTGTTGCCCAGCAGCAGGCTGCCCGCGTTCGCGTTGAGTCCACCGCTGAAGGTGTTGGTACCGTTCAAGGTCAATGTCGACGCACCGTTCTTGACCAGGCTGCCGGCGCCGGTGATGTTGCCGGCCAGGGTCAGGTTCTGGCTGCCCGGCAGGGTCAACGCCGCGCCGAGGTTGATCGCATTGCCCAGGTTCAGCGCAGCAGTGGCGTCCAGCGAACCGTTGCCACTTACGGTCAGCGCACCGCTTCCCAGCGCACCGGCGTTGCCCAGCACCAGGCCACCGGCGGCAAGATTTACCCCACCGCTGAAGGTGTTGGCGCTGGTCAGCGTCTGCACGCCGGTGCCCTGCTTGATCAGGCCACCGGTGCCGCCGATCACGCCGGCGAAGGTCTGGTTGGTGGCATCACCGAAGGTCAGCGTGCTGCTGCCCAGCGCCAGGGTGCTGTCAGCCACGCCGGACAACGCACCGATGGTCTGGTTGCCCCCCAGCGAGATATCCAGTGTGCTGCCCGCGCCGGCCAGACTGACCGCGCCGGTCGCCGCCAGGCTGCCACCACTGGCCAATGACACCGTTCCGGCATTCACCGCCAGCCCACCGGTGAACGTGTTCGCGCCGCCCAGCGTCAGCGTGGAGGCGCCGTTCTTGACCAGGCTGCCGCTCCCGCCGATGACACCGCCCAGCGTCAGCGCATTCGAGCCCAGCACAGTGAGCGAACCACCGGCACCAAGCGTGATGCCATTGCCCACGGTGAGGCCGGCGCTGGCGTCGAGCGATACCGCACCGCCCACGTTCAGTGCCCCGGTTCCCAGTGCACCGCCATTGCCCAGCACCAGGCTGCCGGCGTTGAGCGCCAGACCGCCGCCGAACGTATTGGCGCCGTTGAGGGTCAGTGACGATGCGCCATCCTTGATCAGGCCACCCGCGCCGCTGATCACCCCGTTGAACGTCAGCGCCTGGCCGCCAAGCAGATTGAGGTTGGCCCCGGTACCGAGGTCGACGGCATTGGTCAACGCCAACCCGGTCGTGCCATCCAGCGTGGCATTGCCGCCAACAGACAGCGAGCCGCTGCCCAACGCTGCCACGTTGCCCAGCAGCAGTCCGCCGGCGTTGAGTGCAACGCCGCCGCTGAGGTTGTTGACGCCGGACAGTGTCTGCACACCGATGCCCTGCTTGATGAGGCCACCCGTGCCGGCGCCGAACGTACCGCTGTAGCTGGTATTGCCCAGCCCAGCGAGGGTGAGCGTGTGGCTGCCCAGGTTGACCGAGCCGCCGAGGCCGGCCAACGAGCCGATGGTCTGGTTGGCCGCTGCCGTCAGGTCCAGCGTGGTGCCAACGCTCAGCGTCATCGCACCGGTGGGTGACAGGCTGCCGCCCGCGCCCAGCGCCAACGCGCCTCCGGCCAGGTTGAAACTGCCGGTCAGCGCATTGGCGCCGTTCAAGGTGAGAGTGCCGGCGCCGTTCTTGGTCAGGTTGCCGGCACCGGAGATCGAACCGTTCAATGACAACGCATTGCTGCCCAGCAGGTTCAGCGAGCCCCCGCCATTGATCACCAGATTGTTGCCCAGGGTGAAGCCCGCCGTCGTATCCAGTGAAGCGCTGCCACCCACGGTCAGGTTGCCGCTGCCCAGTGCACCGGCATTCCCCAGTACCAGGCCGCCGGCATTGAGGTTGACGCCGCCGGAGAACAGGTTTGCGCCGCCGAGAGTAACGATGCCGGTGTTGTTGACCGTCAGCCCGCCAGTACCGGACAGCACGCCCCCCAGGCTGAACGCATTGGTCCCCGCCAGTGACAGATTGCCACCAAGGCTGAAAGCGTTGGCCAGATTCAGACCGGCCGTGGAGGAGGCGATGGCACCGCCGTTGGCGGTGAACAGCCCTGTGCCGAAGGAACCGGCATTATTGAAATTGACCAGGCCATCATTGAGCGTGGTCGTGCCTGCACCAGCCCACGCACCCTGCAGGTTCCAGGTACCGCTGTTGACGGTGAGCCTCTGGAAGTTGATGTACTGGTTCCAGCCCAGCGTGGTCACCGCCCCACCGGTACCGCTGCCCGGGCCGGTGGCGCTGTTCTGCAGCACCAGGCTGTTGTTGGACGCCGAACCACCGTCGACGATGCCGGCCGCGGCCAGATTCACCGCAAGCGCGCCGACCTGCCCGGCCACGCCGATACCGGCGGTATTGACGCTGGAACCAGACACGGCGGTGAAGGTGTTGCCGGTGACCGAACTGCCCAGGTTCACACTGCCGTTGATGGTTCCTGCGTTGAGGAAGGTATTGCCGGCCCCCGCCGTGGCCGAACCCTGGAACCCTATGCGGCCGGTAATGGTGCCGGTGTTGTCGAGAGTGGTCTGCGCACCACCGTAGCTGACGATCGATGCCGCATCAGCCGTGGTCAACAGGCCTACACCAAAGATCGACATGTCCACACTACCGGCGTTGACGATGTTGCTGACACCGCCGGAAGCATTCTGCACCACCAGCGCCTGTCCGCCGAAACCGAAGATGGAACCGATGTTGACCAGGCCTTTGATCGCCCCGCCTGCCTGATTGTTGACGCTGATGGTGTTTCCACCAACGGTGTTGTTGCCCAGCACCATGCCCGACGCCGCCAGGCTCAGGCCACCGTTGATGGTGGGATCGACCGTGCCCTGGTTGTTCACGGTGATGCCGTTACCACTCAAATTCACTGCACTTCCGCCAACGATCGGCGGCACGCTGAGCTCGGCGCCGGTCTGGATATCCAGCGTCACGCCATTGATGCTGTTGGCCAGAGAATTGGTATTGGAGCCGGTGGCGCAGGTAACCGTCGTACCTGCGGTAGTGCACGCCGCGAATGCCGATCCACTGGCCAGCGTGGCTGCCAGTGCGACCGCCAGCTGATGCGCCCGCAATCGCGGTGGCCGCTTCGCGGTAATCGCACTTCCGCCGGGATTCTGGGCGACCTCCGAGGCAACCTGCATTACGCCGAGGGCACGATTGAAAACCAGACGGTAAATGCGGTTCATCGGTAAATCTCCATGAAAAGACCGGATGGCACTGCGGGCAGGTTTTTTGAAGACGATGCGGTCCATCCCGGCTCCCGATACGGGAACAAGGCCTGGCGGCATTAACTCCTGAAAATCTTCACATCTTCACGCGACGCCCCCTGGAAAAGGTGCGCCGGCGTGTCCGTCAAGGCGAAAACTCCCCGGTTTCGCATGACGAATGGCGGCACTGTGCGTCCGATGGCGCCAGCGGCATGTGAATCACGCTCGTTATTTTCATGACGTGCGTCAAATAAAACGAGCGGACAAAATGGCTTTGCCGAAAATGCATATACCTGCAGGACGCGGGGAATCCATTCCCCGCTCAACTAAATGCATTCAGCTGCTGGAGAGTTTCATCAGCACCAGCCCGGACACGATCAAGACCGCTGCACCGATCCGCATCGGGCTGACCTGCTCACCGAGGAACACGATGCCGACCACGAACGCGCCTACCGCACCGATGCCGGTCCAGATCGTATAGGCGGTACCCAATGGCAGGCTGCGCATGGCCACCGCCAGCAGCCAGAAGCTGGCGATCATGCCGATGATCGTGACCACGGTGGGGGTGAGCTTGGTGAAGCCTTCGGACTGCTTCATGGACACGGCCCAGACGATTTCCAGCAGGCCGGCGAACAACAGATAGATCCAGGCCATGACAGCCCTCCTCTTGGTAGGGCCAGGCCGTCCTGGTCATTGATTCCCGATGTGGGGGAGGTCGTTCCTCCTGGCCGGCATTCTAGCAACGCCGGTCGCGCCGGGGCGTTGCCAGCAGACGCGGGTTACAGCCGATTCAGTGCACGAAGCTGGCGTCGATGTACCTGCCTGCGCTATAGTTGCGTTCTGCCATCGGCCAGCCGATGTGCAGTCCGGCTGTGGTCTCCGGCGCATCGCGCGCTGCTTCCCCTGATCGGTGAACCGGCCGCCCACTGGGCGGCCAACGTCTCTATGGTGGCCCCGTCGGCCCCTCGCGACGCTAGGTCGAAAATCCCGCCAGGGCCGGAAGGCAGCAACGGTATCGATCGACGCGGGCGCCGAGGTCAGCCGGCGGGGCCATCGCCTTTTCCGGCGACGCCCGCCTCTGGTAGATGCCAACCTTGGTTGGCGCCCTTTGCCGGGCATGGCCCCGCGCTACTGCGCTTCCGGCGTACCCTGGTGGAACACCATGCGCCATCCGTCCCCATGCCGGCGCCACAGCGAACTGCGCAGTACCCAGCCTTGCGGCTGGCCATCCAGGTAGTAGCGGCTGCGATAACGCACCTGGGCCAGGTCTTGCGTCAGCAGCGAGACCGCGTACTGCTCCGATTCGATCCGCACCTGCGCCCGTTCCAGCGGGATCTCCGCCAGCGCAGCTGCACGGTCGTAACAGCGGCCGGAACTGCCGATCTCGCTGAAATCCTCGTCCAGCAGGGCCGCAAGGGACTCGCGATCCCCCCGCACCTGCGGCGCATGCAGCGCGCGTTCCAGCGCCTCCAGTTCGGCCGCCAGCGCCGCGTCGGCAGGCTGGCCAACACCGCTCACGGCGGATCCTGCGCCAGCACGTGCGGCGCCGTCGGGCTCGCCAACCGCACGCACTGCCCCGGCTGGGCGACGCGGTGACCGCGCGCGGCCAGCGCCGCACCGTCAGCCACGCTGGCGTAGTGGTAGAGCATCATCCGGGACTGCAGCTCGGCGCTGTACTCGCGCTCCAGGTCGTCCACACCGGTATGCGACGGGTTGCCGTGCAGGCCGCAGTCGTGCGCGATCAGTTCGTTGTCGTTGGCGAAACGGGCCAGCATCTCCGGAATCGGCCGGGTATCGCCGCTCCAGGTCAGCGCGCCCTGCAGACGCAAGCCATAGGCCGTCTCCGGCCAATGGTGGCGCACCGGGAACACCTCCAGGCGCACGCCTTCATGCCAGAACGCCTCACCCACCACGATCAGCTGGAACGCATCCCAGAAGTTGGCGCCGCCCTCGGCCAGCACGTTCGGGTAGTCCCCGATGCGCTTGTGCAGCAGCGGCACCACCGTGGCAGGCACATACAGGCGCACCTTGCCGCGCCGGTGCGCATTGAAGAAGGTATCGACGAACAGGCGCTCGAAGCCCGCCACGTGGTCCAGGTGCACATGGGTGACGAACAACGCCTGCGGCATGTGGCCGTAGTGCGCCTTGAACGCGGTCAGGCCTTCACCGCCGCAGTCGATGGTCAGCCACGGACGCCCGTCCCGCTCGATCACCGACATCGGCGACCCCAGCTCGACCGCCGACGCATTGCCGACGCCGAGGAAACGCAACGACCAGTCCATCAGGTGCCCCGGTTCCAGGCCATGTCATAGGCGCGGCGCAGCCGCGCGAAGTCCTTCCGCACGTCTTCCATGCTGCGCTCGCCGCGCAGCTTGATCAGCGAGCGCAGCAGGCGCTTGAGATTGCGTTCGCGCCAGGCGGTCGCCGGGATGCGGATCACCCCGCGGTCGAAGTCGATCAGCCAGCCATGGCCATTGCCGTCGAACAGGATGTTGTGCGCATTGAGGTCGGCATGGTCCAGGCCGGCACGGTGGAAGCGCGCGATCAGCCGCCCGGTTTCCTCCCACGGTGCGCCCCGGCCAGCGACCAGCGCACGGTCGGCCAGCGAACGGACACCCTCGATCCGCTCCATCAGGATCGCGGCCCGGTAGCGCAGGCCCTCGCGCATGTAGAACGCGGCGATCGGCCGTGGCACCGGCAGCTTCTTCTCGCGCAGCGCGCGCATCAGCCGGAATTCGGCGAAACTGCGGGTGCGGTCCGCGCCGCGCCAGAAGTACTGGTCATGGCTGATCTTCGCCGCCAGGCCACCGCGCAGGTAGTGGCGCAGCACGCTGGGGCCGAACGGCGCATCGACCAACCAAGCGCTGCCACGGCCGCCCTCACCCACCGGCCGGGCCCTGCTTCCCCAGTGCTGGGGCGAGAACAGGCCGATCTCGGCTTGCCGCAGCCGCTCGCGGTCGAACAGAATGGCCCCGATGCCGCGACCCTCGCGGCATGGCGTCAGCGCTTCATTGGCGTCGAATGCGACCATTTCATTGAGTCTAACAACACATGGCATCAGCGTCCTCCTCCTTGTGCCTCCTGCGCCTGTCCGCACTCGGCGATGTCACCCACGTGGTGCCCCTGGTGCGCACCCTGCAGGCTGCGCGTCCGGACACGCCGATCCACTGGATCATCGACAAGGCCGGCCACAAGCTGCTCGACGGCCTGCCTGGCGTCACCTTCCATGCCTACGACAAGAAGAGCGGCATGGCCGGGGTCAAGGAACTGCGCAGGCAGCTGCCACCGGGGCGCTTTGAAGCGCTGCTGCAGATGCAGGTGGCGTTCCGCGCCAACCTGCTGTCGGCCTTCATTCCAGCAGAGCGTCGCATCGGCTACGACCGCAGCCGATCGAAGGATCTGCACGGTCTCTTCATCAACGAGCGCATCCCCGACCGCCCCGGCATCCATGTGCTGGACGCCATCGGCAGCTTCTGTGAACCCCTTGGCCTGCGCCAGGCCGAGGTCAGCTGGGACCTGGCGGTGCCGCAGTCCGCGTATGAGTGGGCCGCCGCGCAATGGCAGGACGATGGCCGACCGGTGCTGATGATCTCGCCCTGTTCCAGCCACGTGCGCCGTAACTGGTATGCAGACCGCTATGCAGCCGTGGCCAACCATGCCGCACAGCGCGGTTGGCGGGTGGTGCTGTGTGGTGGCCGCAGCGAGCTGGAGCGCAGCATGGCCGATGCCATCCAGGCCCAGCTGCACACGCCGGCACTGGACCTGGTCGGCAAGGACACCTTGAAGCAGCTGCCGGCACTGCTGGCCCGCGCCAATCTGGTGATGACCCCGGACTCGGGCCCGATGCACATCGCCAACGCGATGGGCGCCAAGGTACTGGGCCTGCATGCGGCCAGCAATCCGAACCGCAGCGGTCCCTATTCCGACCGCCGCTACTGCGTGGACCGCTACGATGATGCGGCGCGCAAGTACCTGGCCAAGCAGGCCGCGGATCTGAAGTGGGGCACCAAGATCGAGTTCGACGATGTGATGGAACTGATCACTGTCGAAGACGGTATCGCTGCGTTCGAACGCTACGTCGCCGACCACCTGGGGTGAGCGGCAGGCTGCCGGGGATTACGCGCGCTGCGCGTAATCCTGGTAGGACTTCTCTTCCACGTACGCCGAACCCAGCGCCAGGTTGATCGCCTTCTTGATGCGCGCGCGTTCGTCGTTGCGCAGGTAGACACTGCGCGCCAGGTCGATGAAGCCCTGATCGAACGCCTGCGCCTTCTCCTTCAGGCGGATGTCGTCCTCGATGTCCCACAGCTGCTCGTTGACCGTCTTCAGCTCGGCACGCAGCTTGGCGATGTCCTTCACCGCCGCCGGGTGTGCCATCCAGGTCTGCTCCAGCGCCGACAGCTCCTTGCGCACATTGGCCAGCTTGCCCTCGTCGCTGATGCGCTCGGACTTGATCTGCAGGATCGAGATCTTGTCCAGCAGCTCGCCGAAAGAAACGGGGACGAGGATTTCAGCGGTCATGGGGAAAAGCTCCAGCAGGTGATGCGTGCAGTTTAACCCGCAGCTCGCGATGGGACAGGTAGATCCATCTGGAGGAACAAGCCCCTCTGTTGAGGGGCTGCCCCGACAGGGCGGGGAGAGGCCGGCAAAGGGAGGGCCCACGCGTTGCACAGCAACGCGTGGGGCGACGCGCAACGCGCGTCGCGTCCCGCGCCAGATAAAGAAAAAGGGCCGCCTTTCGGCAGCCCTTTTTCTTTATCTGGCGGAGAGGGGGGGATTCGAACCCCCGAGGCGCTATAAACGCCTGCCTGATTTCGAGTCAGGTACATTCAACCACTCTGCCACCTCTCCGGGTGGTCCCCGGCGGACCGGGGACGCGCATCATACGAGGAAGTGAGGCCGACGACAAGTCATTCCGGCCAACGAAGTGAAAATTTCCTGAGCGCATGCCTTGCCGGATGCGTGCCGTCACCCGATGATGCCTGTCTCCCCAGCAACACCCCGCCCCAGCCCCCCATGATCGAATTCGGACACCTCACCCACCCCGGCATGCGCCGCGAGCTCAACGAGGACACCTACTACGGTGACAGCGAGCTGGCCTTGTGGCTGGTGGCCGACGGCATGGGCGGACCCGCCTGCGGCGAAGTGGCAAGCGCGCTGGCACGCGAGACCATCGTGCGCGAGATCCGCCGCGGCGCGCCGCTGGCGCAGGCCATCCGCACCGCCGACGAAGAGATCATCCGCGCCTCGCGCCGACGCAACGACACGCTGCCGATGGGCACCACCGTGGTTGCCGCGCGCGTGCAGGGCAATCGCTATGAAGTGGCATGGGTCGGCGACAGCCGCGCCTACCTGTGGCGCGACGGCCAACTTGCGCAGCTCAGCCAGGACCACAGCGTGGTGCAGGAACTGGTCGCGCAGGGCAACCTGACCGCCGAACAGGCGCGCGCACATCCGCATCGCAACGTGGTCACCCAGGCGCTGGGCGTGACCGATCCGGCGCATCTGAACGTGGCCACCACCAGCGGTGAACTGCGCCCGGGCATGCAGCTGCTGCTGTGCAGTGACGGACTGACCGAGGAAGTGGACGACCGCGGCATCGCCCGCACCCTCGCCCTCGACGATGCCAGCGCGCAGGAGTGCGTGGATACGCTGGTCGCGGCCGCGCTCGACGGCGGTGGCCGCGACAACATCAGCGTCATCCTGGTGCGCTGCCACTGAACCTGGTGCATGAGCCGAGCATGGGCTCGGCTCTACAGTAGATCCACGCCACGCGTGGATGTTTATGCGCTGGCGGGCTCTTCCACCTTCGGGCCATCCCACAGCGCGTGGCCAGCCTTCTTGCGCAGCCGCTCCAGCCGCGCGGCATGCGCTTCCAGTTCCGACGGCGTGGCCACCACGCGCGGGCGCGGCAGCAGCTTGCTGGTGTCGAAGGCCTGCAGCGCCGCACCGGCACCACCGCCATCGTCATCGCCCAGGCCGAAGCCGATTTCCTCCTGGCCCGAGGTCAGCGCGATGTAGACGTCGCCCAGGATCTGCGCATCGAGCAGGCCGCCGTGCAGTGCACGGTGCGAGTTGTCCACGCCCAGCCGCTTGCACAGCGCATCCAGCGAATTGCGCTGGCCCGGGAAGCGCTCGCGCGCCATCACCAGGGTATCGATCACGGTGCAGCGGTCGGTGATCTTCCCGTACTGCGGCCCCAGCAGCGACAGCTCGTTGTCGAGGAAGCCGAGGTCGAACGCCGCGTTATGGATGATCAGTTCGGCGCCATCGATGAAGGCCAGGAACTCGTCGGCGATCTGCGCGAAGTCCGGCTTGTCATCGAGGAACTCCAGGGTCAGGCCGGTGACTTCCTGCGCGCCCTGTTCGAACTCACAGTCCGGCTTGATGTACTGGTGGTAGTTGTTGCCGGTCGGGCGGCGCTTGAACAGCTCCACGCAGCCGATTTCGACAATGCGGTTGCCCTTCTTCCACTCCAGGCCGGTGGTTTCGGTATCGAGGATGATCTGACGCATGGGCTCAGTTTACCGGGCTGGCGTCGCGGATCTGGATCGCCGCGTTGCGGGCCAGGGTATCCACCCGCTCATTGTCGGGGTCGCCGGAGTGCCCCTTCACCCACCGCCAGTCGATCTGATGCCGCAGCGTGGCCGCCTGCAGGCGCTCCCACAGCTCGCGGTTTTTCACCGGATCGCCACCGGCGGTCTTCCAGTTCTTGCGGATCCAGCCCGGCATCCACTGGGTCAGGCCCTGCCTAACGTACTGCGAATCGGTATAGAGCACGATGCTGCACGGCTCGGTCAGCGACTCCAGCCCGGAAATGGCCGCCATCAGCTCCATCCGGTTGTTGGTGGTGTGCGCCTCGCCACCGCTCAGCTCACGCTCGTGGCCCTTGTAGCGCAGCAGCGCAGCCCAGCCGCCGGGGCCGGGATTGCCAAGGCAGGAACCGTCGGTGTGGATTTCGATGGTTTTCAATACAACTCCAGAATCAGGTAGCTACGGTGCCGTGCCAGCGCACCGGCAGCGGTTTCGGCCCGGGCAGGGCCAGCGTGCGTTTTTCCGCATGGAACAGGCAGGCCGCACGCAGCGGTGCCCAACCTCCGGGACGACGGCTGCCCGCACCGCGCCAGAGCGGGCCCAGGTAACGCATATCGTCGCACTCCAGCCCATGACGGCCGAGCAGCAGGCGGATCCGCTGCGGCGTGCGCACCACCAGCCCATGCTGGCGCCAGCGCGTGCGGTACGGGCTGAACGGATTGAGGCTGCTCAGCCACAGGTGGCCGCCCGGCATCAGCACGCGCTCGCACTCGTCGAGCAGCCGATCAGCGTCGGCCGCGGTGACATGCTGCAGCACGATCGCATTGACGCTTTCATTGGCCAGCGGCAACGGCAGCGCGCAGCGGGTGTCGCCGGCATAGCCCGGCCCCTGTCGATACAGGCGCAGGCCGCGCCCACCCAGCTGCGCATCCTCCAGCCAGGCCGCACTCGGCGCGATCCACAGCCAGGGCTGCGCCGGCAGCACCGACAGCTGCGGCAGCAGCAACTGTCGCTCCAGCACGCGCAAGGCCTCCGCCGGTTCACTGTCGAACCACGGGGTCTGGCTCGCTTGACGGGTACTCTGCAGCGCGGGCATGGTCCAATTCTATGCGACTGACTGCCCTGCCCGCATTTGCGGATAACTACATCTGGACGCTGATCGACGACGAGGGTGCTGCCGTGGTCGTCGACCCCGGTGATGCCGCGCCCGTGCTCGCGCTGGCCGATCAGGGCCTGCGCGTGGACACGATCCTGCTCACCCATCACCACGACGATCACATCGGTGGCGTGCCGCCATTGCAGGCGCGATTCCCCGGCGTGCGGGTCGTCGCGCCGGCCGAGGAGCGCATTCCCACGGCGACCGAGCGGGTCGGTGAAGGTGAACGCGTTCAGGCATTGGGCCAGACGTTCCACGTACTATCCGTGCCCGGGCATACCCGCAGCCACATCGCGTTTCACACTGCTGAACATCTTTTCAGCGGAGATTCGTTGTTCAGCCTGGGCTGTGGACGCCTGTTCGAAGGTACGCCGTCCCAGCTGCTGGCGTCGATGCGCAAGCTGGGTGCCCTGCCCGCGCAACTGCTGCTTTGTTGCGCTCATGAGTACACCGTGTCAAATGCCGTCTTCGCGCGGCATGTCGACCCCGCCAACGCTGCCTTGTGGCAGCGCCAAGAGGAGGCTTTGGCCATGCGCCGCGATGACCGTTCCACCCTGCCGGTAACCCTGGCCAACGAATTCGACTGCAATCCCTTCCTGCGTGTGCACGCTGCACCGATCCGTGCGTCGGTATCGGCACACCTGGGCCGTGACGTCGTGGACGACGTCGACGTGATGGCCGGTCTCCGGCACTGGAAAGACGGCTTCCGCGCATGATGCGCCGAAGTCTGCCGCTGGCCCTGGGCCTTGCCCTGGGGCTGGCCGGAACCGCGGGCGCACAGTCGCTGGGTGCCGGCATCAGCCAGAACCTGACCGCTGCTGCGGCCCTGCCGCTGGACGCTTCAGCGCTGCCCGCCGCTTCGGTGCGCAACGGCCAGGAGATCTTCACCAGCTTCCGCGACGGCCTGGCCGAGCCCAGCTGCGATGCCGAGGCCACCAGCCCGCGCTGGCAGAAGCAGTTCGCCCACGCCCCCTCGCGCCTGGCCAACCAGGATGACGATGCGCTGGTGCTGTTCGGCTATGTGGTCGAAGAGCTGCGCAAGGCCAACCTGCCCACCGAATTCGCGCTGATTCCGTTCGTGGAAAGCGGCTATCGGCCCAATGCCCGCAACGGCAGCGGCCCGACCGGCCTGTGGCAGTTCATCGCCACCACCGCGCGCAACCACCGTGTGCCGATGGCCAACGGCTATGACGGCCGCCTGTCGGCGGTTGATTCCACCCAGGCCGCGGTGCGCTACCTGAAGACCCTGCATGGCATGTTCGGCGGCGACTGGCGCCTGGCCACCATGGCCTACAACGCCGGCGAGTACCGGGTACTGCAGTCCATGCGCAAGGCTGGCATGAACGCGCAGAACGCCAAGCCGGCAGCCCTGCCGGGCCTGTCGCCGGTCACCCATGCCTATGTCGAGAAGCTGCATGCCCTGGCCTGCGTGCTGGAAGACGTGGAAGACCAGCCGGGCGTGATGGCCTCGCTGGACCGCACCGTGCCGGTGCTGAAGGACCACACCCTGCCGGCCGGCACCAGCGTCCAGCAGTGGGCCGCACAGCGCGCGCTGGACCCTGCCAGGATCGCCCGCCTCAACCCGGCCCTGGCCGCCGGCAACCGCGCCTCTGGAACCACCCGGGTGCTGGCCCCGGTCTCGGCTGCCAATGCGACTGTGACGGAAACCGCGACCACACTGGTGGCCAGCACCGCACCGGTTGCCACGACCACGCCGACGCCGCAGGTGGCCAAGACCGTCGCCGCGATCGCCGACCGCCCGCGCAGCCGCCGCCACACCGTGCGTGATGGCGAGTCGGCATGGACCATCGCCCGTCGCTACGGCATGCCGGTGAAGGCGCTGCTGTCACTGAACGGCCTGAGCGGCAGCAGCGTGCTGAAGCCGGGCGCGGTACTGCGCGTCGAGGATTGAAGCAGGCGCGGTTCCGGCCGCGCCCTGCCCTGCTTCCTGTAGAGCCGAGCCCATGCTCGGCTTTTTCATGTTCGCGCCCTGCCGGGGTTCATGACAGGCCGAGCATGGGCTCGGCTCTACAGTTCAATTTCCAGCATCGCTCCCAATAAAAAAGGCCCGGCATTGCCGGGCCTTTCTCGTCCTGCCCGCCGCGAGGCTTACAGGTTCTCTTCGGTGGTCTGGATCACGAACTTCTTGCGCATCGCCTCGACGTAGGCCTTGGCTGCGGCCATGCCATCGATCTGGCTGAGCTGGTCCTTGAGCTGCTTCTGCTGCTCGGCAGTCACTTCCTTGATGTCGCCCGGGTTGACCTTGTTCACCGCGAACAGCAGCGCGTGGCCGTTGACATCCACCTTGCCGTAGCTCGGCTTGCCCTCGGCCGGCACCGGCGCGCTGAAGATCGCGCGGTTGATTTCCGGAGTCGGCACCGGCTGGCTACGCGGCAGGCCTGGCATCGGGCTCAGCTGCAGCTTCTCGCTGGCAGCCAGCGACTGCAGGGTGGCACCGGCCTTCAGCTTGGCCAGCACGGCGTCGGCGGCCTTGTCGCTGGCCTGGCGCTGGCGGTCGGCGCGGATCGCGGCGATCACCTGTTCGCGCGCCTTGTCCAGCGGCATGGCCTGTTCCGGAGTGTGCGCGGCCACGCGGATGACCACACTGTGGTTGGTCGCGCCGCCCAGGGCGATCGGGTCGCTGGCGGTCCCGTCCTGCACCAGCACGTCGGAGAACGCGGCACGCAGCACGGCCGGGTCAGCGGCGATGCCACTGGCAGTGGCACGGGTGATCGGGCCCAGGGTCTGCAGCGGCAGGTTCACTTCCTTGGCCGCAGCAGCCAGATCGCTCGGGCTCTTGTTGATGGCGTCGACCAGCTTGCCGGCCAGTTCGTTGAAGCCGCGCTCGCCGTCGGCCTTCAGCTGCTCGGCAGCCAGCGTGTCACGCACTTCCTCGAAGGACTTGCCTTCGCCACCGCGCACCGCGGCGACCTTGATGATGTGGTAGCCGAACTCGGTCTTGACCGGGCCAATCACGTCACCGGCCTTGGCGGCGAACAGCGCATCTTCGAACGGCTTGACCATCGCGCCGCGTTCGACCCAACCCAGGTCACCGCCCTGCCCCTTCGAGCCCGGGTCTTCCGAGTTGGCCTTGGCCAGTGCAGCGAAGTCGGCACCGGCCGCCTTGGCTTCGGCAGCGATCTTGTTCGCCTTGGCTTCGGCGCCGTCACCGGTGATCAGGATATGGGCAGCCTGGCGCTGTTCCGGCGAGGTGAACTTCGCCTTCTCGTCTTCATAGCGCTTGCGCAGGGTCGCTTCGTCGGCCGCGGTCGGTGCCGGCAGGTTCGCGCCGTTGATCTCGACATACTCCAGCGAGACGCTCTCGGCCTGGCGGAAATCCTTGCCGTGGCTGTCGTACCACTGCTTGATCTGGGCGTCGGTGACCGGCGCGGTATCGGCCGGCACTTCCGGCAGCGCGGCCAACTCGACGTCGCGGGTTTCACCCAGCAGCTTCAGCAGGCGCTCGGTCTCGGCCTGGGTGACGAAGCCCGAGTTCTGCAGGCCCGACGGAATCACCGACTGCTGCAGGCTCTCGCGCACCAGCTCCTGGAACTGCGTGGGCGTACGCGGCGGATTGCCACCGGCCAGGGCCAGGCGATAGTTGTTCTCGTTGAACTTGCCGTTCGAATCGAGGAAGGCCGGGATGGTGGCGATGTACTCGCGCACCGCACCGTCGCCCACCACGACACCGGCCTGCTCGCCCACCAGGCGCACGACCTGCTCGTCGATCAGCTGATCGAGCACGGCCATCTTGTTTTCAGTGCTTTCGAACGCGCGCGGGTCGAAGTTCTCACCCTGCTGCTGGCGCTCGCGCATGCGCTCCTGCTCGAAGCGGGTGCGGAAATCCTGCGCACTGATCTCGTGGTGCTGCCACAGCATGCGTACCGGCCACCACGACGGCGCCGAACGCCACCAGGTCGGCGGCGCGGAAACCTTGGCCACGTTCTGTGCGCCAACGCCACCGAGGTAGCTGTTGTCGATCACGAACAGGAACGGAATCATCAGCAGCCCCAGGATCACGGTGACGATCCAGCCTGAGGTCTTGTCGCGGAGTTTCTGCAGCATGGTGAGAATCACAAGGCCTGATTGGCGAGCCCGGCAGTGTAACCCGCTTCGCCGCAGGGACCAAAAGCAGCGCCGGCGCGGCCTGCGCCGATCTTCGTGGACCTGCACCATCAGCACATCGGCAGGCCTGCGGCACGGCCCAAAGAAAAAGCCCCCGGCTTGCGCCGAGGGCTTTTAAAGTTGGCGGAGCGGACGGGACTCGAACCCGCGACCTCCGGCGTGACAGGCCAGCATTCTAACCAGCTGAACTACCGCTCCGCGCTGAAACTTTGCAGGCGCCCAGTATATCCGAAGACTCCCTGGAAACCCAGCCCGATGAACACTTTTTTCAAAGTTTTTTCACAGGGACTTAAGAATTCTGCAATGGCGGAGCGGACGGGACTCGAACCCGCGACCTCCGGCGTGACAGGCCAGCATTCTAACCAGCTGAACTACCGCTCCGTTCTTGCAAAAACCTTTTCGCCTTCTTCCCGAACCTGTCGGTGAGAAGACAAGGCCCCCGGCTTCGGGCCGGGGGCCTTGATGTAGTGGCGGAGCGGACGGGACTCGAACCCGCGACCTCCGGCGTGACAGGCCAGCATTCTAACCAGCTGAACTACCGCTCCGCATTGTTGCTTTTTTGTTTTCCCACTGGCCTGGACCGGGGAGAAAACAAAGCCTCCAGCTTTTGGCCGGAGGCCTCGTTGAATGGCGGAGCGGACGGGACTCGAACCCGCGACCTCCGGCGTGACAGGCCAGCATTCTAACCAGCTGAACTACCGCTCCACACTCAAACTTTTACCGCGGTGCTGTGGTGGGTGCTGAGGGTTTCGAACCCCCGACCCTCTCCGTGTAAAGGAGACGCTCTACCGCTGAGCTAAGCACCCCAGCGAGCCGCTTAGTTTACAGCATCCTTCAGGGCCTTACCAGCCTTGAACGACGGATTCTTCGAAGCAGCGATCTTGATGGTGTCGCCGGTCTTCGGGTTGCGGCCGGTGCGGGCAGCACGGTCGCGGACCTGGAAGGTACCGAAGCCAACCAGGGTGACCGCATCGCCGTCCTTCAGCGCCTTGGTGACGGCAGCAACGACGGCATCGACAGCGCGGCTGGACTCGGCCTTGGTCAGGTCGGCAGCTTCAGCAACGGCATCGATCAATTCGGTCTTGTTCATTCTCTACAACTCCTTTGGCGGTGGGTTCCGCTTATTCGACAGGGAAGCAACCGCACGCCTTCTGCATGCGGCCGCCATGTGGAAACGGTTCGCCGATTCAGTCATCGCTGACAGCGATCACTCATTCGCGAGTGCTGCTTTTATACCAGTGGCCCTACCCCCACGCAAGCTGGAAAGCCAGCAACGACGCGGGTTTCGGGCCATCGGACAGCGCGCGTCAATGCTTGACGCGCGCGCTTCCACTCGGTTTGGCCTTGCTGCGCACCGTGACACGCTGCGCACTCTTGCGCGCCTTCTTCGGTGCCAGCGGACGCTCCAGCGCCAGGTCCAGGACTTCTTCGATGTACTTCACCGGCACGATCTCCAGATCGCGGGTGACGTTGGCCGGAATGTCTGCAAGGTCCTTGCGGTTCTCTTCCGGGATGATGACCGTGCGGATGCCGCCCCGCAGTGCGGCCAGCAGCTTCTCCTTCAAGCCACCGATGGCGGTGACACGACCACGCAGGGTGATCTCGCCGGTCATCGCCACGTCGGCACGCACCGGCACCTTGGTCAGCATCGACACCAGCGAGGTGACCATTGCCGCACCGGCACTCGGGCCGTCCTTCGGCGTGGCGCCATCGGGCACGTGCAGATGCACGTCGTGCTTCTGCAGGAAGTCGCTGTCGATGCCGAAGCCCACGGCGCGCGAACGCACCACCGACAGTGCCGCCGACGCTGATTCCTTCATCACGTTGCCGAGCTGGCCGGTCAGGATCAACTGGCCCTTGCCCGGCACCAGCGTCGATTCGATCTGCAGCAGATCGCCACCGACTTCGGTCCACGCCAGGCCGGTGACCAGGCCGATCTCGTTTTCTTCCTCGGCACGGCCGAAGTCGAAGCGACGCACGCCCAGGTACTTGTCCAGGTTCTTGCTGGACACGCTCACCAGCGCCTTGGACTTCTTCGTGCCCTTCTTCGCCTTCACCGCCGGCTGCGGGCCGGCCAGTGCTATCTCCTTCACTACCTTGCGGCAGATCTTGGCGATCTCGCGTTCCAGGTTGCGCACGCCCGATTCGCGCGTGTAGTAGCGCACGATGTCCTGGATGGCATCACTGCCGATCTCCAGCTCTTCCGGCTGCAGGCCGTTGGCCTTGATCTGCTTGGGCACCAGGTAGCGGGTGGCGATGTTGAGCTTCTCATCCTCGGTGTAGCCGGGGATGCGGATCACTTCCATGCGGTCCAGCAACGGGCCCGGAATATTGAGCGAGTTCGAGGTGGCCACGAACATCACTTCGGACAGGTCCAGGTCCACTTCCAGATAGTGGTCGTTGAACGCGTTGTTCTGCTCCGGGTCGAGCACTTCCAGCAGCGCCGAAGACGGATCGCCACGGAAGTCCATCGACATCTTGTCGATCTCGTCGAGCACGAACAACGGGTTCTTGCTGCCGACCTTGTTGAGGTTCTGCACGATGCGGCCCGGCATCGAACCGACGTAGGTACGACGGTGGCCACGGATCTCGGCCTCGTCACGCACGCCGCCCAGCGACATGCGCACGAACTTGCGGTTGGTGGCCTTGGCGATGGACTGGCCCAGCGAGGTCTTGCCCACGCCCGGCGGCCCGACCAGGCACAGGATCGGGCCCTTCATCTGCTTCACGCGCGACTGCACCGCCAGGTACTCAAGGATGCGCTCCTTGACCTTCTCCAGGCCGTAGTGATCGGCATCGAGCGTGTCCTGCGCCACCTTCAGGTCCTTGCGCACCTTGCTGCGCTTCTTCCACGGCACGCCCAGCAGCCACTCCAGGTAGTTGCGCACGACCGCGGCTTCGGCCGACATCGGCGACATCTGCTTGAGCTTGTTCAGTTCGTTGCGTGCCTTGGCTTCAACGGCCTTCGGCATGCCGGCTTCGGCGATCTTGCGGGCCAGCTCTTCCAGCTCGCCCGGCGCGTCGTCCAGGTCACCCAGTTCCTTCTGGATGGCCTTCATCTGTTCGTTGAGGTAGTACTCGCGCTGGCTCTTCTCCATCTGCGACTTCACGCGGCCGCGGATGCGCTTTTCCATCTGCTGCACGTCGATCTCGCCATCGACCAGGCCGACCAGCATCTCCAGGCGATCGCCGACGGCCAGCGTTTCCAGCAGGCGCTGCTTGTCGGCCAGGCGCACGCTGATGTGCGCGGCGATGGTGTCGGCCAGGCGCGCCGGCTCATCGATGCCCGACAGCGTCTGCAGCAGTTCCGGCGGCAGCTTGCGATTGGTCTTGACGTACTGCTCGAACAGCGACATCAGCGAGCGGGCAATCGCCTCGACCTCGCGCGCTTCGCGCTCGTCGGTGGCGTCGATTTCCACCGCCTGCCCATGCAGCGAGCCGTTGCGCTCGTCGACGTGGGTGACCTGCACGCGCGACAGGCCTTCGACCAGCACCTTGATGGTGCCGTCGGGCAGCTTCAGCAGTTGCAGCACCTGCGCCAGCGTACCGACCTGGTAGAGGTCGGCCGCATGCGGGTCATCGGTCTCGGCCGACTTCTGCGCCAGCAGCAGGATGCGCTTGTCCGCCTCCATTGCCTGTTCGAGCGCGTGCATGGACTTGTCACGGCCGACGAACAGCGGGATGACCATGTGCGGGAACACCACTACGTCGCGCAGCGGCAGGACCGGCAGGTCGAGGGTTTCACTTGGGGAACGGGCCATGGGGGCTCCAGGGAAGGGGAAAACCGCCTCCGGGAGGGCATCTTCCGGAGACAAAAAAAGCCGATGGCCCCGTTATGGGGCCATCGGCTTTCAGATGCAAGGCATTCCTTGAAAATCCTTTCCAATCAACAACCTGGAAGGATCACTCAGCGCCTGCGGCCTTCTGTTCAGGGGCCGCCGGGGTCTGGTAGATCAGGTACGGCTCGGACTTGTGCTCGATCACCGATTCGTCCACCACCACCTTGCTGACGTTTTCCTGCGACGGCAGGTCGTACATGGTGTCCAGCAGGACCGATTCGACGATGGTGCGCAGGCCACGGGCGCCGGTCTTGCGCTTGAGCGCCTTGCGGGCGATGGCCGACAACGCGTCCGGACGGAACTCCAGTTCGACGCTCTCCATCTCGAACAGCTTCTTGAACTGCTTGGTGATGGCGTTCTTCGGCTCGGTCAGGATCCTGATCAGGGCCGGCTCGTCCAGCTCCTCCAGGGTCGCCACCACCGGCAGGCGGCCGACGAACTCGGGGATCAGGCCGAACTTGATCAGGTCTTCCGGCTCGACTTCGGCCAGCACCTTGCCCACTTCCTGCTTGCGCTCGCTGCTCTTCACCTTGGCGCCGAAGCCGATGCTGCCCACGTCGGTGGAACGGGCCTGGATCACCTTGTCCAGCCCGGCGAACGCGCCGCCGCAGATGAACAGGATGTTCTTGGTGTCCACCTGCAGGAATTCCTGCTGCGGATGCTTGCGGCCGCCCTGCGGCGGAACGCTGGCCACGGTACCTTCGATCAGCTTCAGCAGGGCCTGCTGCACGCCTTCGCCGGACACATCGCGGGTGATCGACGGGTTCTCGCTCTTGCGCGAGATCTTGTCGATTTCATCGATGTAGACGATGCCCTGCTGCGCCTTCTCGACGTCGTAGTCGCACTTCTGCAGCAGCTTCTGGATGATGTTCTCCACGTCCTCGCCCACGTAACCGGCTTCGGTCAGCGTGGTGGCGTCGGCCATGGTGAACGGCACGTTGAGCAGGCGGGCCAGGGTCTCGGCCAGCAGCGTCTTGCCCGAACCGGTCGGGCCGACCAGCAGGATGTTCGACTTCGCCAGTTCGACGTCGTCGTTCTTCTGCCGGCTCTCGATGCGCTTGTAGTGGTTGTACACGGCCACGGCCAGGGTGCGCTTGGCGCGGTTCTGGCCGATCACGTACTGGTCGAGCACCTCGAGGATCTCGCGCGGCTTCGGCAGCGAACTGCGCGCCGACTGCGCCTTTTCCTCAAGTTCCTCGCGGATGATGTCGTTGCACAGCTCCACGCATTCATCACAGATGAACACGCTCGGACCCGCAATCAGCTTGCGCACTTCATGCTGGCTCTTGCCGCAGAAAGAGCAGTAGAGGATCTTGCCGGTGTCCGTGGAACGACCTTGGCGGTCTTCGCTCATGCTTCGCTTACCCAGTTACCCCACCCGCTGAACGGGGGTTCGATTCGAGAATAGCACAGGGCCGAGGGGACACCAGTCCCGCCCGACCCTGCAGGAACGGGGCCTCCATGGCCCCGTGAAGGCCGGTCAGCCGGCCTGGATCGACTCATCCGGACGACGCTCCAGGACCTGGTCGACCAGACCGTAGGCCTGCGCCTCGAAGGCGCTCTTGAAGTTGTCGCGCTCGGTGTCACGGGCGATCGTCTCCAGCGACTGGCCGGTGTGCTTGGCCAGCACCTCGTTCAGGCGCGAACGCAGGGTCAGGATCTCACGCGCGTGGATGTCGATGTCGGTGGCCTGGCCCTGGTAGCCGCCCAGCGGCTGGTGGATCATCACGCGCGAGTTCGGCAGCGCATAGCGCTTGCCGGCCTCGCCCGCGGCCAGCAGCAGGGCACCCATCGAGGCAGCCTGGCCGATGCAGGTGGTGCTCACATTCGGCTTGATGTACTGCATGGTGTCGTAGATCGCCATGCCGGCGGTGACCACGCCACCCGGCGAGTTGATGTAGATGTTGATGTCCTTTTCCGGGTTCTCCGATTCCAGGAACAGCAACTGCGCCACCACCACGTTGGCCATGTGATCGTCGATCGGGCCCACGAGGAAGATCAGGCGCTCCTTCAACAGGCGCGAATAGATGTCGTAGGCACGCTCGCCGCGGCTGGTCTGCTCGACCACCATCGGAACCAGGTTCAGGGCTTTGGTTCGGTTGTCCATTACGTGAGGTACCTATCTTGGGGGGGGCAACAACCCCGCGCCGGCAAAGGCGCGAGGCATCCGGTGATCCGCCCGGGCTTACTGGCGGATCGCGTCCTGGAACGACAGCTTCTCTTCGGTGTGCTGGGCACGCTCGGCGATCCAGTCGATCACCTGCTCTTCCATCACACGGTTCTGCAGGCCAGACATCAGCTGGGGGTCATTGCGGTACATCTCAATGACCTGCTCCGGCTCTTCGTAGGTCGAAGCGATCAGACGCATCGTTTCGTTCAGGCGCTTGGCTTCCAGGCGCAGGTCGTTGATGCGGGCCACTTCACCGACCAGCAGGCCGACCAGCACGCGCTTGGCGGCCGCTTCCTTGAAGCCTTCGTGGGCATCGGCCGGGATCTCGCCAACGTTCTGGCCGTTGCGGCGGATCTGCTCGACCTGCTGGGCCAGCATGGCGCGGGCTTCGTTCTCGACCAGGCGCGGCGGCATTTCCACCGAGGAATAGGCGGCGATCAGCTGCTCGCCGACCTCGCGGCGCAGGCGGTTCATCAGGGCACCCTTCAGCTCGCGCTCCAGGTTGGCGCGGATGTCGCTGCGGAACTGCTCCACGTCGCCGCCCTTCACGCCGAAGCTCTTGATGAAGGCTTCGTCGACCGCCGGCACGACCGGCTCGGAGACTTCGGCAACCTTGACGGTGACCTGCACGGTCTTGCCGGCCAGCACCGGCACGCGCCAGTCAGCCGGGAACTCGACGTCCAGGGTCTTCTCTTCACCCTTGGCCAGGCCGACCAGGCCCTTTTCGATGGTCTCGAACATCATGCCCTGGCCGAGCACGATCGAACCCTTCTCGGTGCCTTCGGCCGGCAGGCGCTCTTCGCCGGCCTGCGACCAGGTTTCCACCGCGACCAGGTCACCGTCCTGCGCGCCACGGCTGACCGGGGCCCAGGTACGACGCTGGTTCTGCAGGTTCTCGATCATCTGGTCGATGTCGGCGTCGGTGATCTCGGCGGTATGGCGCACGACGGTCAGCTTGCTGACGTCGATGTCGCCGAAGTCCGGCACCACCTCCACGGTGGCCACGAAGGAGAACTCACCCTCGTCGCCCTTGTCGATGCGCGGGCTGCCGACGATGCGCAGGTCGTGCTCGCGCACGGCCGCGTCGAAGGTTTCGCGCAGCAGGCCGTCCAGCGCCTCGCCACGGACCTGCGCGCCGAAGCGCTGCTCGATCACCTTGGCCGGCACCTTGCCCGGACGGAAACCCTTGATGCGGGTGGTACGGGCGATTTCGCCCAGGCGGCCGACGATGTGGCTCTGCAGACGCTCTTCCGGCAGCGAGAAGCTCAGGCGGCGTTCCAGGTTGCCGGTGGATTCGATCGAAGCTTGCATGTTGACTCCTGCCACCGGTGGCCCACGCCCCCGGCTCGATGATTGGGATGAAACGGTTGTAAGGACACGACGTCTGGGACGCGCCTGCTTGCCGCAGCCCTTTAGTTTCGCCCAATTCGGCCTGCACTGCCAGCGCGTGCCGGTCAAGTGGGCGTCGATGGCCCGATCAGGGCGGGGACAGGCCGGCACTGGTGCGAAAGGGGGGACTCGAACCCCCACGCCTTGCGGCACTGGAACCTAAATCCAGGGCGTCTACCAATTCCGCCACTTTCGCGTGGCCGGCTCAGGCATTCATTGTCGCAGGCGACGGCGGGAATCGGAAGGCCTGCACAAAACTGAACATGACAGCCACGCGCTCATTGCCCGCGCCAAAGGCCGCCCCGAAGGTCGTGCGACCGTTCGGGACGGCGGCGACTCAGTGCTTCGCCTCGGCAGGGGACGCAGGTGCGTCAGCGCCCTGCCCGGCCGCCACATCCACCTTGCGGATGTCCACGCCACCCTTGTCGGTGCGACGCAGCCCCATCGCCTCCGGCGCAGCCTCACCCTCCACCGGCTGCGCCGGCTGCATCTGCATGGTGTCACCGACCGGGCGCGCCGGAACCGCCCCTGTACCTGCATCGCGCTCCACGGTCTGCGCCGGATCACGTTCCGGCGCGCAGGCCACCAACACCAGCAACGCAAATGAAACCCACAGCCCCCGGCGCAGTCGTTTCATATCGGCCATCAGGATCTTCCTTCGTACATGCATGCGCTCTCGGCGCGGAAGATCCATTGGGTGCGATGAAGGGCGCAGCGCGGTGAGAAGCAGCGCACAGCATTGAAAACACTGATGACGCGTATGCCCCTGATTTCAGCATCGCTTCAGTAGATCCACGCCATGCGCGGATGAAACGCCACCCGGCGAACAGGCAAGAAAAAAGCCACTTGGCGAACCAAGGGGAAGCTGCTGCGCATTCGCGCCGCAGCCCCACGCTTTGCATGGCAAAGTGCGGGCCCCACTTCACCAGCCCCCACATCCCCGCGGCTTCGCCGCGCCCCCTTGACTCAAGGGGGCTCCACTCCAGCCAGCACCGCTGGTATCTGCAGACGCCACCCGGCGAACAGGCAAGAAAAAAGCCACTTGGCGAACCAAGTGGCTTTCGTCTGGTGGGCTGTCAAGGATTCGAACCTTGGACCTATTGATTAAGAGTCAACTGCTCTACCAACTGAGCTAACAGCCCGAAATCGGGGCGCGAATTATGACCCGATCCGCTCGGTGGGTGCAAGCACTTTTTTCAACGTGGTTGAAACCAGCACTGCGGTCCCGCTGCTGCTGCAGATCCGCGCCGAGCGGGTTCTGCAACGCGTGACCCATCGAAACGATGGGAGTCACACCTATAAGAAAAAAGCCACCTGGGGTACCAGGTGGCTTCTGTCTTGGTGGGCCGTCAAGGATTCGAACCTTGGACCTATTGATTAAGAGTCAACTGCTCTACCAACTGAGCTAACGGCCCGTGAAACTCAGACGCACATTGTAGCGTGCTTTCTGTTTATTGCAATACCGTTTCGGCTGCGCCGATGCGGTTGAATCAGTGGGGTGGCTGAGGGGATTCGAACCCCCGACCACCGGAATCACAATCCGGTACTCTAACCAACTGAGCTACAGCCACCACTGAAACTTTCGCTCCACCGCCGATGAGGCTGACGTTGGAACTTGATGCTTTGCTACCGGGCGGAACCAGAAGTCCGTCCCCCGAAGCGAGTCCGGCATTTTCCGGGAGTCGCGAAGGAATTGCAAGCACTTCTTCACATTGATGTGCAGGGGCCGGAACAGGAGATCAGAGCTGCTCGGCCGAGATCACACGCACGGCGTCCCCGTGCTCGTCCAGGAATGACAGCGTGGCCTCCCCCTTCGGCGTGACCTGCAACTGCTGGCGCGACTGGCCCGCTCCGTCGAGCAGCTGAAACATCGCATTGTGCGACTGCGTCCTGCCAGGAAACACACGACGGGCAATGGCTTGCACACCTGCGCGTGCAAGCGCTCATCTTCGGCCGAGAACATCGGCCGCCGCTGTCCATCGGCAACATCGTTTCGATCACGTCGATCGACGCACTGCGTTGGTCCGTCGCCCCCGTCAGCAGGCCAGTCAACGCCAGCGAGGTGACACCGCCGCAGTACAGGGTAAGCCGCCGTTGGCAACTGCGCAGACGATGCACTTCGGCCAGCACCTGCTCTACCTCTCCCGCGCCTTTCCAAACTGCATCTCATGCCGAGCGCCAGAAGGTGCGTGCCGCCTGCGCCGAAGGTCAGGCGCAGGCAAACAGCTCGCCATGGTCGGACGCACTCCCGACAGCGTGAATGATTGGTGAACAAATCGTGAATGAATCTCAAACGGGAATGGGGGGAGATCCATTCATACAACGTTAGCTGCAGGACATGGAACGCGAGGCGCACGTTTGCAACCATGCCGGTTCCTGCAATGAAGGTGAGATCAATAGATGAGCAAGCGGCTAATCGGATTCGTCACGCTGGCAGCGGTGCTGGCAGTGGCAGCCGTTGCAATGTACGGCTACCGGCAGCAGCCAGCTGCCGATGCCACGGCAGAGGAATCCGGGAACAGTGGCAGCCTTGATGAAAGGCCCGACCAGGGAAGGCAGCTTCCGGCGTCAGGTGCGGCGGCCGCGCAGAGGCTGGAGCGGGACAACAAGATCCCGCCGGGCTCGTACAAGGCGGTGGGCCCCAAAGCCTACGAGATCGTAAGAGGCAATGAGTTCCGGCCTCCCGGTGACGCGCTCGCCCACGTCAAGCAACTGATGCTGCGCTCCGAATCCGGAGATGCCACGGCAACCTACGAAATCTATCGAACCATCGAGCAATGCCAGACCTTCATCTCGGATCGCGCTGACAAGCTGGCGGATTCAGCCACCACGGTCGGGTCCGGCAACTGGTTCCTGGAGCGATCGGAACGAATCCTCAAAGAGTGCGAGTCGCTGGCTCTGGATCAGGACATCTATCACGCCGATTGGCTTTCGAAGGCCGCCGCCATGGGCTCGCAGGAAGCGATGCGCGCTTACTCGCGATCGCCGGAGAAAGTCATCGGTTCGCTCGATGACGCAATCCGTGATCCCGCGGCGCTCGAGGCGTGGAAGGACACCGCCACCGGATATCTGCGCGAACTGGAATCACAAGGGAACGTCAATGTCATCAGCGACATGGCGATGGCCTACACGTATGGCGGCATCGTTCCTGCGGATCCCGTTGCCGCCCTGGCGTACACCCGCGTCCTCAACCGGCTGGACCCACGTTTTGCCACCACCACTGACATTGCCAACCATGAGAAAAACCTGAGCAGCCAAGAGAAAGAGAAAGCCCGCATTTCATCGAACGAAATCTTCAAGAACTGTTGCATCCCACGATAAGGACCTATTGTGAAAGCTAGACTGATTGGGATTATCCCTTCGCTTGGTAGAAACTCCATTCCCGCCATTGCAGGCGTGCTGCTGTTCATGGCAGCCGGGAGCCTTCAAGCGAAAAAGCTTCCTGGCGTCATCAACTGCACCGCCGGATGCACGCTGACAACCCCGTATCCCGATCCGGTGACCAACCAGCAGCTTTCCCAAGAGGTCCAGAAGCTCAATGACGGCCGGACCACCGTCTGGACAGCCCAGACGCGAGTCCAGACCGGCGATGTCCTGACCGTCTGCAACGGTATTTCCTGCGTCAACTACACGTGGCGAGGTGCAGGTTTCGACTCCGGCGAAGTGATTTCGACCGTCCTCCCGCCCAACTCCCGGGGCGGTGGTGGTGGCGGCGGTGGTGGTGGCGGCGGCGGCGGTGGCAGCGGTCCGATCAGCGGCGGCTGCCACGGCAACTGCGGTGGCGGCAAGGTCCGGGTGGGCGAACTGGAACAGATGTGATCCATCCAGGGCGCACTCGACCAGAGTGCGTCCATCGCGACCATCGCGACTTGGGAAAGGCCAGCGCATAGCGCTGGCTTTTTTTCGTTGCCGGGCACATTGCCCCAACCCAGGCGGCGCTGCTCAAGCACCTGCGGAGTGAGCCGATCATCGCCAGACGCAGGTTCACCGCAACCCGCTTGGCATCACGCCGTGCGACTGCCCCCCAGGCAAAGGGCATCTTTCATCGGAAAAGAGGAAGGTGGAATGCTCGCCACCCAGGATTGCCCAGCCATCGAATGGGAACCGATGTTCGCGGGCGTGAGTTCATAAACCATTGATTCCAATGGCGCGCCCGACAGGAATCGAACCTGTAACCGCCGGCTTAGAAGGCCGGTGCTCTATCCAGTTGAGCTACGGGCGCCCGAACCGGAACGGTGTCCAATCCGACGTGATGTGGGATTGGTCGGGGTAGAGGGATTCGAACCCCCGACATCCTGCTCCCAAAGCAGGCGCGCTACCAGACTGCGCTATACCCCGGTCTTGCAATCCCCTCGGGCCATGCCCGGGGAGTTGGCCATTGTCGCCAAGCGCATTGGGAACTGTCAACGCAGGATGTGCAGATCCGGCGCCTGCCACAACGCCGAAAGCAGTCATCGGCTATGCTCACGCCCATCGGCCGGATGGCCGTCCAGACCCTCATTCGCACGGAGAACGCGCATGCGCAGCGGCAACCCGGCTCTTTCCGAGTCCACCTTCCTCGACCTCGCCAGCGGCTCGGTGGTGACCAGCCCCGACCAGGCAATGACCCTCAACGGCACCGTCAACAAGACCGGTTTCCTGCTGCTGTTGACCGTGCTGACGGCCGCTTTCGCCTGGAACCAGACCATCGGCGACTACGGTCAGGTTTTGCCTGGTGCCAGGCTGTATGCCATGGGCGGCGCCATCGGCGGCCTGGTGCTGGCGCTGATCACCGTCTTCAAGAAGGAATGGTCGCCGGTCACCGCGCCGATGTACGCGCTGGTGGAAGGCCTGTTCCTCGGCGCCATCTCGGCCGTGTTCAACGCCAAGTTCCCGGGCATCGTGTTCCAGGCCGTACTGCTGACCTTCGGCACTCTGTTCGCGCTGCTGTTCGCGTACCGCAGCGGCCTGATCAAGGCCACCGAGAACTTCAAGATGGGCGTGGTCGCGGCCACTGGCGGCATCGCCCTGCTCTACCTGGCGTCGTTCGTGCTGGGCTTCTTCAACATCGACGTGCCGGTGATCCATGACTCCAGCTGGCTGGGCATCGCCTTCAGCCTGTTCGTGGTGGTCGTGGCCGCGCTGAATCTGGTGCTGGACTTCGACTTCATCGAGACCGGTGTCGCCCAGCGTGCACCGAAGTACATGGAGTGGTATGGCGCATTCGGCCTGATGGTGACCCTGGTCTGGCTGTACGTTGAATTCCTGCGCCTGCTGTCGAAAATCCAGCAGCGCTGAGCCGCAACATGCAATAGACGACAAAGGGCGCCCTTCGTGGCGCCCTTTGTCGTTCCTCCCTCAGCGCGCCAGCAGCACCGGCAGCGACGATGCCAGCAACGCGATGCCTGACGCGGTCAGCAGGCCCAGCACGAGCTGCCGGAAGCGCGCCTCGCTGATGCCGATGTAGACCCTTGCACCCAGCAGGGTCGGCACGAGCATGGCCGGTGCCACGATGGCGAAATACGGCAGCATCTGCCGGCTGACCAGGCCGCTGCCGACATAGGTGGCCATGGTCACCGCCAGCATCGCCAGGTTGAAGTTCTGGATGACCGCGCGCTGTTCGTCCTTGCCGAAGCCTCGCAGGGTGCTCCACAACGTCGGCACCGGCCCGGCAAAGCCGCCAATGCCACTGAGCACGCCACCGGCCATGCCAGCGATCGCATCACCGATACGGCCGCCGACGCGGACCGGAGGCAACGAGCGCGCCATCAGCATGACCGGGCACCACAGCGCCAGGAAGCCGCCCAGCAGCGCCTTGAACCAGTCCATGTCCAGCTGTGGCAGCACCATCACGCCCAGCGGAATGCCGGCCAGCCCGCCCAGCACGAAGGGCAGCAACAGGCGCAGGTTGAATCCACGGCGCACGGTGAACACAGCCACCAGCTGACCGACCAGCGCACCAAACACCGACAGCGTCGCCGCCAGCCGCGGCTCCAGTCCCCATGCCCAGAACGACATCGCCACCATGCCAAAGGCGAAGCCGGACAGGCCCTGCACGAATCCGGCGACGATCGCGCCCAGCGCGACCAGCAGATACACCGACTCCATCACCACCTCGGTTGCAGCCGCGCGACTATCCTGCCGCGCCCACCTGTGCAGCGTAGTGCGCCGCGAGGTGCTCGACCAGCGCACGCACTTTCGGCGCCAGCGCACGTGCATGCGGATACAGCGCGAAGTAGCGGCGCTGCCCGGCATGCCAGGCCGGCAACACGCGGATCAGACGACCGGCGCGCAGGTCCTCCTGTACGGTCAGTGCGGTGAACAGGCTGATGCCCATTCCGGCCAACGCCGCGGCATACAGCGCGGGCGTGGCATCCACGCGCAGGCGCTGGCCGGCCTCGATGCTCACGCTGGCACCGCGCGGCCCCTGCAGCTGCCAGGGCGGCATTGACGGCGTGGGACTGAATCCCAGCAGCGTATGTTGTTCGAGATCTGCAGCCTGTCGCGGCAGACCACGACGTGCCAGATAGGCCGGCGCAGCAACCAGGATGCGCGGGCAGCTGGCCAGTTCGCGCGCGACTAGCTGGCTGTCCGGCAACGAGGGCGCGATGCGAAGAGCCAGGTCGAAACCGCCCCCCACCACGTCGACCAGTTGATCATCGGCCGACAGGTCCAGCGAGACCTGCGGGTAGCGCTGCAGGAACGACGGCAGCCACTGGGGCAGCTCCTGGCTGGCGACCACCTGCGGCACGCTGATGCGTACGGCGCCACTGGGCTGCGCCTGCCCGGCGCGCGCGCGGTCGTCCGCTTCCTGCAGGCGATCGAGCAGCACGCCGGCCTCCCGGTGATAGTCGCGCCCGGCTTCGGTCAACGACAGCCGCCGACTGTTGCGATCGAGCAGTCGCACCTGCAGATGCTCTTCCAGCTGCCGCAGTTGCCGTGACATCGCCGAGTGGGTGGTCCCCAGGCGCTCGGCAGCAGCAGTGAAGCTGCCTGCGTCGACGATGGCGCGCAGCGCACGCAGGGCGGCGAAGTGATCCATCGGCGAGCGACTCCAGGTGACGGGGCCCACGGCATGCGGGCCCCACCAGCTTATCAAGCGCCGTCGCCGGCCTTGCGCACCGGCAGCGCCAGGATCGCGTCGGTGCTCATGACATCACCGAAGGCGTCTTCGATCTGCGCCAGCGAGGCGTCATGCAGCGCGCGATGATCGATGCGCTGGCCACCGGCCAGGTCCAGGTCGCGACTGGCGCTGGCATCGGACGATACGATCACCCGGTAGCCGCGCGGTGCCGCCGCCGCGTCGCGCGCAGCACCGGCCACACAGGCATGGGTCTGCAGGCCGGTGACGATCAGCGTGTCGATGCCGGCATCCTTCAGCACCGTGTCGAGCACCGCGGCCGAGTTGCCAGCGAACACGCTGACATTGTCCTTCTGCACCACGGTCTCACCCTTGCGCGGCTTCAGGTCGCGATGGAAGGCGGCATTGACGCTGCCCTGCGCGAACAGCGGTGCACCGGCCGGCAACACATGCTGCACGTGGATCACGCGGATGCCGTGAGTATCGGCGAACTCGACCACCCGCCTGGCCTGGCGCAGTGCGGCCACGCCATCGGGAATGACCATGCGGCCACCAGCAAAGCCGGGCGCGGCGCTGGCATCGAAGTATTCGTTCTGGAAGTCGATCACCAGCACGGCGGTCTTCGCTGCATCCAGCGAGGCCGCGACCGGCGCGCCGGCCATGTGGCGGATGGTGGGATGGGACGGTTCGGCGGCAGCGACCGGGGCGGTGGCGGCCATGCCGATCAGGCTGGCCAGGCCGAAGGCGGTGAGGTTCATGGGAGGGTTCCTGTGCGGTGGGTGTGGGGCACAGGATGCGGAGCGATTGGCGCACGAACCAGCCGTGCGGGGGCACATGACCTGTGCGAAAACCGCACAACCGATCATTCCGTCATCCACGCATGGCGTGGATCTACCGCAAACGCAACGGGGCGCCCGAAGGCGCCCCGCTGGGATCCAACCGAGGCCGACCGGCCGCTTACAGGCGGCTGGCGATGGCCTTGGCGAAGCTCATGGTGGTGCCGGTGCCGCCCAGGTCGCCGGTCAGCGAGTCCTTGGCTTCCATGGTCGCCACGATGGCCTTGCGCAGGCGCTCGGCGTTTTCCGGCTGGCCGACGTGGTCCAGCATCTGCGCGGCTGCCAGCAGCAGCGCACACGGATTGGCCTTGCCCTGGCCGGCGATGTCCGGCGCGGTGCCGTGCACGGCTTCGAAGATCGCCGCATCCTTGCCGATGTTGGCACCCGGGGCCAGGCCCAGGCCGCCGACGAGGCCGGCGCACAGGTCGGAGATGATGTCGCCGAACAGGTTGGTGGTGACGATCACGTCGAACTGTTCCGGACGCATCACCAGCTGCATGCAGCAGTTGTCGACGATCATTTCCTGGAATTCGATGTCCGGGTACTGCGCGGCCACTTCACGGGCGACATTCAGGAACAGGCCCGAGGTCGACTTGATGATGTTGGCCTTGTGCACGGCGGTGACCTTCTTGCGGCCGGTGCTCTTGGCCAGCTCGAAGGCGTAGCGCACGATGCGCTCGGAGCCCTTGCGGGTGATGCGGGTGCCGGAGAAGGCGGTCTCGCCGTCGGCCGACACTTCCTGGCCTTCGGCCAGGTACGCACCTTCGGTGTTCTCACGAACGGTGATCAGGTCGACGTTGTCGAAACGCGACTTGGTGTTCGGGAAGGTGTGGGCCGGACGCACGTTGGCGTACAGGTCGAAGTGACGGCGCAGGCTGACGTTGATCGAGGTGAAACCACCACCGACCGGGGTGGTCAGCGGGCTCTTCAGCGCGACCTTGTTGCGCGCGATCGATTCCAGGGTCACCGCCGGCATCAGGTCGCCGTGCTTTTCCAGGGCCACCAGGCCGGCGTCGGCGTCTTCGTACTCCAGGCCAGTCTTGAGCTGGTCGAGCACGAACAGGGTGGCGTCCATGATTTCCGGGCCAATGCCGTCGCCGCGGATGACCGTAATTTTCTGCGTCATTGATCGATGTTCCGAACAGGGGGAAAAACGCCGTCCGGACGTGCCCGGAAACGCCGGCGCAAAGGAAGTTTCACCGGCAATTATGCCTTAGCCGGGCCCGGCTACCCAAGTAGACCATGGTCCTGACCCCGGCAAAGGCATAATTGCCCGCGCATTCCTCCTCTACCCCCGCCTGTCGGCGCGCCCCTTCAACAAGAAGGGGCTCTTGGGCGGTTGGATCGCGGGAAATGCCCCGGCGCGCGGCCGTGATCCGGTAGCGCCGGGCCATGCCCGGCGGCTTTTCGTTCAGGTCTCCGCCGGGCATGGCCCGGTGCTACCTCAGTGCTCGTGCGCTGCCGGGGCGGCGGCGCCGCCTTCGAGCTGGTCGAGGAAGTCAACCGCGCGGCGCAGGTGCGGGATCACGATCGAGCCGCCCACCACCAGGCCGACCGAGAAGGTCTCGAAGAACTCCTCGCGGGTCACCCCGGCGTCCTTGCACTGGGCCACGTGGTAGCTGATGCAGTCGTCGCAGCGCAGCACCATCGAGGCCACCAGGCCCAGCAGTTCCTTGGTCTTCACGTCCAGCGCACCGGCCTGGTAGGTCTGCGTGTCCAGCGCGAAGAAGCGCCGCACCACCTGGTTCGGCTCGCCCAGGATGCGCTCGTTCATGCGCTTGCGGAACTCGGTGAACTCGGCGATGCGGTCCTTGCTGCCGTCGTCGGCCGCGCTCATGCCTGGCCCTGCCCGGCCAGCAGCGGCTCGAGCTTGCCTTCACGGTGCAGGGCCATCATGTCGTCGTAGCCGCCCACATGGACGTCGCCGACGAAGATCTGCGGCACGCTGGTACGGCGGGTCTTGGCCATCATCTTCTCGCGCTCGACCGGGTCCAGGTCGATGCGGACCTCGGTCCATTGCTGGCCCTTGCTCTTCAGGAAGTTCTTGGCGGCCACGCAGTACGGGCAGACGGCGGTGGAATAGATGGTGATGGCGGGGGCACCGCCGGCGGTCTGGGCTGTCACGGGAAACTCCACGATGGATCGACGGTCTACATATGGTACCGGTGCGCTGGAAATTCCACGCCACGGCCGCAACACTGTGGATTAACGAATGGTTGCCCCCTGCCCTGCCACGCTTGGCGCGCCCCGCCCGAGGACCTCCTGCTTGCGAGCCCTGCTGCTGACTACCGCCGTCACCCTGGCCCTGGCCACGCCGCTGGCCCAGGCCCAGGAGAAACTGCCCGACATCGGCTCGTCGGCCGGCGAGCTGCTGACCCCGGCCCGTCAGGCCGAGTACGGCGCGATGATGCTGCGCGAGCTGCGCAACTACGGCTACCTGCTGGACGACCCGCTGGTCAACGACTGGCTGCAGACCATGGGCACCCGCCTCGGCTCCAACAGCGACCAGCCGCGCCAGCCTTACACGTTCTTCGTGATGAAGGACCGCCAGATCAACGCCTTCGCCACGCTGGGCGGCTATATCGGGGTCAATGCCGGCCTGGTGCTGACCGCCGAGCGCGAGGACGAGGTGGCCGCGGTGCTGTCGCACGAAATCGCCCACGTCACCCAGCAGCACGTGCTGCGCGGGGTAGAGCGCGCCCAGCGCGACCAGATCCCGATCCTGCTCGGCATGCTGGCGGCGGTGGTGGCCGCGCAAGCCAGCAACAGCACCTCCTCCGGCAACGCGACGATGGCCGCGATCAGTTCCGGCATGGGCCTGATGCAGCAGCGGCAGATCAACTACACCCGCTCCAACGAGTCCGAGGCCGACCGCCTCGGCATCCGCACCCTGTCGCGCAGTGGCTACGACGTGGATGCCATGGCCGGCTTCTTCGAGCGGATGGCATCGGCGATGCGCGGCAACGAGGGCGGCTACAGCGTGCCCGAGTTCCTGCGCACTCACCCGGTCAACATCACCCGCATCAGCGAGGCCAAGGCCCGCGCCGAGCAGATGAAGAAGGACACGGTGCTGCTGACCACCACTACCCCCAGTGGCGAGCGCAGGGAGCGCGTGGACCCGACCGATCCCAGCCTGGCCGAACCCCTGTTGCGCGGAAACAACCCGCTGCTGCCCAGCAGCGTGCTGCGCATCCCGATGGGCCAGCTCAGCCGCGGCGCCAGTGGCGACTTCGACTGGGCGCGCGAGCGCCTGCGCGTGCTCAGCGCGGACTCCACCCCCGAGCTGGAACGCGAGTACGCCGATCTGGCCAAGCGCCAGAAGGACGGCCTCAACGATGCCCAGCGCTATGGCCAGGCGCTGGCGGTGATGCGCAGCGGTCGCGCCGGCGCCGCCCAGGCCCGGCAGACCCTGGCAGGCCTGCTGCAGACCCGCCCGGACAATCTGTGGCTGGCACTGGGGCTGGGCGAGGCCGAATCGCGTGCGGGCCAGACCGCCCAGGCCAACAGCCGCTTCGAGCAGCTGCTGCGCCAGCACCCCAACAGCCGTCCGGTGGCGCTGACCTATGCCGAGATCCTGAACGAACAGGGCAGCCGCGAGGCCGGCCAGCGCGCGCAGGCCATGCTGCGGCCCCTGCTGTCGCAAAGCGGTAACGATCCGGTCTTCCAGCAGCGGTACGCCCGCGCCAGCGAACTGGCCGGCGACAGCGTGCGTGCCAGCGAGGCCTACGCCGAGGCGGCCTTCCTCAGCGGCCGCCCGGAGCAGTCGCTGATGCAGCTGCAGGCGCTCAAGCGCAACCCGGCGCTGGACTATGTCGGCCGGGCACGGGTGGATGCGCGCATCGAGGCGATCACCCCCACCGTGCTGGAGCTGCGCCGCCAGGGCGTGCAGGACCCGGATCTGGACCGCCGCTGAGCGCTGCATGACCGGCCGATGGCAATCCAGGCCGGTTCCGGCCAGGCAGTCACAAACATGTCATCAAACCGTAGTCTACTGGCACCACTCCAGTAACCGAGCCCTACGGTGTCCTCGTGCAGAAACGCATCCTGATCGTCGATGACGAGCCCGCGATCCGTGAAATGGTCGCCTTCGCCCTGCGCAAGGGCGATTACGAACCGGTCCACGCCGGCGACGCCCGTGAGGCCCAGACCGCCATCGCCGACCGCGTCCCCGACCTGATCCTGCTGGACTGGATGCTGCCCGGCACCAGCGGCCTGGACCTGGCCCGCCGCTGGCGCAAGGAAACCCTGACCCGCGAAGTGCCGATCATCATGCTGACTGCCCGCGGCGAAGAGAACGATCGCGTCGGTGGCCTTGAAGCTGGCGTCGACGACTATGTGGTCAAGCCGTTCTCGGCGCGCGAACTGCTGGCCCGCATCCGTGCGGTGATGCGCCGCGCCCGCGAAGATGACGAGGACGGCAGCGTGGCCGTCGGCCCGATCCGCATCGACGGTGCCGCCCATCGCGTGTTCGCCAACGACCAGCCGGTGCCGATCGGCCCCACCGAATACCGCCTGCTGCACTTCTTCATGACCCACCCCGAGCGCGTCTACACCCGCGCCCAGCTGCTGGACCATGTCTGGGGCGGCAGCGTGTACGTGGAGGAGCGCACCATCGACGTGCACATCCGCCGCCTGCGCAAGACGCTGGAACCGTTCAACGCCGAAAACATGGTGCAGACCGTGCGCGGCGCCGGCTACCGCTTCTCCACTGCTACCTGAGTCTCGTCGTGCCGGCGCCACGCACCTGCGGGTGCCGGCGCCGGCAACTCTGCTATAACCCTCGGTTCACCCCAGTGAACCGCCGCACCTCAACGACGAGATCGCAATGCCCCGCCACATCCGCTCTGCCTGGTTGAAGACCCTGGCCACCGTTGCCGCGGTACTGCTGTTCGCCGGATTGGTGGGGTGGTTCACGGGCCATCTGTGGTTGTGCATCGCACTGGGCGCACTGGCCACGCTGGCATGGCATTACTGGCGCCTGCGCAGCGTGCTGCGCCGGCTGACCGCGCGCCAGCGCTGGGACACCGCCGAAGAAGGCACCGGCGTCTGGAACGAGCTGGACCGCCTGCTGTACCGCAACCAGGTGGAAATGCGCGTGCGCAAGCGCCGCCTGCTGGACATGCTGCGCAGCTACCGCGCCGCCGCCGCCGCGCTGCCCGATGCCGTGGTGGTGCTGGATCGCAACAGCCAGCGTGTGCAGTGGTTCAACGAAGCGGCCACCGCCCTGCTCGGCCTGCATCATCCGGGCGACCTCGGCGAGGCCCTGGTCGAACGCCTGCAACCGATGCCGCTGGCGCATTGGCTCGCTGGTGGCCGCAATGCCGAGCCGATCCTGGACGTGCCCTCGCCGGTCGACCCGGCGATCCGCCTGAACCTGCGCCTGATTCCCTATTCCTCCGATTACTGGCTGCTGATCGCCCGCGATGTCAGCAAGCTGCTGCGCCTGGAGCAGGTGCGCCGCGACTTCGTCGCCAACGTTTCACACGAGCTGCGCACGCCGCTCACCGTGGTCCACGGCTATCTGGACATGATGGACCCGGAGGATTTCCCGGGAACCGGTCCGATGCTGGAAGAAATGCGCAAGCAGAGCCAGCGCATGGCCCAGCTGGTGGAAGACCTGCTGACGCTGTCGCGCCTCGAGTCGCAGGAACACAGCGAGGAAGAGACCGTGGCCATGCAGCCGATGCTGGCCACCCTGCGCCGCGAAGCCGAAGCGCACAGCCAGGGCCGCCACCAGATCAGCATCGACGATCTTGCCGGCGTTGACCTGCAGGGCTCGACCAAGGAACTGCACAGCGCCTTCTCCAACCTGGTCACCAACGCGGTGCGCTATACGCCGGCCGGTGGCCGCATCGCCGTGGAATTCCGCCGCGAAGGCGACGGCGCCGTGCTGGCAGTGCGCGATTCCGGCTACGGCATCCCGGCCACCCACCTGCCGCGCCTGACCGAACGTTTCTACCGTGTCTCCAGCAGCCGCTCCCGCGAAAGCGGTGGTACCGGCCTGGGCCTGTCCATCGTCAAGCACATCCTCGGCCTGCACCATGCGCGGCTGGAGATTGAAAGCGAGGTTGGCAAGGGCTCGGTGTTTTCCTGCCATTTCGATGCCGACCACGTGCGCCCGCGCGAGTCCGCCCCCCTGACTTCCATCGAAGAATGACGCCATGAGCAGCCTCGGATCCCTCCCCCTCCCCGTGAGCCCGGACAACGATCCGCTGCGTGACCCGGCGCTCTACATCAACCGCGAACTGTCGCAGCTGGATTTCAATTTCCGCGTGCTGGCCCAGGCGATGGACCCGCAGGTGCCGCTGCTGGAGCGGCTGCGCTTCATGTGCATCTCCTGCACCAACCTGGACGAGTTCTTCGAGATCCGCGCCGCCGCCGTGCGCCACGCGCAGGAATTCGGCCTGCCGCCGGCGCCGGACGGGATGAGCCCGCAGGCCATCCTCAATGCCATCCACGACCGCGCCGCGGAACTGGTGGACCAGCAGTACCGCTGCTGGAACGAGACGCTGCGCCCGGCGCTGATGGAGGCCGGCATCGGCGTGCTCGGCCGCCATTCCTGGACCGACCGCCAGAAGCGCTGGCTGCGCGCCTACTTCCGCAACGAGATCATGCCGGTGCTGTCGCCGCTGGGCCTGGACCCGGTGCATCCGTTCCCGAAGATCCTCAACAAGTCGCTGAACATCGTGGTGGTGCTGAAGGGCACCGACGCGTTCGGCCGCGCCGGCCATCTGGCCATCGTGCGTGCGCCGCGCTCGCTGCCGCGCATCATCCAGCTGCCGGAGAAGCTCGGCGGATCGCAGAACTTCGTGTTCCTGTCGTCGGTGCTGTCCACCTTCGTCGATGAGCTGTTCCCCGGCATGGAAGTGCAGGGGGCCTACCAGTTCCGCGTTACCCGCAACTCCGAGCTGGTGGTGGACGAGGAGGAAGTGGAGAACCTGGCGCTGGCACTGCGCGACGAACTGGTCGACCGCGGCTACCGGCCGGCGGTGCGCCTGGAAATCGCGCAGGACATGCCACGCGACATCGTGCGCACCCTGCTGCAGAATTTCGGCCTGACCGAGAACGCGGTGTACCGCATCGACGGCCCGGTCAACCTCAACCGCATCATCCAGCTGTACGACCTGATCGCGCAGCCGGACCTGAAGTACCCGCCGATGACCCCGCGCACGCTGCGCGACAGCGACGGCATCTTCGAGACGGCGGCGCGCCAGGACCTGCTGCTGCACCACCCGTTCGATGCCTTCACCGCCGTGCTGGACCTGATCCGGCAGGCGGCGATCGACCCCAACGTACTGGCGATCAAGCAGACCCTGTACCGCACCGGCAAGGATTCGCTGATCGTCGACGCGCTGATCCAGGCCGCGCGCAACGGCAAGGACGTGACCGTGGTGGTTGAACTGCGCGCACGTTTCGACGAAGAGGCCAACCTGGGCCTGGCCGATCGCCTGCAGGAAGCTGGCGTGCAGGTGGTGTACGGCGTGGTCGGCTACAAGACCCACGCCAAGATGCTGCTGATCGTGCGCCGCGAGGGCCGCAAACTGCGCCGCTACGTGCACCTGGGCACCGGCAACTACCACAGCGGCACCGCCCGCGCGTACACCGACATCAGCCTGATCACTGCCGATGCGGACATCGGCAACGACGTGCACCTGCTGTTCCAGCAGCTGTCCGGGCTGGCCTCGAAGATGAAGCTCAAGCGCCTGCTGCAGTCGCCCTTCACCCTGCACACCGGCATCCTCGGCCGCATCGAGCGCGAAACGCGCATCGCCGCCGCCGGCCGCCCGGCGCGGATCATCGCCAAGATGAACGCACTGAACGAACCGCAGGTGGTGCGCGCGCTGTACGCCGCCTCGCAGGCAGGCGTGCAGATCGACCTGATCATCCGCGGCGCCTGCACCCTGCGCCCGGGCGTACCGGGCATCTCGGACAACATCCGCGTGCGCTCGATCGTCGGCCGCTTCCTGGAGCACAGCCGCGTCTACTGGTTCGGCAACGACGGCGCACCGGAGATGTACTGCGCCAGCGCCGACTGGCTGGAACGCAACCTGCTGCGCCGTGTCGAGACGTGCTTCCCGATCCTCGACCCGGAGCTGGCCAAGCGCGTGTACCGCGAAGTCCTGCAGAACTACCTGGACGACAACCTCAACGCCTGGGAACTGGATGCCGACGGCATCTACCACAAGCGTGCCCCGGCGCACGACGAAGCCCCGCATTCTGCGCAGATGGCATTGATGCAGGGGCTGTAACCCGGTGTGTCGACCAAGGTCGACACCTACCAACAGCAGCGGAATTCTGTCGAAGGCGGGGTGGGTCCGGTGGCAGGGGTGTGAGCCGCATGGATGCGGCGACCAAGCCCCCATGGACGGGTTAACGGCGTCCCCTGCCATCGGACCCACCCCGCCATCCTACAGATAGCCCGCTTTTGCTTTTGCTTTTGCTTTAGCCGTTGCCGTTGATTCGGCGGGTGCAGGGCGCAGCCCTGCCGCACTCCCCTCTTCCAAAATGTGAAGGCCGCGCGGTGACGAGCACACCGCCCCTTCGGCTAACATTCGTCCATGCCGCATACCACCACGACTCCGCCCGCATTGCAGGATGGCGACCTGCTGGCCGCCATCGACCTTGGCTCCAATAGTTTCCACATGGTCATCGCGCGCTACACGCTCGGCCAGCTGCGGGTGATCGACCGCCTGCGCGAGACCGTGCGCATGGCCGATGGCCTGGATGGCAAAGGTGGGCTCTCCTCCGCTGCGCGGCAGCGCGCGCTGGAATGCCTGGCCCGCTTCGGCCAGCGCATCCGCAACGTGCCGCCGCACCGGGTGCGCGCACTGGCCACCAACACCGTGCGCCAGCTGCGCTCTCCGCAGTCGTTCCTGGTTCCCGCCGAAACCGCGCTTGGGCATGCCATCGAAGTGGTCAGCGGCCGCGAAGAAGCGCGCCTGATCTACCTGGGCGTGGCCCACGCGCAACCGCCCAAGCCCGGCCAGCGCCGGCTGGTGATCGACATCGGCGGCGGCTCCACCGAGTTCATCATCGGCATGGGCATGCAGACCCTGGAGCGCGAAAGCCTGCAGGCCGGCTGCATCGCCAGCACCCGGCGCTTCTTCCCCGGCGGCAAGCTGAGCAAGAAGCGCTGGAAGGACGCGCTGGCCGAGATCGGCCGCGAGTTCCAGCCCTTCGCCAGCAAGTACCGCGCGCTGGGCTGGCAGGAAGCACTGGGTTCTTCGGGCACGCACAAGGCGATCAGCGAGATCTGCGCCACGATGAAGCTGAGCAAGGGCGCGATCACCGCCGAGGCCCTGCCCCAGCTGCGCGACGAACTGCTGAAGGCCAAGAAGATCGACGACATCCAGTTGCCGGGCCTGTCCAGCGACCGCCGCCCGATCATCGCCGGCGGCATCCTGGTGCTGGAGGCCGCCTTCCAGGCACTGGGCCTGCAGAAGCTGCTGGTCAGCAAGGCGGCGATGCGCGAAGGCATCCTGTACGACATCGTCGGCCGCGCCGGCGAAAACGACCTGCGCGATGAATCGGTGTCCGCACTCAGCCAGCGCTACGGCATCGATACCGTGCAGGCCGATCGCGTGCAGGACACCGCGCTGTCACTGCTGGAACAGGTGCAGGAACGCTGGCGGCTCGATGCCGACGACGCGCGGATGCTCGGCTGGGCCGCGCGCCTGCACGAGCTGGGCCTGATGATCGCGCACAGCGGCTACCACGTGCATGGCAGTTACGTATTGGAACACTCGGATATCGCCGGCTTCTCGCGGCAGGAACAGCAGATGCTGGCCGCGCTGGTGCGCAGCCATCGCCGCAGCGTGACCAAGACCGCCTTCGACGCCCTGCCCGAGCGCCTGCTGCTGACCGCTCGCCGGCTGGCCGCCCTGCTGCGCCTGGCGGTGCTGCTCAATCGTGCCCATGAGGACGATCCACTGCCCGCGCTGGAACTGACCGCCGACGACAACCGCCTGTCGCTGATCGTGCCGCAGGCCTTCATCGATGCCCGGCCGCTGCTGCGCGCCGATCTGATCGGCGAGACCGACGGCATCGCCGGGCTGGGCATCCAGTTCCGGCCGTTCGTGGCCTGAGGCTGAACTCGTTGTTCTCCTACTACGGTGGCTTCGACATCGGTCGTTTCATCTACATGAAATACCAGCAGCGCTTCTGATCCACCGCGCTTCCTGGACCACTGCCACGGCCCTTCGGGGCCGTGGCTCCACGGGAACCGGACCGCCGTCATCCCGTGGTCGCAAAGCGGTCATATCCGCTACATCGCCAGGCCCGAGCATGCCGGAAACCCGGAGGCCCGCCATGCGCTATGCCATCGTCACCGAGACCTACCCGCCGGAAGTGAACGGCGTTGCCCTGACCGTGCAGGGCCTGGAGCAGGGACTGCGCACTTCCGGCCATGACATCGACCTGATCCGGCCACGCCAGACCAGCGAAGCGCTGGACTCGGCGCCAGGCACGCTGCTGGTTCCGGGTGCCGCATTGCCGCGCTACCCCGGCCTGCGCTTCGGCCTGCCTGCACCGATCCGGCTCAACCGCCACTGGCAGCAGCAGCGTCCCGATGCGGTCTACATCGCCACCGAAGGCCCGCTGGGCTGGTCGGCGCTGCGCACCGCGCGCCGCCTTGGCATTCCAGTCGCCAGTGGTTTCCACACCCGCTTCGACGAGTACCTGCCCGACTACGGCGTCGCCTGGCTGCAGGCCGCTGCGATGCGCTGGATGCGCCGGTTCCACAACCAGGCCGACGCAACGCTGGTACCCACCCGCGAACTGCAGCAGTTCCTCGGCGAACAGGGTTTCGAACGTGTACGCCTGCTGGCACGTGCGGTCGACAGCCAGCAGTTCGATCCGGGCCGGCGCGACCCGGGGCTGCGCGAGGAATGGGGCGTGGACGGCAATGGCCTGGTCGCGATCCATGTCGGCCGCATCGCCGCGGAAAAGAACCTTGGCCTGGCGGTGAAAGCCTTCCGGCGCCTGCAGCAGATCCGGCCCAAAGCCCGCTTCGTCTGGGTAGGTGATGGTCCGGCCCGCGAAAAACTGGCACATGAAAACCCGGATTTCATCTTCTGCGGCATCCAGCGCGGCGAGGCCCTGGCGCGGCATTTCGCCAGCGGTGACCTGTTCCTGTTCCCCAGCCGCAGCGAGACCTTTGGCAACGTGACCCTGGAAAGCATGGCCAGCGGCCTGGCCACCGTCGCATTCGACTACGGTGCGGCCCGCGAATACCTGCGTAATGGCGAGAACGGCGCGGCCGTGGAAAACGATGAGCAGTTCATCGAGGCAGCCGTGCAGCTGGCCGCCGATGATGCACGGCGCCGCGAATTCGGCAGCAGCGCCGCGCGTGCGATGAAGCGCCTGCATCCACAGCAGGTGGTTGCCGAGTTCGATGCGCTGCTGTCCGAGCTGGCCCAGTCGCGGAGGAGCGGCCATGCGCACCACGCCGCTTGAGCTGCTGGCCGGCCGCGAGGCGCGGCTCTGCCGCCGGGCCAACCACTACTGCCGGCGTCGCCGCGTGCGTCGCCTGTTCTCGGTCATCAGCCGTCTCGGCGATGGCGTGTTCTGGTACGTGCTGATGGGCGCGCTGGTGCTGCTCGACGGCTTCGACGGACTGCGCGCCTCCGTGCACATGGCCGCCACCGGTCTGGCCGCGCTGCTGCTCTACAAGGGCCTCAAGCGCTGGACCCGGCGTCCCCGCCCGTATGCGGCCGATCTGCGCATCCGTGCCTGGGTGGCACCGCTGGACGAGTTCAGCTTCCCCTCCGGGCACACCCTGCACGCGGTGTCGTTCACCATCGTCGCGTTGGCCTACTACCCGTGGCTGGCACCGCTGCTGGTCCCGTTCACCTTCGGCGTCGCGCTGTCGCGGGTGGTGCTGGGCCTGCACTACCCGTCCGATGTACTGGCCGCCACCGGCATTGCCATCCTGCTGGCATCGGCCAGCCTGGCCTGGTTGCCGCTGCCGGTGTGATGGCCGCCGCGCCGGCCACGCATGGCCCGGCGCTACCGCCATCGTTGATGGCCTAGAATGCAGGCATGACCACGCTGTTCATTTCCGACCTGCACCTGGACCCCAGTCGTCCGGAGATCACCGACCTGTTCCTGCGCTTCCTGCGCGAACAGGCGCCCGGCGCCGATGCGCTGTACATCCTCGGCGACCTGTTCGAAGCCTGGATCGGCGACGACACGCCCTCGCCCGCCGCCGATGCAGTGGCCGACGCGCTGAAGGTGCTCTCCGACAGCGGCGTGCCGGTGTATTTCATCCGCGGCAACCGCGACTTCCTGCTCGGCGAAGACTATGCGCGCCGTGCCGGCCTGCGCATCCTGCCCGACCCGTGCGTGATCGAGCTGTACGGTCGCCCGGTGCTGCTGCAGCACGGTGACCTGCTGTGCACGGACGACATCCCCTACCAGCAGTTCCGTGCACAGACGCGCGACCCGGCATTCCAGGCGCAGTTCCTGTCGCAGCCGCTGGCCGCACGCATCGCGTTCGCGCAGAAGGCACGCGACGCCAGCCAGGCCCGCCAGTCGGAAATGAAGCAGGGCGATCGTGCGCAGTTCGAGACCGTGACCGATGTGGCTCCGGCCGAAGTCGACGCCACCTTCGTGCGCCATGGCGTGGACACCATGATCCACGGCCACACCCATCGTCCGGCGGTGCACACGCTGCAGGCCGGTGGCCGCACCTGCAACCGCATCGTGCTGGGCGACTGGTACGAACAGGGATCGGTACTGCGCGTGGATGCCGGCGGCTGGTCGCTGGATACGCTCGCGCGCGAATGATGGATCGCAGGGTGCCAACCAAGGTTGGCATCTACCAGGGCAGGTGCACGCACCCGGGTAGACGCCGACCCCGGTCGGCGACTGGCTTCAGCGGAAGGCCGCGATGGTGGCCTTGGTATTGACCAGCACGCGCTGGTTGTCGGCGGTACTGGCATTGCCCATCGGGATGCCGTTGTAGCTGATGTTCGGGTTGGACCAGTAGTTCAGGCGCGGGCAACCGGCCGAGCAGTCATAGGCCATGATCGTGCGCCAGCGCGAACCGGAGGACGGCTCGTAGCGATAGCCGTGCCCATAGGCATAGGGCGACGTGCTGGGATCACTGGCGATATCGTGCCGCGCACTCTGCAGATGGCCGATCTCATGCGCGAAGGAGTAGTAGCCGGTCGCGCAATCCCAGTACACCGCCGCGAAGGCCGTCGATGCCGTCGAGCCGATGCCCGAGGCCAACCCGCAGTAGCTCGTGTTGTTGATCAGCAGGACGCCGACATCGGCCGCGGTGTTGTTGCGGCTGGTGTGGATGCTGTCCATGTAGCCGTCGCTGGTGTTGCGGAAGCGGGTCAGGTCGGTGGTGAAGTTGCCGGACTCGGTGTAGTTGGTGGTTTCATAGCCGGCCAGCTGCAGGGTGATGCCAACGTTGCTGTTGACGTAACCCTGGTTGGATTCGGCCACCGCCAGCTGCACCAGCGACTGCATGTTGCCGCCATAGGCCGTTACCGCTGCATTGGTCGCCACCACCAGCACGCGGATGGTGGCTGGGGTGCCGGACGAGGCCTGCGCGATGCCGATGCGGTCATTGTTGCCCATCGGGATTTTCGGCAGCTGGTTGTAGTCGGCCGGATGATCCGCCGGCATCCGCGATTCATCCACTTCCACCAGTACATGGCGGTTGCCCAGCGGACGCAGCCGGTAAAGCTTGCCGTCCTTGCGGATCGAGCCGGTGAGGGTGTTGCCCGAACGCACCAGGATCACTGAATTGCCAGGATCATCCTGACCGTTCGAAGTGGCGGCAGTCAGCCGATCGGACGGCGAGCGCAACTGGCCGTACCAGATGCTGCCGCCATCGGGCAGGGCCTCCACCTTGCTGCGCACCGCCTGCACGCGCTGGCCAAGCAGTTCGAACTCCAGTTGCGGCTGCGCGGTGGCAGCAGCGTCGACACGCACTTCCTGTACCGTCGCGGTGGACGGGGTGGCCAGCAGCTTGCCCAGCGCGGGCTCACTGTTTGCCGATGCCCGGCTGATGACCGTCACCGGCTCGAACAACGGTGCCGCATGCGCGGCCGCTGCCACCGACAAACCCAACACCAGGCCACCTGCCGCTTTGCCAATCGATCTGGACAACATTGCGTCGCTCCTTGAATGATGTGAACAGCGTTGATGCAGCACGCCCGGGTTTGCCGGGTCTGGCCATATGGCCTGCGCGGGTCGTGTGAATTCAATAGAAGATGGGAATGAAAATCAGGAACTGTGATCGACCGCATCTGCGTTAAGTAAGGTCAAAAGCGTCACTACACTTCGTCAATACACCGCTTTCGCGCTACCGTGACGCAGTCACGACGGGACATGCACATGGCACCATCGCAGGACACGGATGAAGATGTCGGCATGCTGCGGATTGGCCTGTTCTTCGATGGCACCCGCAACAACGCACACAACCTGGCACGCGGTCGCCCACAGGTTCCGCAGCCACGCCCGGCACAGCTGCGCGCGGATGATGATTCGACCTACCAGAGCCGGCTGACCAGCAGCTACGACAACGGCCTGACCAACATCGCGCGCCTGCAGCAGCTGTATCCGGACGGCCGCCGCGATGCGACGGGCGCACCTTCGTTGTCGATCTATGTGGAGGGCGTGGGCACCCGCGATGATGCCGATGATGATCTGATCGGACTGGCCTTCGGCATCGGTGCCAGTGGCGTTCGTGCAAAAGTGCAGCGCGCGCTGCAGGTGCTGCTGCCGGCGGCACTGGCCGAGCTGTCCGCGCGCTGGCAGCGACCGTTGCGTGGCGTGCAGCTGGATCTGTTCGGCTATTCGCGCGGCGCTGCCGCGGCACGTGATATCGCCAACCAGCTGCAGAGCTGGGACAGCGTGCGCTGGCGCCAGCTGCTGCAGGGCGCCGGCCTGTCCTGCACTGCGAACTTCGCCCCCGCCACACCGGTGCTGCGCTTCATCGGACTGTTCGACACCGTGGTCGCAGTCAATGGCGGCCGCGCCGATGAGCACCCGCAGCTGGCCCTGCACAGCGGCATCGCCGGTCGCGTCGTGCAGCTCACTGCACGCGATGAACACCGCCAGCACTATCCGCTGACCAGCGTGGCGCCGCCATTCGCCGAGATCGCCCTGCCCGGTGTGCATGCCAACATCGGTGGTGGCTACAACCAGCTGGAGGAAGGCCCCAAGCTGCTCAGCCGACCGCGCCGGCAACAGTTGCGCCGCCCAGCGGTTGCCGACTACCAGGTCCCACCATTGGCGTTGCTGCAGGCCACCACGGCCTACGCTGAAACACAGGCCGATGCCGAACGCTGGCGGCAGCAGCTGGGCGTTGGGGAAAAAGAGATCTGGGTGGATGTCTGGCACCAGTGGCAGCAGCAGCGTCGCGCCGGCAGCCGCAGCGTGCTGCTGTCACCGGTGCTGTATGTGACTGCCGCGGTGGTGCTGCGTCGGCGCATCGACTGGCGTTATCAACTGATCGCACTGCAGGTGATGCAGCAGCAGGCCATCGATGCCGGCGTGCAATGGACCGCCAATGCGGCCGGAGTTCCCGGCTGGGAGCTGCCGTCGGCCCTGCAGCCGATCGCACGCCGCCTGGTGGCCGGACAGCCGCTGACGCAGACACAGGAAGCGCTGCTGCGGCGGCGTTACCTGATGCAGTCGGCACACTGGAATTTCGACGCCCTGGGCGACACCGCACTGACCTACGCCGCCGATGCCGGCGTCAGCGAACTACCGTACCGGCCGGGCCCAGGCCTGTTCTACATCAACCGGCCGACCGTGGACGGCAAGCGCGTGGTGTTGCCGAATGCATAAGAAAAAGGGGACGGAGGGGATCAAGTCGTTTGTGGCATTCACGACTTGATCCCCTCCGTCCCCTTTTTCTCAACCCGCCTGCTCGACCAGGTTGGCGAGCTCATCCGCATCAAAACCAGCCAGCAGGCGCGCTTCGATGTTGAACGGCCCGTGCAGGTAGCCGCCGGCGTACTCCACCAGCAGTTCCTTGAAGCGTGCGCGCGGCTCGACACCGGCGCGGTCGCAGTACCAGCGGTACCAGCGCGAACCGGCGGCAACATGCGCCACTTCCTCGCGCAGGATCACTTCCAGCACGTCGGCGGTTTCGCCATCACCGACGTTGCGCAGCTTCTCGATCATGCCCGGGGTGACGTCCAGGCCGCGCGCTTCCAGCACGCGCGGCACCAGCGCCATGCGTGCCAAGCCGTCATGCGCGGTCTTTTCGCACATTTCCCACAGGCCGTTGTGCGCGGGGAAATCGGCATAGTCGTGGCCATGCACCTGCAGGCGTTCGCGCAGCAACATGAAGTGCCGCGATTCGTCGTCGGCACAGCTGACCCAGTCGGCATGGAACGCCGGCGGCAGGCCGCGGAAGCGGTACACCGCATCCCAGGCCAGGTCGATCGCGTTGAGTTCGATATGGGCGATGGCGTGGATGAAGGCGGCCCGCCCTTCCACGCCGCCCAGTCCGCGCCGCGGTACCTCGCGCGGATGCACCAGCACCAGTTGCGACGGCCGGCCGGGCATGCGGATCGGTTCCGGCGGCGGCGCATCGGCGGCCACTCTCAGGCGACCGGCACGGAACGCGGCGGCGTACGCCTGGGTCAGCGCGACCTTGCGCAGCGGGTCGGCTTCGGCCAGGCACTGCTGCGCCGCACGCAGCAGGTCACCACCAACGTCGGGCACGTCAACCACGCCTGGACCTCAGGCGCGGCGCTTGTGCTTGGCATCGTCCGAACGCAGCTGCTGGATGCGCTCGAAGTAGCCCGGCTCGATACCGGTCGGGTAGTGGCCGTTGAAGCAGGACGAATCGAAGTTGCGCAGCGCCGGATTACCCTCGCTTACCGCCGCTTCCATGTCTTCCAGATCCTGGTAGATCAGCCAGTCGCAGCCCAGGTGCGCTTCGATCTCTTCCACGCTGCGGTTGTGCGCGACCAGCTCTTCGGCGGCCGGCATGTCGATGCCGTAGATGTTCGGGTAGCGCACCGGCGGCGCAGCACTGGCCAGGTAGACCTTGCGTGCGCCTGCATCACGGGCCATCTGCACGATCTGCTGGCTGGTGGTGCCACGCACGATCGAGTCGTCCACCAGCAGCACCACGCGGTTGCGGAATTCCAGGTGGATCGGATTGAGCTTGCGGCGCACCGACTTCACGCGCTCGCCCTGCCCCGGCATGATGAAGGTGCGGCCGATGTAGCGGTTCTTGATGAAGCCTTCGCGGTACTTCACCCCGAGTACGTTGGAGATCTCCAGCGCGGCGTCGCGCGAGGTGTCCGGGATCGGGATGATGGTGTCGATGTCGTGGTCCGGGCGCAGGCGCAGGATCTTCTCGCCCAGCTTGATGCCCATGCGCATGCGCGCCTTGTGCACCGACACGTTGTCGATCATCGAATCCGGGCGTGCGAAGTACACGTACTCGAAGATGCACGGGGTGTGCTCGGCCGGCTCGGCGCAGATCTCAGAGAACAGCTCGCCACGCGCGGTGATCACCAGCGCTTCGCCCGGCTGCACGTCACGCACGCGCTGGAAGCCCAGCACGTCCAGCGCGGCCGACTCGGAAGCGACGATGTATTCGTCACCTTCGGCGTGGCTGCGCTTGCCCAGCACCAGCGGACGGATGCCATGCGGATCGCGGAAAGCCACCAGGCCCAGGCCCAGCACCACGCTGACCACCGCATAGCCGCCCTTGCAGCGGCGGTGCACGCCAGCCACGGCACGGATGGCCGCTTCCGGGCTGAGCTGGCGCTGCTGCTCCAGTTCGTAGGCGAACACGTTCAACAGCACTTCGCTGTCCGAATCGGTATTGACGTTGCGCCGGTCCTGTTCGAACACCTGCTGGCGCAGCGCCTCGGTGTTGATCAGGTTGCCGTTGTGGGCCAGCGCGATGCCGTACGGCGAATTCACGTAGAACGGCTGTGCCTCGTCCATGCCTTCCGAACCGGCGGTCGGGTAGCGCACATGGGCGATGCCGACGCTGCCTTCCAGGGTGGACATGGTGCGGGCATCGAACACATCGCGGACCAGGCCGGTGGCCTTCTGCACCCGCAGGCGGCTGCCATTGACGGTGGCGATGCCTGCTGCGTCCTGGCCGCGATGCTGGAGGACGGTCAAGCCGTCATACAACTGCCCGGCGACGTTCTGGTTGCCGACGATTCCGACGATGCCACACATGGTGCGAGGTCTCCGCTGGGCTTTGCCCAGTTACAAGGAAGGTGGCCGTACCTGGCCGCGGTGGTCGCCGCGCGCGCGGTCGACATTGGCCGGATCGCCCGGCTCGATACTGTCCGGCAGTGCTGGGGCGTCCGGACGCACTTCGGCCGGATCGTAGGAATCGCCCTGTTCCGCTTTCGCAGGCCGCAGCCATCCGCTGCCTGCCACTACCTGGTTGAGGATGCCATTATCGCCTGCCGCGCCCGGCTTTCCCAACCCGGCGCCTGCGTTCTTCCCCAACTCCATCAATGCAGATGGGGACAGGGCGTCGGTGGGCAAGCCCTTGGGCAGCAGATCGGCGCCGGGAACCTCCCAGTGCGGCAGCTTGCTGTTCATCCAGGCAACGGTGGGGTTCAGCAGTGGGCGCACCGCCGAACGCTGCCAGGAAGGCTCGGCGGTCAGCGGGGTGAAACTGCCCAGCAGCAGCAGGATCGCGGCGATCAGGCCGCCCCGCACCGCGCCCAGCACCCCACCCAGCAGGCGGTCCAGGCTGGTCAGCATGCTGCGGTGGACCAGGGCCTTGATGACCATGCCGATCACCGCGACCACGATCATCACGCCGATGCCGACCCCCAGGTAGCCACCGACGAAGTGTTCGCCACCGGGGGCCGCCGGGGCGGCCCACCAATGGGCGGCATCATTGCCGAAGGCGAAGGCCGCCCACGCGGCCAGCAGCCACGACAGGGTGCCGATGACGATTCCCACAAAGCCGCGCAGCATCCCCAGCAGGGTGGAGGCGGCGATCACGATCAGCAGCACCACGTCGATCATGGCGCCCCGCTCCTTCGGCGGCGCTGGCAACGGGGCTGCGCGTGGGTCATGGGTGCGGTCGCACCATGCCGGCCACGCCGACCTTGGCGGCGACCTGCGCCTTCAGCTGCTCGGCATCGGCGCGGTTGGCCACCGGCCCGACGCGGACGCGATGCAGGGTGCCCTTGTCCGTGCGCACCTGTTCAACGAACGCGCTGAAACCGGCGGCGCGGACCTTGTCGCGCAGGGCATTGGCATCGTTGGCCTGACCGAACGCGCCCAGCTGCACGGCAAAGCCGACGCCGCTGGCAGCCGGTGCCGCCGGCGTGGTCGGCGCCGTCGCCGGCTTGCTGGCGGTGGCCTCCGGCTTCGGCTCGGGCTTCGGCGCAGGCTTCGGCGGTTCCGGCTTGGCGGCCGGGGGCGCGGTCGGCGTACTCGGCGGCAGGCTTTCGCTGCGGACCGGGTTGCTGCTGGCCGACGGCGCAGTGGCTGCGGACGGGGTGCTGGCGCTCGGCGTAGCGGGTGCCGGGGTGGCCGCGACCGGGGCACTGCTGCCGGCCGCCGCGTCCAGGGTGATCACTTCGGCCTTCACATCCGCCCGGATCTTCACCGCCTGCAGGCGGGCCGCCTCGGCCTGGGCGCGGTCGGCATACGGCCCGACCCGCACACGCCAAGCCTGACGGCCGCCGATGGTGGCGGTTTCAGTGAAGCCCGGCAGCTGCGAGCGCTTCAGGTAGGCGATCACGGCATCGGCGTCGGCCTTGCTGCCGTAGGCACCGAAGGTAACCGCATAGTTGCCGGCGGCGACCGCCGGCGACGTGTCCACGGTCGGCGGCGTGGCAGGCGCTGCGGCCTCCGCAAGCGGTTTGGCCTGGCCGGTCTGCAGCCCCGTGGCACCGCCCGCCGGGGCCACCAGCGGCAGTTCACGGGTTTCGAACTGGCCATCGGCCGGTGCATCCGGCGCGGCGATCGGCACATTGGCGACGCCGCTGTCCGGTGCCGGTCCCTTGACCAGCATCGGCAGGAAAATCACGGCCAGTGCCACCAGCACGATGGCACCAATCAGACGCTGTTTCAGAGGCGTATCCACGTGAGGCAGGCAACTGTCCGGAGATTGCCATCGATTATACGGGTGCCGGACCGGACGGCGTCGGCGTTGGCTGAACGCGTATCAGGCGGCGTCCTGCAGCCATTGCAGGGCGGCGGCGGCGGTATGGAAGGAGCCGAACACCAGTACCCGGTCCCCACGTTCGGCCTGGGCCAGTGTCTGCGCCAGCGCCTGTTCGACGCTGTCAGCCAGCGCCGCCGTGGCGGCGGCCGTGCCGGCCAGGCGTGCCTGCAGCTGGGCGGCGCTCTGCCCGCGCGGGCCTTCCAGCCCGGCCAGGGTCCACTCGCCCACCACGTCCTCCAGCGCCTGCACCACACCCGCTGCGTCCTTGTCCTGCAGCGCGGCGTACACCGCCAGGGTGCGCCCGGCCGAGACCTCGGCCTTCAGCGCACGCGCGAGCTGGCCCGCGGCCTGCGGGTTGTGGCCCACGTCCACACGGATCTGCACGCCGTCGCGCTCGAATGCCTGCATGCGGCCGGAAATGCGCGCCGCCGCGACACCGGCAGCCCACGCCGCGCGCGGCACCGGCTTGTCCAGCGCGCGCAGGGCGGCGATGGCGGCACCGGCATTGGCCAGCTGGATCGGGCCGGCCAGCGCCGGGGTCGGCAGCTCCATGCGCAGGCCGACATCACGCCAGCGCCAGCGCTGGGCATCGATCGGCTCGTAGAAATAATCGCTGCCGCCACGGATCGCGTTGGCACCCACCAGATAGGCACGTGCGAGCACGCTGGACGGCGGATCGGTCTCGCCCAGAATCACCGGCTTCCAGCCACGGATGATGCCGGCCTTCTCGGTGCCGATCGCTTCGCGGTCCTCGCCCAGCCACTCGGCATGGTCGATGTCCACGGTGGTGATCACCGCCACGTCGGCATCGACGATGTTGACCGCATCAAGGCGGCCACCCAAGCCCACTTCCAGTACCGCCAGATCCAGCCCGGCGTCGGTGAACAACTGCAGCGCGGCCAGCGTGCCGTACTCGAAATAGGTCAGCGTGGTCTCGCCCCGCGCGGCCTCGATGGCGTTGAACGCAGCGACCAGCGCTGCATCGTCCACGTCCTGCCCGTCGATGCGCACACGCTCGTTGTAGCGCAGCAGATGCGGCGACGTGTAGGCGCCGACCTTCCAACCGGCAGCACGGCCGATGGCCTCGATGAAGGCCACGGTGGAGCCCTTGCCGTTGGTGCCACCGACCACGATGGTGCGCCCGGCCGGCGCGCCCAGACCCATCGCCGTGGCCACGGTGCGCACGCGCTCCAGGCCCATGTCGATGGTCGCCGGGTGCTGGCGTTCAATGTAATCCAGCCAATCGGCCAGGGTGGTCGGGGTGTTCGTCACGGCAGTGCTTCCAGCAGGTACAGGTGGTTCGGTGTGGCGGGTCAGAGTGCGCGGTGCTTGGCTTCGCCGAAGAACGGCGTGTGGTGGGCGCAGTCGTTCAGGCGCACCACTTCCAGGCTGTCCAGTTCGGCGCCTTCGAGCAGGTTGAGCGTGGTCGGTGCCTGGCGGAAGGTCCACAGGCGGGAAATCGGCAGGCCCAGGACCTTGCACAGGATCACGCGGTTGACCGCGTCATGCGCGACCACCAGCAGGGTGTCGTGCTCGCCGAGGCCTTCGGTGGCACGGGCCAGGCCACGCCAGCTGCGTTCCAGCACCAGGCGCAGCGATTCGCCGCCGGGCATCAGCACGGTATCCGGTTCCTCGCGCCAGGCCTGCAGGCGCGACGGATCCTTTTCGTTGATTTCGCTGGCCAGCAGGCCTTCCCATTCGCCGTGGGCGATTTCCTGCAGCTCCGGCTCGGTCAGCAGCATGTCGGCGCGGGCGGCGCCAAGCGCCAGCTGCGCGGTGCGCTGCGCGCGCGACAGCGGCGAGGCAACGGCACGGGTGATGTCCACCGAGGCCAAGCGGGCGCCAAGCGCCTGGGCCTGGGCTTCGCCGATCGGCGAAAGCGGAATATCGATCTGGCCTTGGTAGCGGCCTTCGGCGTTCCACGGCGTTTCGCCGTGGCGGGCAAGCAGGATGCGCATGCGTGCAAGGGGTCCTGGGGGAGGAGGTTTCCGCGTTTCGTTCACATCCTGTGAAGTGCGCGGAACAGGGATGATACCTGTTCGGCGCACCGGGCCGGGCCGGGCATGAAAAAACCCCGCGACGTGGGTCGCGGGGTTTTGGAACTCCGGCTATCTGGTCGAGGTTGCCGGCCAGCGGCCGGCACTACCGCAACCGGTTTATTTCGCCAGGTTCAGTTCCTTCAGCAGCTGCGGCGCCGGCGCCACTTCCTGCATGATCCACTGCATGTAGCGGCTGTCGACGGCGATCATGCGGGTCATCACCGGATCGAACACCCAGTTGGAGCTGACCGATTCCCAGTTGCCGTCGAATGCCAGGCCAACCAGCTTGCCGTTGGCGTCCAGCACCGGCGAACCCGAGTTGCCACCGGTGATGTCCAGGTTGGACAGGAAGTTCACCGGCACCGAACCAATGCGCTTGTCTTCCAGGCCACCGTAACGCTTGGCCTTGACCGCATCGAGCAGCGCCTTCGGCGAATCGAACGGATCTTCACCGGTTTCCTTCGCCGCCACGCCTTCCAGGGTGGTGAACGGGGTGTACTTCACGCCGTCCTTGCCATAGCCCATGACGTTGCCGAAGGTGATGCGCAGCGACAGGTTGGCGTCCGGGTAGACGAACTCACCCTGGCTCTTCTTGTAGTCGGCCACGGCCTGCAGGTACAGCGGGCGGGCGGTCAGCGATTCGCCTTCGCGGATCTTCTTCTGCTCTTCCTGCTTCAGCAGTGCCGGCATCACAGCCACGGCGTACTGGATGGCCGGATCGCTGCTGGCTTCAAATGCGGCACGGTCGGCCTTGAACCACTTCAGGCGGGTGTCCAGGCTGCCCAGTCCGGTGCCGCCCAGCTTGGCCACCAGCGACTTCACCGCAGCGGCATCGCTGCCGGCCAGCCACTTGTTCAGCACTTCGTTGTCACGCTGCGCGGCCGGCAGCGCCACGTACTGCTCCAGCCAGTAGGCCTGCAGCTGCTGGTCCATCTTCGCCACATAGCGGCGGTCCATCTGCTTGAGGCCACCTTCGATGGTTGTCAGGTCGCGTTCCTGGTAACCGGCTTCGCGCTCGGCATCCGGCTTGCTGCGCTCGATCGACAGGCGGTACAGGGTGATCGCTGCGCCAACGGCCGAGGTGTTGTTGAACTGGCCGACGAACAGGTCGCGTTCGCGGGTCGACTTGCTGGTATCCAGATGCTTGAGCAGCTGCGCGTGTGCGGCCAGCGCCGGCTTGCCGGCAGCGCCCTGCTTCTTCAGCCACGCCAGCACGGCGGCTTCTTCAGCCTGCTTCTGACCAGCGGCGTCGATGCGCTTGAAGCCTTCCAGCTGGCCCAGGTAGTTCTTGGCCACGTTGTTCATGCTGGCGGCGGTGGCGGCGTACTTCACCTTGACGTCGGCGTCGGCCTTGCCGGCGTCGGCGATCATCTTCAGCACCGCGTTGTAGTGCTTGGCGATGGTCGGGTAGGTGAAGCTGGCGGTTTCGTTGAACTCACCGGCCAGTGCATAGCGGTTGGTGCGGCCCGGGTAGCCAGCCACCATCACGAAGTCGTCGGCGCCCAGCGGCTGGTCGGCGAACTTCAGGAAGTGCTTGGGCTGGTACGGCACGTTGTCGGCGGCGAAGGCGGCCGGCTTGCCGTCCTTGCCCACGTAGGCGCGGTAGAACGAGAAATCGCCGGTGTGGCGCGGCCACATCCAGTTGTCGACGTCGCCGCCGAACTTGCCGACGCTGCCCGGGGGCGCGTAGACCAGGCGCACGTCCTTGATTTCCATGTTGCGGAACAGGCGGTAGGTGTTGCCGCCGGAGAAGCTGTACAGGCGGCAGCGGAAGCCGGCATCGGCTTCACAGGCCGCAACCTGGGCCTTGTCGAAGGCGTCCAACGCGCGGCTGCGGGCCAGCGGGTCGTTGCCGGCGGCAGCGATGGCGGCCTTGGCCTGGGTGGTGACGTCGGTGATCTGGTCGAGCACGAACACGCGGGCGTTCGGGCCGGCGCTCAGTTCGTCCTTCAGGGTCGGCGCGTTGAAGCCGTCCTTGATCAGGTTCTTCTGCGCGGTCGAATTCAGCTGGATGGCGCCATAAGCGCAGTGGTGGTTGGTGACCACCAGGCCCTGCGGCGAGACAAAGCTGGCGGTGCAGCCGCCGAGGGCGACGACCGCACCCATCGGGTCGCCGGTCAGGTTGGACAGCTGTTCCGGGGACAGCTTCAGGCCGGCCTTCTGCAGCGGGCCGGCGATTTCCGGCAGCTGCTGCGGCACCCACATGCCTTCAGCGGCATGGGCGACCTGGGCCAGCCCGAGGCTGGCGACGATGGAAAATGCAAGCAGGTTCGAGCGCATGGAGCGGCCCCTGGTAGTGGAACCTTCGATTGTAGCCCGCCGCCCTGCCCCGGCCCGAACCCCGGAAGTCATGCAATCGGATGCTTCCATCGTTCAGCGTCTCCACTGCGATCGGACGGAGGCGGGAGGCCAGGCCGATGCAGGACACGCCGTAAACCCCGCTCCGCGGCCCGGCCCAGCCGCTGGCGGCTGTGCGTTCTGGCGCTTGCGAAGCAGTGCTTCGCAAGCAAAGCGCCCTCACCCATGGGGGCTCGATCGCGCCATCCATGGCGCTCACGGTCCTGCATCGGCCTGGCCTCCCGTCTCCCGACAATTGCCTGGCCTCGGACGGTAGCGCCGGGCCATGCCCGGCGAGTGCAGCGGCCACGTTCGAAATGCCCGCCGGCGCACGCCTTTCGTTCCACCACTGCACCCGCAGCGCAACATGGGAAATCCGTGCGGCACCCTATAATCCGCGCTTTCCCCCTGATGAGTTCCACCTCGATGGCGCAGCAAACGATGAAGGCCCTGGTCAAGCGCGAAGCGGCCAAGGGCATCTGGCTGGAAGAAGTTCCGGTTCCGACCCCGGGCCCGAACGAGGTCCTGATCAAGCTGGAGAAGACCGCGATCTGCGGCACCGACCTGCACATCTACCTGTGGGACGAGTGGAGCCAGCGCACCATCAAGCCGGGCCTGACCATCGGCCACGAATTCGTCGGTCGCGTCGCCGCACTCGGCTCGGCCGTGACTGGCTATGAAATCGGCCAGCGCGTCTCGGCCGAAGGCCACATCGTCTGCGGCCACTGCCGCAACTGCCGTGGCGGCCGCCCGCACCTGTGCCCCAACACCGTCGGCATCGGCGTCAACGTCAACGGCGCCTTCGCCGAATACATGGTGATGCCGGCCAGCAACCTGTGGCCGATCCCGGACCAGATCCCGTCGGAGCTGGCTGCGTTCTTCGACCCGTACGGCAACGCCGCGCACTGTGCGCTGGAGTTCAACGTGATCGGCGAGGACGTGCTGATCACCGGTGCCGGCCCGATCGGGATCATCGCCGCCGGCATCTGCAAGCACATCGGTGCACGCAATGTGGTGGTGACCGACGTCAACGACTTCCGCCTGAAGCTGGCCGCCGACATGGGCGCCACCCGCGTGGTCAACGTGGCCAACCAGTCGCTGAAGGACGTGATGAAGGAACTGCACATGGAGGGCTTCGACGTGGGCCTGGAAATGAGCGGCAACCCGCGTGCGTTCAACGACATGCTCGACTGCATGTACCACGGCGGCAAGATCGCCATGCTCGGCATCATGCCCAAGGGCGCCGGCTGCGACTGGGACAAGATCATTTTCAAGGGCCTGACCGTGCAGGGCATCTACGGCCGCAAGATGTACGAGACCTGGTACAAGATGACCCAGCTGGTGCTGTCCGGTTTCCCGCTCGGCAAGGTGATGACCCACCAGCTGCCGATCGACGATTTCCAGAAGGGCTTCGACCTGATGGAAGAAGGCAAGGCCGGCAAAGTGGTATTGAGCTGGAACTGATCCGCCCCACGGTAGCGCCGGGCCATGCCCGGCGTCACCGGAATGAAAAAGGCGCCCGATGGGCGCCTTTTTCGCAAAGCGTGCCAGGCAAGCCTGGCCCCTGCCGAAGCAAGGGTTACTTGCCCACGGCCACGCTCAGCATGACGCGGCTGTGGGCCAGCTTGCCCGAATTGTCGCGGCCGTTGCCATCGGTGCCGTAGTAGCCCAGGCCGACGTTGAACAGGCCGAACTGGCGCGCGACGCCGACGTTCCAGTCGGTGTAGTCCTTGGCGATGCCGTCCTCGAAGGTGCTGCGACCGACGTTGGCATTCAGGGTGAAGTCCTTCGGCAGGCCCCAGCTGCCGCCCAGGCCGAAGTACCAGCCATCGGTGCTGCTGTTCCAGACATCGTTGGTGTAGGCCACCGTCAGCTTGTAGGTGTCATCCAGCGTGGTGGTGGTGATCAGCTCGTTGTAGTTCTGGTGCCTGGACTTCAGGTAGGTGTAGCGGTTCAACAGCACATCGACGTTCACGCGCTCGGTGACATCCACGCCGTAGCCGATCAGGTAATCGACCTCGGTCTTCGGGTCACCCGCACCAAAGTCCACACCCGAGCCCCACACGCCGGCATACAGGCCAACCGGGCTGGTGTAGGTGAAACCGGCCTGCAGGGTCGGATCCTCGTCGGTCTGCGACACACCACGGAACAGGTAATCGGAAACGGCGGTGACGTTCCAGCTGTACGGCGATTCGTTTTCCTGGGCGCTGGCGGCGAACGGGGCGGCCAGGGTCAGGGCAGCGGCAATGGCGAGGCAGGCACGGGCGTGCTTCATGAGCGTCTCCGGTGGGGGCGGTGGCGTGGAAGGCGGGGAGCAGGCGTAGCGGCCGGAGCGGGACAGCTCCGGTTCACGAATTTTTAACCAGTTTGCTATTGCGATGCAACATGTGCCGGCCGTGGCGATGCCCCAGCCGGGCCGGTCGGCACGCGGCGATGCCCGGTAGAATCAGCGGTTTCCCCGTTCAGAGCCGTGCCCACGCCATGACCGACGCTTCCTCCGCCCTGACCCGCCACTACGCCGAGGAACTGGACGCCATCCGCGCCCAGGGCCTGTTCAAGTCCGAACGGATCATCACCAGCCCGCAGTCGGCCGAGATCACCCTCGAGGACGGCCGCAAGGTGCTGAACTTCTGTGCCAACAACTACCTCGGCCTGGCCGACCATCCGGACCTGATCCAGGCCGCCAAGGATGCGCTGGATACCCACGGCTTCGGCATGGCCTCGGTGCGCTTCATCTGCGGTACCCAGGACCTGCACAAGCAGCTGGAGAAGCAGATCGCCGACTTCTTCGGCAAGCAGGACACCATCCTGTATGCGGCCTGCTTCGACGCCAACGGCGGCCTGTTCGAACCGCTGCTCGGCGAGAACGACGCGATCATTTCCGATGCGTTGAACCATGCGTCGATCATCGACGGCGTGCGCCTGTGCAAGGCCAAGCGCTTCCGCTACGCCAACTGCGACATGGCCGACCTGGAAGCGCAGCTGCAGGCCGCCGATGCCGCCGGCTGCAAGACCAAGCTGATCACCACCGACGGCGTGTTCTCGATGGACGGCTTCATCGCGCCGCTGGACGAAATCACCGCGCTGGCGAAGAAGTACAACGCGCTGGTGCACATCGATGAGTGCCACGCCACCGGCTTCCTCGGTACCACCGGCCGCGGCTCGGCCGAGGTCAAGGGCGTGCTGGAGAAGATCGACATCATCACCGGCACCCTGGGCAAGGCCATGGGCGGCGCACTGGGCGGCTTCACCTGCGCCAGCGCCGAGGTGATCGAGCTGCTGCGCCAGCGTTCGCGGCCCTACCTGTTCTCCAACTCGCTGCCGCCGCATGTGGTTGCCGCCGGCATCAAGGCATTCGAGATGCTGGCCGCCGCTGACGACCTGCGCGACACCCTGGTGGAGAACACCCGCTACTTCCGCGAAAAGATGGTCGCCGCCGGTTTCGACGTGAAGCCGGGCGTGCACCCGATCAGCCCGGTGATGCTGTACGACGCACCGCTGGCGCAGAAGTTCGCCGAGCGCCTGCTCGAAGAAGGCATCTACGCGATCGGTTTCTTCTTCCCGGTGGTGCCCAAGGGCCAGGCGCGCATCCGCACCCAGATCAGCGCCGCGCACAGCCGCGAGCATCTGGACCGCGCGATCGATGCGTTCACCCGCATCGGTGTCGAGCTGGGCGTGATCAAGGGCTGATCGCCCCGGGGTCGGATCCCCACGGGTAGCGCCGGGCCATGCCCGGCGGTTTCCCGATAGCCGCGCTATGCGCTCGCCGGGCACGGCCCGGCGCTACCGAAATGACGCGCGACGCGCGTCATTTCTTTTTCTTCTTGCCCTTCGGCTCGTCCTTGCTGGCCACCACCACCGGCTTGGCGGCAGCGTCCTGGCCGTTGCCCTTGGCAACGCGGATGCCGTTGGCCTTCATCCAGGCATCGAACTCATCGGCGGTCATCTTCTTGTCGCCGTTGCTCATCAGGAAGCGGTAGCTGCCGCGGCCATCCAGCTCCGGGGTCTTCACCTCCACCACCGGGGTTTCAGCCGGCGTTTCCGCCTTGGCCACCTTCTTGTGGCCACCACAGGCGGTCAGCAGCACCATCGGCAGCAGCAGGCCTGCGCAGCGCAGGGTTTGGTTGAGGGTCGGGTGGTACATGGGCAGGCTCCGTTCGGGAAATTCAGCAACCAGGCGCCCCCTACGCCTGGAACGGTGGCCGGCAACCGCCGGCCGCGGGCGATGATCAGCCCGGTGCAGCGGCCCCCAGCCGCTGCTGGTCACTGACCTCCAGCATCCGCCATTGCCCCTTGCCGAGATCGCCGAGCTGCAGCCCGCCGATCGCGACCCGGACCAGGCGCAGTACCTGCAGGTCGAAGGCCGCCAACAGGCGGCGGATGTGGCGGTTGCGGCCCTCGTCGAGGACCACCTCCAGCCACGCGGTCTTGTCGCCGCTGCGCAGCACGCGCACGGCCTGGGCAACGAGGAACTCACCCTCGTCCTCCACGCCGGCCTGCAGGGCCGCCAGCGTGGCGTCATCGGGCAGGCGGTCGACCTGCACGTGGTAGGTCTTGTCCGGCCCGGTCTGCGGGTCGGTCAGGCGCGCCGCCCACTGCGGATCGTTGCTGAACAGCAACAAGCCTTCACTGGCCTTGTCCAGGCGCCCGACCGGCGCGATCCACGGCAGCCCGGCGCCATCGAAACAGCGGTAGACGGTGTCGCGGCCACGCTCGTCCTGCGCGGTGGTCACCACCCCGCGCGGCTTGTTGAGCATCAGGTACAGGCGCTGCGGCGCACCCATCGGCTGGCCATCGACCTCGATCGGCGGCGCCGGCTGGCCAATCGGGAACTCGGGATCCCGCACGATGCGGCCGGACACGCGTACGCGGCCCTCGGCGATCCAGCGCGCGGCCTCGCTGCGCGAGCAGACGCCGGCCTTGGACAGCACGCGCGCCAGGCCATGACGGACACCGGCGGCTGTGGCAGCGGGAATCGCACGCCCACGCGGTGCGTGGGAGCGGGCGGCGGGGGCGGCAGGTGGGCGGCGCGTGCGCAAGCCTCTGCTCCCCGCGGCGCTTACTTCTTGTCGACCGGCTTGGTCTCAGCCGGTGCTTCGGCTGGAGCCGGGGTGGCGGCCGGAGCCGGACGTGCCTTGACCACACGCACGCCACGCGCCTTCATCCAGGCATCGAACTCTTCAGCGGTCATGCGCTTGCCGTTCTGGCTCATGTCGAAGCGCCAGGGCGTGTTGTCGAATTCGGTCTGCGGCTTGTAGGCCGCCGGATCGTTCGGCTTCACCGCCGGTGCGCTCGGAATGGCCTTGGCGATGTTCTGGCAGCCGTCGATGCGCAGGCGCTGAAGCACCTGGTCCAGCGACTGCGACGGATCGTAGTTGCTGCTCAGCACACCGGCCGGCATGCCCAGCTGGTTGCCACGGATGTAGAGCTCGTCGGCCACCGGCGCAATGGTCGTGGCCGGCAACGGCAGCGGCGAGGCGCTGGTGTTGACCGAGCAATCGACCGCAGCGTGGGCAGCGGGAACCAGGGCCAGCGCCAGGAAGGCGGCCGATGCAGAGCGCAGCATGAAGGGCATCCAGGAAAGGAAGTGACGCGGCGAGTTTAGCAATGCCGCGACAGCTTTCAAGCGCCACTTTCAATGAATACGGCAACTCATTGGTTTTACGAACAAAAACCCGACGAACGGTTGCCTGCGTAGCAGTAGATACCCGGATTCCGGGCCGCAGAAACAACAAGACCCGGCCGAAGCCGGGTCCTGCTGTGTCCTACAGGCAGAGCGTCAGAACTTAGTTCTGGACGTTCAGCTCGGTACGACGGTTCTTGGCGCGACCTTCCGGGTTGTCCGAACCATCCGGGTTGGTGTTCGGAGCAATCGGACGGCTCTCGCCGTAGCCGATCGGGCCGACCAGGCGACCGGCGTCAACGCCGTTCTTGGTCAGGTAGTTGTACACGGCGGTAGCACGACGCTCCGACAGCTTCTGGTTGTAAGCGTCGGTACCCTTCGAGTCGGTGTGACCGGCAACTTCAACGCGCAGATCCGGGTAACGCTTCAGGATCTCGGTGGCTTCGCTCAGGATCGCCACGGCGTCCGGACGCAGGTTCGACTTGTCGAAGTCGAAGTTGACGCCCTTCAGGTCGATGGAGACCGGCACCGGGCAACCGTCCGGACCGATGGTCTGACCCGGCTGCGAGTTCGGGCACTTGTCGTCGCAGTTGTTGACGCCGTCACCGTCGTCGTCCAGGTCGGCGCAGCTCGGGGCAACCGGAGCCGGAGCCGGAGCAGCCGCGACCGGAGCCGGGCCCAGCGGGATCACGACGCCGACCGAAGCCAGCACGTCGCCGAACCAGTCTTCCTTCGGAGCGGCAACGCTCTGGTCGTCGAAGTCAGCGCGGTAGGCCACTTCGGCGCGGACAGCAACGCGCTTTTCGAAGGTGGTCTGCAGGCCGACGCCCAGCTTGGCGGCAACGTTGCCGTCCTTACGCTGGCGCGGACCATTGGCATTCAGCGCCGGGTACTCTTCTTCCGACTTCTGGTAGCCCAGGCCACCGACGATGTACGGGTTCCAGCCGCGGCCTTCCTTGATGAAGTGGCGACGCAGGTCCAGCGAGACGCCGTACTGCGACCAGTTCAGGTCCTTGTTCGAATCGAAGTTCGGGTTCTGATAGTTCAGCTCACCGTCCAGCGACCAGTTCGGGCTGATGAACTTGCCCAGGCCCAGGGTCACGAACGGAGCGTCATTGGTCAGACGGTCGCTGTCCTGGAAGTTGAAGCCGGCCGAACCGGTCAGGTACCAGCGGTCATCGAACTCCTGCGCCGAAGCTGCCTGGGCAAAAGCCAGGCCGCCCAGCAGCGCGGCAGTAAGGATCTTCTTGTTCATTGAGTACAGCTCCTATTTCGGGGGTATGAAACCGGTAGAGGCATGGGCCAGCACAAGTGCGTCGATGTACGACAGCCGATTCAGCACGCCACCGCCGCGAACATTATGCTCAGGCGGGTGAAGGCCATGTTAACAGTCCCGTAACATGTGAAGTGTTGCGCCCGACCGTCCACCGGTCCGACGTTGAAACCCTATACAGGATGATGAAAATCCGCAAGACCCTCACGCTGCAAGGGTTTGACGGGGTTTAGGCGGGGAAAACGACATATTGCGCAACGTACTGCATCACACGGTTCAGCGTGTTTGCGGAAAGGTGAGGAACCTTATGATGGAGCCACGAACCCAGCCGGAGCCGTGATGAAAGCCGTCGCCCTGAGTCGTGAATCCGCCCCTGCCCTGTGCGATATCCACCTGCCCCCGCCGCTGCCTCCCCGGGGGCGTGACCTGCTGGTCCGGGTCGAGGCGGTTTCGGTCAACCCCGTCGATGGCAAGCAGCGTGCCAGCACGGATCCGGCCACGCTCCAGGCGCCCCGCGTGCTGGGTTGGGACGCCGCCGGCGTGGTCGAGGCGATCGGCGACGAGGCCAGCCTGTTCGCCTCTGGTGACGAGGTCTATTACGCCGGTGATGTCACCCGCCCCGGCTGCAATGCGCAGTACCAGTGGGTGGACGAACGCCTGGTCGCGCGCAAACCCACCACGCTGGATTTCGCTGAGGCCGCAGCGCTGCCGCTGACCACGCTCACCGCCTGGGAGCTGCTGTTCGAGCGCATGCCCCTGCGCCTGGACGATCGCCGCCACGCCGGCCAGCACCTGCTGGTGATCGGCGGTGCGGGCGGGGTCGGCTCGATGGCGATCCAGCTGGCCCGCCATGCGGGTTTCGAGGTGATCGCCACGGCGTCGCGCGAGGCCTCGGCCGACTGGTGCCGGCAGATGGGTGCCCGGCACGTGATCGACCACCGGCAACCGCTTCAGGCCCAGCTGCAGGCGCTGGGCATCGACGCGGTGCAGGTCGCACTCAACCTGGCCGACACCGATCACTACTGGGACGAACTGGGCCTGTTGCTGGCGCCGCAGGGACACGTCGGCCTGATCGTCGAGCCACGTGGGCCGCTGCGGATCGGCGATCCCTACAAGGCCAAGTGCATCGGCATCCACTGGGAGTTCATGTTCGCGCGCTCGCGCTTTGCCACTGCCGACTGCATCGAGCAGCACCGCATCCTCAGCCGCACGGCCAGCATGATCGATGCCGGCCAGCTGCGCGGCACCCTCAGCGAGACGCTGGGCCCGATCAATGCGACAAATCTGGACATCGCGCATCAGCGCCTGGCCGGCGGACGCACGGTGGGCAAGCTGGCGCTGGCAGGCTGGGGCGACTGACGCGTCATGTAGCGCCGAGCCCATGCTCGGCTGGTGGTGCCAGGCAAAGCAGCCGAGCATGGGCTCGGCGCTACAGATTCCGCCTGTAGCGGCGGATTGGTCGGCATCTGTATCTATTGAAGTGACTGGATCAGGATTACGGTGGGAACAGATCCCCCTCCCCCGAGACCGCCATGCCCATCGCCCTGCCCCTGCGCATGCTGCAACTGATCGCCGGCCTGTTCCTGTACGGCTTCGGCGCATCGCTGATGATCCGTGCCGCCATCGGCGTGGCGCCCTGGGACGTGCTGTCGCAGGGCATCGCCGCGCAGACGCCGCTCTCGTTCGGGCTGGCCACCAATGTGATCGGTGCGCTGGTGCTGCTGCTGTGGTGGCCGCTGCGGCAGAAGCCGGGCGTTGGCACCGTGCTCAACGTGATGCTGATCGGCCCGTCCGCGCAGTTCGGGCTGTGGCTGCTGCCGCCGGCGGTCGGCCTGGGCTGGCAGCTGGCGATGTTCTGCGCCGGCATGCTGCTGGTCGCGCTGGCCACCGGCCTGTATATCGGCGCCAAGCTGGGCCCTGGCCCGCGCGACGGCCTGATGACCGGCCTGCACGCCCGTACCGGCTGGCCGATCTGGAAAGTGCGCAGCCTGATCGAGGGCAGCGTGCTGCTGCTGGGCTGGTGGCTGGGCGGCAATGTCGGCCTCGGCACGCTGGCCTTCGCCCTGCTGATCGGGCCGCTGTGCGGAATGACGCTGGGCTGGTTCGGGATTGGCCGGCCGATGCCCGGACCGCGCCCGGCGAGCGCACAGCGCGGCCACGGGTAGCCGCGTCCCCGGGCATGGCCCGGCGCTACCGATTCGCCAGCCCTTGCTCCGGCCGCCGTTTCGCGGCACGCTTCGCGCTTCCGTACGCAAGCGTATCGACCATGTCGCCAGCCAACGAAAGCGCCTATCCCCACCTGTTCGCCCCGCTGGACCTGGGCTTCACCCAGCTGCGCAACCGCGTATTGATGGGCTCGATGCACACCGGCCTGGAGGATCGCGCCCGCGACTTCCCGCGGCTGGCGGCCTATTTCGCCGAACGCGCCGAGGGCGGCGTCGGCCTGATCGTCACCGGTGGCTTCGCGCCGAATGTAGTGGGCTGGTTGAAGCCGTTCGGCGGCAAGCTGTCCTGGCCGTGGGAAGTACGCCCGCACCGCCAGCTCACCGCCGCCGCGCACCAGCACGGCGCGAAGATCTGCCTGCAGCTGCTGCATGCCGGCCGCTATGCCTACCACCCTTTGTCGGTGGCGCCGTCGAAGCTGAAGGCACCGATCAACCCGTTCACCCCGCGCGCGCTCTCGGCCAGCGGCGTCGAGCGCCATATCGCCGACTACGCACGCAGCGCGAAGCTGGCCCGCGAGGCCGGCTACGACGGCGTGGAAGTGATGGGCTCGGAGGGCTACCTCATCAACGAGTTCATCGCCCCGCGCACCAACAAGCGCACCGATGCCTGGGGTGGCGACGCGCGCCAGCGCATGCGCTTCGCGGTGGAGATCGTGCGCCGTATCCGCGAGGCCTGCGGCCCGGACTTCATCATCATCTACCGCCTGTCGCTGGTGGATCTGGTGGACGACGGCAGCAACTGGGACGAGATCGTGCAGCAGGCGCAGGCCATCGAGGCGGCCGGCGCAACGATCATCAATTCCGGCATCGGCTGGCACGAAGCGCGCATCCCGACGATCGCCACCTCGGTGCCGCGCGCTGCCTTCGCCGGGGTCACCGCCAAGCTCAAGCCACATGTGAAAGTGCCGCTGGTGGCGACCAACCGCATCAACATGCCCGACGTCGCCGAGCGCATCCTCGCCGATGGCGGCGCCGACATGGTGTCGCTGGCGCGGCCGCTGCTGGCCGACCCGCAGTGGCCGAACAAGGCCCGTGCCGGCCGCGCCGAGGCGATCAACACCTGCATCGCCTGCAACCAGGCCTGCCTGGACCACGTGTTCGAGAACAAGCTGGCCAGTTGCCTGGTCAATCCGCGCGCCGCCCACGAGACCGAGCTGGTCTACCGTCCCACCACTACGCCGAAGAAGGTTGCCGTGGTCGGTGCAGGCCCCGCCGGCCTGGCCTGTGCCACCGTCGCTGCCCAGCGCGGCCACCAGGTCACCCTGTTCGATGCCGGCGACGAGATCGGCGGGCAGTTCAACGTGGCCAAGCGCATCCCCGGCAAGGAAGAGTTCTACGAGACCCTGCGCTACTTCCGCCACACGCTGCAGGAGACCGGCGTGCAGCTGCGCCTCGGCACCCGTGCTGATGCCGCCGCCCTGGCCGGCTTCGACGAGGTGGTGCTGGCCACCGGCATCACCCCGCGCAAGGTCGATTTCCCCGGCGCCGACCACGCCAAGGTGGTCAGCTACCTGGACGTGCTGCTGGGGCGGGTCGAAGTGGGCACCAATGCGGCGATCATCGGCGCCGGTGGCATCGGCTTCGATGTCGGCGAGTTCCTCAGCCACGCCGGTGAGTCTCCCTCGCTGGACCCGCAGCGCTGGATGGCCGAATGGGGCGTGGACAGCACGTTCGAGGCCCGCGGCTCGCTGGCGAGGCCGCAGGCCGAGGCATCACCGCGGCGGCTGTGGCTGCTGCAGCGCAGCCCGGGCAAGCCCGGCGCGCGACTGGGCAAGACCACCGGCTGGATCCACCGCGCCACGCTGAAGGCCAAGGGCGTGCGCATGCTCGGCGGTGTCGAGTACCTGGGCGTGGACGACGAAGGCCTGCGCATCCGCGTGGAAGGCAGCGAACAGCTGCTGCCGGTCGACCATGTGGTGATCTGCGCCGGGCAGGAACCGAACCGTGCATTGCAGGCCGAACTGCAGGCCGCCGGCATCAACGCGCAGCTGATCGGCGGCGCCGATGTGGCCGCCGAACTGGACGCCAAGCGGGCCATCGACCAGGGCAGCCGGGTCGCCGCCGCGCTCTGATGAGCGCCTGAATGGGGGGCGGAATGTGATTTCCGTCACCCCTGCCGAACCTGAATGTCAAGCCGGACGGTTCACGATGCGTTCGGCTATGCCCCCCTACCTTGCGCCATCTTTCCGCTCACCAGCCAGTTTCCGGTGAGCCGGCGCAGCCCCCTCGATCGGTACTGATCGTTTCTTTTGGGGCTGCCCACGGGGCGGCCCCGATGGCCGCCTCCCCATGACGCCAAGTCGTACCCCGCCTCCTGTCGCCCCCGCGGCAGGAACCGGAGGGTGCGGCCCACACGGAGCAAGGAGTTATATGAAACTGGCTTGGATTCTCTGGCTGTCGCAGTTGTTGCCGCAGCCGGCCGCTGATTCATTGTGTTTGAGCACCACCGTTTACCTGGAAGCCCGCGACCAGACCCTGCGGGGCCAGCAGGCCGTCGCCGAGGTCGCCCTGCGCCGTCTCGACAGTGGCCTGTGGGGCGACTCGATGTGCCAGGTGGTCACCGCGCGCAAGCAGTTCGCACCGACCATCGTCTCCCCCGGTACCCAGCTGGGCAACGACGCGGCCTGGAGCGAGGCGATGAACGTGGCCTTCGACGCCGAGCGCAACTGGGCGCTGCCGGCCGGCGAGCGCCGCGAGATCGTGCCCGGTGCCAGCCACTTCGCCGCGCTGTCCATCGCCAGCCCGAACTGGCGCAATGCGTACCAGGTGGCCACCATCGGCGATCACACCTTCTACAAGGTGCAGAACCTCAAGCCGCGGCAGTCGTAACGATCCGTGCTGGCGGCAGCGTTGCCGCCCGCGGGCAGGCTCTGGGATAGTGGGCGTTTCCCGCCCGCATCACCTGGAGTTCCCATGAAGCTGTACAGCAAGCCCGGTGCCTGTTCCACCGCCGACCACATCGCCCTGCAGTGGACCGGCCAGCCGTTCGAGGTTGAACTGCTGAACAAGGACACCCTGAAGGGGCCGGAATTCCTCAAGATCAATCCGGCCGGTGCCGTCCCCGCACTGGTCGACGGCGACTTCGTGCTGCTGCAGAACGCCGCGATCATGGGCTATATCGCCGACACCTACCCGCAGGCCGGCCTCGGCGGCGATGGCAGCCCGCGCCAGCGCGCCGAAGCCACCCGCTGGCTGGCCTTCGTCAATTCCGATGTGCATCCGGCCTTCTCGCCGCTGTTCGCGCCGGGCAAGTTCATCGCCGACGAGAGCCAGTTCGATGCGATCCGCGCCGCCGCGCACAAGCGCCTGCGTGGCCTGTTCGAGACCGCCGACAAGCAGCTGGCCGACAAGCCGTGGCTGGCCGGCTTCCGCAGCTTCGCCGATCCGTACTTCTACATCACCCTGCGCTGGGCCGCCGGCGCCAAGGTCGACCTGTCCGGCCTGGACAACCTGGCCGCCTACAAGGCGCGCATGGATGCCGACGCCGGCGTGCAGGCCGCGCTGAAGGCTGAAGGCCTGGCCTGATCTTGACCTGGGGTCGGATCCGTCTGCGCAGCAGGCGGCTCTGACCCCCTCGGTTCCAGCAGCGTGATCAGCCGATCTGGCGGATCACTTCGCCCTTGGCATCGCGCAGGTAGGTCGGCACCACTTCGATGCGCAGCGCCTCCACCACCGGGTAGATACCGCGCTCGGCACGCACGCCCGCCAGGGCCCGCAATCCCGCCTCGTCCAGTGCCCAGCGCGCGTTGTCGGCGGAGACGTCGCCCACTTCACCGCCCCTGGCCGGAACGAACTCCCACTGCCGCTCGCGGCTGACCAGTTCCAGCGATCTGCCGTGGCGCAGGCGCAGCGGCAGCAGCTCGCACACGCTGGCGACCTGGCCGGCCCCCAGCACCAGGGTGGTGACGCCCGCCTCCTGCCGCCAATCCAGTGTCTCGATGAACAACATGCCGGTACTGGAGCCCTCGCGCTCGCTGCCGGCCTGCACCTGTGCGGCCAGCGCCGGTTCCTCCAGCAGGTTGCCGCGATGCAGGTCGCTGATCCACAGCGGCATCGCCGGTTGCAGCGCCTGCAGCACGCCGCGCGTCGACCAGCGCTTGACCGCTTCCATCTCCTCATCGGTCAGCCCGACCAGCTGCAGGAACTGCAGGTGGCCATTGGCGGTGTCGCGTGCGGGCAACTGCGGATCCGCGACGAAGGCCAGATGGCACAAGCGCGTGCCGGTCTCCAGCGCGATCGGGCCGTTGGCATTGAGATGGTGACCGTCCTCGAACACGTTGCCACTGCCGAACACATAGCGCGCCAGGTTCTGCAGCAGGTTCATCGGCCACACCGGCGGGGTGCTGCCGGCGTTCTCACCGGCGTCGGCAGCGAGGCGGAAGGTCAGCTCGAAACCATAGCCGCTGGTGGCGGCATCACTGCTCTCCTTGGCATACAGTTCGGAGAAGCCGTAAGTGATGTAGTGCCAGTGGGGTACAGGCGCATCCGCCCAGTACACGCTGATGCCATCGAGAGGATCCTGGCCACCGAGCGTGTACGGCAGCGCGGTGCCGAAGTGACGCGGCTCCTGCCCGGCATACAGGGGCGCCAGCGCCGCATTGATCGCGTCCCAGCCAGGGGTGTCGGTGTCGTCGTGGTCGTCCTGCACGCGGGACTCCTTGTGGGGGAAGTGAACCGATCACTTTACGCGGTGGCTCAGGCCTGCACGACCTCGCCACCACCATTGACCACGGCAGCCTGGGTTTCCTGCCACCAGCGCTGCGCCAGCGCCGGACTGCGCGCCTTGCCCACCGCCGCCAGCAGTTCCGGGCACAGGCGTTCCAGCGCCAGCGCATCGGTGCAGCGTTCGATCTTCAACTGCATGAAGTAGCCCTTCAGGCCCAGGTGGCGGCGTACCGCCTCGCTCATCGCGTCGTACAGCTGCTGGTACAGCGCCGGGTCCTGTTCGCGCCCGGTGCTGATGCCGCGCAGCGGTGTCACCTCGGCACTTCCGCCGATCACTTCGATCAGGCCCTGCGCTGACAATTGCTCCAGTGCGTCGGGTGGCGCACGCAGGCCTTCGAACAGGCCGCGCAATTCAGTGTCATCGCGATGTCCGTCGACCATCAGCAGGATCGAACGCAGTGCCGCCGGCAGGCGCCGGCCACGGTCTTCGATTTCCTGACGGCCAGCCGCCGTCTTGGCGTGCAGCAATGCCATTGCCTCCCCCTCCCTCGATGCGCAATGCCGGCGCGCCCTGGCGGGCACGCTCCCCTGCAACCGAGCTTAGCGCACCGGTTGCAGGGAGGAAGCTGCGGTGCAGCAACGGCCTCCCCTGTAGAGCCAAGCCCATGCTCGGCTGCTTTGGCAAGGCATGCGGAGCCGAGCATCGGCTCGGCTCTGCAGAAGCAGGTCAGCGGCCCAGCGCGCGGCGGATTTCCTCCAGCGCGCTGGGATCATCCAGCGTCGACAGGTCACCCGGGTCGCGCTGTTCGGCCAACGCCTGCAACGAGCGCCGCAGCAGCTTGCCCGAACGGGTCTTGGGCAGTGCATTGACCACGTGCACATGCGCCGGGCGCGCTACCGCACCAAGCGAAGTCGTCACCGTCGCCATCATCTCGGCCACCACCGGCGCCGGATCCTCGCCATCGAGCCCCTGCTTGAGGGTGACGAACACCAGCGGCACCTGCCCCTTCAGTTCGTCCTTGACCCCGATCACGGCAGCCTCGGCCACGCGCGGATGGCTGGAAATGGCCTCCTCGATCTCGCGCGTGCCCAGGCGGTGCCCGGCCACGTTGATCACATCGTCGGTGCGGCCGAGGATGAAGGTGTAACCATCATCATCGCGGATCGCCCAGTCCAGCGAGCTGTACAGCAGTTCCTTGAAGTGGCTGAAGTAGCTCTGCAGGAAGCGGCTGTCATCATTCCACACCGTGCTCATGCAGCCCGGCGGCAACGGCGGCGACACCACCAGCACGCCCTTCTGCCCCGGTGCGACTTCCTCACCGGTGTTCTCGTCGATCACCTTCATCCGATAGCCGAGATTGGGGAAACCCGGCGAACCGAAGCGCACCGGCTTCATCTCCAGGCCCGGCAGCAGGGTCAGTGCCGGCCAGCCGGTTTCGGTCTGCCAGTAGTTGTCGATGATCGGCTTGCCGAGCGCTTCACTGATCCAGTGCGCGGTCGGTTCATCCAGCGGCTCACCGGCCAGGAACAGGTACTTCAGCGCGCGCAGGTCGTGGCGATGGATGAAGTCTGCGTCGTGCTTCTTCAGCACGCGGATGGCGGTGGGCGACGAGAACATCGTTCGCACGTTGTACTGCTCGCACAGTGCCCACCAGATGCCCGGGTCCGGATTGGTCGGCAGCCCTTCGTACAGCAGCGAGGTGCAACCACCGATCAGCGGGCCGTACACATTGTAGGAATGACCGACAGCCCAGCCGACATCAGAGGTGGAAAACATCACCTGGCCAGGCTTGCAGTCGAATACCGTCTCCATCGACTGCGCCATCGCCACGGCATAGCCACCGACATCACGCTGCACGCCCTTCGGCTTGCCGGTGGTGCCGGAGGTGTACAGCAGGTAGCTCGGTTCGCTTGCTTCCAGCCATTGCACCGGCACATCGACTTCCCCGATCTGCGCACGCAGCGTGGCGTACTCCACATCACGGCCCGGCACGCGTGGTTCGGCTGCATCCAGCCCACGCGACACGATCAGCACATGCGGTGGCGGCGAAGCCGCTTCGGCGCAGGCGGCGTCGACCATCGGCTTGTACGGAATCAGCTTGCCACCGCGCATGCCGGCATCGGCGGCGATGAGCAGCCTGGGCTTCGCATCGTCGATGCGCAGCGCCAGGTTGTGCGCGGCGAAGCCACCAAACACCACCGAGTGCACCGCACCGATGCGCGCGCAGGCCAGCATCGCGAACACGGCTTCGGCCATGTTCGGCATGTAGATCACCACGCGGTCACCGTGACCGACGCCGAGGTGCTTGAGCACGGCGGCGAAGTCGTTCACTTCGCGATACAGCTGGCGATAGGTGATCTCACGCGTGCTGTTGGTTTCGGTGGAGATGGCGACCAGCGCGAGCTGGTCGGCGCGCTCGGCCAGGTGGCGATCCACGGCGTTGTAGCAGAGATTGGTTTCACCACCGACGAACCAGCGCCGGAACGGCGGGTTGCTGTAGTCGAGCACCTGCTGCGGCGGTTTGTGCCAATGGATGCGCTTGGCTTCCTCGCCCCAGAAGGCCTCCGGCTCGTCGATCGAGCGACGGTAGGTTTCCTCGTAGTTCATGACGCAGCCCTCCCAGACAAAGTCATGGGTTCGAGGATAGTCCGGCGCTGGCGAGCGGGCCGCCCTACCTTGGTAGGGGGTGGGTTTGTTCTGCAGGGCTTGCAGCCCTGCACCTGCAGAAGCCGAAGCAACAGCAGAAGCTGGCTTACCGGGGATGGCGGGGCGGGTCCGGTTGCGGGGGACGCCGTGAATCCGTCCATGGAGGCTCGGTCGCCGCATCCATGCGGCTCACGCCCCCGCAACCGGACCCACCCCGCCTTCGACAGTTCCCCGCAATCTTTCGGGCTGGCATTGCCTGCTCTTGGTGGGTGTCGACCTTGGTCGACACGCTCGATCCACGCCATGCGCGGATGAATTCCATTCGATTCGATTTCTGACAGATGTGTCGACCAAGGTCGACACCTACCAACGACCACGGAAATCTGTCGAAGGCGGGGCACTGTGGGTGTGCGAGGTGTGAGCGGCATGGATGCCGCGACCAAGCCCCCCATGGATGGGTTCACGGCGTCCCCGCACACCCACAGTGCCCCGCCATCCCGCGGAATGCCGCTTTAGTTTTTGACGTTGCTGTTGCTGTTGCCTGAAAGCTTCGGCAGGTGCAGGGCTGCAAGCCCTGCCGGCCCCTAGAACGGAGCCGCGGACTCGAACGCGAGCGCCTCGCCCGTCAGCGGATGCGTAAACCGCAGGCTGCGCGCATGCAGATGCACGCGTTGCGCCGGTGCCGCGTCATACAGCACATCGCCGACGATCGGATGGCCAAGGCTGGCCATGTGCAGGCGCAGCTGATGGCTGCGGCCGGTGATCGGTTCCAGTTCCACGCGGGTTCGCTGCGCCTCGACATCGCGGGCCAGTACGCGCCAGCGCGTCAGCGCCGGCTTGCCGCGCTCATGGTCGACCATCTGCTTCGGCCGGTTCGGCCAGTCCACGATCAATGGCAGGTCCACTTCGCCGGCATCACCTTCGAGCACGCCCTGCACCACGGCTTCGTAGCGCTTGCCGACCTGGCGCTGCTCGAACTGCATCGACAATGCGGCCTGCATCTTCTTGCCTCGCGCGTGCAGCAGCAGGCCGGAGGTGACCTGATCCAGCCGATGCACCGTCAACGCATCCGGGTACAGCGCCTGCAGGCGCGCGACCACGCAGTCCTGGTTCTCGGCGCTGCGGCCGGGCACGGACAGCAGGCCGGCCGGCTTCTCGGCCACCAGCAGCGCGTCGTCGATGTAGTGCAGGTGGATCATGCGATTCCAGGAATTCCAAACGAAAACGGGGAAGCCGAAGCCTCCCCGTCTTCTGCGGTGAGCGTACCGACCAACGGTCGGTACCCACCATCGCGGTGGAGGTACCGGCCGTGGCCGGTACCGCCTGCATCAGCCCAGCAGGTGGGCGACGCCGGCGCGCTCTTCTTCCAGCTCGGCCAGGGTCTTGTCGATGTACTTCTGGCTGAAGTCGTCGATCGGCAGATCCTTGACCAGGGTGTACTTGCCGTTCTCGGTGGTCACTGCGAAGCCGAAGATCACGCCTTCCGGAATGCCGTAGGAACCGTCGGACGGCACGCCCATGGTGACCCACTTGCCGTTGCTGCCCAGCACCCAGTCACGCACATGGTCGATGGCAGCGTTGGCGGCCGAAGCAGCCGAGGACGAGCCACGGGCTTCGATGATCGCCGCGCCGCGCTTGCCCACGGTCGGGATGAAGGTGTTGGCGTTCCACTCCTGGTCGTTGATCGCATCGGCGATCGATGCGCCATCGGCGGTGGCGAAACGGTAATCCGGGTACATGGTCGGGCTGTGGTTGCCCCACACGACCAGCTTCTCCATGCCACCGACCGGCTTGCCCAGCTTGGTCGACAGCTGGCTCAGCGCGCGGTTGTGGTCCAGGCGCAGCATGGCGGTGAAGTTTTCCGGCTTCAGGTCCGGCGCCGACTTCATGGCGATGTAGGCGTTGGTGTTGGCCGGGTTGCCGACCACCAGCACCTTCACGTCACGGCTGGCGACCTTGTTCAGCGCTGCGCCCTGGGCGGTGAAGATCTTGGCGTTTTCCAGCAGCAGGTCCTTGCGCTCCATGCCCGGGCCACGCGGACGTGCGCCGACCAGCAGGGCGATGTCGGCGTCCTTGAACGCGACTTCGGCGTCATCGGTGCCGACCATGCCGGCCAGCAGCGGGAAGGCGCAGTCTTCCAGCTCCATCATCACGCCCTTCAGGGCGGCCTGGGCCTTGTCGACCGGCAGTTCCAGCAGCTGCAGGATGACCGGCTGGTCCTTGCCCAGCATTTCGCCGGAGGCGATGCGGAACAGCAGGGCATAACCGATCTGGCCGGCGGCGCCGGTCACGGCAACACGAACGGGTGCTTTCATGGGGGTTTCCTCTTGCTTGCAAGCGTTTGATGGGACGCCGCGGGCGTGGCCACGCTGGCCTGGCGGGCGGCGGGGAACAGGGAAACGGCCACCCGTGGGTGGCCGTCTCGAAGGGGGGTCAGGCGGCGAGGTGCTTGTTCCACTCCGCGACGCGCTCGGCCTGGGCGGCCAGCACGGCGTCGACGTCGCCTTCCAGGGTGATCGAATGGATCACGTCGCCCTGCTTGACCGAATCGACGATGGCCTGGCCTTCCAGGACCTTGCCGAAGACGGTGTGGCGGCCGTCCAGCCAGTCGGTCTTGATGTGGGTGATGAAGAACTGGCTGCCGTTGGTGTTCGGGCCGGCGTTGGCCATCGACAGCGAGCCGACCTCGTGCTTCACGCCATTCTTCTCGTCTTCGAACTTGTAGCCCGGGCCGCCGGTGCCACGACCCTGCGGGCAGCCGCCCTGGATCATGAAGTCGGCGATCACGCGGTGGAAGATCAGGCCGTCATAGAAACCGTGCTTGACCAGGTTCACGAAGTTGGCCACGGTCAGCGGCGCCTTGTCGGCGAACAGCTCGACCTTGATCGGGCCCTGGGTGGTGTCGAAAGTGGCGATGAGGGACATGAAGATCCTTGATGCAGAGGGGAACGCGTCTAGCCACCTAGTTTACACCTGCCTCGTGGCGGCGGCGGCTTCGACCATGGGCGCAGATCCGGGCTTCAGCCGCCGGCGGGGGAGCCCCACACGACGGTCCTGGCGGCCTCGGCCGCCGCTGCGGACAGCCAGCTGAATGGGCCCCATGACCGGCGTGAAATCCACCTTTTCGCGAATCGTCAAGTTCGACGTATAATGTTGGACTTCTTTTTCCAAATCCGGCGCCGACTGGCCCCCTTTCGTATGTCCATCGAAAATCTTCGCAACATCGCCATCGTCGCCCACGTCGACCATGGCAAGACCACCCTGGTCGACCAGCTGCTGAAGCAGTCCGGCACCCTGTCCGAGCGCACCGTCCTCGCCGAGCGCGTGATGGACAGCAACGACCAGGAAAAGGAACGCGGCATCACCATCCTGGCCAAGAACACCGCCATCACCTGGGAAGACAAGAAGACCGGCATCAAGAACCGGATCAACATCGTCGACACCCCCGGCCACGCCGACTTCGGTGGTGAGGTCGAGCGCGTGCTGTCGATGGTCGACACCGTGCTGATCCTGGTCGATGCGATGGACGGCCCGATGCCGCAGACCCGCTTCGTGACCCAGAAGGCCTTCGCGATGGGCTTCAAGCCGATCGTCGTGGTCAACAAGGTCGACCGTCCGGGCGCCCGTCCGGAATGGGTGATCGACCAGGTCTTCGACCTGTTCGACAAGCTCGGCGCGACCAACGAGCAGCTGGACTTCCCGATCGTCTACGCCTCGGGCCTGAACGGCTACGCCGGCCTGGAAGACACCGTGCGCGACGGCGACATGACCCCGCTGTACGAAGCGATCATGCAGCACGCGCCGCGTCCGGAAGTGGACCCGGAAGGCCCGTTCCAGATGCGCATCAGCCAGCTGGACTACAACAACTTCGTGGGCGTGATCGGCATCGGCCGCATCCAGCGCGGCACCCTGAAGAAGAACATGCAGGTCGCGGTCATCGACCGTGAAGGCAAGAAGCGCAACGGCAAGGTGCTGCAGGTGCTGGGCTTCATGGGCCTGGAGCGCATCGAGCAGGATTCGGCCGAGGCCGGCGACATCGTGGCCATCTCCGGCATCCAGGAGCTGACCATCTCCGACACCATCTGCGCGCCGGACTTCCCGGAAGCCCTGCCGGCGCTGACCGTCGACGAGCCGACCATCTCGATGACCTTCCAGGTCAACAACTCGCCGTTCGCCGGCAACAAGGACCTGTCCGGTGGCAAGTTCCTGACCAGCCGCCAGATCAAGGACCGCCTGGACCGTGAAAAGGTCCACAACGTGGCCCTGAAGGTCGAGCAGCTGGAAGACGCTGACAAGTTCCTGGTCTCCGGCCGTGGCGAACTGCACCTGTCGGTGCTGATCGAGAACATGCGTCGCGAAGGCTACGAGCTGGCCGTGTCGCGCCCGGAAGTGATCATCAAGGAAATCGACGGCCAGATGATGGAGCCGATCGAGCAGCTGGTGGTGGACATCGAAGAAATCCACCAGGGCGGCGTGATGGAAAAGCTGGGCACCCGCAAGGGCCAGCTGAAGAACATGGAATCGGACGGCAAGGGCCGCGTGCGCCTGGAATACTCGATCCCGGCCCGTGGCCTGATCGGCTTCCAGAACGAGTTCAAGACCCTGACCCAGGGTTCGGGCCTGCTGTTCCACGTGTTCGACCACTACGGTCCGAAGGAACAGGGCGCGATTGCCAAGCGCATCAACGGCGTGATGATCGCCAATGCGCCGGGCACCACGCCGGCCTACTCGCTGGGCCCGCTGCAGGAACGCGGCAAGCTGTTCGCAGCTGAAGGCGACAACGTGTATGAAGGTCAGCTGGTCGGCATCCACTCCAAGGACAACGACCTGACCGTCAACGCGATCAAGACCAAGCCGCTGACCAACATGCGCGCTTCGGGCAAGGACGATGCGATCCAGCTGACCCCGGCGATCAAGTACTCGCTGGAACAGGCCCTGGACTTCATCGAAGACGACGAGCTGGTCGAGATCACCCCGAAGGAGATCCGTCTGCGCAAGAAGTTCCTGACCGAAAGCGACCGCAAGAAGGCTTCGCGCGGCGGCTGAGCCAGCACCCCGTGAACCAGAGCGGCTACAACCCGGATCCACACCGGCATCCGGGTCTCCATGTCATCGCCCTGCTCGAAGCGAGCAAGGCGATGCTGGCGCTGTTGGCCGCCACCGGGCTGGAAGTGCTCGGACCGCAGCCGCTACGGCACGGCATCATGGCCCTGATCCGGCGTTTCAGCCTGGATCCGGACCATGGCACCCTGCCCTCGCTGCTGCACATGATCAGCCCCGACGCGGTCCACCTGGCCGCGGCGGGGATGATCGGCTACGGCCTGCTGCACCTGGTTGAGGCCTGGGGCCTGTGGCGGGCCAAGGCCTGGGCTTCCTGGCTGGGCTGCCTGACCGCCGCCCTGTACCTGCCGTTCGACATCTTCGCGATCATCCGCCATCCCGGCTGGCCGTCGTGGACGATCCTGGCGATCAACCTGATCGTGGTCTACGTCCTCGCCCGCGACCTGCGCAAGCGTCACCGCTGAGCACCCGCTACACTGGGGATTGGAGCCGACCAAGCCGCCCCATGCGCCCGTCCTTGCCGCCTCTGCTGACCTGCCTGCTCGCCGCGCTGCCGGCGCTGCTTTCGGCTGGCTGCAGCCCGGCCACGCCCAGCGCGCATGCGGCCGAACCTGCGAGCCGCAACGTGCCGTTCCCGTACGCCGAAACCGATGTTGCCGACCTGCAGGCGCGAATGTCCGCCGGTGAACTGGACAGCACCACCCTGACCCAGGCCTACCTGCAGCGCATCGCCGCCCTGGACCGCACCGGGCCGCGCCTGCGCGCAGTGATCGAGCTCAACCCCGATGCCCTGAAGGAAGCCGCCGCGCGCGACCGCGAGCGCCGCGAAGGACGCCTGCGCGGCCCGCTGCATGGCATCCCGCTGCTGCTGAAGGACAACATCAACGCCGCGCCGATGGCCACCAGCGCCGGCTCACTGGCCCTGCAGGGCTTCCGTCCGGACGATGCCTACCTGGTGCGCCGGCTGCGCGAAGCCGGTGCGGTGGTGCTGGGCAAGACCAATCTGAGCGAATGGGCCAATTTCCGCGGCAATGACTCCATCTCCGGCTGGAGCGCGCGCGGTGGCCAGACCCGCAATCCCTATCGGCTGAGTCATTCGCCCTGTGGCTCCAGCAGCGGCAGCGCGGTGGCCGTGGCCGCCAACCTCGCCAGCGTGGCGATCGGTACCGAGACCGATGGCAGCATCGTCTGCCCGGCGGCGATCAACGGCGTGGTCGGCCTGAAGCCAACCGTCGGCCTGGTCAGCCGCGACGGCATCATCCCGATCTCCTTCAGCCAGGACACTGCCGGGCCGATGGCACGCAGCGTCGCCGACGCTGCCGCCGTGCTGACCGCGATCGCCGGCCGCGATGATGCCGACCCGGCCACCGCGACCATGCCCGGCCGCGCGGTCTACGACTACACCGCACGCCTGGACCCGCAGGGCCTGCGCGGCAAACGCATCGGCCTGCTGCAGACGCCGCTGCTGAAGTACCGCGGCATGCCGCCGCTGATCGATCAGGCAGCGACCGAGCTGCGTCGCGCTGGTGCCGTCGTGGTCCCCGTCGAGTTGCCCAACCAGGGCGCCTGGGCCGAAGCCGAGCGCACGCTGCTGCTGTACGAATTCAAGGCCGGGCTGGAGCGCTACTTCAGCACCCACCGCGCGCCGTTGCGCAGCCTGGCCGAACTGATTGCCTTCAACCAGGCGCACAGCAAGCAGGAACTGGGCCTGTTCGGCCAGGAGCTGCTGGTAGAGGCCGATGCCACTGCTGGCCTGGCCGACCCCGCCTACATCCGCGCGCGCAGCGATGCGCGCCGCCTGGCCGGCCCGGAAGGCATCGACGCCGCCCTCGCCGCCCACCAGCTCGACGCGCTGGTCGCACCCACCACCGGTGTGGCATGGCCGATCCGCAGCGAAGGCGACGACTTCCCCGGCGAGAGCTACAGCGCCGCTGCCGTCGCTGGTTACCCCAGCCTGACCGTGCCGATGGGCCAGATCGATGGCCTGCCGGTCGGCCTGCTGTTCATGGGCACCGCCTGGAGCGAACCGAAGCTGATCGAAATGGCCTACGCCTACGAGCAGCGCACCCGCGCACGGCGCCCGCCGCACTTCGATACCGATGCATTGATCGACGCCGGCGAGCCGTGATCGTGTTTCTGTAGAGCCGAGCCCACGCTCGGCTTCACCGGAAGATCGAAAGCGGCCGAGCATGGCCCGGCTCTACAGAGGCTGGTCAGGCTCCGCCGGCACGATCGCCGCTTCACCATCCTCCGCGCCAGGCGAACGCACATCCGCGGTGCGCGCACGTGGGCCGCGCGGCATATCCAGCTCGTCTTCGTGTTGCAGCCGCGCACGCACCTGCGGCAGCGACTGCGGATGCTCACGCGCGAGGAAGTCGAGCATGCGCTCGCGCACCAGGCAACGCAGGTCGAAGGCATCACCGGAGCTGCGCGCGCTGACCAGCAGTCGCACCTGGATCGCACGCTCGCTGGTCTCGGTCACCTGGGTCACGCAGACCCGGCCATCCCACAGCGCTTCGCCACGACAAATGCGCTCCAGTTCGGCGCGGATCGCCGCGATCGGCGCCCGGTAGTCCAGCCACAGAAACGCAGTGCCGAGCAGATCGGCGCTGCGCCGCGTCCAGTTCTGGAACGGGTTCTCGATGAACCAGGTCAACGGCACCACCATCCGCCGCTCATCCCAGATGCGCACCACCACGTAACTGCTGCCGATCTCCTCGATGCGGCCCCATTCGCCTTCCACGATCACCACGTCATCCAGGCGGATCGGCTGCGTCACTGCAATCTGCAGGCCAGCGATCAGGTTGCCGAACACCGGCTTGGCCGCGATACCGGCCACCAGACCGATCAGGCCCGCCGAGGCCAGCAGCGCGGTACCGATCTTCTGCACCATCGGGAAGGTCAGCAGCACCAACGACGCGCCCAGCACGACGATGCCGCCCATCAGCACACGACTGAGCACCCGCGTCTGCGTCTGGATGCGGCGCGCCTCCAGGTTATCGGAGACATCGATGGGATGGCTGCGCAGGATTGCGCGCTCGCCCGCCGCCACCGCACGTACCAGCAACCAGATGAAGCAGGCAGTCAACGCGATGTGCAGCACATGCTGCAGATTGCCCAGCAACGGATCCTGCAGCGGTGTGGCCTGCAACGCGGGAATCAACAGCAGCAGCGGCCATGCAGTGGCCATCGGCAGCCCCAGCACACGACCGATGCGCGCACGCCGGCGATCACGCCCTTTCAGCCGATGGTAGATCCACAGGATCAGCCACGCACCGATGCCACCCACTACTGCTGCCAATCCCAACGGCCATGCGTAGGCCTGTGCGCTTTGCCAGTGCACTGTTGCCACCTCCACTCGAACAGCCAAGCAGACAGCCTCGCGCATGGGGCATGAGCGTCACGTCAGCCGTTCGTAAGCAGGGTGTTGATCGGCAGGGCTTGCAGCCCTGCACCTGCTGCAAGCTGGAGCAACAGCAACAGCAACAGCAACAGCCGAAGCAGAAGCGGGTTTCCTGTGGGATGGCGGGGTGGGTCCGGTTGCGGGAGACGCCGTAAACCCTTCCATGGGGGCTTGGCCGCGGCATCCATGCCGCGGACACTCCCGCAACCGGACCCACCCCGCCTTCGACAGATTCTTGCGACCTGTCGGAACGGCGTATTGCCCTGGTGGGTGTCGACCTTGGTCGACACGGTAGATCCACGCCGTGCGTGGATGACTCATTCGATATATGCAAGAAAAATCGTGTCGACCAAGGTCGACACCCACCAACAACCGCGCTGAACAACGGCCGCAGTTACCAACAGACCGCAGGGATCTGTCAGAGGCGGGGCGGTGTGGGTGGACAGGACCGTTGGCGCCATGGATGGCGCCATCGAGCCCCCATGGACGGGTTTACGGCGTGTCCTGACCACCCACACCGCCCCGCCATCCCACGGAATGCCGCTTCTGCTGTTGCTTTTGCTGTTGCTTCGGATTCTGGGCAGGTGCAGGGCTGCAAGCCCTGCCGAAAAACCCTTACCGCACTTGCTCCTGCTTGCGCACGATCGCCATCGCGATCTCCAGCGACTGCTCGTAGTTCAACCGCGGGTCCACGGTCGAACGGTAGGCGCGCTCCAGATCACGCTCGGTCAGCTCGCGTGCGCCACCGGTGCATTCGGTCACGTCCTCGCCGGTCAGCTCCAGGTGCACACCACCCAGGCGCGTGCCTGCGGCCGCATGCAGATCGAACGACATCTCCACTTCGCCACGCACATTGTCGAAGCGACGTGTCTTGAAACCGTTGGCGGTACTTTCGGTGTTGCCATGCATCGCATCGCACACCCACAGCACGCGACGGCCATCGCGCTTGACCGCATCCAGCAGCGGCGGCAGCTTCTCGGCGATCTGCGCCGCACCCATGCGGTGGATGAAACTCAGGCGGCCCGGTTCTTCATGCGGGTTGAGCACGTCGATCAGGCGCAGCAGCTGGTCCGGCGTCACCGATGGGCCGACCTTGATCGCGATCGGATTGCGCACGCCACGCAGGTATTCCACGTGTGCGCCATCGAGCGCAGCGGTGCGCATGCCAATCCACGGGTAATGCGTGCTCAGGTTCAACCAGCCCTGCTGGCGCGGCACCTGCCGGGTCAGCGCCTGCTCGTAGGGCAGCAGCAACGCCTCGTGCGAGGTGTAGAAATCGATGCGGTTGAGGTTGTGCACGCGGGCCCCGGCCAGGGTCTCCATGAAGTGCACCGCATCACCGATCGAGGCCACCATCTTCTGGTACTCGGCGGCCAGCGGCGAGTGGCTTACCCATTCCAGGTTCCAGTATTCGGGGTGGTGAAGGTCGGCGAAGCCACCGTCGATCAGCGCACGCACGAAATTCATCGTCATCGCCGAGTGCGCGTGGGCCTGCAGCATCCGCTTCGGGTCCGGCAGGCGCGCCGCCTCGGTGAAGGCCGGCGCGTTGATCACATCGCCGCGGTAGCTCGGCAGCGTCACACCGTCGCGGGTCTCGGTATCGGCCGAACGCGGCTTGGCGTACTGGCCGGCGAAACGACCGACGCGGATCACCGGCTGGCGCAGGCCGTGAACCAGCACCAGGCTCATCTGCAGCAGCACCTTCAGGCGGTTGGAGATGGTGCCCGATTCGCAGTCGCTGAAATTCTCGGCGCAGTCGCCACCCTGCAGCAGGAAGCGCTTGCCCTCCTGGGCCTCGGCCAGCTGCTGCTTCAGCGCCAGGATCTCCCACGAGGTGACCAGCGGCGGCAGCCGCTTCAGCTCGTGCAGGGCAGCGTCCAGCGCCACAGGGTCCGGGTAGGTCGGCATCTGCAGCGCGGTCTTGCCACGCCAGCTCTCCGGCGACCAGGCAGCGCCGGTGGCCGCTGCGACGGGATCGGGGACAGGCGAAACGGCGGACAGGCTCATTGCAGGCTTCCGGAGGTGGGAGACGTTCATGGTCGCAGAGCCGACCGCTGTCGCAAAGGGTCGAACGTCGTCTGCACATGACTGAACGCCGGGGAAAGGGCATCGCGACCGGCCAAAAGCGGCATGCCCACGGCCAGCCGGACAGGCGCATGATTCGCCACGCACTGTTACGAAGTAACACTCAATCCCCATTGGCCCCTTCCACAGCGTATCCGCCATGAAGCCCTCCCTGCTCGCTACCGGCATCACCTTCGCCCTGACCCTGGCCAGCCTGCCTTCCCTCGCTGTGGCCGCCGATGCCGCCGCTCCCGTGAAGGACCTCGACACGGTCACCGTCAGCGCCCAGCTCGACCAGGCCCGCAACGCACTGTCGCCGGACATCGGCAGCAGCCAGTACCAGATCACCGCCGAGGACATCCAGAAGCAGCCGCTGGGCGCCTCCGCGCCGCTCAGCCAGGTGCTGCTGCAGGCGCCGGGCGTGGTCCAGGATTCCTATGGTGGCGTGCACGTGCGCGGCGACCACGCCAATCTGCAGTACCGCATCAACGGCGTGCTGTTGCCCGAATCGATCTCCGGCTTCGGCCAGACCCTGGATGCGCGCACGATCAAGAGCATCCGGCTGATGGACGGGGCATTGCCAGCACAGTTCGGCGAGCGCACCGCCGCGGTGGTCGACATCACCACCCGCAGTGGCGCCGAGCTCGGCAATGGCGGCAGCGTCGGCATCACCACCGGCTCGTTCGGCAAGGTCAATCCGAATGCCTCATGGTGGGGCTCGCAGGGGCGCTGGAGCTGGTTCCTGACCGGCAACTACGACCAGAACGAAGTCGGCCTGGAGAACCCGACCCGTTCGCGCAAGCCGGAGCATGACGATACCCACCAAGGCAAGGCGTTCGCCGACCTGACCTATCTGGTCAACGACACCACCCGCCTGAGCGTGTTCGCCGGCTTCGCCAACAACCGCTTCCAGATTCCGGTCAACCCCGGCCAGACGCCGCAGTTCGGCTACCTGGACACCACCACCTTCGATTCCAGCCAGCTGGATGAGACCCAGCGCGAGACCACGCGCTTCGGCATGCTGGTGCTGCAGGGCACACTGGGCGACACCGCCTACCAGGTCTCGGCCGGGCAGCGATACAGCGATGTCGGCTTCAATCCCGATGTGGTCGGCGATCTGGTGTTCAGCGGCGTCGCCTCGCAGGTCCAGCGCAGCAACCGCGCCAACACGCTGCAGGCCGACTTCTCGGCGCCGTTGGGCAACGACCACACGCTGCGCTACGGCCTGTACGGCAATTACGAGAACGCGCGGGCCAGCAACAACAGCTGGGTGTTCCCGGTTGATGATGCCGGCCAGCAGTCCAGCACCACACCGCTGCTGATACCTGATCGCAGCGCGTTCCATGCCAGCACGCTGGCGTTGTACGTGCAGGACGAATGGAAGCTCGGCGACGACTGGACCGTGAACTACGGCCTGCGTGGCGACCGCTACAAAGCCTTCGGCCACACCGAGGGCCAGCTCAGCCCGCGCGTGGGCGTGGTCTGGAATGCCAGCGACAGCACCACCGTGCACGCCGGCTATTCGCGCTACTTCACGCCACCGGCCAGCGAACTGATCGCCAGCAGCGACATCGCGCTATACGACGGCACCACCAACCAGCAGCCCAGCGGCGGCAACAACACGCCGCTGGCCGAGCGCAGCGACTACTACGACATCGGCGTCTCGCAGCAACTGGGCGAGCACCTGACCCTGGGCCTGGATGCGTATGACCGACGCGTCGCCCGCCTGCAGGACGAAGGCCAGTTCGGCGCCGCCTACATCTATTCGACCTTCAACTATCGCCGTGGCCATATCCGCGGCCTGGAGTTCAGTGCCGACTACAGCAACGGTCCGTTCAGCGCCTACTTCAACGCCGCGCTGAACAAGGCCATCGGTACCGACGTCATCACCGGCCAGTACAACCTCGATCCGGACGCGCTGGCCTATGCGGCCAACCACTGGATCCACCTCGACCACGACCAGAAGCTGACGTCGTCCGGTGGCCTCAGTTACGCCTTCGCTGGGCACAACCGGATCGGGGCCAACTACGTGTTCGGCAGCGGCCTGCGTTCGGACATCGAGGGCGTGCCCAATGGTGGCGAGCTGCCGTCCTACCTGCAGGTGAATCTCAGCGCCGGACACGATTTCAACGCCGACAGCGGTCATCCGCTGCACGTGCAGCTGGCCGTGATCAACGCACTGGACCGCAGTTACCAGCTGCGCGATGGCGGCGGTGTCGGCGTGTTCGCCCCGCAGTGGGGGCCGCGCCGTGGCGCTTACCTGAGCCTGCAGCAGGACTTCTGAGGTAGTGCCGGCCAGCGGCCGGCACTCCCCTGCTTCAGCGCTTGACCTTGCGCAGCGACACCACCAGCGCCCACAGCGCCAGCAGCACGAACCACACGGCCGACCACATCGGCATGGTCAGGCCCAGGAACGTCCAGTCGATGTTGCCGCAGTTGCCGGTACCGGTCAGCACGGTGCGGAACACTTCCAGCGGGCCCATGGTCTCGCTCAGGAAGGCCAGCGGCGGGCCACAGGTGGAACCCATTTCCGGCGGCAGCATCTGCACGTAGACGTGGCGCGCGGCGATGCCGACGCCCACTGCGGCGGCAATGAAGGCCAGCACGCCATAGGTCGCGCGGCCGGGACGGTTGGAAGGCCCGTGCAGTGCACCGATCAGGAACAGCAGCCCCAGCGCGGCAAATGCCAGGCGCTGGAAGATGCACAACGGACACGGCTCCAGGCCCATCTTCAGCTGCAGGAAGATCGCGTAGCCGAGCAGGCCCGCGCAGATCAGGAAGCCCAGGAAGAACTGGGCGCGGAAGGGCCAGCGCAGTGGATTCATCGTCAACGCTCGAATGGATCAGGCGCCAAGCGTAACCGAGAGTGCGCGCCGTCTGAACCGCCACAGGTGACGCCTGTCGGAACGGTGTGGGTCGCATTGTGCCGCAGGTAGCGCCGGGCCATGCCCGGCGAGCGTAGCGGATACGGAAACGCCGGGCATGGCCCGGCGCTACCAGAACGCAAAAGCCCGGCAGAGGCCGGGCTTTCGCTGTGTCGCGTTGGAGCAGTCCGATTACTCGGCCACTTCCTCGGCCACGACCGGACGGTCGACCAGCTCGACGTAGGCCATCGGCGCGTTGTCGCCGGCGCGGAAACCGCACTTCAGCAGACGCAGGTAGCCGCCCGGACGGTTCGCGTAGCGCGGGCCCAGGATGGTGAACAGGTTGCCCACGGCTTCGTTGTCGCGCAGGCGGGCGAAGGCCAGACGGCGGTTGGCGACGGAGTCGACCTTGGCCAGGGTGATCAGCGGCTCGGCAACGCGGCGCAGTTCCTTGGCCTTCGGCAGGGTGGTCTTGATCAGCTCGTGCTTGAACAGCGAGGCAGCCATGTTCTTGAACATCGCTTCGCGGTGGGCGCTGGTGCGGCTGAACTTACGGCCAGACTTCTGGTGACGCATGGTGATATTCCTTGGTTAATGATGAGGCTGTGCGGATCGTTGTCGCCTTCCTGGCGTTGCTGCGCGGACTGCGGTTGGTCCTGGCCGCCCGTCCTGGACGACCTGCCCCGCGAACCTGCGGTTCGTCGTGGCATGTTGTGTTGCGTTGAAGGCCCCACCGCGAACGGTGGAGCCTTCAGGCATTACCGATATCAGCCCAGCATGCCGTGGCTGGCGACACCGGCCGGCGGCCAGTTCTCCAGCTTCATGCCGAGCGACAGGCCGCGCTGAGCCAGCACTTCCTTGATCTCGGTGAGCGACTTCTTGCCCAGGTTCGGGGTCTTCAGCAGCTCCACTTCGGTCTTCTGGATCAGATCGCCGATGTAGTAGATGCTTTCAGCCTTCAGGCAGTTGGCCGAACGCACGGTCAGCTCCAGATCGTCGATCGGGCGCAGCAGCACCGGATCCACGCCGTTGTTGGCCGGCTTCGCCGCACCGCGGTCGCGGTGGGTGAAGTCACCGAACACCGACAGCTGGTCGCTGAGGATGTCGGCGGCGGTGCGCACGGCTTCCTCGGCGTCGATGGTGCCGTTGGTCTCGATATCGATGACCAGCTTGTCCAGGTCGGTACGCTGTTCGACGCGGGCCGCTTCAACGGCATAGGCGACGCGGCGGACCGGCGAGAACGAGGCATCCAGGACCAGGCGGCCGATGGCACGGGTTTCTTCGTCCGGACGACGACGCGCGGCAGCCGGCTGGTAGCCGAAACCACGTTCGATCTTCAGACGCATGTTGATCGCCGTATCCTTGGTCAGGTGGCAGATCACGTGTTCGCCGTTCAGGATCTCCACATTGTGGTCGACCTTGATATCGGCAGCGGTGACAACGCCCGGGCCCTGCTTGGACAGGGACAGGGTGGCGCTGTCGCCGGAGTGCATACGGATGGCCACGTCCTTCAGGTTCAGCAGGACTTCGAGCACGTCCTCCTGCAGACCTTCGACCGTGGTGTACTCATGCAACACGCCGTCGATTTCGACTTCCGTGATGGCGAAGCCCGGGATGGACGACAGCAGCACGCGACGCAGGGCATTACCCAGCGTATGCCCGTAACCCCGCTCCAAAGGTTCGATAACGACCTTTGCACGGGTGTCGGTAAGGCGTTCGATCTGCGGACCGCGAGGACGCAGAACCTGGTTGGCGGTAACCGTCATGTTGCGGGTTCTCCTAGTGAACCCCCGGCCGTCGCCGGGGGCTCTCCAATGTGAATTACTTCGAATACAGCTCGACGATCAGCGCTTCGTTGATGTCCGCAGGCAGATCCGAACGATCCGGAACAGCCTTGAAGATGCCGGTGAACTTGCCGGAATCCACTTCAACCCACGACGGGCTCAGGTCATGCTGGGCGGCGACGGTCAGGGCTTCCTGGACGCGCAGCTGCTTGGCAGCCTTTTCAGACAGGGCGATGGCGTCGCCAGCCTTGACCTGGTACGAAGCCAGGTTGACCGACTTGCCATTCACGGTGACGCCGCGGTGCGACACCAGCTGACGGGCAGCCGGACGGGTCACGGCGAAGCCCATGCGGTAGACGACGTTGTCCAGGCGGGTTTCCAGCAGCTGCAGCAGGTTCTCGCCGGTGTTGCCCTTCTTGGTCGAGGCCTTCTTGTAGTAGTTGCGGAACTGACGCTCCAGCAGGCCGTAGATACGCTTGACCTTCTGCTTTTCACGCAGCTGGGTGGCGTAGTCGGACAGCTTGCCCTTGCGGGCAGTGGCGCCGTGCTGGCCGGGCTTCTGCTCCAGCTTGCACTTCGAGTCCAGCGCACGCGCCGGGCTCTTCAGGGACAGGTCGGCGCCTTCGCGACGGGCGAGCTTACAGGTAGGACCGATATAACGAGCCATTTCTTATCGCTCCCTTTAGACGCGACGCTTCTTCGGCGGACGGCACCCGTTGTGCGGGATAGGCGTCACGTCGATGATGTTGGTGATCTTGTAGCCGACGTTGTTCAACGAACGCACGGCCGACTCACGGCCCGGACCCGGGCCCTTGATGCGGACTTCCAGCGACTTCACGCCGTAGTCCAGCGCAGCACGACCGGCCTTTTCAGCAGCCACCTGGGCAGCGAACGGGGTCGACTTGCGCGAACCGCGGAAGCCAGCGCCACCGGAGGTCGCCCACGACAGAGCGTTGCCCTGGCGGTCGGTGATGGTGACGATGGTGTTGTTGAACGAAGCGTGGACGTGGGCAACGCCGTCGGTGACGACGCGCTTGATCTTCTTCTTGGTCTTAGCAGCGGGCTTAGCCATTTCTCAGTCCCTTACTTCTTGATCGCCTTGCGCGGACCCTTGCGGGTGCGGGCGTTGGTACGGGTGCGCTGGCCACGCAGCGGGAGGCCACGACGGTGACGCAGGCCGCGGTAGCAGCCCAGGTCCATCAGGCGCTTGATCGCGATGCCGATCTCACGGCGCAGATCGCCTTCCACGATGTACTTGCCGACTTCGGCGCGCAGGCGCTCGATTTCCGGCTCCGACAGATCGCGGATCTTGGTGGTCGAAGCAACGCCTGCGACTTCGCAGACCTTCTTCGAACGGGTACGGCCGATGCCGTAAATGCTTTGCAACCCGACCCAGACGTGCTTCTGGGCTGGCAGGTTGACGCCTGCAATACGCGCCATGACGCGGTTCTCCAGCTGAGTGATGGCCGACAGCGCGCCTCGGGCACGCCAATCCGGCAGGATGGATCAAAAAAGTGAACTAGCGATACTAACAAGGTTCCGGTTTACATGGAAGCCCGTGAAACCATTGGTTTCATGAACCCGGCCTGGGGAGTGTGCCCAGGCTCCGGCGCCGGATGGGGTTGGACCTGGGGTTTCCCCCGGAGCCGCCCGCGCTACTCCAGCGCGGGACCACCTCATCACACCCCCACCCGGAACCGCTGCGGGGGCCGCCCTTCGTTTGTGTGGCCGGAGTCCGCGAAGCGGAGGGACCATCACGTCAGGAAGACGAAAGTATAACAGGCCAATCAGCCGCGGGCAAAACCGCCGCGGTTGCCGCCCTTCAGGTTGGCCTTCTTCAGCAGGCTCTCGTACTGGTGGGACATCAGGTGCGCCTGCACCTGGGCGATGAAGTCCATCACCACCACCACCACGATCAGCAGCGAAGTACCGCCGAAGTAGAACGAGGCGTTCAGCTGCGTGCGCATCAGTTCCGGCAGCAGGCAGACGATCACCAGGTAGGCCGAGCCGGCCGCGGTCAGGCGGGTCAGCACGCCGTCGATGTAGTCGGCAGTGGCCTTGCCCGGACGGATGCCCGGAATCAGCGCGCCCGACTTCTTCAGGTTGTCGGCAGTTTCCTGCGAGTTGAACACCAGCGCGGTGTAGAAGAACGCGAAACCGGTGATCAGCGCGGCGAAGACGATCATGTGCAGCGGCTCGCCCGGGCCCAGCGCGTTGGCGACCTTCTGCAGGACCTGGCCGAAGCTGCTCTGGTTGGCGGCCTGGCCGGACCACATGGCCAGGGTGGCCGGGAAGGCCAGCAGGCTCGAGGCGAAGATCGCCGGGATGACGCCGGCCATGTTGAGCTTCAGCGGCAGGAACGAGGTCTGGTTCATGTACGCATTGCGACCGCCCTGGCGGCGCGCGTAGTTGACCGTGATCCGGCGCTGGCCACGCTCGACGAACACCACGAAGAAGGTGAAGGCGAGCACGACGATGGCGATCAGCAGCAGCTGGATGAACTGGATGTTGCCGTCGCGGTAGGCGTCGAAGGTGTGGATGATCGCACCCGGCAGGCCAGCGACGATACCGGCGAAGATGATCAACGACACACCGTTGCCGATGCCGCGCTCGGTGACCTGCTCACCGACCCACATCAGGAACATGGTGCCGGCGGTCAGCGCGACCACGGCGGTGAGCACGAAGCCCATGCCCGGTGCGTACACGACCGGAGCGCCCGACGGCGAGACCTGGCCCTGCAGGGCCAGCGCGATCGAACCGCCCTGCACCACTGCCAGCAGCACGGCGCCGATGCGCGAATACTGGGTGATCTTGCGGCGGCCGGACTCACCTTCCTTCTGCATCGCCTTCAGGGCGGGGAAGATGTGCACGGCCAGCTGCATCACGATCGATGCCGAGATGTACGGCATCACGTTCAGCGCGAAGATGCTGAAACGGTGCAGGGCGCCGCCCGAGAACATGTTGAACATGTCCACGATGCCGCCGCCCTGCTGTTGCATCATGGCAAGCATGGCATCGGGATTGACGCCCGGCACCGGCACGTAGCAGCCGATGCGATAGACGATCAAAGCCCCGACGACGAACAGCAAACGTTGGCGAAGTTCAGTGAACTTGCCCATTCCGCCCGCGAGGTTACCGATGCCAGCTTGCGCCATGATTTTCTTACTCCGTTACGCTGCCGCCGGCAGCTTCGATCGCGGCCTTGGCACCCGCCGTGGCAGCGATACCCTTCAGGGTGAACGCCTTGGTCACTTCGCCCTTGACGACGACCTTGGCCTTCTTCGCAGTGCTCGGGACCAGCTTGGCAGCACGCAGGGCGGCGAAGTCGATCTCACCGGCCGGCAGCTTGTCCAGCGCGTACAGCAGCACTTCAGCGGTGTCCTTGGCGATCGGCGAACGGAAGCCGATCTTCGGCAGACGACGCTGCATGGGGGTCTGGCCGCCTTCGAAGCCAGCCTTGATCTTGCCGCCACCCTTACGGGCGAACGAACCCTTGTGGCCGCGGCCGGCAGTCTTGCCCAGGCCCGAGCCGATACCGCGACCGACGCGGGTGCGCTCGGTGCGGGCGCCCGGTGCCGGGCTCAGTTCATTGAGACGCAGAGTCATGATCGATTACTCCTCAACCTTGACGAGGTAGTGAACGGTGTTGATCAGACCGCGAACCTGCGGGCTGTCCTTCAGTTCACGCACATCGTTGAGCTTGTTCAGACCCAGAGCACGCACCGACAGGCGGTGACGCGACTGGGTACCACGCAGGCCGCGCACCAGGCGCACCTTCACAGTCTTGTTGGACTCATTAGCCATGGTTGAGTTCCTCCACCTTCTTGCCGCGCTTGGCCGCGATGCGGGCCGGCGACTGCGCAGCAGACAGGCCCTTCACGGTGGCACGCACCAGGTTGATCGGGTTGCGCGAACCGGTGGCCTTGGCCAGCACGTTCTTCACGCCAACGGCTTCCAGCACGGCGCGCATGGCACCGCCGGCGATGACGCCGGTACCTTCCGAAGCCGGCTGCATGAACACGCGGGCTGCGCCGTGACCATCCTTGATGGTGTGCCACAGGGTGCCGTTGTTCAGGTCAACGCTGACCAGGTTCTTGCGGGCCTGCTCCATCGACTTCTGGATGGCGACCGGCACTTCGCGGGCCTTGCCATAGCCGAAACCGACCTTGCCTTCGCCGTCGCCGACCACGGTCAGGGCGGTGAAGGTGAACTGGCGGCCACCCTTGACGGTCTTGCTGACGCGGTTGACCGCGACCAGCTTTTCGATCATGCCGTCGTCGACTTTCTCTTCGCGGTTACGGTCGCGATCGCGACCCCGCTGCTGACGCTCTTCTGCCATGTTGATTCCTTGGTAGTTTGGGTATGTACGGCTCGAGGCCGCTTATGGTTGTGGAATGTCGCGTTGTTCCGGGGGACCACTGCAGAAGAGTGGCGCCGTCCCGCCTCACTCAGGCGGGCGAGCAGGCGGGCAGGAGACCACAGGTCCCCTGCCCTTATCCCTTAGAACTGCAGGCCGGCTTCGCGGGCGGCTTCTGCCAGGGCCTTGATGCGGCCGTGGTAGCGGTAGCCCGAACGATCGAAGGCAACCTTCTCGATGCCGGCGGCCTTGGCGCGCTCGGCAACGATGCGGCCGACCTTGGCGGCGGCGTCGGCGTTCTTGCCGTTCTTCAGGCCTTCCATGACGTCGGTCTGGGTGGTGTTGGCGGCAGCCAGCACCTTGGAACCGTCGGCGGTGAAGACCTGGGCGTACAGGTGCTGGCCGGTGCGCAACACCGACAGGCGGGCGACGCCGAGCTCACGGATGTGGGCGCGGGTCGACTTGGCGCGACGCAGGCGGGCGATGTTCTTGTTCATGATGTTTTTCCTTTGAAAGCGGAAGTGCCTAATTAGGCCTTCTTGGCTTCCTTACGGATGATGACTTCGTCGGAGTACTTCACGCCCTTGCCCTTGTACGGCTCCGGCTTGCGGAACGCACGGATCTTGGCGGCAACTTCACCGACGACCTGCTTGTCAGCGCCCTGGACCAGGATCTCGGTCTGGGTCGGGGTGGTGATGGTGATGCCTTCCGGCGCCACGAACACGACCGGGTGCGAGAAACCGAGCGACAGGCTCAGGTCCTTGCCCTGCATGGCAGCACGGTAACCCACGCCGACCAGCTCCAGCTTGCGCTCGAAGCCTTCGGACACGCCCTTGACCATGTTGGCCAGGATCGCACGCACGGTACCGGTCAGTGCGACCAGCTCGGCGTTCTCGGTGCTCAGGGTGGCAACGCCGTTGTCGACGTTGATGGCAATACCGGCCGGCTTGGCCAGCGACAGGGAGCCCTTCGGGCCCTTGGCGGTGACGCTGTCCGACTGGACGTTCAGTTCAACCTTACCCAGGTCGATCGGCTTCTTGGCTACGCGGGACATAGTTCTACTCCTTTCGCCTTAGGCCACGAAGCACAGGACTTCGCCGCCGACGCCCAGCTGGCGCGCCTGCGCATCAGTCATGATGCCCTTGGAGGTGGAAATGATGGAGATACCCAGGCCGTTCATGACCTTCGGCAGCTCGCTCTTGCCGCGGTACTGGCGCAGGCCCGAACGCGAGAAGCGCTTCAGGGTCGCGATGACCGGCTTGCCTTCGAAATACTTCAGCACGATTTCCAGCTCGGACTTGTTGTTCTCCAGCTGGGTCACGCGCAGGTCGGTGATGTAACCCTCGTCCTTCAGGACCTGGGCGATCGCAACCTTGATCTTGGACGACGGGGCTTTCACCGTCTGCTTGCCAACCGCGGCCGCATTCTTGATGCGGACCAGCAGGTCGGCGATGGGATCAGTCATGCTCATATGAGTACCTTTGAGTGCACCGATATCCGCTTTCGCGAAAATCTGTTGTCTCCTGGAAACGGGCCAGGTCCCTTGATGCAGCGGGCCGAAAGCCCACTCCTACAACCCCGTTTGCACAGGGCAAGACGCGGGAGTATACGCCAAAAGAGCCCGGCTTGCGCCGGGCTCTTCGGTTTTTTTACGTCGGGAAGGCTGAACGCCTCCCCTGCCCGGTTCAGGAACCCCCGGAGGGGCTCCTGATCGCAGGGCCGGCTGGGATTACCAGCTGGCCTTGCGCAGACCCGGGACGTCGCCACGCATGGTGGCTTCACGCAGCTTGTTACGGCCCAGGCCGAACTTGCTGTAGACGCCACGCGGACGACCCGACAGCTCGCAACGGTTGCGCTGACGGCTCGGCGACGAATCGCGCGGCAGCTTGGCCAGCTTGGTTGCGGCGTCGATCTTCTCTTCGTAGGTCGCGTCCACGGAGGACACGATCTTCTTCAGAGCTGCACGCTTTTCAGCGTACTTCTTTGCCAGCTTTTCCCGCTTGATGTCGCGGTTGACCATGGAGGTCTTTGCCATTTCGGTTTCCTCGACAGATCAGTTACGGAACGGGAACTTGAACGCTGCCAGCAGCGCCTTCGCTTCCGCATCGGTCTTCGCAGTGGTGGTGATGGCGATATCCATACCGCGGATCGCGTCGACGGCGTCGAAGTCGATTTCCGGGAAGATGATCTGCTCCTTCACACCCATGTTGAAGTTGCCGCGGCCGTCGAAGGAACGACCGGAAACACCACGGAAGTCGCGCACGCGCGGCAGCGAGATGTTGATCAGGCGATCCAGGAACTCGTACATCTTGTGGCGACGCAGCGTGGTCTTGCAGCCGATCGGCCAACCATCACGGATCTTGAACGACGCAACCGACACACGCGACTTGGTGACAACCGGCTTCTGGCCGGAAATCTTGGTCATGTCGCCGACGGCGTTTTCCAGGATCTTCTTGTTGGTGGCCGCTTCGCCGACACCCATGTTCAGGGTGACCTTGACCAGCTTCGGCACTTCCATCGGATTGGTGTAGCCGAACTGCTTCATCAGCGCCGGCACCACTTCGTCCTTGTAGAACTTTTCGAGACGGGAACTCATCTTCTCATTCCTCAGGCGTCGAGCGCCTCACCGCTGGAGCGGAACACACGCAGTTTGCGTCCATCCTCCAGCACCTTGAAGCCAACGCGTTCGCCCTTGCCCGAAGCCGGGTTCAGAACATTCACGTTGGAGATATGGATCGAAGCTTCGCGCTCGACCACGCCGCCGGCAACACCTGCCTGCGGGTTCGGCTTGGTGTGGCGCTTGACGATGTTCACGTTGGCGACGACCACACGGTCGCCGTCGACGCGGACGACTTCGCCCTGCTTGCCCTTGTCCTTGCCAGCGTTGACGACAACCTGGTCGCCCTTCTTGATACGGTTAGCCATGATTATCTCCTGTCGCTCACAGCACTTCGGGAGCGAGCGAGACGATCTTCATGAACTTCTCCGAACGAAGTTCACGGGTCACCGGCCCGAAGATACGGGTACCGATCGGCTCCTGCTTGTTGTTCAGCAGGACGGCCGCGTTGCCGTCGAAGCGGATCAGCGAACCGTCGGCGCGACGCACACCCTTGCGGGTACGCACCACGACGGCGTCATACACTTCACCCTTCTTGACCTTGCCGCGCGGAATCGCATCCTTCACGGTGACCTTGATGATGTCGCCGATGCCGGCGTAACGGCGCTTGGAACCACCCAGCACCTTGAAGCACATCACCTGCTTGGCACCCGAATTGTCCGCGACGTCAAGGTAGCTCTGCATCTGGATCATGATTCAGACTCCTTATTCAGCCGCACGCGTGATGACTTCCACCACGCGCCAGTTCTTGGTCTTGGACATCGGAGCAATCTCGGTCACGCGGACGACATCGCCTTCCTTGCAGGCGTTGTCGGCATCGTGGGCGTGCAGCTTCGTCGAGCGCTTGATGTACTTGCCGTACAACGCGTGCTTGACCTGACGCTCAACCAGGACGGTAACCGTCTTGTCCATCTTGTTGCTGACGACACGGCCTTCGACCGTGCGCAGCGTCTTCTTTTCAGTATTGTCGCTCATAGCGGCCATCCTTACTTCGTGCTGCCGAGCAGGGTCTTGACGCGAGCAATCTCGCGACGGACCCGGCGAATGTCGTGGGTCTTCGGCAGCTGGCCGGTGACCTGCTGCATACGGACAGAGAACTGTTCCTTACGCAGGTCGATCAGGTGGGCCTTGAGTTCGTCAGCCGACTTTTCACGGAGAGTTTTGATATCCATCAGCGCACCGTACGGGTCACGAAAGTGGTGGTGACCGAGAGCTTGGCGGCGGCCAGGCGGAACGCCTCGCGAGCCACTTCCTCGGAAACACCCTCGATTTCATAGATCATGCGGCCGGGCTGGATCTGGGCCACCCAGTATTCCACGTTACCCTTACCAGAACCCATTCGGACTTCGATGGGCTTCTTGGTGATGGGCTTGTCGGGGAACACGCGGATCCACATCTTGCCGCCGCGCTTGACGTAGCGGCTGATCGAGCGGCGGGCCGCTTCGATCTGACGCGCGGTCAGCTGACCGTGTGCGGTTGCCTTCAGGCCGTATTCGCCGAAGCTGACAGCGTTGGCGCTCCAGCTCAGGCCATCGTTACGGCCCTTGTGTACCTTGCGGTACTTGGTTCGCTTGGGTTGCAACATTGTCGTTACCTCGCTTCACGGGCCGGGCGCTGACGGTCACCACGGTCGCCGCGATCGTGACGATCGTTGCGCGACGGGGTGTCGTCCTGCTTTTCCTGGCCAACCTGGGAGAAATCGAAGACCTCGCCCTTGTAGATCCAGACCTTGATGCCGATGATGCCGTAGGTCGTCTTGGCTTCAGCGAAGCCATAGTCGATGTCGGCACGCAGGGTGTGCAGCGGCACGCGGCCTTCGCGGTACCACTCCGAACGGGCGATTTCTGCACCGTTGAGGCGGCCACCAACGTTGACCTTGATGCCCAGGGCACCCAGGCGCATCGCGTTGCCGACCGAGCGCTTCATTGCACGGCGGAACATGATGCGACGCTCCAGCTGCTGGGCGATCGACTCGGCAACGAGCTGCGCGTCCAGTTCCGGCTTGCGCACTTCGGTGACGTTGATGTGCGCCGGGACGCCCATCATTTCGCTCACTTCCTTGCGCAGCTTCTCGATGTCCTCACCGCGCTTGCCGATCACCACGCCCGGACGGGCGGTGTGGATCGTCACGCGAGCGGTCTTGGCCGGACGCTCGATCAGGATCTTGCTGATGCCGGCCTGAGCCAGCTTCTTGCGCAGCATGTCGCGCACTTTCAGGTCGGCTGCCAGGTAACCAGCGAACTCGGCCTTGTTGGCGTACCACTTGGAGTTCCAGTCCTTGGAAATGCCGAGGCGGATACCAATCGGATGAACTTTATGACCCATGGTCTTTTCCTTATCCGCTTACTTGGCGGCGCCCACAACCACAGTGATGTGGCTGGTGCGCTTGAGGATGCGGGTACCGCGGCCTTTCGCCCGCGCCATGAAACGCTTCAGGGTCGGACCTTCATCAACCATGATGGTCTGAACCTTCAGCTCGTCGACGTCGGCGCCCTGGTTGTTTTCGGCATTTGCAATAGCCGACTCCACCACCTTCTTGATCAGGTGGGCAGCCTTCTTGTCCGAGAACTTCAGCAGGTTGACCGCACGCTCGGCCGGCAGACCGCGCACCTGGTCAGCGACCAGACGAGCCTTCTGCGGGGAGATGCGCGCAGTGCGCAGGATGGCTTTCGCTTCCATTGTCATCTCTCCTTACTTGCCCGACTTCTTGTCACCACCGTGACCCTTGAAGGTCCGGGTGATGGCAAATTCGCCGAGCTTGTGGCCGACCATGTTCTCGTTGACGAGAACCGGGATGTGGTTCTTGCCGTTATGCACGGCAATGGTGACGCCTACCATGTCAGGCAGGATCATCGAACGGCGCGACCAGGTCTTGATCGGCTTCTTGCTGCCCGCAGCGGCCTCCACCTTCTTGACGAGGTGGTGATCGACGAACGGGCCCTTCTTGAGTGAACGTGCCATGGTCGATTAGCCCCTACGATCGCGGACGATGAACTGCTGAGTGCGCTTGTTATGGCGCGTCTTGTAACCCTTGGTCGGGACACCCCACGGGGTGACCGGATGCGGATTACCCTGGCCGGCCTTCGCCTCACCACCACCGTGCGGGTGGTCAACCGGGTTCATGGCAGCACCACGAACGGTCGGGCGGACGCCGCGCCAACGCTTGGCACCGGCCTTGCCCAGCTTTTCCAGGCTGTGCTCGTCGTTGCCGACTTCGCCGATGGTGGCGCAGCACTCGACCGGAACCTTGCGCATTTCACCCGAGCGCAGGCGCAGGGTGGCGTAGATGCCTTCACGAGCCACCAGCTGCACGGCCGCACCCGCGGCGCGAGCGATCTGAGCGCCCTTGCCCGGCTTCAGTTCGATGCAGTGGATGGTGGTGCCGACCGGGATGTTGCGCAGCGGCAGGGTGTTGCCGGCCTTGATCGGGGCATCCGAACCAGCGATCACCTGATCACCAGCCTTCAGGCCCTTCGGGGCGATGATGTAGCGACGCTCACCGTCGACGTAGCACAGCAGAGCGATGTGCGCGGTGCGGTTCGGATCGTATTCGATGCGTTCCACGCGCGCCGGGATGCCCAGCTTGTTGCGCTTGAAGTCGATGATGCGGTAGTGCTGCTTGGCACCACCACCGACGTGACGCACGGTGATGCGGCCATGGTGGTTACGACCACCCGAGCGGCTCTGCGACTCGACCAGCGCAGCGTGCGGAGCACCCTTGTGCAGGTCGGGAGTGACCACGCGCACGGCCGAACGGCGGCCGGGGGAAGTGGGCTTGAATTTCATCAATGGCATGGGATGTACCTCAGGCCTTGGCCGTTACATCGATCGACTGGCCATCGGCCAGGCGAACGTACGCCTTGCGCCAATCGCCGCGGCGGCCAGCACGGTTACGGAAGGACTTGTTCTTGCCCTTGACGTTGACCACGTTGACGGCTTCGACCTTGACGTCGAACAGCTGCTCAACCGCGGCCTTTACATCGGCCTTGGTGGCTTCGTTCGAAACTTCGAAGACATACTGGTTGGAGAGTTCCTGCAGGCGCGCGGTCTTTTCGGAGACACGCGGGGCGAGCAGCACGCTGAAGATTTTTTCGTTGCTGTTCATGCCAGCCACTCCTCGACCTTCTTGACCGCGTCAGCGGTGATGACGACCGTGTCGGCACCCACCAGCGAGACCGGATCCAGACCCTGGACGTCACGCACCTGCACGTACGGCAGATTGCGGGCGGACAGGTACAGGTGCTCGGACGCTTCTTCGGTGACGATCAGCGGGCGCTTGCCCACTTCCAGGCCGGCCAGCTTGGCGATCAGACCCTTCGTGTTGGTCACTTCGACGTCGAAGGACTCCACGATGGTCAGACGGCCCTGACGGTTCAGCTCGGACAGGATCGCGCACATGGCGGCACGGTACTGCTTACGATTGACCTTCTGCTCGAAGCTGCGCGGCTTGGCCGCGAAGGTGACACCGCCGCCGACGAAGATCGGAGCCGTCAGTGCGCCATGACGCGCGCCGCCGCCCTTCTGCTTCTTCGACTTCTTGGTGGTACCAGCCACTTCGGAGCGAGTCTTCTGTGCCTTGGTGCCGGCGCGACCGGCGTTGCGGTAGGCAACGACGACCTGGTGGACCAGATCTTCGCTGAAATCGCGACCGAACACGGCGTCGGAGACCGAGACCTTGTTGTTGCTACCCGTGATAACGAGTTCCATCGTCATCTCTCCTTATGCCTTGCTCGCCGGACGGACGATCACGTCGCCACCCGCCGCGCCCGGAACGGCGCCGCGAACGGCGATCAGACCGCGCTCGACGTCGACCTTGACCACTTCCAGGTTCTGGGTGCTCTGCTGCACCGCGCCCATGTGGCCCGACATCTTCTTGCCCGGGAAAACGCGACCCGGGGTCTGGCGCTGACCCAGCGAACCCGGCGCGCGATGCGACAGCGAGTTACCGTGGGTTGCATCGCCCATACGGAAGTTGTGGCGCTTGATGGTGCCCTGGAAGCCCTTACCCTTGGTGACACCCTGGACGTCGACGATCTGGCCGACTTCGAAGATGTCCGCCTTGACTTCGCCGCCAACGGCGAAATCGCCGAGCTGCGCGTCTTCAACGCGGAATTCCCACAGGCCACGACCCGCTTCCACCTTCGCCTTGGCGAAGTGGCCGGCTTCCGGCTTGTTGACCAGGGCAGCGCGACGCGCGCCGACGGTCACCTGCACGGCGCTGTAGCCGTCGGTTTCGACGGTCTTGATCTGCGCGATGCGGTTCGGGGTTGCTTCGATCAGGGTCACCGGGATGGAGCGGCCATCTTCAGTGAACACGCGGCTCATGCCGGCCTTGCGGCCCACGAAGCCCAACGAATACTTCTTCGTCATGGTCGTAGTCCTCAGGTCAGCTTGATCTGAACGTCGACGCCGGCAGCCAGTTCGAGCTTCATCAGCGCGTCCACGGTCTTGTCATTCGGGTCAACGATATCGAGCACGCGCTTGTGCGTGCGGGTCTCGTACTGGTCACGCGCGTCCTTGTCGACGTGCGGGGAAACGAGAACGGTGTAACGCTCGATCTTGGTCGGCAGCGGGATCGGGCCACGCACTTGCGCGCCGGTCCGCTTTGCCGTTTCAACGATCTCGCTGGCCGAACGGTCGATCAGACGATGATCGAACGCTTTCAGCCGGATCCGGATCTTTTGGTCCGCCATGGCGGTAGGTTCCTTCGTTAAAAGAGCGACAGACAAAGCCTCTGGGTTGCTTTGTCCCATGAAATTCCTGAATACGGACGGCCCACACTCCTGCAGGCCGACAAGGTCACTCCATAGACCTCAAAAACGTAGGCAGACCCGTTCCCAGGCCTGCCCAGACGTAGAAGCATAATGGCACGCAAGGCAGCTGTCAACAGTCGCCTGTTGACGCCGCCTGAATGGCATTGACCCTTCCTGGTCCGGGGAACACAAGGCACATCCTGTGCCTGCTTTCCCATTTGATACGCCCCGATGCCCTACCCAGGCAACATCGGGGCGCAGATACTACCAGATTACTCGATGATCTTCGAGACCACGCCGGCGCCGACGGTACGGCCGCCTTCGCGGATGGCGAAGCGCAGGCCTTCGTCCATTGCCACCGGGTTGATCAGGGTGACGACCATCTTGACGTTGTCACCCGGCATCACCATTTC